>JAZUAL010000026.1:0-75786 GCA_045637925.1 Acutalibacteraceae bacterium | reverse complement strand
CACGGTAGTGCCGAGACAAAGTCCCTTTCAGCGTGCCAACAACAAAAAAGAACATTACCGTAAGGTGATGTTCTTTTTTTATAGAATAACTAAAGGGACTCGAACAAGGCGTAAAAAAACAGTCCGGTGGACTGTTTTTTAGCCGCGGCAACGAGCGATAAGCGAGGCGATAGGCACGGTAGTGCCGAGACAAAGTCCCTTTCAGCGTGCCAACAACAAAAAAGAACATTACCGTAAGGTGATGTTCTTTTTTTATAGAATAACTAAAGGGACTCGAACAAGGCGTAAAAAAAGACCGATGTGAAATAATTTATATCGGTCTTAGTTTAATTAAATTACATATCCACCGTTTACACCTAGAATTTGACCTGTGATATAGTCTGCTTTATCGGAAGCTAGAAATTCAATGGCGGCGGCAACTTCATCGGCATTACCCATACGACCTAGTGGGATTGTTTGTACAAATTCGGCTAATTCCTCAACCGTTAAATGAGAATTCATACTAGTTTCAATAAGACCGGGCGCTATTGCGTTAACGGTAATACCGCTTGGCGCCAATTCCTTTGCAAGAGCCTTTGTAAGACCTATAACGCCCGCTTTGGAGGCGGAGTATGCTACCTCACAGGAAGCGCCCACTTGACCCCACATAGAAGATATGTTAATTATTTTTCCGGATTGTCTGCTTACCATTGAGGGAACAACAGCCTTACAACAATTAAATACTCCTTTTAGGTTGATATCAATTATGCGGTCAAAATCAATTTCGTCAGTTTCGGTGATTAAGCCTTCATGTGCAACACCTGCGTTGTTTATGAGAATATCAAGACTTCCAAATCTATAAAGAGTTTCTTTAACCATAAGCTCAACCTCTAGCCTGTTTGCAACATTGGCTTTGTGAGTCATAACAGAATATCCGTTAGCTACTAAAGATTGGCAGAGTAGGGTAGCAGACTGATAGGAATCGTTAAAATTGATAACAACATTATATCCTTTTTGTGCAAATAAAATTGCGGTTGCAGCTCCTATGCCTTTAGAAGAACCTGTGATTAATACGGTTTTATTCATTTTAAAACTCCTCGTTTTTATAATTTAATTTATTATAACATATTTATTTTGAAATTTAAAGACTTAATTTACAATAATTTGGGTTTGCATAATAGCAATATTTCTACATATTGTGTGGTTAACATAAAGAGTTGACATAATATTATATTTTTTAAAAATAGTGGTTGACATAATTTAAAAAATAGTGTATAAATAATATATCGCTTATTTTTAGCGTATTAACGCTTGTTTTTATGATATTAGCTTCCTGTTTTTTAAAGGTGGCTGATTTTTTTCGCCCTTTCGATTTGGTTTACATAAATCTTGCTTCAATCAATATTTTGTGTCAATGCGGTAACGATAGCACCAAATATTGAATAAAATTTTAGAAGTTATATCTTGTCCTATTTATGCATATTATTTCTTAGAAAAGGAATAGGTGATTTTATGCGTAAGGGAAAAGTAGTAAGTTTAAAAAGCTGCAATCAAATTATTGAATTTATAATTAAAAACCGAACTTTACTGATTTTAAGCTCGTTTTTTATTTTAGGGTTTATTGTAGCTGTTATTATTTCGGGAAAATATGATTTATTAAAAAATTGGAATGCGGCGTTGTTAAATGATTTTATTGAAGATAGAACCGATAAAACATTTTTAAATATTGCAACGAATTCTTTTTTTAGTTCTATGCTATTTATTTTGTTTGGGTATGCTTGCGGAAGCTCGGTTTTAGGTTCAGTATTTATTCCGATTATTGTTTCTTTTAAGAGCTTTTTATTTGGAGGAATAGCGGCAACTCTTTATGCGGAATACTCACTAAAGGGCATTGCTTTTTATACAGTATTGATTTTGCCATCTGTAGTGATTTTTGTTTTTGGATTTTTGTATGCTATGTGTGTAGCTTTTGAGTTTTCTTTAATGCTTACTCGATTAACTTTTCCGCAAACAATGCCAATTAGTTTATCCTTTCACTTTAAATCTTTTTCTTTTAAGTATCTGATTGTTACATTTATTGTAATATTCTCCGCCTTGGTAGATGCTTTACTTTGCGGAAATTTTCTAACAGTTTTTAATCTAAATTAATATAAAATTGAGGAGGTACAGTATGAAGGATTATATCGAAACTTTTAAATCTTATCTTTTAGAAGATAAGAAAGCTTCTGCAAATACAGTTGAATCTTATATGCGAGATATTAATCAATTTTCTCATTACTGTGCCGCCGCAAATTTATCAGATATCTCAAAAGTTGATACTATGTTTTTGCAAAAATATATGGAATATCTATCTGTAATTGGTAAATCCGATGCCACAAAAAGCAGAATATTGGCGTCGCTCAGAAGTTACTTTCGAGTATTAATAAGCCAATCCTTACTAAAAAGCAATCCTGTTGATAGTATTAAAATTAAAAAAGCTGAAAGAAAACTACCTGGTGTGCTTGATTCTAATGAGATAGTATTGCTTCTCTCACAACCTAATAGCACCGACTACAAGGGTATAAGAGACAAGGCGATGCTTGAGCTTTTGTATGCCACTGGAATTAAGGTTTCAGAGCTTATAGATTTAAAGGTTACGGATGTTAATTTACAAATAGGAATTATTCATTTACATAACGGTAAAAAGGAAAGAATTATTCCGCTTTATCCTGGTGCTGTTAAGAGCATAGCGGACTATCTTGTTAATGTAAGACCCGCTATTGTTTTAGACGAAGCAGAGGACCGGCTGTTTACTAATATGACGGGCACTAATATGACTCGTCAGGGTTTTTGGAAGATAATTAAACATTATGCTGAGATGGCAGGAATTAAGAAAGATATTACACCGCACACGCTGCGGCATTCCTTTGCGGCGCATCTTCTTGAGAACGGTGCTAAGCTTTCGGATATTAAAGAAATGCTCGGTCACAATGATATTTCTTCGACGCAAATATATGCACAGCTTATGAAGAGTAAATATACTTCTGCATATGCAAAATTCCACCCACTTGCAAAATAAACAAAATATTATAAATTTAACCGCTTTATTATCTAAAATAAGGCGGTTTTTTCATATTTTAGTGTTGCTAAAAGCTTTAAAATATGGTAATATAGATTGAATACAAATATATATTTAAAATATACACTAATTTAAGGGGCTGTTTTAATGGGTGACAGACGTGCAATAGGTGTTTTTGATTCGGGTCTTGGTGGACTTACTGTTGTTAAAGAACTTTCAAGATTTTTACCTAATGAAAATATTGTGTATTTTGGTGATACTGGCAGAGTGCCTTACGGAACTCGCAGTCGTGAAACTATTAAAAGTTATGCCGCACAGGATGAAAAATTTTTATTAACACACGATGTTAAAACGATTATTGCTGCTTGCGGTACTGTTTCTTCGGTGGCTTCAGACACATCCAACGACCTTCCTGTTCCTTTTTTTGAGGTGGTTTCTCACGCCTCCAGAGAAGCTGTTGCGGTTACAAGAAATGGAAAAATTGGCGTTATTGGTACTGCCGCTACAGTGAACAGTGGACAACATGAAAGATTTATTAAAGAAATTCTGCCCGAAGCGGAGGTTATTGCTTGTAGCTGCTCTATGTTTGTACCATTAGTTGAAGAGGGATGGTACAGCGCTGAAGATATAGTCGTTTTAGAAACGGTGCGAAGATATTTAGAGCCTATAATTAACGCAAAGGTAGACACTTTGATTTTAGGGTGTACACATTATCCTGTTTTAAGTGATGCTATAAAGCGTATTGTTGGTGATGATGTAACACTTATCAATGCTGGTATTGCAACAGCAAAGGCAGTTAAAGAGTATCTAAGCCTAAATGAAATGTTGAATGATAGCGGTATTGATGGTAAAAGCGCATTCTATGTTAGCGATAAGCCCGATTCATTCAGAAGAATAGCCTCGGTATTGTTGGATGACAATATTGATGAGGGAAAGGTAGAACAGGTGAATATTAGCAGTTTATGATTAAGGATGTAATTATTGATATTAAAGGAGTTCAGGGTATTGATGATAATACCGATACCATTGAATTCACTACCGACGGAAGATTTGGCTTTAAGGATGGCGAGTATTATATCGCTTATGATGAGGGTCAGCTTTTTGAAAACGGTGAAAAAGTCAGCACAAAGCTGTTTATTAGGCTTGATGATTCTGTTATACTACAAAGAAGTGGTGCGTTAAAAAGCAAAATGGTTATTGAAAAAGGCAAACGAAACACTTGTTTTTATAGCACCACGGCAGGTGATTTGGTAATCGGCATTTTCGGTGAATCGATAGATTATTGTTTTACTGAAAATGGAGGTCATATCAATTTAAAATACACGATTGATTCTGATTTGCGTGTTATAAGCCGCAACAGTGTTAATATTTCAATTAGAGGGGTAAATTAAAATGTCAGTTTTAGTAGCAAAAGCAAGGGAACAAATAAAAAATACAATAATTAATGCTGCCCAAAAGGCAATGAATGAAGGCATACTTGATTATGCAGAGCTAGCAACATTTAATGTTGAGGTTCCATCAAACCGAGAGCACGGTGATTATGCAGTTAATGCTGCAATGGTTTGGGCAAGACTTTTTCATAAATCACCAAGGCAGATTGCAGAGATAATAATAGCAAATTGTGATTTTGAAAACACATATATTAAATCTTCGGAGATAGCAGGTCCCGGTTTTATCAATTTGTTCTTAAAGGATAGCTATTATGCTGATATCGTAGCTGACGTTGAAGCCTTAGGTAATGATTACGGTAAAAGTGATTACGGTGAGGGTAAAAGGGTACTTGTAGAATTTGTATCAGCGAATCCTACCGGTCCTATGCATATCGGTAATGCCCGTGGTGGTGCATTGGGTGACTGTTTGGCGGCTGTAATGTCTGCCGCCGGCTATTATACTGAGCGTGAATTTTATATAAACGATGCAGGCAATCAGATTAATAAATTCGGTTTATCTTTAGACCTAAGATATTTACAGCTTTATAAAGAGGGCATTGAAATGCCAGAGGATTCCTATCACGGTGATGATATTATTGCACACGCAAAAGCTTTTGCTGAACTTCACGGTGATAGTTATGTTGAAAAAGCTGAGGAAGAACGTCGCGCTGCTTTAGTTGAATTTGCTTTGCCTAAAAATATTGATGGTCTTGAGCGTGATTTGGGCAAATACCGTATTAAATACGATACTTGGTTTAAAGAAAGTACGCTTCACAATAACGGTGAAACAATGCGTATTATTCAGCTTTTAAAGGAAAGCGGATATACCTATAGCGAAGAGGGTGCTCTTTGGTTTAAGGCTACTGAATTTGGTTGCGATAAAGACTTTGTACTTGTTCGTGCAAACGGTGTTCCAACCTATGTCGTGCCTGACATTGCTTACCATTATAATAAATTGGTAACACGTAAATTTGATAAAGCTATTGATATTTTAGGTGCAGACCATCACGGATATGTTCCACGTCTTAAGGGTGCACTTACAGCACTTGGAGTTGATGCTGACCGTCTTGATGTTGTTTTAATGCAGATGGTGCGTTTAGTGCGTGACGGTGAGGTTATTAAAGCCTCAAAGCGTTCGGGTAAAGCTATAACACTTGTAACACTGCTTGACGAGGTGCCGATTGATGCCGCAAGATTTTTCTTTAATTTGCGTGAGCCAAACAGCCATTTTGACTTTGACCTTGACCTTGCTGTTAATCAGTCAAACAGCAACCCTGTGTATTATGTTCAATATGCATATGCACGTATTTGCAGTATTATCAGAAATCTTGCTGGTGAGGGGACTATAAAGCGCAAATGCACTACGGACGAGCTCTCACTATTAAGCACCGTTGAGGAACGTGAGCTTATAGTTCATATTGCTGCTCTAACAGATGAAATTATTCTTTCTGCAAAGACCTATGACCCCGCGAAGATTACTCATTATGTGGAAGAGCTTGCAACAAAGTTTCATAAGTTCTATGCTGCTTGCAGAGTTAAGGTGGAGGATGAGGCCTTGATGCAGGCAAGACTTACTCTTTGCAGTGCTACAGCTACTGTAATTAAAAACGTTTTAACACTAATGAAAATTGATTCACCTGAAAAGATGTAATATTAGAAAGGCAGAGATTGGTATGCAAAACAAAGAACTTAATCTCACAATGATTATGGACCTTTATGAGCTTACAATGTCAAACGGTGTTTTTGATAGTGATATGAGGGATACCATAACCTATTTTGATATGTTTTTCCGCCGCATTCCCGATAATGGCGGATATGCTATTATGGCAGGTCTTGAACAGCTTATTGAATATATGAATAATTTAAAATTCACTGAAGATGATATTAATTATTTAAAAAGTTTAAATCTTTTCAGAGATGACTTTATTGAGTACTTGCGTAATTTTAAGTTTTCGTGCGATGTATGGGCTATTCCTGAGGGTACTGTGATTTTCCCGCAGGAGCCGATTGTTACGGTTAAAGGGCCTATAATGCAGGCTTTAATGCTTGAAACAATGCTTTTACTTACCATAAACCATCAATCTCTTATAGCTACAAAGGCTAACAGAATTGTTCGTGCCGCAGACGGTAGAGCGGTTATGGAATTCGGCGCCCGTCGTGCTCATGGATATGGTGCTGCATATTATGGCGCAAGAGCTGCTATAATTGGTGGCTGTATGGGTACTTCCTGTGTGCTTACAGCTAAAGATTTCGGTGTTGCGGCATCTGGAACTATGGCGCACAGTTGGGTTCAGCTTTTCCCTGACGAGTACACTGCATTTAAAACCTACGCAGAAAGATATCCCGATAGCTGTTTCTTACTGGTAGACACTTATAACGTTTTAAAATCGGGTATCCCAAATGCAATTAAGGTTTTTGATGAGGTTTTGAGGCCTCTTGGCAAAAGACCAAAGGGCATTCGTATTGATAGCGGTGATATTACTTATATTTCTAAAAAAGCACGTAAAATGCTTGATGATGCAGGATATCCCGACTGCAAGATTTGTGTATCAAATTCTTTGGACGAATATCTTATTAGGGATATGATTTTCCAAGGGGCTAAGGTTGATAGCTACGGTGTAGGCGAACGTCTTATAACTGCTTCAAGTGAGGCGGTTTTTGGTGGCGTTTATAAGCTTGCCGCTGTAGAAAAGAACGGTGAAATCATTCCCAAAATCAAAATCAGTGAAAATACGGCAAAGGTTACCTTACCGGGAGTTAAAATTCCTTGGAGGCTTTATGACCGTGAAACAGGAAAAGCTATTGCCGATGTTATTACCTTAGGCCATGAGAAGATTGACAGCAGCGAACCTTATGAGATTTTTGACCCCGTTCATACCTGGAAACGCAAGGTTGTTACTAATTATGTTGCTAAAAAGCTTCAGGTTAAGATTTTCGATAAGGGAAATCAAGTATATGAAAATCCAAGTGTTTCGGAAATTTCAAAATACCGTGCCGAACAGGTTGATTCACTTTGGGATGAGGTTACACGATTTGAAAATCCGCATTCCTATTATGTTGATTTGTCTGAAGAGTTGTGGAATTTGAGAACCTGTTTACTTAAAAAGCTAAATAAAAATAATGGAGAATAATAAATGAAAAAATTATTAGTTATTTTTTTAAGCATTCTTTTTATTCTTACATTCACAGCTTGTAATAAAAGAGATGCATCTTCGGGTGAGTTATCTGTAGATGTTGAATACTATGCAAAAATCGGCTCAATGCCAGAATGCAAATATCCCTTAGGTACTGACATTAAAACCATAAAAAAAGATCTTGAGGAGCATTTTAATGATAAAACTGAGGATCATGCGGTATATAATGTTGTTGAGGGTGAAGAAACTGTTTTGATTGATGGCGGAGATTTTCAGTATTATTATTACAAGGATAATGAAGAAAACGGTATTTCATATATTGTAAACTTTGAAAAGGCTTTCGGTTTTGATATCGGAACTGTAAGCGTTGAAATTAAGGATGCATTAAAGAAATTTAAATATACTGAGGAAGAATTAAATGATGACAATTCCTTCTTTGTATTAGGTGGCGGCAGCGGAAAGGTAGTAAAATATGAATTCGCTGATAATACAGTATCTTTTGTCTTAATTAATGATGCTTTGTATGCTACCGCAATTTACAAAACTAACGATTGGGAGTAAATAATTTGGTTGATGTAAAAGAAACAGCGGTTACAATGCCGCTTTTAGCCCTTAGGGGCTTGGTGGTTTTTCCGAAAACCACAGCTTCATTTGATGTTGCAAGACCTAAATCTGCTAATGCGCTTAAAGCTGCAATGGATTCAAATCGCTTACTTTTTGTAGTTACTCAAAAAGATTTTTATACAGAAGAGCCTACCCGAAGCGATTTGTATGATATAGGCTGCATTGTTAAGGTTAAACAGATATTAAAGGTTTCTGATAATATAATAAAGGTTTTGGTTGAAGGAATTTGCCGAGCAGAATATAAGAATTTTAAAAGTGGTTCTAATTTTTATACGGCTGAGGTTACCGAGTGTGTAGAAAAAGTAATAACAAACAGAGAAGTTTATAAGGAAACTCTTTTAAGAAGAATTAAGCTACAGTTTCATAAATTTGCTGCTTTGTTGCCGAATTTCGCACCCGACGTGCTCATGACGGTTGATAAATCTTCGGATATTGGATATTTAGCTGACTATATTGCTTTTAATATTCCTGCGCCCTTTGATGATAAGCAGTACGTTTTAGAGCAGACATCACACATAAAGCGTTCTAAAATTATCCAAGAATTGCTTGTTAAGGAACGCGAAATCAGTGAGATTGATAAGAAAATCAACGAAAAAACACGTTCAGTTATTGATGAAAATCAAAGGGAATATTATTTACGCGAGCAAATTAAGGTCATAAGCAATGAGCTTTACGGTGATGATTCTGCCGATGAAATTAATGAGTATTTCACAAAGATTGATGCATTATGTGCCGATAATAGCGTTAAAGAAAAATTGGTCCGTCATGTTCAAAAGCTTTCTAAAATGCCTCAGGGCTCACATGAGGGCACTGTTGAGAGAAATTATATAGATACCTGTTTGGAATTGCCTTGGAACGCCAATACGCCTGTTACAGCAGATATTAATCGTGCCGCTAAGATTTTAAATCGTGATATTTACGGTATGGATAAGGTGAAAGAGCGTATCTTAGAGCTATTGTCTGTCTATGCGCTGTCACCTGATATTAAAGGACAGATTATATGTCTTGTTGGTCCTCCTGGAGTTGGTAAAACCTCTATTGGTAAAACAATTTCAGAATGTATGGGAAGACGTTTTGCTAGAATTTCGCTAGGTGGTATACACGACGAGGCGGAAATCAGAGGTCACCGTAAAACCTACATAGGTGCAATGCCGGGTAAAATTATCACCGCTATAAAACAGTCGGGAAGCGGAAATCCGCTCATACTTCTTGACGAAATCGACAAGCTTGGTAACGATTATAAGGGTGACCCTGCATCTGCACTTCTAGAGGTTTTGGATCCTGAACAAAACTCCGCATTTGTTGACCATTATATTGAAATTCCTTTTGATTTAAGCCATGCTGTATTTATTGCTACAGCAAATAGGCTTGATACCATACCTGCGCCCTTGCGCGACAGAATGGAAATTATAGAACTTTCAAGCTATACAAGGGAAGAAAAGTTTAATATTGCTAAAAAACATCTGGTTTCTAAGCAAATTGAAATGCACGGTCTTAAAAAGGCTCAAATAAGATTTAATGATTCTGCACTGTATTCACTAATTGATTTTTATACACGTGAAGCTGGTGTTAGAAAATTAGAACGTAATATTGGTGCGATTTGCAGAAAATCGGCTAAAATTATAGCATCACACGAGGCTTCTCATGTAAATATAAGGGATACTGACGTTGTTAAGATGTTGGGTAAGCATAAATTCAAACCCGAAATGATTTTACCTAAAAATGAGGTTGGAATTATTAACGGTCTTGCATGGACATCGGTTGGTGGCGAAATTATGCAGCTTGAAATAGCATCAATGGTGGGTACCGGAAAAATTGAGCTTACGGGTTCGTTGGGTGATGTTATGAAGGAATCCGCAAGGGCTGCGGTAAGCTTTGTTAGAGCAAATGCGCAAAAATACGGTATCGACCCTGATTTCTATAAAAATACCGATATTCATATTCATGCTACCGAGGCTGCAGTACCAAAGGACGGTCCATCGGCTGGTGTTACTATTACTACTGGACTTATCTCAGCGCTTACTAATAAACCTGTTTTAAGGGATATTGCTATGACAGGGGAGGTAACAATCAGAGGCAGAGTTTTGGCTATCGGTGGATTAAAGGAAAAATCTATGGCGGCATATCGCGGCGGTGTTAAAACAGTTTTCATACCCGAAGCTAATATACCTGATTTGGATGAGGTTGACCAAAAGGTTAAAGATAATATTGAGTTTATCCCTGTCAGCTTTGTTGATGAAATAATTAATAAGGCAATTTTGCCCGAAGTGAATGAAGCGTCAGCCGAATGGGTAATTGAAAATAAAATAATAACATCAAAAACAAGACCTTCGTTAAGGCCATAAACTGTTTGGAGGAGTTATGAATTTTAATAATGCACAGTTTGAAAAGGCATTTGCAAAGCTTTCTCAACTTGATATTTCTGATTTGCCCGAAATTTGTTTCAGTGGCAGGTCAAATGTTGGCAAATCTTCCCTTATTAATAAGGTTTTAGGCAGAAAGTCTATGGCCAGAGTTAGCTCGAAACCAGGTAAAACCATAACTATTAATTTCTATAGGGTTGAGGATATTCGTCTTGTTGATTTACCCGGTTATGGATATGCAAAGGTGGCGTTTGCCGAAAAAGAGCGTTGGGCTGAGCTTATGGAGGGTTATTTTGGTGGCGAGCGTAATATTAAAATGGTTTTTCAGCTTATTGATATGCGTCATCCCGCAACAGATTACGACATTTCTATGCTTGAGTTCTTAGAAGCAAATCAGATACCCTACACGGTTGTTTTAACAAAGTCAGATAAACTTAATAAGGGCGAGACTGAAAAACGCCTAGCACTTATTAATGATGAGTTGTCAGACTTTGCAGATAAAACTGAGATTATTCCGTTTTCTGCCGAAAACGGTCAGGGTGTGGAGAAAATCAAGGAAATAATTTCTAGTTTTGTATAGTATTATTTGATTGACTTTTATTAATTAAAGTGATATAATTTTTATTGTTAAAGGCTATGATAAAGAGAAGTAACATCAGTTTTTCTCTAAAGAGAGCTGTGCATTGGTGTGAGCATGGTGTGAAGACTTTTGTGAATAACACTTTGGAGCTGCAATCTGAAAAGCTTTAAGGCTTAGTAGGTGCGCCGTAGTGATGCGTTAAATCAAAAAGCTATTGCTTTGAGTGACCGCTTTTGCGGTAAATTAGGTGGCACCACGGATTGAGCGTCTATTCGTCCTAATGTTTTAGGATGAATGGGCGCTTTTTGAATTTTTAGATTACTTTGATTGGAGAAACATTTATGAAACATATTGATATTATCGATATCTTTGAGAAGAAGGAATACATCGGTCAAAATGTTACTGTATGCGGTTGGGTTAGAACCTCACGCGATTCAAAAAATATGGCTTTTATTGAGCTTAACGACGGTACCTCCTTTAAGCATTTGCAAATAGTTATTGATAAAGCTGTTCTTTTGCATATCAGTGAATTTATGAAGCTCGGCACATCTTTGAAGGTAATCGGTACGGTTGTTGAATCGGCAGTTGCGGTTGATTCTGTTGAGATTAATGCCGAAAAAATTGAAGTTTTAGGCGAGTGTCCACCTGAATATCCCTTACAGAAAAAACGTCATACGCTTGAGTATTTGCGTACAATACCGCATTTGCGCGTTAGAACAAATACCTTTAATGCCGTTTTCAGAGTGCGTTCGGTGGTATCTGCCGCCGTTCACGAATTCTTCCAAGGTCGCAGATTTGTATATGTTCACACACCTCTTATCACAGCAAGTGACTGTGAGGGCGCAGGCGAGATGTTCAAGGTTACTACAATTGGTTATAGTAACGATTATAAATCTGAGGAAGATTATAATGCTGATGATTTCTTCGGTCAGCGTGCAGCTCTTAGTGTATCAGGTCAGCTTGAGGGCGAGGTTGCCGCAATGGCACTCGGCAAGATTTATACATTTGGTCCGTCATTCCGAGCAGAGAAGAGCAATACTCCTCGTCACGTTGCAGAATTCTGGCATGTTGAACCTGAAGTAGCATTTGCTGAGCTTCCTGATATTATCGAAATTGCCGAAGATATGATTAAATATATAATTAATGCTGTTTTAGAAAAATGTCCTAACGAGCTTAAATTTTTTGATGCGCATTTTGAAAAAGGTCTTATAGAAAAGCTCCAAAGTGTTGTTAGCAATGATTTTGCTGTGATGACATATACTGAGGCTATTGAGCATCTTTTAAAGGCTGATGTTAAATTCCAGTATCCTGTTGAGTGGGGCTGTGACCTTATGACAGAGCATGAAAAATATATTTCTGAAGTTATTTGTAAAAAACCTGTTTTTCTTACAGATTATCCCAAAGAGATTAAATCATTCTATATGAAGCAAAATCCCGACGGTAAAACTGTTGCGGCCACTGACCTTTTAGTTCCCGGTGTGGGTGAAATTATCGGTTGCAGTGAGCGAGAAGCCGATTTAGATAAACTTTTAGAGGCTATGCAGGTTAGAGGAATGACTATTGAGGATTATGAGCATTATATTGCACTTCGTAGATTTGGCTCAGTTCCGCATAGCGGTTTTGGATTAGGACTTGAGCGTATAATTATGTATGTTACCGGTGTTCAGAATATACGCGATGTAATTCTTTATCCAAGAACAGTTGGCAGTATTTATTAATAGGTGATTTTATGGAAAAATATTTACCCTTGCTTAATGAATTTGATACTCAAAGCGCTATTGCTTTAGTAAAGGATAAATTTGCAAGTGAATTGTGTGACAGTCTTGATTTATCACGCGTCTCTGCTCCGCTTTTTGTGAAGCAGGGAAGTGGTATAAATGATGATCTTAACGGTGTAGAGCGCCCTGTTTCATTTGATATTCTTGAAACAGGTGAAATGGCTGAGGTTGTTCACAGTCTTGCTAAATGGAAACGTATGGCACTCTTAAAATACGGTTTTAAGTTACATACAGGGCTTTATACCGATATGAATGCTATTCGTCGTGATGAGCAGTGCGACAGTATCCATTCGCTTTATGTTGACCAATGGGATTGGGAAAAAATTATAACAGCTGAAGACAGAACAGAAGATTATTTAAAAGCAACTGTCAGATGTATTTATGGTGCTATTTTGCGCACCGCTAAGGAAGTTTCAAAACAGTTTCCTGTAATTGAATGTGAATTACCCCAGCAAATCAGCTTTGTTACCACACAGGAGCTTGAGGATAAATATCCCAACCTCACATCGAAAGAGCGTGAGTATGAAATCACACGCGAATGCGGTGCGGTTTTTATTATGAAAATCGGTGGCAAGCTTAAAAGTGGTCAAAAGCATGATGGCAGAGCGCCCGACTATGATGATTGGGAATTAAATGGCGATATTATGGTTTATCACAAAACTCTTGATATTGCCCTTGAAATTTCCTCGATGGGTATAAGAGTTGACCGCAACAGTCTTATGAAACAGCTTGAGATAGAGAATAAGCAAGAACGTGTTAATTATGAGTTTCATAAGCTTTTGCTTTCTGGTGCATTACCGCTTACTATTGGTGGCGGTATTGGTCAATCAAGACTATGTATGCTTTTATTACATAAGGCTCACATCGGCGAGGTTCAGGTATCAATCTGGCCTGAGAAAGAGATTAACAAGTGCAAATCTAGGGGAATTAACTTATTGTAATATTTTTATTTGTTATAATTATTATAAAAATTGGAGTGAGAATAAATTATGATAAAACGTCACTTAACATTAGCGATTTTTATAGTTTTTGATATTATTTCGGCGGTTTTATCTTTAGCAATATCCCTTTTAATTACTGGTAATGACTTTTTAGGTCATATTTTGAGCCTTTACGGTTTTTCTTATATTGTATTTACTTCTTGTTTGCTTTTTTCGTTTTATATATTTAAAATTTATAATATTTTATGGCGCTATTCTTATTTTTCTGAATTTTTTAGAATCCCTGTTGCATCAGTTCTTGCAATTTCTGCATTACTAATTTCACAGGAAGCTATTATGAAAGTTCATTTTGATCTTTCTGTATATTTTATAGCTTTTCTCCTTGTAAATTGTTTTGTGATTTTACAACGCAGTTCATACAAAAAAATAGCTGATAGTGTCTTTCATTCAAATAAACCGAAAGATACTGCTGTTACTGAAATGTCCGGTAATTTCATGATAATCGGCGCCGGTAGTGCGGGGCAGATGATTATTAATGAAATGCACCGTAAGAATGAATATGCAAAATGTAAAATTCGCTGTGTTATAGATGATGATTACTATAAACACGGTCATTATATTTCAGGTATTAAGATTATAGGCGGCAGAAATATGATTATTGAAGCTGCTGAAAAATATTATATTGATTATATCGTTTTTGCTATTCCAAACTGTAAAAACAGTGAAAAATCGGCAATTCTTGATATTTGTAATGAAACAAAATGTAAGCTTAGAATTATACCTTCTGTTTGTAAAATGTATAATTTATCTGAGATTACACCTGCAATTCGCAATGTTGAAATTGAAGATTTATTAGGGCGTGACCCGATTGATATTAATTTAGGTGATGAGCTGAATTATGTTGAGAATAAAACCGTCTTAGTTACAGGCGGTGGTGGTACTATCGGCTCAGAGCTTTGTCGTCAAATTGCAATTCACAATCCTAAAAGGCTTATAATTTTTGATATTTATGAAAACAATGCATACGAAATTCAGCACGAATTGATGCATAAATTTCCAAATCTGGATTTGGTTGCCCTTATCGGTTCTGTGCGTGACAGCAGACGCATGGATTATTTATTCCGTACATATAGGCCTGACATCGTTTTTCATGCAGCTGCCCATAAGCACGTTCCTTTGATGGAGGACAGCCCAAATGAAAGTATTAAAAACAATGTGTTTGGTACCTTTAAAACTGCACAGTGTGCCGATAGGTACGGTGCTGAAAAGTTTGTGTTAATTTCTACCGATAAGGCAGTTAATCCAACAAATATTATGGGTGCTAGTAAACGTATTTGCGAAATGATTGTTCAGTCATATAATTCGCGTTCTGATACCGAATTTGTAGCTGTTCGTTTTGGTAATGTTTTAGGCTCAAACGGTAGTGTTATTCCTTTGTTTAAAAATCAAATTAAAATGGGAGGCCCTGTTACCGTTACAGACCCTAATATTATACGGTATTTTATGACCATTCCAGAGGCAGTTTCACTTGTTTTGCGGGCAGGTGCTAACGCAAAGGGTGGCGAGATTTTTGTTCTTGATATGGGTGAGCCTGTAAGAATTCTTGATTTAGCGGAAAATCTTATTAAGCTTTCGGGCTTTAAACCTTATGAGGACATAAAAATTGAATTCACAGGTCTTCGACCGGGTGAAAAGCTATATGAAGAGCTTTTGATGTCTGAGGAGGGCTTAGAAGCAACAGAAAATAGCTTAATACATATTGGTAAACCTATCGAGATGGATGAGGCAACATTCCTAGAAACACTTGATAAAATGAAGGATGCTATGTATGACGAGCGCAATGATATCCGTGCGCTAGTTAAAACCATAGTTCCTACATATATCCCTGAAAATGCACCACATTCTAAATATGACAGTTCTGTTTTTAAAGGCTAAAAAAATATAAAAAAAGTGTTGCATTTTATATTGTTTTGTGATATTATTAGTTGGTACGTGAAATATGTGCATTGTTTGTACTATGTGTTGGGAGGTGTCATGATGCCGAATATTAAATCTGCTAAGAAGCGTGTTTTAGTTAGCAAGGCTAATTATGAACATAATAAAGCTTATCGTTCTGCTTTAAGAACTGCTGTTAAAAAGGCTGATGCTGCTATTGATGCTAAGTCTGAAGATATGGCTGCTGCTGTTAAGGCTGCTGTTAAGAAAATAGATCAGGCAGCTTCCAAGGGTATTATTCATAAAAATAATGCTGCAAACAAGAAGTCAGCTTTAGTTACTCGTTTTAACAAGGCTAATGTTTAATTTTAATTTTATTTAAAGTAAAAACGCCGGATACTTATTAGTATCAACGGCGTTTTTTATATATTTAATTTCGGTTTAAAAGAAAAAGGCTATGCAAAAAAGTGCATAGCCTTTAAAATATACGTTTAGAACAAACCTGTTATTTTCCCGTCGTCGTCAATATCAATGCGTTCTGCCGCAGGAGCCTTTGGAAGACCTGGCATTGTCATAATATCTCCCGTAAGAACGACAATAAAACCGGCACCGGCAGAAATTTTAATATTTCTAACTGTAACCACAAAGTCATTAGGAGCACCGAGCTTTGTGGGATCGTCGGAGAAACTGTACTGTGTTTTTGCAACACATATAGGTAAATTTTCAAACCCCATTTCAGCAAGCTTCTGAGCTTGTTTTTTAGCATTTGATGTTAGTACAACACCGTTACCGCCATATACCTTTTTGACTATTGCTTCGATTTTTTCTTCGATGGTAGAGTCAAGCTCATAGCTAAAGGTGAAATTGCCTTTTTCCTCTTCACAAAGACGCACAACCTCGCGTGCTAAGTCTTCGCCACCTTTGCCGCCCTCAGCCCAAACATTAGAAAGAACAACATTAACACCAAGTTCCTTGCATTTTTCAATAATGAAATTAATTTCATTATCGGTATCGGTAGGGAAGCGGTTTACTGCAACAACACAAGGAAGCTTATAAACATTCTTAATATTAGAAACATGGCGAAGTAGGTTAGGAACGCCTTTTTCAAGAGCTGTTAGGTTTTCTTCTCCCAATGACTTTTTATCAAGTCCACCATGCATTTTAAGTGCGCGAACTGTTGCTACCATAACAACAGCAGAGGGAGTAAGACCAGCAATACGACATTTAATATCAAGGAATTTTTCAGCGCCAAGGTCGGCACCAAAGCCGGCTTCAGTGATAGCGTAATCTGCTAATTTCATAGCCATTTTTGTAGCAGTTACGGAGTTACAGCCATGAGCAATATTAGCAAAAGGACCTCCATGAACTAATGCAGGTGTGCCTTCAAGAGTTTGCACAAGATTGGGTTTTAGTGCGTCCTTTAAAAGTGCTGCCATTGCGCCAGCAGCATTAAGCTGACCGGCGGTAACAGGCTCATCATTAAAGTTGTAACCAACGATAATTCTTGAGAGACGCTCTTTAAGGTCTGTAATAGAAGATGAGAGGCATAGAACAGCCATAATTTCACTGGCAACGGTGATGTCAAATCCGTCTTCACGCGGAACACCGTTGACTTTACCGCCAAGACCGTCGGTTACAAAACGCAACTGTCTGTCGTTCATATCAACACAACGTTTCCATGTGATACGACGAACATCAATACCTAAAGCATTGCCTTGATGAATATGGTTATCTAGCATAGCCGCAAGAAGATTGTTTGCAGCACCAATAGCATGAAAGTCACCTGTGAAATGAAGGTTGATGTCTTCCATTGGCACGACCTGAGCATATCCACCACCGGCTGCGCCGCCCTTAATACCAAAAACCGGACCTAAGGATGGCTCGCGCAGAGCAACACAAACGTTCTTTCCAATTCTGCTCATACCGTCTGCAAGACCGATAGTTGTTGTTGTCTTACCCTCACCGGCAGGGGTGGGGGTTATTGCAGTAACAAGTATAAGCTTGCCATCATCATTTTTTCCTTCATTAAGTAGTGAAAGGTCAATTTTTGCCTTATATTTACCGTATTGCTCTAAATAATCCTCAGGAATGCCTGCTTTTTTAGAAATTTCGGTAATCGGCTTCATTACACATTGTTGAGCAATTTCAATATCGGTTAAATATGACATTATTTTTACACCTCTTATTTAAAGTATTTAACAGCTGACTTAAACATTTTAATATCGTAATCACCGGGGACATTCTTATAAAGACCGTTACCCATGCGTTCACTGTGACCCATTTTACCGAATACTCTACCGTCGGGTGAAGTTATACCTTCGATTGCGTACATTGAATCATTGGGATTAAAATGAACATCGCTAGTAGCATTACCGTTAAGGTCTACATACTGTGTAGCAATTTGTCCGTTAGCGGCAAGTTCCTTAATAAGTGTTTCGGTAGCCAGGAAACGTCCCTCACCGTGAGAAATCGGAACATTATAAATATCACCAACATTAGTATTGCTAAGCCAAGGAGATTTATTTGAGGCAATTCGTGTTCTTACGATTTTTGATTGGTGACGACCAATGGTATTAAAAGTGAGTGTGGGACAGTTTTCATCAGTATCAATAATTTTTCCGTAAGGAACAAGACCTAATTTGATAAGCGCTTGGAAGCCGTTACAGATACCGCACATAAGACCGTCTCTATTATCAAGTAAATCAGTAACCTGTTCTTTGATAGCAGCGTTGCGGAAGAAGGCAGTAATAAATTTACCGCTACCGTCAGGCTCGTCACCGCCGGAAAAACCACCGGGAACAAATATCATCTGTGCTTCTTTTACCATTTTAGCAAAGCTTTCAACGCTTCTTGAAATACCATCACTGGTTTGGTTATTGATAACAAAGATTTCAGGTTCTGCACCAGCATCTCTCATAGCCTTAGCACTATCAAATTCACAGTTTGTACCTGGGAATACAGGGATAAGCACCTTGGGTTTTGCAACCTTAATTGCAGGTGCAGTACGCTGAGTGACACTATAAGAGAAATTTTCCATAGGAGTTTTTCTGTCCTCAATATTGCACTTATAAACACCTTCAAGCTTGTTTTCATAGATATTTAATATCTCATTAAGACATACACTTTCATCGCATAATGAAATTTTAGCGTTGTCTGTTACGGTACCGATAGCAATACCTTCCTCAACATCCTCTGTTACTTCAAGAATAAAGCTACCGTAGTTATAGGTGAATATTGATTTTGTTGACATATTATCATCAAATTTAAAACCAAGACCGTTACCAAAGCACATCTTCATTACAGCTTCACCAATACCTCCAAGACCTAAGGTATAGCATGAAGCAACCTTACCACTACGCATAAGCTTTGTAACGGTATTGAAGATTTTAAGCATGGATTTGGTGTTAGGAAGATTGGTATCAGCATCATAAATTGGGGTTAGAATAATAACCTTGTTACCGCTCTTTTTAAATTCGGGTGAGATAATATTATCTATTTTATTAGTGGTAACAGCAAAGGAAACGAGGGTAGGGGGAACGTCTAAATCTTCAAAGCTACCGCTCATAGAATCTTTACCTCCGATTGAGCCGATGCCGTATTCAAGCTGAGCCTTGAAAGCACCAAGAAGTGCAGCAAGTGGTTTGCCCCAACGCTTACTATCCTTACCGGGACGCTCAAAATATTCTTGGAAGGTAAGGTAAACATCCTTAAATTCGGCGCCAGAAGCTATAAGCTTTGAAACAGATTCAACAACTGCTAAATAAGCACCGTGATAGGGGCTTTTTTCAGTAATAAAGGGATTATAACCCCAAGCCATTAACGAGCAGTCATTAGTATGTTTCTTTTCAACGGAGATTTTCTGAACCATTGCCTGAATAGGTGTTAACTGATTTTTACCGCCAAAAGGCATTAACACGGTACCTGCACCTATAGTAGAGTCAAACTGTTCTGAAAGACCGCGCTTTGAACAGATATTAAGGTCGTCTGCTAAGGCATTCATATTTTCAGCAAAGCCACCTTCGATGATTTTGCTATAATCTTCAGGTTTGCTTGGAGTAATGGTAATATGTTTTTCAGCACCGTTGGAATTAAGGAATTCGCGGCTGATATCTACAATGGTTTTACCGTTCCATGTCATAACAAGACGTGGCTCCGCCTTAATATCAGCAACCTTAACAGCCTGTAGATTTTCTTGGTTTGCAAGCTCTAAGAAGCGGTCGATATTTTCTTTTTCAATTACAACTGCCATTCTTTCCTGAGACTCACTAATTGCAAGCTCAGTACCGTCAAGACCGTCGTATTTCTTAGGAACAGCATTAAGGTCAATCAAAAGACCGTCAGCAAGCTCTCCGATAGCAACAGAAACACCGCCTGCTCCAAAGTCATTACAACGCTTAATCATACGACAAGCCTCATAATTTCTAAATAAGCGTTGAAGCTTTCTTTCTTCGGGAGCGTTACCTTTTTGTACCTCTGCACCGCAGGATTCAAGAGATTCCACTGTATGTGATTTGGATGAACCTGTAGCACCACCGCAACCATCACGACCAGTTGAGCCACCAAGAAGAATTACGACGTCACCGGGTGCAGGAACTTCACGACGAACATTTTCGGCAGGAGTAGCTGCAATAACAGCACCAATTTCCATACGCTTAGCAGCGTATCCATCGTGATATATTTCATCAACAATACCCGTTGCAAGACCTATTTGGTTACCGTACGAGGAATAACCGTCAGCCGCGGTAGTAACAATTTTTCTTTGAGGTAGTTTACCGGGCATTGTTTCTGCAACGCTCTTTAGTGGGTTTGCAGCACCCGTAACACGCATAGCACCGTAAACATAGCTTCTGCCAGAGAGAGGGTCTCGAATAGCACCGCCGATACAGGTTGCAGCACCGCCAAATGGCTCAATTTCGGTGGGGTGATTGTGGGTTTCGTTTTTAAAGAGTAAAAGCCAATCCTCATCCTTGCCATCAACCTCAACCTTAATTTTAACAGTACAAGCATTGATTTCTTCAGATTCATCAAGTTTATCGAGTTTACCTTCCTTTTTAAGCTGTCGAACAGCTAAGGTGGCAATATCCATAAGACAAACAGGTTTCGTTCTACCTAAAGCTTTACGGGTAGATATATATTCATCATAAGTGTTCTGTAAAAGCTCGTCCTCAAATTTAACATCGTCGATATTAGTGAGGAATGTCGTATGACGGCAATGGTCTGACCAATATGTATCTATCATACGGATTTCGGTGATAGTGGGATTGCGGTTTTCAGATTTAAAATAATCCTGACAGAAAGCAATATCATCCGTATCCATAGCAAGACCATACTGAGAAACAAAGCTTTCAAGAGCTATTCTGTCTAAATCAATAAAGCCCTCAAGGGTTTCAACGGTTGTAGGAATATCGTATTTTGTTTCAAGAGTTTCAGGTTTTTCAAGAGCTGCCTCGCGAGCTTCAACAGGGTTGATAACATATTTTTTAATTTCTTTGAGTTCAGCCTCGGTTAAATTACCGTAAAGTAAATAAACCTTTGCAGTACGAACGCGAGGACGTTCTTTTTGAGAAATTATCTGAATGCACTGTGCGGCCGAGTCGGCACGTTGGTCGAATTGTCCCGGTAAAAACTCAACTGCAAATACAGTAGCATTAGTGGTATCAATAGCATCGCTTGTGATATCAAGCTGTGGCTCAGAAAATACAGTACCTACTGCATACTCAAACAGGTCTTTTTCTATGTTGTCAACATCATAACGGTTTATAATTCTTGCATCATTTACAGATTTAATCTGTAAAAGTCCGTTAATGTCTTTTAAAAGACCGCGAGCCTCGTTTGCTAGTTCTTTTTTCTTTTCAACATATATGCGGTAAACCATACTTACTCTCCTTTAATAGCTTTTAGCGCACGCGCACCGATATCTTTTCTGTAATAAGCATTTGCAAAGCTTACAGATTTTACGTTCTGATAAGCTTTCTCAAGTGCAGTTTTAAGATTATCTGCAGTATCTGTAACACCAAGCACTCGGCCACCTGCAGTTTTTAAAACACCATCCTGGAGCTTAGCGCCCGCAACATAAACTTTATCGGCAACGCTTTTATCTATTATGAGCTCAAAACCGCTCTCATATTTTTGTGGATAACCATTTGATGCCATAACAACACAAGCAGCTGCACCGTTAGAGAATTTAACTTCAGTATCACCTAAAGTACCGTTTGTACAAGCCTGCATTACCGTTAGCAAATCACTCTGGAGTAATGGAAGAACAACCTGTGTTTCGGGGTCACCGAAACGACAGTTATACTCGATAACTTTAGGACCTTTTTCTGTAAGCATTAGTCCAAAGTAAAGGCATCCCTTAAAGCTTCTGTTTTCTTTATTCATAGCATCAATTGTTGGAATAAATATGGTATCCATACAAATTTTTGCGATATCCTTAGTATAATAGGGGTTAGGAGCAACAGTACCCATACCGCCTGTATTAAGACCTTTATCACCGTCTAAGGCACGCTTATGGTCTTGTGAAGAAATCATGGGTTTAACGGTTTTACCGTCAGTAAATGCAAGAACAGAAACCTCAGGACCGGTTAAGAATTCTTCAATAACAATATTATTGCCGCTATCACCGAATACCTTATCCTCCATAATAGAGCGAACAGCATTGACAGCATCTTCACGGGTTTCAGCAATAATAACGCCTTTACCAAGCGCTAAACCGTCAGCCTTAATAACCGTAGGAATAGGTGCGGTTTTAAGATATTTAATGGCTTTTTCAACGTCATCAAACACTTCATATTGCGCTGTGGGAATATTATATTTTTTCATAAGATTTTTAGAAAAAACCTTACTGCCCTCAATTATTGCTGCTGCTTTATTTGGACCAAAGCAAGGGATACCAGCCTCAGTTAAAGCATCAACAGCGCCTAATACTAACGGGTCATCAGGAGCTACAACAGCATAATCTATTTTATTATCTATTGCGAATTTAACCTGAGCATCAATATCCTTAGCGCCGATATTAACTAAAGTGGCATCATTTGCCATACCGCCGTTGCCGGGTAGGGCGAAAATTTCTGTAACATTTTTATTTTCTTTAATTTTTTTGATTATGGCATGCTCTCGTCCGCCGCCGCCTACAACCATTACCTTCATTTTATTGCTCCTTGGTATAGAAATTTTTAAGTTTTTTAAAAAGCACAGACACCTCCCTCAAAAGAGGGAGGTAACCCTTAAAATATTAATAAATTGGGAATTTTTCGCAGAGTTCCTGCACCTCTGCAGCAATTCTATCCTTGTTTCCCTCGAAATCATCAACAACTTCGCGAATCCAATGGGCAATTTTCTTCATTTCAGCCTCTTTGAAGCCACGTGTAGTAACGGCTGGAGTACCAAGACGCACACCGCTTGTAACAAAGGGACTTTGGGGGTCATTAGGAACAGTGTTTTTATTAGCAGTAATATGAACTTCATCAAGTCTGTGCTCAAGCTCTTTACCGGTAATGCCTTCCTTAACAAGCTTTAATAACATAAGGTGATTATCGGTACCGCCTGATACCAGCTCGAAGCCCTCATCAGTTAGTGCTTTAGCCAACGCAGCAGCATTTTTAACAACCTGATTTTGATATTCCTTATACTCATCTGTAAGTGCTTCGCCTAATGCAACAGCTTTTGCAGCAATTATATGCATTAAAGGACCGCCCTGTGTACCGGGAAATACAGCCTTATCAATCTTTTTGGCAAGCTCTTCATCGTTAGTCAAAATCATACCGCCACGAGGACCTCTTAGAGTTTTATGAGTAGTGGTAGTAACAACATGAGCATAGGGAACAGGAGAAGGATGTACTCCAGCAGCAATAAGGCCTGCAATGTGAGCCATATCAACCATTAAATATGCTCCAACCTCGTCTGCAATCTCACGACAGCGAGGGAAATCTATAATTCTGGAATAAGCAGAAGCGCCTACAACTATTAGCTTAGGCTTGCACTCTAATGCAATTCTTCTCATTTCATCATAATCAATAGTTTCGGTTTCATCACTTACACCATAGGGGACAATATTAAAATATTTACCCGAAATGTTAACAGGTGAACCGTGTGAAAGGTGGCCTCCTTGCTGTAAATTCATACCCATTACAGTGTCACCGGGGTTAACAAGCGCAAAGAAGGTTGCAAGGTTTGCGTTTGCACCGCTATGTGGCTGTACATTTGCAAACTTACAGCCAAAAAGCTTTTTGGCGCGCTCTCTGGCAATATCTTCTACTATATCTACACAGTAGCAACCACCGTAATAACGCTTTGTAGGATATCCTTCGGCATATTTATTAGTAAGCACACCGCCAGCAGCTAATAATACAGCCTTAGAAACGATGTTTTCACTAGCAATTAATTCAATATTGTGGCGTTGACGCTGTAATTCTTTATCACAGGCTGCGGCAACCTCGCTATCATAATTTTTAAGTTCTTCAAAAAAGTTCATACATATTTCTCCTATATAATATTAATGGTGGAAAAGTCTCATACCGGTAAATGCCATTGCGATTCCGTATTTATTGCAACACTCGATAACAGCATCGTCGCGAATAGAACCGCCTGGCTCTGCAATGTAAGAAACTCCGCTTCTGTATGCTCTTTCAATATTGTCGTCAAACGGGAAGAATGCATCAGAACCAAGAGCTACACCCTTAATGGTTGAAAGATATTCTTTAATTTCAGCATCTGTAAGTGGTGAAGGTTGAGATTTGAAATATTTTTGCCAATTACCGTCGGCACAAACATCCTCTTCGTTGCGGTTAATATAACCGTCAATAACATTATCTCTTGTAGGTCTGCCAATTTCATCAAGGAAGGGAAGACCAAGTACCTTATCGTGTTGTCTTAAAAACCAAGTGTCAGCCTTAGAACCTGCAAGTCTTGTGCAGTGAATACGTGATTGCTGACCGGCACCAACACCGATAGCCTGTCCGTCTACAGCGAAGCAAACGGAGTTTGACTGCGTGTATTTAAGTGTGATGAGCGATATAATTAGGTCACGCTTTGCGCTATCGGGCAATTCTTTATTTTCTGTAACGAGATTTTCAAGCAACGCTTCGTTAATCTCAAAGTTGTTTCTTCCTTGCTCAAAGGTAATACCGAAAACCTGCTTATGCTCGATTGGTTGTGGAACATAATTAGGGTCGATTTTCACTATATTGTAGTTACCGTTTCTTTTTGATTTTAAAATTTCAAGAGCTTCAGGCTCGTAACCGGGGGCAATTACACCGTCAGAAACCTCGCGCTTTATAAGTAAAGCTGTGGTAACATCGCAAACATCTGAAAGGGCTACCCAGTCACCGAAAGAGCACATTCTGTCAGTGCCGCGAGCGCGCGCATAAGCGCATGCTAAAGGAGAATCATCAAGACCTTCAATATCATCAACAAAGCAAGCCTTTTTAAGCTTATCCGAAAGCTTTGTGCCAACTGCGGCACTTGTAGGGCTAACATGTTTAAATGATGTTACAGCAGGTAGACCTAAAGCCGCTTTTAATTCTTTAACTAACTGCCACGAATTAAAAGCATCAAGGAAGTTAATAAAACCCGGTCTGCCACAAAGAATTTCGATGGGCAGTTCACTACCGTCAGCCATAAAGATTTTAGCAGGTTTTTGGTTAGGGTTACAACCATATTTTAATTCAAACTCTTTCATTTAAATTCTCCTTATTTATTTTTGTTAACAATTCTCGATTCATATTTACCGTCAACAAGATTAATATATCTTACAAAAAGCGAAACCTTATTATCTTTATTCAGGTTATTCCAAATCAAGTCGGTCAATGTATCAATATCGCAATCAGGCAACTCTAGGGTTTTAGGCTCACCCTCAAAACTAGGCAAAGGATTACCATCACATTTATAAGTGTGAATAAATTTTGCTTTGGCGGGAAGAGGATTGCTGTATGCAAAAGTATATCTTTGACATGAAGAACCGTCACCGTCGGCAGATTTTAAAATGGACATGGCATAGTTCATATCACCGTTTTCAAGACGAATAATACCTGAAATACGTGGTGTAAAATTAGGTGCATCGTCTTCAAATTCACGGGTGCGTAATGACTGCTCAAATGTCATTTGTCTATCCATAAGTTCATAAATTGTATCGGTTTGGTCACCGTTGGTAACAATGGTTTTGTTACCTAATACTCGTACAGGCGCATAAATAATAAGATGCGGGTCGGTCATTTTAGTCTCATCAAAGGCTTGAGTTCTAATTCCTTCTCCGTCTTCAATAAAAATACGGTTACGGCTGTTTTCACTTCTTCCCATAATAAAGTATGCTGTTATAGCCTTTTTTCCGTCGGCACTTTTACCGATAATAATACCTCTTCCGTGATAGGCAAGAGAATTCAATTCTTTCTCAATAGACTTGATTTCCATTTTAAAATCCTCCTATTTGATATATGTCTTTCCGTCTTTAATTTTTATTTTTTCATCGCATAGTAACTGAACTGCTTTGGGAAGTATTTTCCATTCAGCCTCTTGCATTATGCGTTTTTGGAGAGTTTCGGGGGTATCATCATCCTTAACCTCTACAGCTTTTTGTAGAATTATAGGACCGGCATCACATTCGGCGGTTACGAAATGAACGGTAGCGCCTGAAATCTTAACACCTTTTTTTAGGGCTTCCTCATGAACGTGAAGACCATAATAACCCTTACCGCAAAAGCTTGGAATAAGGGCAGGGTGAACATTAACCATTTTATTAGGAAATGTATCACAAACAGCATTACCGAGGATAGTCATAAAACCTGCATATACGATTACGTCAGCTTTTTCTTCAAGCAAGGCATCACGCATATCCTCACTGTATTTGTTTACATCTTCATAATCTTTACGGATAAGAGTGCGGGTTTTAATACCGTTATCTTTAGCGCGTGTAAGTGCATAGGCGTCTGCCTTTGAGGCAATAACACAGCTGATTTTTCCACAGCCAAGTTCACCGCGTTTTTCGGCATCAATAAGCGCCTGTAAATTGGTGCCGCCACCCGATGCCAAAACAACAACATTTTTGGTATTATTCAATGATAACACCTCTATCACTCTTTATAACGGTACCGATAATATATGGGTTTTCGCCGGCATTCTTTAGAATTTCAAGTGCTTTATCAGCATCCTCTTTTGCCACAACAACGCTCATACCAACACCCATATTGAATGTATTGAACATATCACGTTCGGGAATGTTACCTACCTTAGCAATTAGGTCAAAGATAGGAAGAATTTTAACATCTGATTTTTTAATTTTTGCGGCAAATCCCTCAGGTAAGCTTCTAGGAATATTTTCATAGAAGCCACCGCCTGTAATATGAGAAATAGCACGAACTTTTACATTATCTAAAAGTGCTAAAACAGGTTTAACATAAATCTTTGTTGGTGTTAAAAGTGTTTCACCAAGAGTCTTTCCACCGAGTTCCTCATAACTTTTATTAAGGTCACAGTTTTCAACATCAAACACTTTGCGAACGAGTGAGAAACCGTTTGAATGAACTCCTGAAGAGGGAAGAGCAATTATAACATCATTTTCTTCCATTGTGGTGTTATCAAGAATTTTCTTTTTATCAACTATTCCAACAGCAAAGCCTGCCAGGTCATAATCATCTATGGGCATCATACCGGGATGTTCTGCAGTTTCACCACCAATAAGTGAAGCACCTGACTGAACACAGCCTTCTGCAACTCCGCTAACAATTTCAGCAATTTTTTCGGGTATGTTTTTGCCGCAAGCGATATAATCAAGAAAGAAGAGTGGCTTAGCACCAACACAAATAATATCATTCACACACATTGCAACCGCGTCTATACCGATAGTATCATGCTTGTCCATAAGTATAGCAAGCTTAACTTTTGTGCCGCAGCCGTCAGTACCGCTAACCAAAACAGGTTCTTCCATTCCCGCAACTGGCAAACCAAAGCAACCGCCAAAGCCACCTACATCATCAAGACAGCCATCATTGCGTGTTCTTTTAATATGCTGTTTCATAAGCTCAACTGCTTTGTATCCTGCGGTAATATCAACACCTGCATCAGCATAAGATTTTGATTGAGAATTATTCATTATTAATCACCATATTCCTTTATTCGTGTCTTCTTATTCTTTGCCATTCCAGCAATAAGTACACAAGTTTTCCTTTGGTAAACCGATAGCTTCAATAATACCATCTAAGGATTGAAATTCAAGAGAAGCAAATCCTAATTTTTCACAAATTACTTTTCTTAAATTTTTGCCACGCTCGGTGTGACAGTCACAATATTCGTCAATATGATTAAAGCCCTCTTCACCCTCAAGTTCCATAATAATACGTCTTCCAATAAGTTCCATATCATCTGTAGCTCGTGAGAAATTAAGGTATTTACAACCATACATAATAGGCGGACAAGCAGAACGCATATGAACGGATTTAGCACCGTTATTATAAAGGAAATCGACCGTTTCTTTTAACTGAGTGCCTCTTACAATAGAATCATCAACGAATAGTAAATTTTTATCAACTATTAGGTCGTGCACTGGAATTTGCTTCATTTTAGCAATTTTACTGCGTTCTTTTTGTTTTGTAGGGGTAAAGCTTCTCGACCAAGTAGGTGTATATTTAATAAAGGCGCGTGCAAAATGCTTGCCGCTTTCGTTAGCGTAGCCGATTGCGTGTGGTGTACCGGAATCGGGAACACCTCCTACATAGTCTATATCCTGAGCAGAGCCGACCGCTTTGTCGTGTTTAGCCATAATCTGCCCATTACGGTAGCGCATAATTTCAACATTAATTCCCTCATAGCAGGATGTTGGATAACCGTAATAACTCCAAAGGAAAGAGCAAATTTTTAGTTTTTTACCAGGGGGAGAAAGCTGGGTTAAACTATTCGCAGTAATTTCAACGATTTCGCCTGGGCCCAGTTCTTTAGCATCCTCATATCCTAATTTTAAATAAGCAAAGGATTCAAAAGAAACGCAATAGCCATCGTCGTTCTTACCAATTAAAATAGGTATTCTTCCAACCTTATCACGTGCGGCTATAATTGAACCGTCGCTCTTCAAAATTAGAATTGATGCAGTGCCATCAATAACATCCTGTGCAAATTTAATGCCTTCAACAAAGTTTTTTTTCTGATTAATGAGCGCTGCAACGAGCTCGGTTGAATTAACCTTACCGCCCGTCATAGCTCCAAAATGTCCATTTGTTGTTGAAAGATAATTCTTAATAAGCTCATCGGCATTATTTATAAGACCAATTATACATATGGCATAGGTGCCTATATCAGAACGAATAAGCAAAGGCTGAGGGTCATAGTCACTAATACAACCTATTGCAGAGTTACCCTTCATTTCATCAAAAACATCCTCAAATTTTGTTCTGAAAGGTGAGTTCTGTATATTATGAATTTCTCTTTGAAGACCAAGTTCGCTATCGTAGGAAGCGATACCACCGCGGCGTGTGCCTAAATGAGAATGGTAGTCAGTGCCGAAAAACACGTCAGAAATAGCATCGTTCTTACTGACTACACCAAAAAATCCGCCCATAGTTTACTCCTTTGATGTTGTAAATTGCAACTTAAATAATAATCTAATAATTAAGCGAAGAAAAGCTTGGAAAGTGACATAGGATCAATATACTCGCCATTCTTGTAAACACGCATATTACCCGATGCAATTTCATCAATAAGCATAACCTCACCGTTAGCATCATAACCAAACTCAAATTTGATATCATACATATCAAGACCTTTTTCTTTAAGGTCGTCTGCTACAATCTTTGTAATATCCTGAGTCATCTTTTTCATATCGTCGTACTGCTTAGCAGTCATAACACCAAGGTCAACAAGACCGTCCTTGGTTACAAGCGGGTCGCCTTTTTCATCGTTTTTAAATGTCATTTCAACGTAAGCAGGAAGATCAGCACCTTCTTCAATATAATCGCTGTAACGACGATAGAAGCTACCAACAGCTTTATAACGGCAGATAACCTCAAGACCTTTACCGAAAGCCTTTGCGGGAAGAACCTCCATAGTAGTATCGTCAAGATTAGCGCTTACATAGTGAGTTTTAATGCCTGCAGCATTGATTTTTTCAAAGAAGTATATAGACATACGAAGGTTAACATCACCTACACCGTCAATAGTAATACCAACTTGATTCTCACCAGGATCGAACACGCCGTCTTTACCGGTGCAGTCATCCTTGAATTTAAGCAAATAATTGCCATTCTCAAGTGAGAAAACGTCCTTAGTTTTTCCTCTGTAAACAAGATTTTTTTCCATTTTATTCTACTCCTTTTTAAATATATAAATTAATTATTTAACTGTTTTTCAATAAGCAAATTTTTTTCTAAAACCTTTTTAGAATCCTCAATACGCTTATTGTCTAGCTTAAGCGCTAGTTCAGGGTCACTGATACTTAGCATTTCTATACATAACAAAGCGGCATTGATAGCTCCGTCAATAGCAACTGTTGCAACAGGAATACCGGAAGGCATCATAACAGTTGAAAGCAAAGCATCAACACCGTCTAATTTGCCGCAATTAATAGGAATGCCGACAACGGGTAGGGTAGTATTAGCTGCAATAGCACCTGCAAGGTGGGCAGCCATTCCAGCGGCAGCAATTATTGCGCCAAAACCGTTATTACGCGCGTTCATACTAAACTCCTTAGCTTCAGCAGGAGTTCTATGTGCTGAGAAAACATGCACCTCATATGGTACATCAAAGCTTTTTAGAGTATTAACGGCTTTTTCTACAACGGGAAGGTCGCTGTCGCTTCCCATTATAATTCCTATTTTTTTCATAAACAAACCTCCTAAATCAAAAAAAGGCGCACTAAACCAAAGCGGTAAAGTGTGCCCAGACGGTCGGCAAAATTGGTTCTTGCTCCATGCAGTTAATCTGCTTATCCGTCAGTCACAAAGAACCATACATATTGTATGCAAATATTTTACCATACACTTGATATTTTGTCAACGAAGCATTTGCAAATTTACATATGTTTTATATTATTTTGTTATATCAAATGTTTTTTTGTTTATTTTGATAACAGTTTTTATTATTGTTAAATGAATTAACTGAAAATTGTGCATTTTTAACCCGCTTTTAATAAAATTAATAAAACCTATTTACTTTTTGCAAATAAATGGTAAAATAATTAACGCGAGGTGATTTAAATGCAAAAACTGTATGATATATGGAAAAATTTCTTCGAAAATATAAACGAAATTGAAAAATTAATCGAGCCGATTGTTAAAAGAAGCTTTTTAAGTTCAAAATCCGCTTTAACACTGATTGTTATTAACGATTTTCCAAATACTGAAATATTGTTTAACGAAAATTTAATTAAAGAGTTATGCCAAAAAGGATTGGTTGAATATACTGAAAAAGGAATTAAATCAACAAGTAGAGGAGCTATTCTTGCAAAATCACTGTCAAATACTTTGCAAAAGCTTTAATTTTTAATTCATATGGTGTATTTTGTGAATAATTTTTGAAAAGTTAAAAACCACACTTGACTTTTCCTGACTTTTGGTTTAATATGATTATCAATAAATAATACTTTATATCTTAGGAGGACTAAAAATGAACATTAAGCCTTTAGCTGATAATGTTGTTATTAAAGCAACCGAAGCAGAGGAAACAACAAAAAGCGGTATTGTTTTAACATCTGCCGCAAAAGAAAAGCCTCAGATTGTTGAGGTTGTAGCTGTAGGACCGGGTGGGCTTGTTGATGGCAAAGAAGTTAAGATGACTGTTAGCGTTGGTGATAAGGTGCTTATTGCAAAATATGCGGGCACTGAAGTTAAAATTGACGGTGAGGAATTCACAATCTTACGTCAGTCTGACATTTTAGCTATAGTGGGATAGGTTAGGCGAAACATTTGGTTTCGCTACAAAATCTTTGATTTTGCGACAAATTTTTATTTAAAATTTGTTCTTCCCCATTGAAATGAATGTTGAATAAAGGAGTTTTTACAATGGCAAAAAATATTGTTTTCGGTGAAGAAGCACGTAAATCTTTGCAGGCGGGTGTTGATAAACTCGCTAATGCTGTTAAGGTAACACTTGGTCCAAAGGGCAGAAATGTTGTGCTTGATAAAAAATTTGGCGCACCGCTTATTACTAATGACGGTGTAACCATTGCTAAGGAAATTGAGCTTGATGACCCATTTGAAAATATGGGCGCACAGCTCGTCAAAGAAGTTTCTGTTAAGACAAACGATGCAGCCGGTGACGGTACTACTACCGCTACAGTTTTAGCACAGGCTCTTATTAACGAGGGCATGAAAAATGTTGCTGCGGGCGCTAATCCAATGGTGGTTAAGAAAGGAATTAAGCTTGCTGTCGATACCGCTATTAAGACCGTTATAGAAAATTCAAAAATGGTTAACGGAAGCGAGGATATCGCCCGTGTTGCCACTGTTTCCTCAGGTGATGAAGTAATTGGTAATTTGATTGCTGAGGCTATGGCTAAGGTTACCGCTGACGGTGTTATTACGGTTGAGGAATCAAAGACTGCTGAAACCTACTCAGAGGTTGTAGAAGGTATGCAGTTTGACCGCGGATATATCACACCGTATATGGCTACTGATACAGATAAAATGGAAGCTGTTCTTGATGATGCTTTGGTTTTAATTACTGATAAGAAAATCTCAAGTATTCAGGAAATTTTACCGCTTTTGGAGCAAATTGTTCAAGCTGGTAAGAAACTGCTAATTATTGCTGAGGATATTGAGGGTGAAGCACTTTCAACACTTATTGTTAATAAGCTTCGCGGAACCTTCACCTGCGTTGCTGTAAAAGCTCCGGGATTTGGTGACAGACGTAAAGAAATGTTGCGCGATATTGCAATTCTTACAGGCGGTGAAGTTATTTCTGAAGAGCTTGGTCTTGAGCTTAAAGACACAAGCGTTGGTCAGTTGGGTAGCGCACGTCAAATTAAGATTTCTAAAGAAAATACAATTATTGTTGACGGTGCAGGCGATTCAAATCTTATTAAAGACAGAATAGCTCAAATCAAAAACGAAATCGCTAATACCACCTCTGATTTTGACAGAGAAAAGCTACAGGAAAGATTGGCAAAGCTTGCAGGTGGTGTGGCTGTAATTAAAGTTGGTGCCGCAACTGAAATTGAAATGAAGGAAAAGAAGCTACGCATTGAAGATGCTCTTTCGGCAACCAAGGCTGCTGTCGAAGAAGGTATTGTGGCAGGTGGCGGTGTAGCGCTTATTAACGCTATTCCCGCTGTAAGAACTTTGCTTGACACTACAAACGGAGACGAAAAAACAGGTGTTAACATTGTGCTTAAGGCTTTAGAAGCTCCAATTAAGCAGATTGCTTTAAATGCAGGTCTTGAGGGTTCTGTAATTATCGACAAAATCATTTCAAGCGACAAAATCAATTATGGTTTTGATGCTTATAACGAAACCTATACCGATATGCTTGACGCAGGTATTGTAGACCCAACAAAAGTTACACGTTCGGCACTTGAAAACGCCGCTTCGGTTGCTGCAATGGTGCTTACTACAGAAAGTCTTGTAGCAGACAAACCTGAGGACCCCGCTATTGCTAACGCTGCAGCCGCCGCTGCTGCCGCACAGGGCGGAATGTATTAATCAAAAACTAAGTATTAAAAATGTCCGAGTTTAAATAAACTCGGACATTTTTTTAATATTCTTTTAAAACAGGAGTTATTATTGGTTTGCCCAAAGCATCTAAAAGGGGAGTAAGACCGCCACTATATCCACCGCAACGGTAAAGATAGTTAACACCTGTTTCTTTATCTACCCAAATTTCCATAGTGCCACAGCTTTGCGAATACGTTTTAATAAATCTTTTTTCTTTTGCCATAAAAATTACCTCAAAGCTTTAATATTTTTTTAAAACGTTTTATAATAATTGGAGTTATAAACGCAAAAATAAAGGCAAAAACAATTCCTGCACCAATTTTAATAGGTAAGAATATTTTTAGCAAACCGTTTGAAAGGTCAGCAATCCAATTACTTATATACATAGCCAATGTATTTAAGCAGGATAGAAGGATTGAACTTATAAAAAATTGAATACCTAATATTAAGGGTTTATTATTTTTGCGAAAAGCTAAATACAGCAATGCCACAGACATACTATAAATAACTGTTGGCGCCATCCAAAGCAATGTGTTCCAGCTTATTCCGTAGCTCAATTGTGAAATAAAAGAACCGACAATAGCAGTGATTGTTCCCCAACCAAAACCAAACATAACCGATGCTAAAATCAAAGGAAAACAGCTTATTGGGATTTGATAGTTATCCAAAAAAGCAATCTTACCAAAGGTCGAAGCTATCCATTCCAAAGCAACATATAAAGCTGCTAGAACAGAACAAATACATAATTTTTTGATATAATTTTTTGACATAAAAATAACCTCCTTACCCGTTTCCGAATAATAAGGAGGTTTAGAATTAAAACCAAATATTATACGGCAGCGGGATGCGACGGTTAAACCGCGGGAAAAATCCTTCGTCTGTTTAGCAACTCCCCGTCCAAACAGCACTTAACGCTCAACCATCTACTCTGCAAATTTTATAGATTTATTATATTACAAAATTCGGATTTGTCAAATGTTTTTTGATTTAAGCTTTTGCAATTAAATCCTTTGTAACTTCACCGCCGATAATCATTCCAGCTGCCGCAGGAACAAAAACAGCACTAGCGGGTATATGTCTGCCAAACTCAGTTTCTTGCAACTTTGGTTTAATTGGTAGTTCTTTTGAATATACAACTTTTAGCTTTTTAATTCCTCTTTTTTTAAGTTCGTAACGCATTACCTTAGCTAATGGGCAAACTGAGGTTTTATAGATATCACTAACCTCAAGCATAGAAGCATCGAGCTTGTTACCCGTACCCATTGAACTTATTATTGGTATTCCTAGGTTTTTACATTTGGTAATCAGCAAAATTTTTGAGGTTACGGTGTCAATAGCGTCAACAACATAATCAAATTTTAAAAAATCAATACTGTTAATACTTTCAGCATCTAAAAAAAGATTATGTGCTGTAACTGAAATTAGGGGATTGATATCCTTAATTCTTAAAGCTGCCGCATCAACCTTATTAACGCCAATATTATTATGAGTTGCCAAAATTTGTCGGTTTAGATTTGTGATATTAATTTTGTCATTATCAAATAAATCAATAGTACCAACACCAACTCGAGCTAAGGCTTCGACAACATATCCGCCAACACCGCCAACACCGAAAATCGCCACACGTGAACTTTTTAGCTTATTAATATTATCAGCGCCTAAAAGCTGTTCTGTTCTAGAAAATTGAGTATTCATAAAAAACACCTCAAATAGATTTTAATTAATGTACCAATAAATGTCAAGTTCGGTTTTATTTGTTGACATACGAAAAATATAACTATATAATATGATTAATTGTTTTACTAAAGCGAGGAAAAAATAATGTTGCTTTCTGTTTCAACCTGTCCTTTGGATACTATCTTATCTGTAAAAGATGCTATTCGTATAATCAAAGATGCGGGTTTTGATGCCTATGATATGTCACTTTGTGATATGATGCATAATAAAAACAACATATTTAATACTGAAAAATATTTAGATGAAGCAATGGCAATCCGTGAATATGCTGATGCTTTGGGCATTGTTTGCAATCAAGCTCACGCTCCGTTTCATTCAAGCTGTGGCGATCCTGAAAAAGATGAAAATATTTTCAACTTGATAGTTCGTTCAATGGAGATTGCTTCAATTTTGGGTGCAAAAATTATTGTTGTTCATCCAAAACAACATTTAACCTATGCTGATAATGTTGAAGAGTTATTTAACCTTAATGTTGAGTTTTATACTCGTCTCATACCTTATTGCGAGAAATTTGGTATTAAGGTTGCAACCGAAAATATGTGGCAAAATAATCCTTCTTCAGGTGCTATTACCGACAGTACTTGCTCACGCAGCTGGGAATTTAATAAATATATCGATTCAGTAAATTCTGAATGGATTACAGGTTGTCTTGATTTAGGTCACGTTTCACTTGTCACCAAGAAAATTCCTGAATTTATTCACGATATGGGTAAAAAACATATTAGCGCACTTCATGTTCATGATACTAATTTTAAGGAAGATAATCATACATTACCTTTTAACGAGCGTATTGATTATATTGAAGTAGCAAAGGCACTAGGTGAAATTGATTATCATGGTGATTTCACCTATGAAATATATAATTTCTTTAAAAACAAACCGACTGAGCTACTACCCGCAGCTTGTAGATACGCTTGCGAGGTTGGCAGATACTTAATAAATGAGATTGAAAAAGCTAGAAATAGATAACCAAAAATGCCCCTCGATATAGAGAGGCATTTTTAAAATCAGAACTCTAAGAGAGGTGATTTTATGAATTATTATGCTGATGCCGAAAAATTAAAAGAATTAAAACAAAAGGCAAATCGCTTACCGCTCGACCCAGGTGTCTATATTATGAAAAATTCAAAGGGCGAAATAATATATATCGGTAAAGCTAAAGCGCTTAAAAACCGAGTGACTCAGTATTTTGGTTCAGGTAGTGGACATACCGAAAAGGTTAAGCGAATGGTATCAAATGTTGAAGATTTTGAATATATCGTATGTGATAGTGAGTTTGAGGCTTTGATACTTGAAAACTCCCTTATAAAACAAAATAAACCTAAATATAATATACTTTTAAAGGACGATAAGGGATATTCATATATTAAGATAACTAAGGAAAAATGGCCAAGGATTTCCACTTCTAAAATGACAGACGGAAATGCAGAGTATATCGGTCCTTATAATTCGGGATTTATCGTTAAAGAAACGGTTGATGAAGCACGAAAAATTTTCAAACTTCCCGATTGCAACCGAAATTTTGATACACGCAGTAAGCCTTGCCTAAACTTTCATATTGGGCTTTGCGAAGCACCATGCAATAACAAAATAAGTCATAAAGATTATTTAGAGTTGGTCGATGCCGCAGTAGAATTTATAAAACACGGTGATATCGGTGGTATTTCAATTGATACTTTAGAGAAAAAAATGTTAATTGCCGCTGAAAATTTGCAGTTTGAAACTGCGGCGAGACTAAGAGACAGAATAAACGCAATAAAAAAGATTCGCGAAAAACAAAAAGTTGTATCTACTACACATAAATCTCAGGATGTTATTGCTACTGCACTTTTAGGCGAAAAGGCATGTGTTGCGGTGATAACATTTAGAAATAACCGACTTTGTGATAAACAACACTTTTTTATAGACGGATTTATTGATAAACCGTCGGTTTACAGTGAATTTTTACAACAGTATTATATTGATAAAACAGATATACCGTCAAGAATTTTAATTGATTGCGATGATGATTTTTCGGTTACTGAAAAGTGGCTAAGCGAAAAATGTAATCATAAAGTAAGCTTTTTAAATCCAAAGTCTGCTGAGCCTTTAAAACTTCTTGAAATGTGCCTGAATAATGCGGCAGAAAATCTTTCTGAACAAACCGAACAAACAGGCAGGGAAATGTCGGTTTTAAACGAACTTAGAACTCTTTTAGGTCTTGAAACAACACCGTCATATATTGAGGCATACGACATTTCTAATACTGCCGGTAGTGAAAATGTTGCAGGAATGATAGTTTTTAAGGACGGAAAGCCTTTTAAAAACGCGTATAAACGTTTTAAGATTAAAGGTTTTGACGGTCAGGACGACTATCGTTCTATGGCGGAGGTTTTAGACCGAAGATTTACTGAATATAAAGAGGGGACAGACCCTTATTTTAAAACCTTGCCAGACCTAATTTTACTTGACGGTGCTAAGGGACAAATTAATGCTGTGCTGCCTATTCTTGAAAAACACGGTGTTGATGTGAAAATTTTCGGTATGGTAAAGGATACAAAGCACAGAACACGTGCTATTGCCACAACTGGCGGAGATATTTCTATTAAATCAAATCGTCGTTGCTTTACTCTAATTACTAAAATTCAGGATGAGGTACACCGCTTTGCAATAGGATATCATAAAAAGTTGCAAACAAAAACTATGCTTAAATCTGAACTTTTAGAAATTGAGGGCGTTGGTAAAGCGAGAGCCGAAAATCTACTTAAACGTTTTGGAAGTATTAAAAAGATAAAGCAAGCATCGGTTGAAGAACTAACTAAATGCAAGGGTATAACTAATGCCGTTGCTGAATCTATATTCAGATATTTTAATGAATTATGAACTAAATATTGACAAAATTTTTATCCTATGGTATTATTTTAGAAAAGATAGAGGTGCGGTTTGTAAATAGTAGCGTTCCAATTTAACGAACAGGTTTTGGAATGTAAAAGGTGCAATCGCCGAAACAAGAGGCTTACTGTTCTGAGCTTTTTGTTGGTTTGCCGCAAAATATGTTGCAAACTGTCACTAATGTGGAGCGCTATCAGTTTTTTTAGAAAACTAACCGTAGTGCTATATTTATGCACTACGGTTTTTATATTTTTGACAGGTAACTGTCGCAAAATAACGGAGGTTTAAAAATGCAAGCAAAAAAACTCATTCCTAAAATGTTGATTTTAGTGTTTGTAATAGGTTTTGGTATTCTTTGTGCCTTTACAGGTTCAATTACTAACCCTGTTGGAACACTATGGTCACTATTTCCACCCGTAGTTGCCATCGGTTTGGCACTTATCACAAAAGAGGTTTATTCCTCACTATTTGTCGGCGTTTTGGTTGGCGGTTTATTAGCCAACGGCTTTAGTCCTTTTAAAACAGTTGACAGTATTACAAATGATGGCTTAATTGCTGCCGTATCCGGTACAGCAGGTATATTTATTTTCCTTGTTGTTCTTGGCATTATTGTTGCATTGCTTAATAATGCAGGTGGTTCACAGGCTTTTGGCAACTGGGCTGCAAAACATGTCAAATCAAAGGTTGGTGCTGCTCTTGCTACATTTGCTTTTGGTGTTCTTATCTTTATTGATGACTATTTTAACTGCTTAACCGTTGGTGCTGTTATGCGTCCCGTAACTGATGAAGCTAAGATTTCTCGTGCTAAGCTTTCATATCTTATCGATGCTACAGCTGCTCCAATTTGTATGATTGCTCCTATTTCTTCTTGGGCTGCTGCAGTTTCCGAGTATGTTCCTGAGGGACAGGACGGTTTATCGCTCTTTATTCAGGCTATTCCTTTTAACTTTTATTCACTTTTAACATTCGTATTTATCATTGCTATCACACTTATGAAGTTTGATTACGGTCCTATGCGTTTACATGAATTAAATGCTCTCAAAGGTGACCTTTTCACTTCGGGCGGTGAAGTTAAGGATGAGGACGAGGTTGAGTATGACGAGGAAGAAATTCTTGATAAATCAAGAGCTCGTGTTATCGATTTAATTTTCCCCATAATCGTTTTAATCGCTGTTTGTGTATATGCTCTTTATTACATAGGTCAGACTGGCGGTCTCGGTTTTGCTGATGCTTTCGGTAATACTGATGCTACAGTCGGTCTTCCTTGGGGCGGTCTTATTGCTTTGATAGTTGTTATGATTTACTTCATTGCAAGAAGACTTGTTACCTTTAAGCAAGCAATGGAATGTATTCCTAAAGGCTTTAAAGCAATGGTTCCTGCTATTTTAATTTTAACAATGGCAACTTCTCTTAAGAATATGACAGGTCTTTTAGAGTCTGATACTTTTGTTAAGAGCGCTCTTGCTAATGCAGAAGGCTTAAATACTTTCTTGCCCGCAATTATATTCCTTGTGGCTTGTGGTATTTCTTTTGCAACAGGTACTTCATGGGGTACTTTCGGTATTCTTATTCCTATCGTACTTGCGATTTTCCCTGTCGGCAGTCAGCTTGGTATTATTTGTATGTCTGCTTGCCTTGCAGGTTCTGTATGCGGTGACCACTGCTCACCAATTTCGGATACAACTATTATGTCTTCTGCAGGTGCACAGTGTGACCATATAAACCACGTATCAACACAGTTGCCTTACGCATTAACTGTTGCTGGCATTTCGTTCGTTTGTTATTTGATTTCCGGCTTTGTACCTAATTGGTATATTGTGTTGCCTGCTGGTGCAGCTTTAACTGTAGCTACACTATTTGTTATAAAGCTTGCAACTAAGAAAAATGCAGATTAATTTTAATATGTAGATTAAAAACCTCGATGAAATTCATCGAGGTTTTTTCTTTAATCTCCAACTTCTGTATGGTTTCTGAACAGTAGGGAAATGCACCAGATACCTGCTAGAGCGATTACGGTGTAAATAATTCTGCTGATGATTGCATCCTGACCGCCGAATGCCCAAGCTACAAGGTCAAACTGGAAAAGACCAACAAGACCCCAGTTGAGAGAACCGATGATTACTAGAATAAGACAAATTTTATCGAACATTTTATTCAACTCCTTTTACTGTTAATATGATGTTCAAAAATTTAAATAATATGCAAAAAGCACGGTATTTTTTTACCGTGCTTATAGTTTTTATCAATATTAAATTTTTATTCAAAACTCATAATAGAGTTCATATTGTAAAGTCCTGGCTTTTTGCCATAAATAAACTTTGCGGCTTTTACCGCGCCAACTGCAAAAACCTCTTTTGAAAATGCAGAATGCGAAATAGTAACAACCTCATCGCGACCTGCAAAAATCACATCATGCTCGCCAACAATAGTTCCGCCACGAACAGAGTGTATTCCAATTTCGTTTTTTGAGCGTTTTTGACGCTTTGAATGTCTGTCATACTCATAATTCATTGTGTCGCCAAAAACCTCATTAACGCTATTTGCAAGCATTATAGCAGTGCCAGACGGTGCATCAATTTTTTGATTATGATGCTTTTCTACAATTTCAATATCAAAACTGTCACCTAAAATAGAAGCTGCTTTTTTTGCAAGACTGCAGATAAGATTTACACCTAAAGACATATTGAAGGTAAAGAAAACAGGAATAACTTTACTTGCCTCGTTTATATCCTCAATTTGCGATTCGCTATAGCCTGTAGTAGCAATAACTAAAGGTATATTTTTAGATTTTGCAAATGTTAGCATATCTTCAAGCAAAGCAGGATTTGAAAAATCGATAATCAAATCGCAATCTACTGTAATTTCATTAAAATTTTTAAAAACAGTAAAGCTTTGTGAATTGTTAAATTTATCAACACCAGCAACAATTTGCATTTCCTTATCGTTTTTAAGTGCATCTGCTACAAAGCCGCCCATTTTACCGCCTGAGCCACAAAGAATTACATTAATCATTTTTGCACATCCTAAAAAATTAAAAATTAAAACCGCATTCTATGAGTTTATCCTTTAAAAATTGTAAATTATTCTTATTCATAGTGAAGAGCGGGAGCCTGCAAGGACCCACATCCATACCGATTAAATTCATTGCCTCTTTTATAGGAATGGGGTTAACATCACAGAACAAAGCCTCTATAAGACCTGAATATTTAATTTGCATTTCCATAGCTTTTTTACAGTTGCCTTCAAAATATTCATAACACATCTGATGTGTTTCATTAGGCAGAATATTTGAAAGCACCGAAATTACACCCTGGGCACCCAAAGACATCATAGGTACAATCTGGTCATCATTACCCGAATATATTGCCAAATCATCGCCGCAAAGATAACGGGTTTTAGCAACCGATGCAATATCACCGTTTGCTTCTTTTGTAGCAACAATATTGGGGTGATTTGATAAAATTTTATAGGTTTCAGGTTTAATAGAAACACCTGTACGAGATGGAACATTGTAAAGAATAATAGGTTTGTTAACTCGGTCTGCAATGTAGTTATAGTGAGCTACTAAGCCCTCTTGAGAGGTTTTGTTATAGTAGGGTGTGACCATTAAAAAAGCATCTGCACCCATTTTTTCTGCATCATCACAAAGCTCAACCGAATAAACAGTATCATTACTTCCTGTACCGGCAATAATAGGAACACGCTTATCAGCCGCTTTTGCAGCAACTTCGATAACCTTTAAATGTTCATCATATCTAAGGGTTGATTTTTCACCGGTTGTTCCACAGATTACAAGAGCATCTATACCTGCTTCTATCTGTTGGTTTACAAGACTTTGAAGTCTTTGGTAATTTACACTTCCGTCCTCGAACATAGGGGTAATAAGAGCCGTTGCGGCACCTTTAAAAATAGATTGCTTCAAAAAGCTCACTCCTAACGGAAATATTTTTTATCTTTTAATCCATAAAACCCTTAGCGCAAAGTAATTCTGCAAGGAGAACAGCGCCGCCTGCGGCACCGCGTAGGGTATTATGAGAAAGACAAACAAACTTATAGTCATACTGAGTGTCCTCGCGAAGTCTGCCGGCATGGATAGCCATACCGCCCTCTAAATCGCGGCAAAGATTTGTTTGAGGCATATTATCCTCTTCGTAATAGTGGATAAATTGCTTAGGTGCGTGTGGAAGCTCTAATTCCTGAGGAACTCCTGCAAAGTTTTTCCAAGCATCAAGAATTTCTTCTTTAGATGGTTTATTTTTGAAGGATACGAATACAGCAGCCATATGGCCGTCAGAAACGGGGACACGTAAGCACTGTGCGGTAAATTTTGGAGATATTGCAGGTACAATTTCACCATTCTTGATTGCGCCCCAAATTTTAAGAGGCTCTTTCTCGCTTTTTTCCTCTTCACCGCCGATATAAGGAATAACATTATCAATCATTTCAGGCCAACGCTCAAATGTTTTACCAGCACCTGAAATTGCCTGATAGGTACAAACCAAACATTTATCAACACCAAATTTATCAAGAGGATAGAGTGCTGGCACATAGCTCTGTAAAGAGCAGTTGGATTTAACAGCAATAAAACCTTTCTTTGTGCCGAGGCGCTTTCTTTGTGCTTCGATAACATCAGTGTGATGCGGATTGATTTCGGGAATAATCATGGGAACATCAGGAGTAAAACGGTGAGCGCTATTATTTGAAACTACAGGACACTCATATTTAGCATATTTTTCCTCTAAGGCCTTAATTTCATCCTTTTTCATATTAACTGCGCAGAAAACAAAATCAACTGCACCAACAATTTTTTCAATATCCTTTTCGGCATCAAGCACTGTCATATCAGCAAGATTAGAAGGAATTTCTTCCTTCATAGCCCAGCGATTGCCGATTGCGTCCTTATATGCTTTGCCGGCAGAAGAAGAACTTGCGGCAAGAGCAGTAACATTAAACCACGGATGGTCGCACAAGAGAAGTGAGAAGCGTTGACCTACCATGCCAGTGGCACCAATAATACCAACATTGTATTTTTTCATTTTTTATCACATTCCTTTTTAAAAATTACTTGATATATATTTCAAGTTGCAATATAATAATTCTATCAATTAAATATAACATTGTAATTAATGTTTGTCAAATTATTTTATGCTAATTTTTATTAAAAAATATCAAAGGTTATTGGTGAAAATGAAAACAAGTGATTTTTTTTATGATTTACCCGAAGAACTAATTGCACAAACACCACTCGAAAAGCGTGATAATTCTCGATTATTGTTTTTAGGAAAGGTAAATGGCAGTATTTTACATAAACATTTTTATAATTTATTAGATTATCTAAAATCAGGTGACTGCTTGGTGCTCAATAACACACGAGTTCTACCAGCCAGAATTTACGGAACCCGCGTTGATACAGGCGCTGTGGTTGAATTTGTTCTCCTAAAACAGAAAAAAATTAATATTTGGGAATGTTTGGCAGGTCCAGGTAAAAAAGCCAAGACCAATTATAAATTTAAATTTTCTGATAGGCTTTCTGCCACAGTAAAAGAGGTTTTGCCTGACGGCAACCGCCTTTTAGAATTTTTGCCTAATGGTGAATTTTTTGATTGCTTAGATGAAGTGGGTCAAATGCCATTACCACCCTATATTAAGGAAAACCTCAGTGATAAAGAAAGATATCAAACTGTTTATTCTAAAGAGCTTGGTTCAGCTGCGGCTCCTACTGCAGGTCTGCATTTCACACCCGAAATACTAAATAAAATCAGAGAAAAGGGTGTCAAAATTGCTTACGTTACTTTGCATGTAGGTCTTGGCACTTTCAGACCTGTTAAGGTTGACGATGTGACACAGCACAAAATGCATTCAGAGCATTATTCTGTCACAAAAGAAACTGCTGATTTAATAAACGAAACAAAGGCCCAAGGCGGCAGAGTGATATGTGTTGGCACAACCAGTTGCAGAACTGTTGAAAGTGTTGCTCAAAAATACGGAAAAATTGTCGAATGTTCGGGGGACACTGAGATATTTATTTATCCCGGTTATGAATTTAAATGTATGGACGGATTGGTTACCAACTTCCACTTACCCGAAAGCACGCTGATTATGTTAGTATCCGCTTTTGCGGGGTTTGATAATGTGATGAACGCTTATAAAACTGCTGTTGAAGAAAAATACCGTTTCTTTAGCTTCGGTGACGCGATGCTTATTTTATAGGCGAAGAATAAATTAGGAGTTTTATAATGTATAAGTTACTTAAAGAAGAAAATAGTGCCAGACGCGCCGAATTTATCACAAATAGAGGAACGGTTCAAACGCCTGCGTTTATGAATGTTGCAACCGCCGCTGCTATTAAGGGGGCTGTGTCTGCGGAAGATTTAAAAACACTTGACTGTCAAGTTATGCTTTCTAATACTTATCATCTGCATGTGCGTCCCGGTGACGATTTGATTAAAGACTGTGGTGGCCTTCATAAATTCACTACTTGGGATGGTCCGATTTTAACAGATAGCGGTGGTTTTCAGGTGTTTTCGCTTTCTTCTCTCAGAAAGATTGAGGAAGAGGGTGTTACCTTTGCGAGCCATATTGACGGCAAGCGTATTTTTATGGGGCCTGAAGAAAGTATGCAGATACAATCAAATTTAGGCTCTACAATTGCTATGGCATTTGATGAATGTGTTGAAAATCCTGCAGAGCATTCTTATTCTAAAGCTTCTTGTGAAAGAACAACCCGATGGTTAAAGCGCTGTAAAGCAGAATTGAAACGATTAAATTCACTGGATGACACAATAAACCACGAGCAAATGCTATTTGGAATTAATCAGGGCTGCACTTATAACGACCTCAGAATAGAGCATATGAAGGTAATCAGAGAGCTAGACCTTGAAGGATATGCTATTGGCGGTTTAGCGGTTGGTGAGCCTACCGAGATTATGTATGATGTTATCGAAAACGTAACTCCATATATGCCAAAGGATAAAATACGTTATCTTATGGGGGTTGGCACACCAGCTAATATACTAAATGCAGTTGAACGCGGTGTTGACCTTTTTGACTGCGTAATGCCAAGCAGGAATGCGCGCCACGGTCACTTATTTACAAGTGTTGGTATTATCAATATCAATAATAAAAAATATGACAGAGATATGACACCTATTGACCCAAACTGTAACTGTCCTGTTTGCAAAAGATACAGTAAGGCATATATAAGACATCTTTTAAAATCGGAAGAAATGTTATCTCAAAGATTACTCGTTATGCATAATTTGTGGTTTTATAACCATTTGATGATTGATATTAGAAACGCACTTGATAACGGTACTTTTGCAGAGTTTAAAAGGGAAAAGGAAATAATTTACTCCACTCGCATATAAAGTGCTTGCAAATTGGTAAATTTTAATGTATAATACCCGATAGAATTAATACGGAGGTCAAATTTCAATGAATATGATTAATCTAGCAGCTGAAACTAACGCTCAACCACAGGGTAGCAGCGGCATTGTAATGATGATTTTAATTTATGCCTTAATTTTTGGTGCAATGTGGTTTTTCCTTATCCGTCCCCAGAAGAAAAAGCAAAAAGAAGAAAAGAAGATGCGCGAAAATCTTCAGGTTGGCGACGAGGTTGTAACAATCGGCGGTGTTTATGGCAGAGTAATTTCTCTTAAAGAAGATACTTTTGTAATCGAATCCGCAAGCGACCATTCAAAGCTTACCTTTGCTCGCTGGGCGTTACAGTCTAACCTTACAGTTCACGACGATGTTCCTTCAAAATAATCTGTTCTAACATTAATCCCTCTCGAATACATTTTAATGTATCGGAGGGATTTTTTTATGAAGGCAAAGCTTGATAAATTTGGGGGCATAAATTTAGGTTTTATCTTAAAAACTGTTATTTTAGGCGTTGTTACAACAAGTATTTTCATATTATTATTTTCTGTATTTATGTATCTTAGCCAAATGGGGTATGAATATGCAACTGTTTTTGCTACCGTAGCATTGGCAACGGGCACGTTTGTATCGGCTTTCTATGCCGCAAAAAAGATAGGTAACAAGGGGTTTCTAACGGGCATTATCGTGGGATTAATCACCTTTTTAACAGTCACTGTTATTTCTCTAATTGTGGATAAAGGCTCTATTACTTCAAACACACTGTTTCATTTTATAATTATTATGCTCTCAGCATTAATTGGTGGAATTATGGGTGTGAATAGGGCGGCAAACAAGAAATATATATAGAATAAACGCACAGGGGATAAATTCCTTGTGCGTTTAATTTTTTATCCAACTATATTTTCATAAACTTCTGCAAATTCTTTTTTTGCGGCATCGGAATTTTCAGTGTTATTGGCAATTTGTTCGCGTGTATCCCTTAACGACGACATCATTCGGTCAACCTCAGTGATAAAGTCGTTAGAAGTTTTTTCAATATGCTGACGTAACTCTTCCAAAGAGGAATGTGCCTCATCAATAGTATAAAGATTGCGTGCAACCTCGTCGTTCGAAAGGCGAGCGCTTTCTTCAGAGTTGCTTATTATAGCTTGAGCATTGGTTTGTGCCACAAGATATAACTTACCGATGTTTTCAGATAATCTTTCAATTTCTTCGTATTTTTGATTAAACTCGTTAAGCTTGCGGTCAAGCTCAAACTTTTCTGCTTCAAGCCTTTCATTAGCCTCATTAACAGTATTAAGTTCCCCTAAAAGCTCTTGAACACGACTGTTGAGCTTTTTTTCTTTTTGAACAAAAGCCTTATGTGTTTTTTCTATGTATTCAGTAACGTCTGCACAGCTAAAACCAAAAAGGCTCTTTTTAAAACCGATTGACATTTTAAACCGTCCTTATTTTTAAAGATATAAAAAGTATAACACAGTTTTTTTAAAAAAACAACACTTAATTATAATTGTTCTAAAAGTTCGCGAAAATATAATATATCAGTTAAATAGATTTGACTTTTACGTTTATTAATAGTAGAATAAATATTAATACATTTCAATGGAGAAGATTATGGATTTTTTAGAGCTCAGACGTAAAGTGATTGAAAAATATTTTTCAAGAATGAACGACCGTCAGTTCGAAGCGGTTACCACTGTTGACGGTCCTTTGCTTGTATTAGCGGGTGCAGGTAGCGGAAAGACCACCGTCCTTGTTAACCGTATATTAAACTTAATTAAATTCGGTAACGCTTATAAAAGTGATTTTATAGCATCAACTACAGATTTTGACTTAAAAACTGCAGAAAATTATTTAAACGGTGAAATTGATGATATTCCTAATGGGATTTTTGGTGTTTCTGCAGCAAAACCCTGGCAAATTCTAGCTATAACCTTTACAAATAAGGCGGCAGGAGAATTAAAGCAGAGAATTTATGCACGTTTGGGTGAGGATGCGAATGATATATGGGCGGGTACATTTCACTCTGTTTGCGGCAAAATTTTAAGAAAATATGCTGATTATTTGGGTTATTCCTCTCATTTTACAATTTATGATACCGATGACCAACGCAGACTTATGAAGGAAATTATGAAACAACACAACATTGATGAAAAGTTTGTGCCTTATAAATCCGTTTTAGCGGCAATTTCCTCTGCAAAAGATAAACTGATTACACCGACGGAATACGCGGCTTCAATAACAGGCGGTGATTTTCGTCAAAAAATTATTGCAGAATTATATACACTTTATCAAAAAGCACTTAAAAAAGCTGACGCAATGGATTTTGACGATATGATAGTTAATACCGTTGAACTGCTCGATAAAAATCCCGATATATTAGAATACTATACAAATAAATTCCGTTATGTTATGGTTGACGAATATCAAGATACTAACCATGCGCAATATGTCTTGGTCAGCCTTTTGGCATCAGGCAGAAACAATATTTGTGTTGTTGGAGATGACGACCAAAGCATCTATCGTTTCAGAGGTGCTACTATAGAAAATATTCTAAATTTTGAGGATGAATATCGCGGTGCTAAGATTATAAGACTGGAACAGAATTACCGTTCAACCTCAAATATTCTTAATGCTGCTAATACCGTTATTGCAAATAATAAAGGCAGAAAAGGTAAAACACTTTGGACCGACAATGGTGATGGCAGTAAAATTACAGTTTATACCGCTGATGATGAGCGTGAAGAGGCGCGCTATGTTGCGGATTGTATCCTAGATAACGTACATAACGGTGCCTTATTTTCTGACCATGCAATTCTTTACAGAATGAATGCACAGTCCAATGCAATGGAAAATGTTTTTGCACGAAGTGGTATTTCGTATAAGGTCATTGGTGGCACACGGTTCTATGACCGCAAGGAAATAAAGGATGTTTTAGCTTATTTACAGCTTGTTAACAATAATAATGATAACTTAAGGTTAAAAAGAATTATTAACGAGCCGAAAAGAGGAATTGGTGATACTACTGTAAACCGTGCATCAGAAATTGCCTCACAGTTGGGTGTATCTGTTTTTGAAATACTTTGTCATGTTGATGAATATGCAACCCTTTCAAGAGCAGGCGCCAGAATAAACGAGTTTTGTGACATTATAAACACACTTACAAATAAGGCTGAAGAATTATCCTTATCTGAATTGTTTGATTTTATGCTAGAGCTTACGGGATATTCCATAGCCCTAGCTAATGAGGGAGAAGAAGGAAGAGACCGCCTTGATAACGTTAAGGAATTTGCTTCAACAATAGCTCAGTATGAGCTTGAAACACCCGAGCCTTCACTTTCCGATTTTCTAGAGCAAATTGCGCTAGTTAGCGATATTGATTCTATGAATGAGAGTGATGATAAGGTTGTTATGATGACGGTGCACTCTGCTAAAGGTCTTGAATTTAACAATGTGTATCTTGTTGGTATGGAAGAGGGCATCTTCCCAGGTAATCAATCTATATATTCCGGTCCTGACGAAATCGAAGAGGAAAGGAGATTGGCTTATGTTGCAATTACGCGTGCCAAGAAAAATCTTACTGTTACAAACGCATTTATGCGTATGATGTTTGGTATGACAAGTCGCAATATGCCTTCTAGATTTGTGAAAGAAATACCCGATGAGCTATGTGAAATAAGAGGATTAGCTTCTAAAACATTAAAACCAACAACTTTTGGCAACTCTGCTTTCTCAACTAACAAATCGCGCGGTTCGGCGTTTAACAGTTCTTTTTCTGCAAATTCAAAACTTACAACCGGTTCCGTGAATTATGAATTTTCAGTTGGACAACAGGTTTCTCATAAAACATTTGGTGTTGGTACTGTACTTTCTGTTTCACCGATGGCAAACGACTATATACTCGAAATCGCGTTTGAAAAGGTTGGTACTAAAAAAATTATGGCTAATTACTCAAAATTAACAATTTTGTAAACAAAAATACTCTATTTTGAAGTAGAATAATATAAATACTTTAGAAAGCTCTGGTGATATATATGACTTCAGGCAGCAAGATTGTAAAAATCACTGCCAGGACAGCTCTTAAAGGAAATACGCTAAAAACAATATTCGCCATTTGTGTGTTTTTGTTTTGCTGTTTTATATGCAATTACTCAGCAAGTATATTTTCCTATACAGGGGATTTTGCTTTTTCTTATGCTTTATTAACACTTATGTGCATTTTTCTAATTGCACCTTTATTTTTAGGATTGTTAAGATTTATATGGAGAATGTTATTTTCTGCAAATGATAATCCGATTTCTGTGTTTTTTTATTTTTCTAATAAATTGAACTATACCAAAGCTTTAATTTTTATATTTCTTTTGATTTTTAAAGCTATTCCTATAGGGCTTTTGTTGTTTTCCCCAATTTTTATTATTTGGATTGCAACAAGAGGATTTTTCTATGAAATGCTAGACATAACAATACCTATTTGGTCCGCTAATCTTAATTCAATACTTAAAATATTAATTGTATTTTCTATAGTTTCTTTGGTTTTTTATATGCTTAGATTTTATATAGCACCGATTTTATTTGTGGCAGATGAGAATATGGATGTTTCAGAAACTCTGCATATGTCAACTGTTATCTCAAGAAAATCCTCACTTGATTTTATATATTTGATTTCAAGTTTTATTGGTTGGATTGTTATTTCAGCTTTGGTTATTCCTTTGATTTTTACTTTACCATATATTTTAAGTGCTTATGCTGTACATGTAAGATTTGCAATAGCAGAATATAATAAACACATTGGAAATTTTAATAACGGTAGTGGAGTATTTTATGAATAATATAATTTTAGCCTCTGCTTCGCCGAGGAGAAAAGAGCTTTTAAAACAGATTACAGAAAATTTTGAGGTTGTGGTATCTTCAGTTGAAGAAATTGTTCCAAATAACATTCCTCAGGAAGAAGTACCGCAATTTTTAGCAACTCTTAAGGCAAAAGATGTAGCCTCTCATAACCCTGACAAGTTAATCATTGGTGCCGATACCTGTGTTTTTTACGATGGTGCAATACTAGGCAAACCCAAAGACCGACAAGATGCTATAAATATGTTATCTACACTTTCGGGAAAAACACATAGTGTAATCACAGGCTGCGCAATTATAAAAAACGGTAAAAGCATCAGTTTCTCAGTAAAAACAGATGTTGAATTTTATGATTTATCAGAAAATGAAATTTACGATTATATCGATACAAAAGAACCTTTTGACAAAGCAGGCGGATACGGAATCCAAGGTAAAGGCGCATTGCTTGTAAAGGGAATTAAAGGTGATTATTTTAATGTGGTTGGTTTGCCAATATCGCAGCTTAAAAGGGTAATGAATTCTTTTATGAAATATTAAAAATTAATCATAATAGTTAAATGTTTTGGTTTAATTGTGAGTCTCTGTTTGAGGCTCACTTTTTTTATTTAAAAAATATTCAAAATATTCATTAATTCACTTGAAAAATTGCATATTTTCGTGTATAATTTAAATAATTATATCTATGCGGCAAAGGATGATAAATTTATGACACGCAAACAAGCTAGGGAAGAGGCATTTATTTTAATTTTTGAAAAGGCTTTTAACAATATTTCAACATCTGAAATTTTAGAGATTGCAGAAGAAGTTAGAGATTTGGTGCCCGATGAATATATACTAAAGGTATTTAACGGCGTATTTGACAATATTGAAACTATTGACCAATTAATTTCAGAAAATGCTATCGGTTGGAAGATTGAGCGTATTTCAAAAACCGCACTTTCAATTTTGCGTCTTGCAATTTTTGAAATTAAATATTATGACGAAATCCCCGTATCAGTATCAATAAATGAGGCAGTTGAGCTTTCAAAAAAATATGCCACCTCAACCGATGCGTCCTTTGTAAACGGTATTTTATCAACTGTAGTTAAAGAGAAATAATATGCTTGAAAATGCTATTAGTGTTAAACAGCTAAACTTATATGTCCGTTCTTTGATAGAGGGTGATATAAAGCTAGCTAATGTTACAGTTTTAGGTGAAATTTCAAACTTTAAAAACCACTATTCAAGCGGTCATTGGTACTTCACCTTAAAAGACAATGATGCCAATATCCGATGCGTTATGTTTAAAGCGAACGCATCAAGAGTAAGGTTTGATGTTTCCGACGGCTTACAGGTTATCCTACAAGGTAGGGTTTCACTATATGAAAAAGACGGTCAGTACCAATTCTATGCTGAGGAAATGATGGCGGCAGGTCTTGGTGATATAAGCCTAAAATTTGAACAAACCAAAGAAAAGCTACAGAAAGAAGGTTTGTTTGACCCCCTTTCAAAGCGTCCTATTCCAAAATTTCCCAAAAGAATTGCAGTGATTACTTCGCCAACTGGGGCTGCGGTAAGAGATATTTTAAATATTTTATCTCGGCGTTGGCCAGTGGCAGATGTTATTATGTGTCCCGTTTTTGTCCAAGGTGAGTTAGCGGTACCTCAAATGCTAGCTACCCTTGAAAAACTTTACACGCTAAATAACATCGACCTTGCAATTATCGGCCGTGGCGGTGGCTCTATTGAAGATTTATCTGCATTTAATGATGAAAAATTAGCACGCGTTATTTATGAATCTCCGTTTCCCATAATTTCAGGTGTAGGACATGAAACAGATTTTACAATCTGCGATTTTGTAGCCGACCTTAGAGCGCCCACACCATCAGCAGCCGCTGAGCTTGCTGTTCCAGACGTTGCAGAGATTATCGCTAAAATTAACAAATACCGCTTATATTTGAATAATCAATTATTTTCTATTTACAAGCTCTCAAAAGCTAAGTTAGAGGCATTAGTTTCAAATTCCAACTTTAAAAAACCAACAGAATTGTTTATTGATAAAAGATATGAGTATTTGGATAAAATGTTTGAAAAACTTAAAGATGAGACTTTTGAAATATATAAAACCAAGGAAAATGATTTTATTAATTTGGTAGCGCGGCTTGATGCCCTTAGTCCGCTTAAGACATTAACGCGCGGCTTTGCTACCGTAAGCCATAACGATAGGAACATTAAATCTGTCAAGGATATCAAAATAGGTGAAATTATTAATATCAAATTCTTTGACGGTGAGGCCGATTGTGAGGTAAAAAATACGCAAGGAGTGTAAATCTTGGTAGGAAATAAGATTGATTTTGAAAAATCATTAAATGAACTTGAAACAATAATAGCAAAGCTTGAAAAGGGCGAATGTTCTCTTGAGGAGTCAATTTCACTATTTGAGCAGGGAATGAAGCATACAGAAAATTGCCGAGAGGCGCTAGAAAATGCAAAAATTCGTATTTTTGATTTGACTGAACCTAAGTCGGAGGACTAAAATATTGATTAATGAACTTTTAAATAACTATCAAATTAAGATTGAAAAAGCCATTGATACCTATTTTCCCGTTCATTCGGGCGACCATTCAAATGTTTTAGATGCGGCACGTTATAGCTTAACGCTTGGCGGCAAGCGAATTAGACCTATTTTGATGCTTGAATTTGCCAAAGTTTGCGGTGCTGACGAGAAAAATGTCTTACCATTTGCTGTAGCACTTGAAATGATTCATACCTATTCTCTTATACATGATGATTTACCGTGTATGGATGATGATGATTTGCGCCGCGGCAAGCCTTCGTGTCATATTAAATTCGGTGAGGATATAGCTTTGCTTGCCGGTGACACCCTTTTGACCGAAAGCTTCGGTGTTGCTATGAAATCAGGTGCGCATTTAGATAGAATGCTAAAAGCTTTAGATGTCCTGCGTGACAGGGCAGGGGCGGATGGTATGATAGGCGGTCAGGTTATGGACCTTGCTTTTGAAAAGGAAAAGCCTGATGCTAAATCTCTCGAAACAATGTATCTGAAAAAGACGGGTGCTTTACTTTCTGCTGCAGCTGAAATCGGATGCATTTTAGCGGGTGCAGATGAACGCACAATAGAGCTTTCACGCCAATTTGCTTTAAAGTTGGGTTTAGCTTTTCAAATTGTTGACGATATTCTTGATATAACCGGTGACGAAGCAGTTTTTGGCAAGCCTATAGGCAGTGACTGTGATAACAATAAAACAACTTTTGTTTCGATTTATGGTTTAAATAATGCCAAGGATATGGCGGCAGAGCTCACAAATGAAGCTTTAGCTTTACTTTCAAATATTAATGGTGACATTTCTAATTTGACTGCACTTACTAACTTTTTACTTAACAGAAATTATTAAAGGATGTAAAATGTTTTGGATTATCCTATTTTAAGTACCATCAAATCACCAAACGATGTAAAAAAACTTAATATTCAAAAGACCGATGCTTTATGTAAAGAAATCAGAGACTGTATTATTTCCACAGTTTCAAAAAACGGTGGTCATTTAGCCTCTAATCTCGGTGCTGTTGAGTTAACAGTTGCTCTTCACAAAGCATTTAATTCCCCTGAGGACGCAATTATTTTCGATGTTGGGCATCAATGCTATACACATAAACTATTAACAGGCCGCTTTGAAAAATTTGAAACAATTAGAACCGAAAATGGAATTTCAGGCTTTTTAAAGCCCGAAGAAAGCGAGCACGACAAGTTTATTACAGGTCATAGCAGTAATTCTGTTTCTGCAGCTTACGGTATTTATAAGGCTAAAAAGCTTAAGGGTGAAAGCGGCACCGCTGTTGCTGTTATCGGAGATGGCGCTTTAACGGGCGGTATGGCATATGAAGCACTTAATAATGTCGGCTCTGATAAAGGTAATTTTATCGTTGTTTTAAATGACAATAAAATGTCTATCTCAAATAATGTAGGCTCTTTGTCCCGTGCACTTACAAAAATGCGCAACAAACCGCGTTATCATCATTTTAAATTTAAATTAAGTAATTTTTTACTAAAAATTCCGTTTGGTAATTATTTAGATAAATTTATCCGAAAGATCAAAGAAATCGTAAAAGGTATATTTTACCGTAAAAATATTTTTACCGCGCTTGGCTTCAATTATTTGGGTCCTGTGGATGGTCATAATATCTTAGCTTTAGAATCTCTTTTTAATATTGCTAAAGAGTATAAAACTCCTTCGTTAATTCACGTAATTACCACAAAAGGTAAGGGCTATTCTTATGCCGAGGACCAGCCAAACAGCTATCACGGTGTTTCTTCATTTAATATCGAAAAAGGGACAATGTGTGGCAAAAACAGTTGCTTTTCAAAAGCAGCGGGCGATACCCTTTGTAAGCTAGCAGAAAACGACAGTCGAATTTGTGCTATCACTGCCGCCATGACAGAGGGCACTGGACTTGAAGAGTTTGCAAAAAAATTCAGTGACAGGTTTTTTGATGTCGGCATTGCCGAACAACATGCAGTAACCTTTGCGGCTGGACTTGCTTCTAAAGGCTTGAAACCATATTTTCCAGTATATTCAACCTTTTTACAGCGGGGTTTTGACCAAATTATCCATGACTGTGCAATTGGTAAATTCCCTGTAAAGTTCCTTGTTGACCGCGCGGGAATTGTCGGAGAGGACGGTGAAACCCACCAAGGCTTATTTGATGTTTCTTATCTTACCTCTGTTCCAAATATCTCTGTATATTCACCGTCTACCTACAATGAGTTAGAGTATAGAATTGAAGAAACCGCTAATAATGATGAAATCGTTGCAATTAGATATCCCCGAGGTGCAGAAGACTTCACCTTAAATTTTGATATAACTGCCGATTATTCTGTTATTGGCAGTAATAAGAATAAAGCCATCATTACCTATGGCAGACTGTTTTCAGAGGCTTCTAAGGCTTATGAAAAGGATAAAAATATAAGCATAATAAAGCTTAATAAAATTTTTCCTATTAATTCTGCGTTGTTGAATGTTGTTGCAGATTTTAACGAGCTGCATTTATTTGAAGAAACCGTAAAAAGCGGCGGTATTGGCGAACATTTGTCTTCAATGCTGAATGAAAAGGGTTATAAGGGTAAGTTTTATATACATGCAATAGAAAATAAATTTATTAAACAGTCAAGCATAAATTCCGCACTTAAATCTGCTAATCTTGACTGCGACGCGATGTTGAATTATTAAATATTTTGGAGTTAATATGTCAGAAAAACTAAGACTTGATGTAGCGCTAACTGAACGCGGATTTGCCGAAAGCCGAGAAAAAGCCAAGGCTCTTATTATGGCGGGAATAGTTTTTGTTAATAATCAAAAATCCGATAAAGCAGGAAACACTGTGAAACCTGATGACATAATTGAGGTCAGGGGGGAAACGCTTAAATATGTTAGCCGAGGCGGTTTAAAACTTGAAAAAGCAGTATCTTCTTTCGCGCTAAACCTAGATGGTTATGTTTGCGCTGATATCGGTGCTTCTACAGGCGGTTTTACTGACTGTATGTTGCAAAAAGGTGCTAAAAAAGTTTATGCTATTGATGTTGGCTACGGTCAGTTGGCTTGGAAACTAAGAACTGACGAGCGTGTAATTAATCTTGAAAGAACAAATTTCAGATATGTTACCGCTGAACAGGTGCCCGATTTGCTTGATTTTGCATCGGTTGATGTTTCATTTATATCTCTTTCACTGATTTTACCTGTAATGCGAACTCTTTTAAAAGAAAATGCCACAGCTGTTTGTCTTATAAAGCCACAATTTGAGGCGGGTAAAGAGAATGTCGGCAAAAAAGGTGTTGTAAGAGATAAAAGCGTACATATTGCTGTAATAGAAAAAATTATTAGACTAGTAAAAGAAAATAATTTTTCTTTGTTAGGTCTTGATTTTTCACCAGTAAAGGGCCCCGAAGGAAATATTGAATACCTTTGTTATATTAAGAAAACTGAAAAATCTGAGGTTGTAATTAATATTTCAGCTGAGGCGCTTGTTGATGCTTCATATAATTCGCTTAACTGAAAACTTGTTTAAGAGGGGATGATATTATGGTTGTCGCTGTATTGCCAAATCTGGACAAACGCGGCTCGTTTGAGGTCGTAGAAAAGCTCGGCAAAATTTTAAAGGCAGAAAATATAGAAGCCTATTTACCCGACAATATTTGCGGTACTGATTTTAAGCACTTACCCGAAGAAGAGCTTTATAGCATTGCTGATATAATTATAACAATCGGCGGTGATGGTACTATTATTCGTTATTCAAAGCGTGCCGCTATGGATAATAAGCCTGTGCTCGGTATAAACGCGGGCAGAATGGGATATCTTGCAAATATCGAACAGAATGAGCTTTCACTTATTTCAAAGCTTAAAAGTGGAGAATATCAAATAGAAAAACGTATGATGTTAAATGCTCGTATCGTTGAAAACGGAAACACAATAAGCGAAATTAACGGTATTAACGATGCTGTTATAACCAGTGGCTTCATCTCACGCATCATTGATATTTCGGTTGGAGTTGGTAATGATTATATAAATTACCGTGCAGACGGTTTGATTATTTCAACACCAACAGGTTCTACCGCTTATTCAATGTCAGCAGGCGGTCCTATTATAGATCCATCTACAGAAAACTTTTGCATAACCCCTATTTGCTCACATTCATTATCTGCAAAACCGATTTTATTAGGCGCAAATAACGAAATAAAGCTAAAGGCTTATTCTAAAAAACGAGCAGATATTTTTCTTACTGTTGACGGTAGAAAGGTTGCACCTATAAAACCTTACACTGAGGTTTACATTAAGTGTGCAGAACAATCAGCACAGCTGATAAGGCTTAATAACAGGTCTTTTTATAAGACATTATCTTATAAATTCAGGGATACGAGGAGTGTGTGATTAATGAAAAGCAAACGTCAGGAAGCCATTCTTGAACTTATAAAAAATCAAATTTGTTTAACCCAAGAGGATTTGCAGAACGGTCTTCTGAGATTAGGATTTGATGTTACACAGTCAACCGTTTCCCGCGATATCAGGGAGCTAAAACTTGTAAAGGGAAGAGATGCTGACGGAAAATATCGCTATATTTCTAATGCCACCTCTCAAAAGGACAATAAATCTAATGCGCATTACAGCGAATTGTTTTCTAGAACGGTTAAAGAGGTTTATTATTCACTTAACAATGTTGTTATTAAATGCTATAATGGTATGGCTTCGGTCGCTTGTGTTGCTGTTGATGAGCTTTTTGGTGATATGATGTTGGGCTCGCTTGCGGGTGATGATACAATTATAATTGTAACAACGGGCGAACAGCAATCAAAATTGCTTAAAGAAAGTCTTATTAAATTATTATAATGGCGGTAATATATGCTTAAATACTTACATATTGAAAATATCGCCGTTATTGAACGGTCTGATATTGAATTTAAAGATGGCTTGAATGTTCTAACAGGAGAAACAGGTGCAGGAAAGTCAATAGTTATTGACGCTATAAATGCTGTTCTTGGTGAAAGAACATCAAAAGATTTAATAAGGTCCGGTTGCGAAAGGGCAGAGGTTTCTGCACTTTTTGGAGATATTTCCTGTGAAAACCTTCAAAAAATTTCGGAATTTGATATTGTACCTGATGAAGATGGAAATATCCTTATTTCAAGGATTTTAAGTTTAAACGGCAAAGGTATAATCAAAATTAACGGTAAACCCTTTAACGCGGCATTACTTAGGGAAATCGCCGAGTATCTTATTGACATTCACGGTCAGCACGATAATCAATCTCTACTTAATCCCGATAAGCACTGCGGTTTTATTGACGCTGTTGCTAATAACACTAAAGAGCTAACAGATTATTATAATGAATTCAAATTGCTTAATACCATTAGAAAAGAGCTTGAAAGCTTGGAAACGGACGAGGTAATAAAGCAGCATAAAACCGAACTTTTATCATATCAAATTAAGGAATTAGAGAACGCTGATATTAAAATCGGTGAGGTTGAAGAGCTAAAAGCAAAGCTTAAACTTGCTGAAAATTTTGAGCAAACTCAAAAGGCACTCAACATTTCTAAAGCATTATTTAACGGTGATGACGATAACGACGGTGCGATACAAATTTTAAAAAATATATTAAAACAACTTTCGGCTGTTGATGGTTTAGACGTTAATGAGCTTTTAGAAAAGCTCAACAATATAATTTTTGAGGCAGAGGATATTGCAAATACCGTTGCCGCAGAACTTTATAATTATGGTTTAACCGAGCTCAATGCAGATGTTATTAATCAAAGACTTGACTTGCTGTATAAGCTTATGATAAAATACGGCAATAGTGAAGAGAAAATGTTAGATTTTCTTATTAAAGCAAAAGCAGAGCTTGAAAATATTGCATTTTCCGATAAGCGCTATTCAGAGCTTTCAGATGAGCTTGAGGCTTCAAAAGAACGTTTGATTAATTTTGGGGAGACACTTACTAAGACACGTATCTCGGCATCTAAAAAATTCAAAAAGGATGTTTTGGAAGTTTTAGAATATTTAAATATGAAGGGTGTCGACTTTTTTGCCGATATTAATCATGGAAAATATACAAAAAATGGCTGCGATATTGTTGAGTTTAAGATTTCTGCTAATTCTGGAGAAGTTCCAAAGCCGCTTCACAAAATAGCATCGGGCGGTGAGCTTTCCCGAATAATGTTAAGTATCAAAAGTGCGTTAGCTGATACCTGCGGCGTTGACACAATGATTTTTGATGAAATTGATACAGGAATAAGCGGTTATGCAGCCGATAAAGTCGGTATACAGCTTAAAAAGGTTTCAAAAAAGCGTCAGGTTATTTGTGTTACACATTTAGCACAAATTGCAGCTGTGGCTGACAATCATTTATTAATTGAAAAAAGCGTTAAGAATGACAGAACCTTTACAGAGGTCACTCCGCTTTCTTTTGAGCAAAGGATTAATGAAATAGCACGCATAATGTCAGGCAGTGAAATAACTGAAAATTTATATAATTCCGCTAAGGAACTATTGGATAGGAGTAAAAATTATGAAAATTTATGACGAATTAGTGGCACGTGGTCTGATAGCACAGGTTACAGATGAGGATGAAATACGTGAGCTTGTTAATAACGGTAAAGCTACCTTTTATATTGGGTTTGACCCCACAGCTGACAGTTTGCATGTTGGTCATTTTATGGCACTTTGCCTAATGAAGCGTTTGCAGATGGCAGGCAACAAGCCAATCGCACTTATTGGAGGCGGTACCGCACACATCGGTGACCCCTCAGGCAGAACCGATATGCGCTCTATGATGACAGCCGAACAAATTCAGCACAACTGTGATTGCTTCAAAAAACAGATGAGTCGTTTCATCGAGTTTGGTGAGGGTAAGGCTCAGATGGTTAACAATGCTGACTGGCTTTTAAACCTAAATTATGTAGATGTATTACGAGATGTTGGACCTTGCTTCTCAGTTAATAATATGCTACGCGCAGAATGCTATAAGCAAAGAATGGAAAAAGGTCTTTCTTTCCTTGAATTTAACTATATGATTATGCAGAGCTATGATTTTTATCATTTGTATAAGGAATATGGCTGTAATATGCAGTTCGGCGGCGACGACCAATGGAGTAATATGCTAGGCGGAACCGAGCTTATCCGCAAAAAACTTGGCAAAGATGCCTTTGCAATGACTATAACACTTTTGCTTAATTCAGAGGGCAAAAAGATGGGAAAAACTGTTGGCGGTGCCGTTTGGCTCGACCCCGAAAAAACTAGCCCCTACGATTTCTATCAGTATTGGAGAAATGTTGATGATAAGGATGTTTTAAAGTGTATCCGTATGCTCACATTTTTACCGCTTGAAGAGATTGATAAAATGGACGAATGGGAAGGCAGTCAGTTAAATACTGCAAAAGAAATTTTAGCATTTGAGCTTACCAAACTTGTTCACGGTGAGGAAGAGGCAACAAAGGCTCAGAACACTGCACGTGCTATATTTGCAGGTGTTGGTAGCAATGCTAATATGCCCACTACTGAATTGACCTTAGATGACTTTAATGACGGTAAAATCAGTGTTCTTGATATGATGCTTAAAGCTGGTCTTATTCCTTCAAAGGGAGAGGGAAGACGTCTTGTGCAGCAAGGTGGTGTTAGTATTAATGACAGTAAGGTTACTGACCCCAATTTTGCCTTAACCAAGGAAAATTTTGCCGAGGATATTATTCTCAAAAAGGGTAAAAAGATATTTAATAAATTTATTTTCAACTAATTTTATGGGCGGAAAAAATCCGCCCTTTAGATTTATAATTTTGAGGATAATTTTGCCCTATTGCTAAATTATATATTTAGGTGATATTGTGTTTTGGATTTTTCTAACTTTGTTTTTGCTTATCGTAATTTTGGCAGTTATTTATTATTTTTTTTCTGTTGCTTTTGTTAAACTTAATATTGGAAACCCCGACGATTTAGATGACAGTATTAATAAGCCCCTTGAAAAATACAAAGACATTATTAGTGTTGGTCTTGACTATATCGCCAAAAAACCGCACGAATGGGTATATACTGTAAGTTTTGACGGACTAAAATTAGCGGCTCGTTATTTTGATAACAAGGCCGATAAAACCGTCATTCTATTTCACGGATACCGTTCGTCAGCCGCGCGTGATTTTTCTTGTGCCATTGAAATGTATACTAGATTTGGTTTTAATATTTTGCTTTGTGACCAGAGAAGCCACGGCAGAAGCGAAGGAAAACTTATAACCTTTGGTATCAAAGAAAGTCGGGATGTTAAAACTTGGGTTGAATATGCAACCGCACATTATGAAGCTAAAAAAATCCTTTTGGGCGGTATGTCAATGGGAGCAACAACGGTGCTTTTATCAACGGGTTTAGCACTGCCAGACAGTGTAAAGGCAGTTGTTGCTGATTGCGGATATACTTCACCTGTTGGAATAATGAAAAGGGTTGCTAAAAAAACATTGAAGATTAATGCCTCACCGTTTTTGCCATTTCTTAATTTGTATTGCAAGCTTTTCGGCAATTTTTCCATTTACGGTACTGATACCAAAGAGGTTCTTAAAAATAACGATATACCCATAATTTTTATTCATGGCTCTGGTGATGGTTTTGTGCCTTGTGAAATGTCAAAGGAAGCATATTCTGTAAATCAAAAAAATCGAAAACTTATTTTAATAGACGGTGCTGACCACGGGTTGAGTTATCTGATTGATAAAAAAACAGTGGAAAACGAACTAAATGTTTTTATAAATGAAAATTTTTAATAAGTTTTTATTTGTTTGTTGACTTTTTTGACATAAAATAATAAAATATTAAAGAGAGGAAGTGACATTTGATGAGTTTAAAAAGATATTTTTGCATTGGAATTTCAATATTTCTTTTTTTATCTACTGTAGCTTGCGGAACGGTTGATGAAGATTACGGGAAAGCCCCTAAAAATGAACTTATCCAGAATGCTGAAGATGCAACATCTAATCGCAATAATGCCGATACAACAATTATGTCATTGGACCGCGTGATGTCTAATTATATCGATATTAGTCTTTTTGATGAAGAAAATTATGCTGATATTTATTTGGGTAAAAAATTTGAAATTAATGCGAATTATTTAGGACAGACATTAGAAGTTCCAACCAAGCTTGAAGATTTAGAAAAAAGCGGTTGGGTATTAGCAGATGGTAACGCTTACAACGCTAATTCATTAGTTTTTTCTTATGAAAGTGTTGATATAACCCTAACAAATTCTAATGGCAATAGATTGTCTGCCCAAATGTTTAATTCTTCCCGTTCATCAAAAACACTTTCAAAATGTTATGTTGTTAAATATAGCATTGAAAACAATTTTTATTCAAATCCAAAAGATTATAATAGCTTTAATATTAACGGTATTACTAATTCTATGGCTATTACCGATATTATTGAAATTTTAGGCACACCATCGCACTTTTATGCAGTAGCCAATAATTGCTATTATCTTGATTACTTTATTGCCAAAAAGGATAGACGCAATGGTATAACTATTTTTGTCAATCCTATTGATGATGTTATAACAAAAATTGAAATTTCATATTATAAATAATTAAACGACTGCTCGGTCGAGCAGTCGTTTTCAGAATTTAGGAGGGTCCTATTTTGCAAAAGAAATTTTTATATGAGGCAGATATATTATTGCCAAAATCAAATTTTACCGAATGGTCGGTTATTGCCTGTGATCAGTACACTTCAAAACCGAAATATTGGCAAGAGGTTGAAAAAATAGCAGGGGATAAGCCCTCTGCATATAATATTATTTTGCCCGAAGCTTATCTTAGTGATGATGACAGCGAAAAAATCAAGAAAATTAACTCAACAATGTCAGAATACCTTGAAAACGGTGCTTTTGATTTGTATGAAAATACGGTTATTTACTGTGAAAGAACACTTAAAAACGGTCAAAAGCGTTATGGTATCGTAGGTTTAATTGATTTAGAGGATTACAGTTACATAAAGGGCGCTGATACAGCTATTAGAGCTACCGAAGCAACGGTTATTGAAAGAATACCTCCACGCGTTAACATCCGCAAAGATGCACCGCTTGAAATTCCGCACGTAATGTTGCTAATTAATGATGAATTAAATACGGTTATCAAACCTATTTCACAGCATGCTGATAAATTTAAAAAGGTTTATGATTTTAAATTAATGCAAAATGCAGGCAGTATTATAGGATATGCTCTTGATAGTGATACTATTTGTAATGTGCAGTCTGCATTATCAAAACTCGAGAGTGAGAGTGAGGATGGTCTTTTGTTCGCGGTTGGCGACGGTAATCACTCTTTAGCATCCGCCAAGGAATGTTACAATCAAGGCATTGGTCCCAGATATGCTTTAGTTGAAATTGTTAATATTCATGACGCTTCACTTGAATTTGAACCGATTTACCGTGTTTTATTCGGTGTAGACCCTGAAACAGTAATTAATGATTTTATTAATTACTGCGGCGGCGAGTTTGTCGGTGAAAATTCTCAGGAATTCGTTTGCTATTTCGGTAAATATAGCAAAAAAATCAGAGTTAAGGCAATGGGTTCATTACCGATCGCCACCTTACAAACATTCCTTGATGTTTATTTAAAAGATAAAAAGAATATTAAGCTTGACTATATTCACGGAATAGAGGCTACAATAGAGCTGTGTGAAACTGAAAATACTCTTGGATTTATTTTTGAGGGTATGAGTAAATCAGAACTGTTTTCTGCTGTATCTAAAGACGGTTCTTTGCCAAGAAAAACTTTCTCTATGGGTTGCGCTGATGATAAGCGTTTTTATTTAGAGGCAAGAAAAATTAAATAAGAGGAAAATAACTATGGATTTTAACAGCAAAAAGGGTTTTATATGCGATATGGATGGTGTTATCTACCACGGTAATAAAATATTACCTGGTGTTCCCGAATTCATTGAGTGGTTAAAGCAAGAAGATAAGGAATATTTATTTTTAACAAACAACAGCGGATACACACCGCGTGAATTACAACAAAAACTAGCGCGTATGGGACTTGAAGTACCAGAAAAGCATTTCTATACAAGTGCTTTGGCAACTGCCTCATTCTTAAAAGAGCAAGCTCCAGGTTGCTCTGTTTATGCCATAGGCGAAGCGGGACTTTTTAATGCGCTTTATGATGCAGGGATTACAATGAATGATTGCAATCCCGACTATGTTGTAATAGGTGAAGGAAAATCCTATTCATTGGACTCGTTAACAAAGGCCACCAATCTTGTTTTAAAAGGAGCTAAGCTAATTGGTGCCAATTCTGATGTTTCCGGACCTATTGAAAACGGAATTGCACCCGCCTGCGGTGCATTGGTTTCTCCAATTGAAATGGCAACAGGCAAGAAAGCTTATTTTTGTGGAAAACCAAATCCACTTATGATGCGTACAGGATTAAAGCTTTTGCATTGTCATTCTGCTGAAGCTGTAATGGTGGGCGACAGAATGGATACCGATATTATTTCAGGGCTTGAATGCGGTATGTCCACCGTTTTAGTGCTTTCGGGTGTTTCAACAAGAGACACATTGAATACCTATGGTTATCGCCCCACAATAGTGCTTGACGGCGTGGGGGATATTGTTAAAGTGGCAAAAAGTTTTTGATATTTTAAAGGCTGATTATATCAGCCTTTTTTGTTTTTGGTCATAAATATTCCTTCAAAAATTACATATTTTTCTGTCTTATTTGGTCGAAATATAAGTTGACATAAAATTAAAAAGAATGTATAATCAGTAATATAGTGCAATGAAAGGAATCACAAATGAAAAGATTTAAAAAATTCGTTTCTTTGATTTTGACAATACTGATTATTGCTAGTTCAGCAATTCAAAATATTAGTTTCACAATCTCTGCCGCTCCTATCGTCACCGCTTATATTGAAGGTAGCAATGTGCGTGTTCGTAAAGGGCCCTCATTAAATCACCCAATAATAGAACAAATAGGGTATCGCAATGCTAAAGTTTTGAGTGAAGTTAAAGAAGGTCAATATATATGGTATCAAATAACCTATCATAACGGAATTGAACAAATAACCGGTTATGTGCGTAACGCTGATTATATCAGAATTGTTACATACAATCCCGATGCCACCTTTGAGGAAAAACTTAAAGCCTTTCCTGAAAGTTACCACGATGCTTTAAAGCAATTAAAATCAGTATATAAAAATTGGGAGTTTATACCTGACCCTGTAAATATAACATTTGCTGATGCTGTTGCTATGCAATCAACCGATATGAGAAAGCAGGTCCACGCTAATTCTCAACCTATTTCATGGCGTTCTATGGAGAATGGTAGCTATGATTGGAATAAGAACAGTTGGATTGTTACAAACGGTGGTTGGACAGGCGCTTCCAGAGAAATAGTAGCCTATTATATGGATCCCCGAAATTTCTTGAATACTTCAGAGATTTATCAGTTTATGCAACAAGGTTATAATGCTAATTATCAAACTGAAGCGGGCGTCAATGCTATTGTTTCCGGCACATTTCTTGCTAAAAACTATAATGACCCAAAAGACGGGAAATACGGTGGCTCATATGTCAAGGTTATTATGGAGGCTGCAAAACAATCAGGAGTTAGTCCTTATATTTTAGCTTCTAAAATACGCCAGGAAATCGGGTCAGAGGTTACTGCGATGGTTTCTGGAACAACGAAAGGATATGAAGGATATTATAACTTCTTTAATATTGGCGCTTCGGGTTCTGATGCTGCAACAGTATTAAAAAACGGATTAGAAAGAGCAAAAAATGAGAATTGGAATACACGCTCGGAAGCAATAATTAAGGGTGCTAAGTTTCTCTCAAACAACTATATCACTAAGGGACAAGATACCTATTATTATCAAGATTTTAATGTTCACAATCCCACTGAATTGTGGCATCAATATGCACAGGCAGTGCATGATGCAGTTTCCAAGGGAAAAAATCTTGCAGAATCCTATATTCACGAAAAAGATTTGCCTTTAAGTTTTAGAATTCCTGTATTTTTGAATATGCCATCTTCATTATCTGCAAAACCTATCTCAAATAATAATAAAAACAATTATTATTTTAGAGAAATTTCCGCACCGGGTCTCACTCCAACTTATTCTATTTATAATTATAAATACAACCTTAAAATTAATGGCAACACAACAATTTCTGTTGAACCTCTAATCGATGCTACCTATGTTGGAGATTTAACATTTCCAATAAATATAGGCGCAAATTCTATTCCGCTTAAGGTAAAGGCACAAACGGGTTATATTTCAACTTATTATATAAACATCGAATCTCCCGTTGCTTGTACCGTTACAATAAACAAGGTGCCTCCAAGTTCTGTTGCTCCGCCGACATCTTCGCAAGCTCAAAATACAGTTAAGGGTGATACTAACGGTGACGGAAAAATCACTCTATCGGACCTTGCTAACGTTAGACTGCACCTTTTGGGGAAATTCATTTTAAAGGATAAAAACGCATTAGGAGCAGACACAAACAAAGACGGTAAAATTTCTTTAAGTGATTTAGCAAACATCAGAATGCATTTATTAGGCTTATATACCATCAAATAATTTAAGGAGTAAATAATATGAAAAGAACAATAAAATCGTTACTTGCCTTTCTTATAAGCATTGTAATTATAACATCGGCTTTTATATTCAATACTTCCGCTGCAGGCACAATAATTGCTTTTAGCAAAAATCCGTTAACGGTTGGAGATTCTCTCTCTGTAACTGTATCAATCGATGCGGGTGCACCTATGTATGGTGTAATGTGTAATGTAAATTATAACAGTACTGTTTTAGAATATAAATCCGGTGTCGGTGCAGGTGGTGCCGGCTCTCTAAAAATAGTTGAATCACCGTCTGGTGATACTAAAGTGTCATATACTTTGACATTTCGTGCAATTAAATCGGGCTCTTCTGCCATTTCTGTAAACGATGTTGTTGCAAGTATTCAGGGCTCCAACGGTTCAGAGGAAAAGGGCCTTGCAAGCGCATCGGCTAATATAACGGTTAACGACGCTTCCTTATCTGCCAATGCAGATTTGAGCGCATTATCATTAAGTGCAGGTAGTTTATCGCCTAAATTCAATAAAAATACAACCTCATATACTGCTGCTGTAAAAAATTCTGTAACAAGCTGTAAGGTTTATGCAACCGCTGCTGATTCCGGTGCGAAGGTTGCTGTTTCAGGTGCCGATACTCTTAAAATCGGCAAGAATGTACGTACCGTAACTATCACTGCACCAAGCGGCGCTCAAAAGGTTTACACCATAACCATTAACAGAAGTGAAGTTGAAACATCAGAGCCTACTTCCGAGCCGGAAAATAACTTAACCACAAATATTGAAGGTAAAGAATATACCGTCGCAACCGATATTTCGGACGTAAATTTATATTCTGGCTTTACTGCTTCAACCGGAAAATTCAACGAACAAGAGGTTGCTGTTGCTATTGATTCCGCCAGCAATTATATTATTTATTTTTTGAAGAGCTTTGACAGTAACGAATTAAAACCGTATATTTATGATGAAGTAAACGGGAATTTTATAAAATTGGCAGTTTTAACACAGGGGGATAATACATATATTCATTCCGAAACACCTACTGATTTTGTAATTCCGAAAGATTTTTATGCAACCACTGCTAAAATTGGCGAAAATGAAGTAAAATGTTTTGCAAGCTCTGACATTTCCAAATCGGATTTTTATTACTTCTACTGTTTTTCAAACGGTCAATACGGATACTACCGTTATGATAAGGTTGAAAACACAATGCAGAGATATCCCGAAATGCTTGATTTAATTAAGCAAAATACTGAGATACCTACTGAAGAACCACAAAAAGACCAAGGTTTTTTAACCCGCTTTAATTCCTTATCATCTAATGCGAAAATCATTGTAATTGCAATTCCGTTGCTTATAATTGTAGGTATTGCATTGGTTGTTGTAATAATCGTTAAATTATTTGGCGGTAAAAACGACGCTGAATATGACGATAATGAAGATTTTATAAACGATAAAGCTTTTGAAGGTATTTCTTTTGGAGAGTTTGCAAACAATGAAGACCAAAATCATACCGAAACAGCTGAGGAAACCGCTGAATAATAAACAGTTAAGTTAATTTTTAACCGATTGTCTTAATGGCAATCGGTTTTTTGTAATTAATTTTATAAATATTTCATATTTTTTATTGGTGATAAATTTGGAAAATTTAAAAATAAGTGTTATAATTTTATTGGCTATTTCAGGACTGTTTATAACTATTTTTTCTATTCTAACTAAAAAACCGTTTAAAACATTTTTTATAAATGTAATTCTAAGTATTATCGTTTGGACAATAATTAACTTTACCGCTAAATTTTTAGGTGTCAGAATACCTATAAATCCTTACACGGCAATAGGATGCACAGTTTTTGGCATACCTGCTATAATAGGTTATTTGATATTACCTTTAATTTTTATTTAATTTTTACTCGCAAATCTAAAGGAAATATGTTAAAATATATTTGTTAAAAAACTAAGGAGATTTATAATGCTGCAATTTATATACGGTAAAGCTTCCAGCGGAAAAACCTATACATTAGTAAATAAAATAAGAGAGCTTTGCGAAAACAACGGAAAGGCTATTCTTTTAGTACCCGAACAGTTCACCTTTGAAAGTGAGCGTCTGATTTTAAAAGAATTAGGTGATAAATTTTCACTCAATGTATCTGTTCTAAGCTTCTCACGCCTTTGCGATGAGGTTGGCAGAAGCGTTGGCGGTATTGCCGGAAAAGTTTTAAGTGAAGCGGACAAAGTCATTTTTATGAGCAAGGCACTTAATTCTATAAAAGATGAGTTGAAACTTTGGCGAAAGTATGTTGGTTCTGTCAGCTTTGCTAAGACAATTATTGACACAATAGGTGAATTTAAAATAAATGCTTGCAGCAGCGAAGATTTACTTAAAGCAGCAAATATAATAGAAACTCCTTCACTTTCCGCTAAACTCAAGGAGCTTTCGTTAATTTACAAGCAGTATGATTTGATTATTGGGGAGAAATTTATAGACCCTGCTGACAACCTTACAAAACTTTACTATACATTAGGTAATTATAGTTTTTTTGATAAAAAAACTGTTTTTATTGATTCTTTTAAAGGCTTTACAGGCCAACAATTTAAAATTATTGAACGGATAGTTTCTCAGGCTGAAAATGTATATATTGCCTTAACCGATGATCCTGATAACAAGAAACCTTACGGGCTTTACACTAATATTAGAGCCGCCGCTGATAAGATTTCTCAATATGCCTTATCATGCTCTAAAGAAATCTTAGATCCTATTATACTCAGCGAAACGCATTATAAAGGTATAACGCTTAAAAACCTTGAAAAATTAATGTCAGGCGGTAATCCTAAGCAGTTTGATGACGACGACAGCGTTGTAATTGCTAAAGAAACCGACGGATATGCCGAAGCAGAAGCAGTAGCACGAATAATTCGCCGGCTTGTTAGGGAAGAAGGTTACCGATACCGTGATTTTGTAATAATAGCACGTGACAGTACTGCTTTTAATGAAGCGGTTTCAAATGCTTGCATGCGGAACAATGTAAGTCTCTTTTACGATAATTCCGTTCCGCTTTCTGCTTTCCCTTTTGCTGTTGCAACCGAAGCTGCTATTATGGCAACAAGTTTAAACACTTCAAATATTCTACGCTTTAATAAAACTGGTCTTGGCAATCTTACATTTGACGAAATATTTGAATTAGAGTCCTATGTTTATTTATGGAATATTGATGGTGACGCTTGGCTTAAAACTTGGGATATGAACCCTAAGGGCTTTACAACTGAGCAAATCGACCCAAACGAATTTTCAAAAAATCTCAAGTTTTTAAATAATTTAAGAATAAAAGCAATAACACCGATTTTAAATTTTAAGCAAAAGTTTAACACAAATGCCAAAAATATGGTTAGTGCAATTATTGAGCTGTTTTCTGAATGTGATTTTAGATCATCTCTTTTAAAGCTTGCTCAAAGCTTTAAAAAAGATGAAAATTCCTTCACGCTTGATGTTTTAAAATCCGCTTTTGAACAATACATTAATATTTTAAACAGCTTGGTAAATTGCTACGGTGAAGGTCGTATATCAACTGTTGAGTTTACTGAAAATTTAAAACTTTCAGTTTCGCTTGCCAGTGTTGGTGTTATACCTCAGATGCTTGACCAAGTAACCTTTGGCTCTGCCGACCGAATTCGTCCATCGCGCCCCAAAGTAGCTTTTATTATAGGCGCAAATCAGGGTATTTTTCCGCAAAACATCACAAATAACGGATTATTTAACCTAATTGAACGTCGAAATATGATTAATTCGGGCATAAATGTGGCTGATAATTCGATATACTCATATATTGATGAAGAATATTTGATTTATTGTAATGCTTGTTCGCCAAGTGAAAAGCTGTTTATTTTTTATAGTGAGCAAACTGTTTCTGGCGAAGTGCTTGAACCCTCAGCTTTTGTTTTAAATGCTATTAAAAAGCTTTCTCTAAACACAGTAAGCTTTTTAAAAGGCGAATTAAATGACACTAATATCCCTGAAACTGTTGATACTGCATTTTCAGATTATTGCAAAAATTTACTTGTAAATCCAAATACATCAGCCACCATTTTGGAGGCTGTTAAAAATACTAAAGCCGAAAATGATATTGAGTATTTAACGGTTTGTAATACTAAGACCGAAAAAACTTTAGATCCCGTAATTGCCAAAAAGCTATACGGAAATAATTTAAGACTTTCTGCAACCCGTTTCGACACGTATAATCGCTGTAAATTTTCTTATTTTTGTCGCTACGGTTTAGGTGCAAAATCGTTGCAACCCGCAGATTTTGATGTTATGCAACGAGGTACAATAGTTCACTACGTTTTAGAAATGTTGATAACCGAACATAAGGAAGATATTTCCTTGCTTAGCAATGAAAACCTTGATATGCTTACCGAAAAGTATATTAATTCCTATCTCGACAGCATAAACGGATATCGAAGTTCCGAAAATGCAAGGTCAAAATTTTTAGTTAGCAGAATTACTCGTTCCTTAAAAGAGGTTGTGCATCATATTGCAGCAGAGATTGCACAAAGCAAATTTAAACCTATAGCCTGCGAGCTTAGTATCGGTAAGTCAGATTCCGATATTTCGGTTGATTTTCCATTTGACGATGGTAATATCTCCCTTGTAGGCAGTATTGACCGAGTCGATGAATACAACGGATATATTCGTATTATCGATTATAAGACAGGCTCTAAGGCATTTAAATTGCCCGATATACTATTTGGACTTAATTTACAGATGCTTATATACCTTTACGCTGTAATCCGCGGCAGAGGGCTTTCTGACAGTAATACAGCAGGTATATTATATCAACCGTCTAAAAGAGATTTAAACAATAACGGAATGGCAATGAACGGTTTGCTGACGCTTGATCCGGACCTAATATTTGCTATGGATAAAAACGGTGAGGGTGAATTTGTTCCAAAGTTATCCTTTAACAAGGATGGCACTGTTTCGAAACGCAACTCATCTTTTATTCAAAAAGAATGTTTCAGTGAAATATTCGATTTTATTGAGCTTTTAATGAAAAAAACAGGCAACGGTATTACAAACGGTGATATTTCGGTAAGTCCCACTGACGGTAGGGAAGCGGCGGCTTGCAAATACTGTGAGTTTTCTTCGGTTTGCGGATTTGGTGATGGAGTGCCTATAAAAGTCCCTGAACTTGATAATCAAAAGGTATTCGAAGAGATAAAGGAGGCGAAATCAAGTGGCTTTTAAACCAACTAAGGAGCAAGAGCTTGCAATAAAGGAAAATGGCAATATTTTAGTATCGGCTGCTGCTGGCTCCGGTAAAACTGCAGTTTTGGTTGAAAGGGTGATTTCGCGACTTTGTGATGAAAAAAACGGTATCAGTGCTGACCGTCTCTTAATAGTTACCTTCACTAACGCAGCAGCGGCTGAAATGCGTTCAAGAATCGAAAAAAGACTTGATGAGGTTATAAATGATAATCCCGATAATATTAGTCTTGTTTTGCAAAAACATTTATTAGCATCAGCGAAAATTTGCACTATTGACTCATTTTGCATTGATTTAGTTCGTGAAAATTTTGAAAAGCTTGGTATTGCACCTGATTTTAAGGTATCCGATGCAAGCACTCTTTCTGCCACAGACAATAAAGTTCTATCAAAAATCATAAACCGATATTTACAAGAAAATAATCCTGCTTTCAATGAATTGTTGGATATAATCGGTTCTGAGTTTGACGAGCAGAATTTTATAGATTTTGTGGCAGAAATATATAATTACAGTCGTCAGCTGCCTTTTCCAAAGAGCTGGTTTGAATCCCTTAGCGAGCCATATACTAAAAACTTTGATATTAGTAATTCGTGGTATAGCTACTCTTTTTCCGTTGCCGAAAAAACATTGAAGAACGCAATAAGAGCTTTAAATAGTGCCATTGAACTCTTAACAGTTTCTGAAAAGGCCAATAACTGCTATAGGGAAATCTTTTGCGGTGTTTTGGATGTTTTATCCTCTCTCTACGAAAAAGCATTGTCGTGCGATTGGGACGGTTTTTATCTTGCATTAGAAAACATTAAGATTTCATCATTACCAACCATAAAGGGTGTTGGAGACATTTTTGAAGTAAATGCCGCAAAGGATATTTATAAATCTTTAATTCCTAAAACCCTTACAAGACTCTCAAAAATGTTTTTTGCAGACAGTAGCTATATTAACAGTCAGTTTAAGATGCTTAGTGAGCCTATCAGGCTTTTAAGTGATATACTGATTGAGTATGATGAGACACTGTTTGATGAATACACAAGTATAAACACTTATACCTTTCATAATACCGAGCATTTAGCTTTGAAGTTACTGTGCGAGGAAAAAAATGGCGTTGTAAAAGTCAGACCTGATGCCACAGAACTTATCAGGCGTTTCGATGAGGTTATGGTTGATGAATATCAGGATACTAACGACTTGCAAGATATGCTCTTTTATGTTTTATCCGATGAGGAGCGCAAGCTGTTTGTGGTTGGCGATGTAAAACAAAGCATTTACGGATTCAGAGGCGCTAACCCTATAAACTTCCTTTCTAAAAAGAAGAGATATGTTCCCATACACGACGCAGAAAATGAGGGGCACAAAAAAATAATTTTAGGCAATAATTTTCGTTCAAATCCGAAATCCTGTTTATTTATTAATTTTTTCTTCGAAAATTTTATGAATGAAGAAATAGGTGATATTGTTTATAACGATGAAGAGAAACTTATCCCCGCAGCACATTACCCTGAAACAGATACTAATGCTACAGAAATTCACCTAATTTCTTCAAAAGGTAGTAAAGTGTCAACTCTTGTTTTAGAGGGCAGACATATTGCAGAATATATAAAATCGGTTATGAATTCGGGAAATGTTATAAGACAGGACGAAAGTACATTAAGAACTGCTCGTTTTTCTGATTTTACCATTCTTTTACGTTCCGCAAAGTCCAAGGCTCCAATTATCGCCAACGAACTAAAAAAACAGGGCATACCCGTAAGTTATTATTCAGAAGAATTTATTGAAACTGTAGAAATTTCCACATTTTTATCACTGCTAAAAATTATTGACAACCCAAAATCTGATGTTGATTTGCTGACCGTTTTAATGTCACCAATTTTTGCATTTTCACCTGAAGATATGGCTATGCTTCGTATTGGAGACCGTAAGGGAGATATATACAAAACCGTTATAACTGCAGCGAAAAACGGTAATAAAAAAGCAGAAGCGTTTTTAAAGGCTTTGGATAATTTCCGTTTGTTAGCTGTTACCAATACTCTGCCAAAATTGATTTCAATTCTCCTTTTAAAAACAGGTTATCTTGACACTGTTTCAGCATTTGAGGACGGTGCAAAAAGAAGAAATAATTTATTACTTTTAAACAGTTATGCGGAGCAATTTGCAATCGACGGAACACTTTCATTATCGTCATTTTTAAAACGCATCGAAAAAATTAAAGGCGGCTTAAAGGCAGCTAATGTTTCTTCGGGTGTTGACAGTGTTAAAATTATGAGTATTCACGCCTCTAAGGGACTTCAATTTCCTGTTTGCATTGTTGCTGATATTGGTAACGCTTTTAATGACAATGAAGCAAGACAAAGCTCGGTCTATTCAACCGAATTTGGTATAGGTTTTAAATATTTTGACGAAACTGAAAAAACCAAAATCACAACTATTGCAAGAGAAGTAATACTCGACAAAGCAAGGTTAACTTGTCGTGAAGAAGAACTGAGATTATTATATGTTGCAATGACACGCACTCAGGACAAACTTCTTTTTGTTGGAACTGCTTCTGATATTTCAAAAAAGGCTGATGAGCTTAAAAATATGTTGTTAGCCACCGATTTTTCGGTTAACTATGATATTTTTTCAAGAATGCGGTCATATCTTGATTGGTTGATGCTGTCGCTTTTGATACACCCCAACGGCAAAGAATTGCGGGGTACCGGACACAACATTTTGATAAGTAAAACCGATAGTCGAATTAATATTAAATTGCTTGACCACAGTAATATAAATGCCTTTGAGCAAATCAAAAGTGCAGAAATCGGCACAATAGATTTTAATCTTGCTAGTAAGATTTCTGAAAGCATAAAATATAAATATCGTTTTGAGGACATTTTGGAAATTGAATCTAAAGCATCTGTCTCTAAGCTTGCTAATAGCGCTGAGGCTTCGGAATTTGCCTTTACTTCAAGACCTGAATTTATGAATAGCGACGGTCTTTCAGCGGCAGGTAAGGGTACTGCGATGCATAAGGTTATGCAATTTTTCGATTTTAAAAAGCATAATGATATAGAAAGCGAACTTTTAAGACTATACGAATATCAGTTCATTTCTGAAGCTGAATATAAAACGATAAATAAAACCGCTTTAGAAAGTTTCTTTAAAAGTGCATTATTTAGTAGAATTCTTTCCTCTGAAAGTGTTAATAGAGAAATGCGCTTTTTAACCGAATTACCAGTTAAAAAAATTGCGCCATGGCTTGATGAAAAATTCATGAATGAAAATATTATTGTGCAAGGCGCTGTTGACGTTTGTTTCCTTGAAGTCGACGGTATTGTAGTACTCGATTTTAAAACAGATAGGGTAGAGGACGTAAGCATTTTAGCCGACGCCTACGGCGAACAGCTTAATATTTACGCTAAAGCCTGTGAAAAAATTTTTGAAATGCCTGTTAAACAAAAAATAATATATTCTTTCGATAAAGGCAAAGAAATCGAGGTATAAAATAAAAACGCAGTCTAAGAGTCGTACAGTAAGGGACAGTACAACAAGATACGAAAACACCCGTGGTTTTTTAAAACTGTGGGTGTTTTTTTATATTTTCTTTATTTATTGGTCAAGTTATGCTATAATACAACTGACCGATAAATAAAAAATTATAAGAGAGTGCTATTATGGAATTTAATAAAAAATTACAGGAACTCCGAAAGCAAAAAGGTTTTACACAAGTGGAATTGGCAGAATTGCTGTATGTATCCCGAACTGCTATTTCAAAGTGGGAATCAGGACGAGGATTCCCGAACATAGAGTCTTTGAAGGCAATATCAAAGTTCTTCTCTGTCTCCTTGGATGAACTGTTGTCCGGCGAAGAGATTCTTGCCATTGCAGAAAAAGACCACAAGGAAAAAGAAAGAACGATTCGAGACTTGGTTTTTGGCCTGCTTGACTGTGGTATGGCATTGTTGCTGTTTTTACCTTTCTTCGGTCAAAAAGCGGATGGCGTTATCAGAGAGGTATCACTCCTTGTTTTGAGTGAAGTTCAGCCGTACTTAAAAACCGCGTACATTATTTTTGTTGGTGTTATGATAGTGTTGGGCATTATGACTCTTGCTCTACAAAACTGTCGTCAAAGACTTTGGACTCAGAGCAAAAGTATTTTGTCGCTGAC
>JAZUAL010000025.1:0-44740 GCA_045637925.1 Acutalibacteraceae bacterium | reverse complement strand
GTGCGAAGAATAAGAGAGCAACAGCAAGACATAAAGCCGAAGATGATTACTTACTGACAACAAAATTATTTTGTGGTAAATGCGGTGTTTATATGACTGGCGAAAGCGGAACTGCACGAAACGGTATGGTTCATCGATATTACAAATGCAACAACGCTAAGTACAAACATACTTGTGATAAAAAAACGGTAAAAAAAGAATGGATTGAAGACATTGTTGTTAAACACACCCACGAGATGATGATTGATGATAATGTAATTGAGGATATTGCAAGTATCGTATTTAGGAAAGCAAAGAAAGAAAATCCCGCAATACAACTACTTAAGCAACGGCTTAGTGAAACGGAGAACGCACTGAACAATCTACTCAGAGCAATAGAAGAAGGAATTATAACTCCGACTACAAAACAAAGAATGATTGAGTTGGAGCAGAGGAGAGATGAGATTAAACTAAAGCTCATCAAGGAAGAAATGAAGAAGCCCAGAATTACAAAAGAGGGCTTAGTATTATGGATCAGGCATATTCAGACCATGAGCTTGGAAACGAAGGAACACAAACAGAGACTGATTGACATTTTTGTAAATGCCGTATATCTTTACGACGACAAATTGGTCATAACATTTAATTATAAGGAAGCAAGCAAAACCGTCACTCTAAAAGAGGTAAACGGTTCGATTATAGAATGCTCAGGTGCACCAAAAAATAAAGGACTACTTCGGTAGTCCTTTATTTTTATCCAATCCGAAGGATTGGTATGTAATCGCCGTTAGGCGTATGTAATCTGTTTGCTTTGCAAACGGTATGTCATCAAGTCGCAAGACTTATATGTTTTTCCCTTCGGATTGATTACATACCAAAATTAATTTTGGATTACATACATTTTCTTGCGAAAATGATCACATCCACAACTTCGTTGTGATTACATACAAGTCTTTGCCTTGCTCTTTTTGTTTTGGCGCAGTTATATTCGCTTCGCTTACTCAAATAATATTAACTCATTATTGCTATCACGGATGCCGAGGAAAATTTCCTTGGCGTTTTTGTATCCTCTGCAAGTAAGCTCCTTTTTGAGCCAATTCGTATCTAGTCCCAAGCGTTTAAGGTTTTCGTTTAAAACCCTTCCGTCCATTATCACTTCGGTGTTGATTGCTTCGGGCGGCGGTACAATATTCATATCTGTTGGGGTTAAAGGGCGTTTCGTAGCTTTAGGCAAAATTGTTAACCTGCCATTATATTCAAAAATGGCTGTACCAATATCGTTTAAATTAAAATATCCCTCTTGTCTGCACATTACCATAAATTCGCTTAAATCCATTTTTGCCTTTTTCATATTTTCACGATAAATTTTACCGTTATTCATAATGATGGTTGGCGTTCCGTTTATGAATTTTCTCATCTTTGGCAGTTTGCTTGTTGCAAGGGTTAAAATTACCGTTATAGCTCCGTAAATAATCATTGCAATAAGCGGTTTCCAGGGTTTTTCAAGCTCGGTTGCAAGCTCGGCGGCAATAGAGCCGATAGTGATACCTGTAATATAATCAAAAAAATCGAGCTGAGACATTTGCTTGTGTCCCATAATTTTAGCAATCACAAACAACGCCACCGCCGAAAGAACAGAGGTTAAAATAAGCTTTACAAATTCCATTAAATCGTCCCTTTATGCTGTTTTAACGTTTATTCTGCCCCAAATCTGCGTTTTTATACTTATTAGTGGAACTGTGAGTGATAAATACTTGAAGATTTATATTACGGCAACATTGTCTATATAGTAGCTCATTATTTACGATTTCGGTGGCGCGCTCTCGGATGTTATTTATTCAGCACACCTACTCCATTTGGTCACTGGCTTTCAATTCCTCAGTAATACCTTCTGATCTCTTATACTGCACTATAAGAGTATCGAACATTTCTTGCACTTGGGCGTTTATATCATACAGGTACCCAAAGAGAAAATCCGAACCCGCCGCCTATTAGACGGAGGTTCGGATTATTCGTGTTTGGTCAGAGTAGCGTTATAGTAATCAAGTGCAAACCCGCATAAATACTGGGTTTTTCGCAGCCATAAACAGTGCAAAGGTCTTGATTTATAAATCTATTATAGCGTTTTATCTAGTTTTTTCACAATCTATCATATAGATAATTGAATATTTATATTAGGTGTTTCTTGCTTCAATAAATTCAAAAATATTTTGAGAAAATCAAAAATAGTTCTTGCGGTTTTATAACGCCGGTGATATACTATATCTTGACAGATTATAACTTAGGAGGTCTGTATCTTGTCACGTTCTTATGATAAACTAAAAAAATTGATGATTGATAAGAAGATGAATAATACCCAACTCAGGCAAGCTTCAAAAATAACAACAAATGCAATGGCCAAGATTTCACGAGATGAATCGGTTCCGCTTGAAACCTTAGAGAAAATTTGTGCTGTGTTAAATTGTAAAATTGAAGATATAGTTGAAATTATACCCGACTAAGATATCATTAATATACAACACACAGTGTCCGTCTTATGGGACATTCAATGAGATAATATATGTATAAATACCCGATAGGCTAAACATTACAATTAAAGGTGAAGATATGATTAATAACGTAAATGAATTAACCGGTAAAGAATGGTTACATAATGCTATTAATTTTTGGACAATGGACTCAGATGACATAGAAGCTATATATGATAAAATCAAAGGATTTTGTTATAAGGATAGAACTCAAGCTGGCCATGTAAAGAACATCGATGAGATTATAGTTAAATCTTCAGATTTTTCATTTAATTTTATAAAATCAATGCTTGATGCAGAAGAATCCTTAAAAGTCATATATATGGGACAAAAGAAATCGTACCATATAATTTTCTTGGAAAATGAATTTGTGGAAGAAAACTTCATTTTTCCTTTTTTTACAAAAAATCTTATAAAATACAATGTTGAATATCGAGGGAAAATAGTTGTTTCAAATAGAGAAAACGATAAAATATATTATATGTTGGTTTTCTTAAAAACTTGCGAAGACGAAATTGTTGAAACTACCATCGATTATCCTGTATCCGTAAAAAAGAACTTGGAAAAGCCTTATATAATTGATACTAGAAGTAAGATGGATAAAATTGGGCTTAAACATCCTGCCCCGTTTAGTTATATCGATATAGAAAAAATTTGCAAAATTAATGATATAAGAAACAAAAATATTTTAGACCCGTTTTTAGGAGTGGGTTCAACAATAATAGGCGCATATAAAGAAAATGATGTTATTGGTATAGAATTAAATCCTGAATATGTTGACCTAACTTATGAGAGACTTGAATTTTTGGGAATTAACGAAGCTTTGAACAAATCAAAGATAGTTTGCGGAAATAGTTTATTAGAAGTTAAAAACATTAATGAAAAAATTGATGTGGTTATAACTTCGCCACCGTATTTTAACATTCTAAAAAATAAAACATCTGGTGTTAGAACTGACTCAAGTCAATCAAGACAGGGCGTAGAATATTACAGTGAAAGCAAAGAAGATATTGGAAACTGTGATAATTATTCAGAATATTTAAAATCCATCGAATCATTATTTGAAGATATAAATGTTCAGATGAATGAAAACGGAGAAGTTTATTTAATAATAAGTGATTTTACAATCAACAAAAAAGAAACGGATATTCATTCTGATTGTGTTCGAGTTCTTAATGAAGCTGGATATGTTTATTGTGGTACGTCCTATATATTGCAAAATCAAAAAGCAATATATCCTTTTGGATATCCGCACAAAATTGTGTTAAACCACATTTATCAATACATCATTAAATTTAGGAAGGAGCAGTTAAAGTGAAACTTAATAAAAGTAGCCAAGAATATGAACAAAGATATGAACTAGGACAGTTTTATACCAGTGATAATCTAGTTTGTAAAATTATAGAATTGTTTGATATTGACTTCGCTGGAAAGACTGTTTTGGAACCTTCTTGTGGGTCAGGTGCTTTTGTACACGCTATTCAGGATAATTTTAAAAATGTTAAAATGACGGCAATAGATATTGACCCCACCGTTAAAGTAAACTACAACAAAGCAAAAACAGAATTCATTTGTGATGATTTCTTGGGACATCAATTTGATAAGAAATTTGATATTGTTATAGGTAACCCACCATTTAATCTTAAGACTAAATATAATTACTACGATACAACCGAAGGGTTTATCATTAAAAGCTTAGATTTGTTGGTCCCTAATGGAGATATGTTATTGGTATTACCTTCAACGGTGCTAAGAAACAAACAGTATCAATCCGTTAGAGAACATATTGTTGCAAATTATAAAGTTGAAGCAATTATGGACACTTCGAAGTATGATTTTTTGGGTGCAGACATAGAGACTATAGTTTTGCATATAAAGAACACTAAAGTTAACGCTCAATGCTATTCTTATATCAAGGACAATAAAAAAGAGAATGTTTTTTGGGTTAAAAATGAAAGATGTACTCTTCACGTGAATAATCTGCAAGAATTCAACGATATCACGAAGAAAATCGGTAAATATACTATCGGTGATTTGTTTGAAATTTATAGAGGAAGAGGCAAAATTGGCAAACTGATTCGAGGTCGGGATATCGATTTTTATGGTTGCTATTATGACAATAAGTCTTTAGAGAAAGTTATTGGTATACAAAATATTGCTTACCGGTTTGCTGCCAATGTTATTAGCTCGGATTTGGAAAAAGTTTCGGATACGGTTACTCTTTTGGTTCCAAAAAAAGAGATGTCAATAAGAGAACTGATTTTTTATTCGGAATATTTAAACACATCTATTGCTAATTATTTAATACACTGCGATGCTTTAAACGATTGTAAATTAACTATACATATGGACAAATATTACATAGAAGGCATCGTAGTACCTGAATTTGTAGAAAACGAACCGATAATTGAGAATGTCTTAGAAAATCATGGTGATTTCGTATTGGCACAAAACAGAAACGAAATATTCTACAAAATTCTAAAACTTTCAGAAAAAGAAATTGCTTGTGTAGAAGATAAGTGGACTTTCCCAAGATATAAATTAAAAAGTCAAAAACTATTATTAGAGGTTTAAGCGATTATGAAAGTGTACGAAAAAGAAGTCGATATGTATCCAGATATAATTGATAGCATATCTAAAAAATTATCTTTTTTAGGTTATAAATACAAAGTTTTTAAGACTTGGCAGAGTTTTGATCCTGAGTTGAAATCAATGTATCCTCAAGTTTGTGCTATCTTAAATAAAGATGTTTTGCCTGACATCACGGTTGTTTATGAAAATGAAAATGGCGAATGCAAATGTCTTATTATCGAGGTGAAAATTGGAAATTTAACCGTAAAAGATATCGGACAAGCCAAAATCTATACGGAAGTTTTTGATGCTGACTCAGCGTTACTTGTTTCATTAGTAAAAGTGAGAAAATCCTTTATTGAGTTTCACAACCATAATGAGCATTTCTTAAAATGTTCTAACGGCGCACAATTATATATTTGTGCATTAGAAAACGAACAACTTCAATTACAAAGTTGTTTTCCAAGCGATGGAGGAATTTTAAAATGATTACTAGTAATGAAGCATATTTTTTAGGCTTAATGTATGCTAAAGGCGACATATTAACTGATGGCGATAAAGTTCAATTTAGAATTAACATAAAATATCGCAGACCTGATGATGAAGCTCTTAGGAAAGATAATATTTACACTAAATTAAAAAAGAAAGCTTCGGGTAAAGAAAAAGTTGGCTCAAGATTTTATGATGATGTTATAAAGTTAAAAATGATGTTAGATAAAGAATTTGGCATCAATTTCGATTTAATGCTTGATGGCGCGGTTGGTTCTTCGTGGTCTAAAAAGGATATTAGTTTAACTTCTGAGAAAGTCGCCAATAACGACGCACGCTTTACGAAATTGTTTTTAACAGATAAAATTATAGCAAATACACTTCAAACATTTCCGTTTGATTTGCAAATACATGCTTCTAAAGTAGCATCTTTAGGTTTTGTTCAAGGCGTTTGTGATGCTTGTTCTTTAGTTCCTAACGAGGCTTCTAGTCAAAACGGAGGCAAAGGAAACCCTCGCATTCAATTAGAACCAAATCAAGAAAGATGGGAATTGTGTATTGCTCTTTGTGAGGTTTTTCAACTCGGTTTGGGGATTAGAGTTAATAATATAAATTGGGGACATCCTCAAATAAGGAAAATTTGGAGAGGACAAAATCACCAGTTTAGAGTTTCATTATCTGAAATACCAGAAGAGGTCGAATTGTATAAGTTGGAGTACAAGCGTAAGGAATATCATGATTTGTATGAAAGAACGGGAATTAGCTATTCTCCTTCAAAAACTCTTTGTCCCGAAAAGAAAAGAACTTTAAAAAAGGGAATGTGTATTGATTTGAAATCTTCGACATCAGAAGATTTATGCAGCCCGTTATTACATAAAAAGTTACAAGGCATTTCCGTTAACGAAAAAGGAAAAAAGAGTGTCATTATATGTAAACTTCTTGGATGTGAGCGTTGTAAGGATTATTTTGATTTAACATTAGATGAAAAGCCTCTATTATAAAATATAACGCTAGAAATCTTCAAATGTTTTACAACAATAATTAAAGTTTCGATCGTGTATTAAATATCTTTTTTATAAATCATATTTTCCAATTGAAAAGCGAATAACCTATGAAAAAGCAAATCCGAACCTCCATACATTAAGTGGAGATTCGGATTTGTATTAGTTTGGTCGAGGTGACAGGGCTCGAACCTGCGGCATCTAGTTCCCAAAACTAGTGCGCTACCAACTGCGCCACACCTCGATATTAAGTTGTGATTTTTTTAAAAAAGGGCTTTGAAGTTTTGGCAACCCTCTTGCGGTGCCCGACGACTCGATACCGCCGTATCTCGCTTGTCGACCGCGGCGCTTCGGTTTTGCTCGCTGTATCATCCACTGGATGCGCTCGCAACCTCACCCAAAACTAGTGCGCTACCAACTGCGCCACACCTCGAAATATTAAAATTTCGTGTTTAAAACATTTTGCTATTGATGACAGCTTGATTATTATATAATAATTTATCGGGTTTGTCAATAATAATATTTAAGTTTTGACAGGCTTTTTTAAAAATATAAATCCCGAGAAACTATTGTCTCTCGGGCGGGGGGTCATTCTTCCTTTATAATAAATGCAAAATCCACATATCCGTTACCGAGCTCTGCATATACAGAGCTGAGCGTTGGAGAATATGCGAGAACAGTATTTTGAAACATAATTGGGATTATATTATTTGATTTGAGCAAATTTGTTTGAATATCTGTAATTGGCTCGCCATTATAAGTTATGCCGAAAAGCTTAAGGTATTCGGCGAGATTGGTGCTGTCTGCGCGAATAGGGAAGATAGACATTTTATAGTCGGGGTCGGTAAGTTGAGAAGTCAGCAACGCACTGCTTGAAACCGATTGGATATTTATAAATGCAGAAATATTACTTTGCCAGTGTCCCACAATATCTGTGACCACATTTTTAATATTACCGTCATCATAGTAATAAAGGATTACGTCTGTCGGGAATTTTTTGTTTTCGAATTTTTCTAATTCTTTAAGATATAATTTTTTTGCATCGGGTAAATTATAGGCGGTCATACCTGTGGATGAGGTGTCTTTGCTGATAGCTGTAGGAAATAGTGAAGAGGCTACGGTATAGCCTGTTGGCAAGCTATTACTGTAAACATTACCACCAACCATCATAGCTAGGGATTTTCGCATACCGCCAGTGAATTCTTTGCCTAATGTCAATACCCAACAGATGTTCTGAAAGCTTTCGGTTTTAAGCAAAGATTTTTCAGCTTCCAGAGTTAAAGCACTGTCAATAAAAGCCATATCGATGCTGTTTTTTTGAAGCTTTTGCAATGCGGTTTCGTCACTGTTACAGGTTATAAAGACTGCTGAATTCTGCGCTTTTGCGAAGCCTTTGTAGTCTTCGTTTTTATAAAGTCGTATTCCAAAGGTTTCTTTGCGCCAACGGGTCAGCCGATAGCTTCCCGAGCTTATAATAGAGTCTGCAAAAAGACCGTATTTTCCTGCGGTTTTATAGAAAAACTTTTCATTACAGGGCATAGCTATTGATGTGGTGAGTGTTTCTAAAAAAAGAGGGTCTTCTTTGGTAAGGGTTATTGAAAGGGTTTTTTTATTTTTTGCTTTTACACCGAGTGTTTCTACAGATGCTTTTCCATTATTAATTTCTTGCGCACCTTTGATTGAATAAAGCCTTGAAACGAAAGGCGCTTTAGTTTCGGGACTTACGGCTCGTCTCAGTGCAAATACGAAATCGTTTGCTGTTATTTTATCTCCGTTACTCCATTTTGCGTTACTTCTTAGGGAGAAGGTATATGTAAGACCGTTTTTTACGAAATCTTCAGCAATTCCACCGACAATTTCGCCCTTTGAGTTTTTGCGCAAGAGACCTTCGTGAATGTTTCTGATTATTAGTAATTCCGAATCGGTAGATGCGGTTTGAGGGTCTAAGGTTGAGGGTAAAAAGGGTAGTTCAAAATATATGTAAGCATCCATAGTATCGCTACAGGCGGTTGCAGAAAACAGGAAAACTGCAGCAAGCAACAAGCTTATTATTTTAGATTTAAGTTTCATTATTTTATCCTTTCAGGTTTAAACTGAATTTAATATGAATATTAAGGCACTATATTTAATGTAATAGATTAATCAATATTTTTGCTATAATTATTATATAATATTACAGAAGAATAGCAAGAAAAAATTTTCAAAATATACTATTATTTTTAATAATTTTATAGTATAATAAAAACAAAATATCAAGCAAAAAAATAAGAGGTGTATAATTTGATAATAACAGATGATATAAAATATGTTGGTGTAAATGACCGAAAAATAGATTTGTTCGAGGGTCAGTACAGGGTACCAAATGGAATATCTTATAATTCTTATGTGATTATTGATGAAAAAATTGCTGTAATGGACACTGTAGATGCTGCATTTACACACGAGTGGCTGGATAATATTGAAAATGCTATAGGCGGAAGAAAACCTGATTATTTGATTGTTCAACATATGGAGCCTGACCATTCGGCTAATATAATAAACTTTTTTAAAAATTATCCCAATGCTACAATAGTATCCTCTGCCAAAGCATTTAATATGTGCAAAAATTTCTTTGGCACAGATTTTGCAGACAATAAAATTATAGTTGCTGAGGGCGACTGCTTAAGCCTTGGTAAACACAATTTAAATTTTGTAGCCGCACCCATGGTGCATTGGCCTGAGGTTATGGTCACCTATGATAGCACGGACAAGGTTTTATTTTCGGCAGACGGTTTCGGAAAATTTGGAGCCATTGGCTCTGAGGAGGAATGGGCTGACGAAGCAAGAAGATATTATATAGGTATAGTAGGAAAGTATGGCGTTCAGGTACAAAGCTTGCTCAAAAAGGCTTCAAAGCTTGAAATAGAGGCTATTTGCCCGCTTCATGGTCCTGTGCTGAGCGAAAATCTTTCTTATTATTTAGGTCTTTACAATACGTGGTCAAGCTATCAGCCTGAGGAAGAGGGAATTGTGATTGCCTACACCTCGGTTTATGGAAACACCAAGAAGGCGGTTATACAGCTGGCTGAAAGATTGAAGTCTAACGGTTGCCCAAAGGTTATAATTAATGATTTGGCAAGATGTGATATGTCGGCGGCGGTTAGCGATGCTTTTCGCTACAGCAAGTTGGTCTTAGCCACTACCACCTATAATGCCGAGATTTTCCCATATATGCGGGAGTTTATAAACCATCTTACCGAGCGTAATTTCAGCAACCGTACAGTTGCGTTTATTGAAAACGGTAGTTGGGCGCCGCTTGCGGCAAAGATAATGAAGGATATGCTTGCGAATTGCAAAAATCTCACCTTTGCAGATAATACGGTTAAAATTCTATCAGCGCTTGGCGAAGAAAGCCGCGAGCAGATTGATATGCTTTCAAACGAGCTTTGCGGGGAATATTTAGCTCAACAAAATGATATAGCAGATAAGAACGATTTAACTGCCCTCTTTAATATTGGCTACGGATTATATGTTATTACATCTAATGATGGCAAAAAGGATAACGGTCTTATCGTTAATACGGTTACTCAGGTCACCAATGCACCGAATAGAATCGCAGTTACAATAAACAAAGAAAACTATTCGCATCATGTGATTAGGCAAACCGGAAAAATGAATATTAACTGCCTTACTACCGAAGCACCCTTTGAGGTTTTCGAAAAGTTTGGATTTATGAGTGGCAGAAATGTTGATAAATTTGCAAATTGTGAGCCATTACGTTCGGAAAACGGTCTTGTTTTTCTGCCACGTTATATTAATTCCTTTATGTCACTTGAGGTGGAGCAATATGTAGACCTTGACACACACGGTATGTTCATTTGTTCTATAAATGAGGCGAGGGTTATATCTCAAAAGGAAACTATGACCTATAATTATTATTATGATAATGTAAAACCCAAGCCTGAAACTGAGGGTAAAAAAGGCTATGTTTGTAAAATCTGCGGATATGTTTACGAGGGTGATGTATTACCTGATGATTTCATTTGCCCCTTATGTAAGCACGGTGCCGCCGATTTTGAAAAAATAAAAAATTAGGAGTTGACTAAAAATGAAAAAGTATGTATGCGATGTTTGCGGTTGGGTTTATGACGAGGCTGTTGGCGACCCCGATAACGGAATAGCTGCAGGCACAAAATTCGAGGATTTGCCTGACGATTTTGTTTGCCCGCTCTGTGGCGTAGGCAAGGATAGCTTTAGCGAAGAATAAACTAAAAAGGACTGTTTCACCCAACGGGTGAGGCAGTCCTTTAAAATTTTAAAATATAACGGGTTGAAGCTGTGTGCCTCTTAATGCAGATTCTATAGTTTGCGGTATTAATGAAAAGTCACAAACCAATGAATTGTTTTTTGAATGAGGGTCATCCTGTCTATAGGGTACAAAGAAGATGTTTTTAGTATTATGGAGCAGTCCTATGTTTTTGCAGGATGCGCCTAAAGCGTCGTTGGTTGCAGGCGCTAAAACAACCGGCTTGTTGTTTCTTAGGTGTGCTTTTACCGCCATAGTTACAGGTGTATCGGTTATTCCTAAGGCTATTTTTGCTAAGGTATTTCCTGTGCAAGGAGCAACCACTATTATATCGAGTAAATTTTTAGGTCCTATTGGCTCGGCGGCGGCAATATCGTGTATTATTTTTTCGCCGCATATTTCTTCTACATTTTGTATAAGTTGGTTTGCTGTACCAAAACGAGTATCGGTTGAATAAACTATTTGCGACATTATTGGTTTTATTTTGATATCTTGTTTAGATAATTCTTTTAGTGCTTTAAGTGATTCACTGATAGTGCAAAATGAACCGCAAAAAGCATAGCCTACTGTTATATTTTTCATTTCGGTTCACCTCTAGTTGTATGAATTAATAATATGGGTTATAGTGTTACTTAAAATATCTGCAGCAGTTTTAGGGGCTATTTTACCGGGAAGTCCGGGAGCTTTTATAGCTTTTATGCCTAGCCTTTCTGCCTCCTTGATATCAAAACCGCCAAAGCTTGAAAGGTCTATAAAAAGAGTATCCTTGCAGTTTTTTAAAGTAATATTATCAATAACCTTAACATCCACGGTATTAAAAATTATATCGAAGTTCAAGGGTAAGACGTTAAGCTGTTGGGTATTTATTCGACCAAATCCCAGTGCCTCTGCCAAGCCAAAATCAGCGGGCTTTCGTGCGCTTATAGTAACATTTGCTCCCAAAGCTTTTAATCTGTTGGATAGAATTTTGCCCACTCTTCCGTATCCTATTACTAATACATTTGATTGCCACAGGGTATATTCAGTATTTTCTATTGCAATTTTAATTGCTCCCTCGGCGGTTGGTATAGCATTTAAAAGGGCATAGCTATCAAAAGAACCGTAGTCTACGGAGTTTTTATTAGCAAAATTATAATTGCAACAAAGAATTAACTGGTCGCGTTTTGTATTATTCTCAACAAACTCAAGTGGTATTTCGCGTTTGGTGAGGGGCGCAAATACGGTTTTACCGTCTTTGGTTGTCGGGACAGGAAGAACGATTATCTGTGAGGTCTTAAAATCCGCAAAATCGTCTTCAAAAAGTCCTAATGTATCTGTTGAATATCCGTCTTTTTCTAATTTCTCTTTTAAGATTTTCAGTCGGTTATCTCCGCCTACTATGGTAATTTTTTTCATTGTAATCCGTCCGTAAATTAAAAAAATCAGCACCAAAGCTGTATACTACAGTTTATGGCGCTGATTATAGTTTCGTTACGATTTTTAAAACAATTTAATCTGTAATCACTATGGAGGTTATTTTTGGTTGATTGTTGGCAGAAACGGTTCCGTTATTATCCTCTACAATAGCCTCAGAGGCGATTTTATCTACCACTGTTATTCCCTCGGTTACATGACCGAATGCGGCATAGTCACCGTCTAAATGTGTTGATGTTCTATGCATAATGAAGAACTGAGAGGAGGCGCTGTTGGGGTCGGAGCCTAGCCTTGCCATAGAGATGACACCGCGTTTATGCGATATGTTATTTTCAATTCCGTTAGACTTAAATTCACCTATGATTTCCTTTTGACTACCACCAAGCCCTGTGCCTTCAGGGTCTCCGCCTTGTATCATAAAGTTTTCAATTATGCGGTGGAAGGTGAGACCGTCATAAAATCCGCTTTTTGCAAGCTCAACAAAGTTTTTAACGGTTATGGGAGCGGTATCGCCGTCTAATTCAAGATGTATTTCACCGTAGTTTTCAACCGTTATTATAGCGTGGTGTATACCATAAGGTTCGGGATTGTATTCGATTTTTGATGCATCTTTTTTGTCAGAACCACAACCGCTAAAACCGAAGAGCATAGCGGTGGCTAGCAATAGACATATAATTTTATTTTTCATGGGTGTGCTTCCCCCTTTTTTCATAAGGAATATATCTTACCTTGCGCTTTTTAATGCGGGCTAGGTTTAATCTAATGCAAAGAATAATGAATATAATTATCGCAAGTACTACAATTCCGATAGCTAATTTCATATAAACAGATGTGAAGAATGATTTAATATATTTGACTACGACTAAAATGCCACTTGATTTAACATCTGCCCCTGCGACCAAATCTACAGTGCCGATAACCTTTTCGGCATAAATCACCTCAGCTGTGCCTAGAATATCGCCTTTTGATATGGGAGCTTCAGTGCTTTCTGATTTGAGATAAGTTTTAATCACAATGGTAGATTCGTCTGCCTCGTTAGGAAGCACAGAAACAAATTTATTTTTGAAGTGAAGAGGTACAAAATCGGTTTCAAGAGAAAGTTCTACAGGCATTTCGCAAACAGGCTCGGTAGAGCTTGCGATTTCCTTAAATGAAAAATTGTTAAAAGCCCAACGGTAAAGCTCAGCGCTTTCTAAAAATTCATATCTTCGGTCAGCTTTCGGGGGACAGCCCATTAATATGCACATATAATTATAATTACCAAAGGAAGCGGTGCTAACAAGACATCTTCCGGCCTCATCTGTATAGCCCGTCTTAACGCCTTTGGCATAGGGGTAGTAGTAATTAGTGTTAGCGTCCTGTAAAAAGTTTGTGGTGACTAGGGTTCGTTCGTCGGACATATTAGTTGCGGGCATAGGATATCTATGGGTTTCGCAAACAGTTTTAAAAGTCTCGTTTTGTAGAGCATATTTTGTTAATGTATAAATATCTCTGACGGTTGTATAATTGTTTTCATCATGCAGACCTACGGGATTTTGATAATGTGTATTTTTTAGACCTAATTCTTCGGCTTTCTTATTCATCATAGCAACAAAGCTTTCAACACTGCCAGCATAAAATTCAGCAGCCAGATAGGTGCAGTCACCGTAAGATGACATGAGCACTAGATAAACTAAATCAAGTTGTGTGAATTCCTCACCCTCTTTTATATATGAAACTGAGCTACCTGTACCCAAAACCAAATCAAGTGCTGATTTGGTCATAGTGATTTTACCGTTGGGGTTAAACTTTTCATTTTCAAGCATAATGATAGTGGTCATTATTTTGGTGATTGAGGCGGGGTAAACCTTTTGATCTATGTTGTTTTCATAAAGTATTTCGTCGGTATCAAGTGAAACAAGCATGCCTGCCTTTGCCTTAATATCAAACCCTGTCACCTCATATGCTGATGGGCTAAGAGAAGGGAAAATGCAGAAAATTGTTAAAAAAATTATAAAAATAGTGGAAAAAATCTTTTTTGGCATAGAAATCTCCTTAAATATATGTTATACTACATTATAATATCACAAAATATTTATAAATAAAAGTAGTTTTTTAAAAAAGAGGTGACAAATGTGGTTTATATTACGGGTGATATGCACGGGTGCCTTGAAAGACTTTATGATAAAAATTTCAGAAAGCTTAAAAGCGGTGATGTATTAATAGTATGCGGTGATTTTGGATATATATGGAACGGTGACGCTACCGAAAAACAGGTTATAGATTTTTTGAGCACCAGACGGTTTGTAACCGCGTTTGTTGACGGTACTCATGATAATATGGACACCATTAATCGCAGTAAGGTTACCTATTGGCACGGTGGAATGGTGCATAGAATTAAAGGCAATCTTATTCATTTGATGCGAGGTCAGATTTTTGATATAGAAGGTAACAGCTATTTCACCTTCGGCGGTGGTGAAAGCACAGACAAGGATATGCGCCTTTCGGGCGGAAAATGGTGGCGTGAGGAAGAACCCACCCCTGTCGAATATGCTTCGGGTGCAACCCGACTTGATGAGGTGGGTTGCAAGGTCGATTACATAATTACCCACGAACCGCCCTCGCTTGTTAAAAGTGCGATTTTGTTGCGCAGAGGCAGTAATGACCGTGTAAATAAGTTGAATGGTTATCTGGAAGAAATAGGTCGTGCTTGCGATTTTAAGCATTGGTATTTTGGCTCTCTTCATGAGGATAGGGTAATAACCCCAAGGCACACCTGCGTTTTTAAAAATATGATAGCTATTAAAAAAGAAACCGATTGAGTTGTATAATTCAAAGTTTGTTAGCACTCTTATATAAAGAGTGCTAATTTTTATGTTTTATTCATAATTTATTAACACATTTGGTTAAATATAGGTCTATACTATTCTCAGTTAATAAAAAATTATAATCAAGGTGAAGATTAATGCGTACAAAACAGTTTAAATCAGAATCCAAAAAGCTTATGGATATGATGATTAATTCTATTTATACCCATAAAGAAATCTTTTTGCGTGAGCTTATTTCTAATTCCAGTGACGCTTTAGACAAGCTTTATTTCATGTCGCTTACCGATACTAATGTTGGTATAGCGCTTGATGAATTTGAAATAAGGTTGGAGCTTGATAAAGAAAACCGAACACTCACAATTTCGGATAATGGATGCGGTATGACTGAGGAAGAGCTTGACAAAAACTTAGGCACTATTGCAAAATCGGGTTCGTTTAATTTTAAACAGGAAAACGAGAAAACCGAGAATGTTGATATTATAGGTCAGTTCGGCGTAGGCTTTTACTCGGCATTTATGGTTAGTGATAACGTGACCGTAGAAAGCCGTGCTTACGGCAGTGATGAGGCTTTCCGTTGGAATTCTCAGGGCGCTGACGGTTATACCATTGAGGCGTGTGAAAAGAATAGTGTTGGTACGGTTATAACACTTCATATTAAGGAAAATACTGAAGATGAAAGTTATGATGAATTTTTAGACCAATACAGAATAAGTGCTCTTGTTAAAAAGTATTCGGATTATATCCGTCACCCGATCAAGATGGAATTCACCACCAAAAAGCCCGTAGAGGATAAAGAGGGTGAGTATGAGGATGTAACCGAGCTTCGTACGTTAAACAGTATGGTGCCACTTTGGAAGAAACTTAAAACCGATATAAGTGAGCAAGAATATTCTGATTTTTATAAAGAAAAATTTTATGATTTTAGTGACCCCGCTCGCGTTATTCACTATAAAACCGAGGGGCAGGCAACCTATAGTGCGCTTTTGTTTATCCCAAAGCAAGCACCGTTTGATTATTATACAAAGGAATTTGAAAAGGGCTTACAGCTTTATTCAAAAGGCGTATTAATTCAGGATAAATGCGGCGATTTGTTGCCCGATTATTTCAGCTTTGTTAAGGGACTTGTTGACAGTGAGGATTTATCTCTTAATATTTCCCGTGAAATGCTACAGCATGATAATCAGTTAAAGCTTATTGCAAAGACATTGGAAAAGAAAATCAAGGGCGAGCTTGAAAAGCTTTTAAAAGATAACCGCGAAGCTTACGAGGAATTCTTTAAGGTTTTTGGCATTCAGCTCAAATTCGGAATTTATAACAATTACGGTATGCATAAGGATATCCTTAAGGACCTTATAATGTTCCATTCGTCAGAGGGTAAAAAGTACGTCACATTAAAAGAGTATACCGAACGTATGAAGGACGGGCAGGATACAATTTATTATGCTTGCGGCGAAACCGATGAAAAGATTGAGATGCTTCCTCAAACCGATGCAGTTCTTGAAAAGGGATATGAAATACTATATCTTACAGAAAGCATTGATGAGTTTGCACTTAAAATTTTAGCTGAATATGACGGTAAGAAATTCATGAACATCTGCGATGATGCATTAAATCTTGATACCGAGGATGAGAAAAAGGCACTCGATACCGAGAATGAAGCATCAAAGGATATGTTCTTGGCTATGCAACAAAGCATAGGGGATAAGGTTAATGCGGTGCGATTTACTTCAAAGCTTAAAAAACATCCTGTATGTCTTGTTACCGAGGGTGGAATTTCACTTGAGATGGAGAAAACCCTTAATTCGATTCCAGGTGCTAACGATAAAATTAAGGCACAGCTAGTACTTGAAATCAATGCATCTCATCCAATAGCCGAAAAACTGAGAACACTCTATAGCGAGGACAGGGAAACATTGGCTAAATATGCTAAAATTTTATATAGTGAGGCATGTCTTATCAGTGGCGCAGGTGTTCCAGACCCTATAGAACACAGCAATTTGGTTTGTGAACTGATGACAAAATAAAAGAATAGTTATCTTGTTAAAAAATATATGATTAAAAAAACAGAGTTTAAGCATATTGGCTTAAGCTCTGTTTTCTTCGTTTAGTAAAGGTAAATGTTCACCGCTATTTTAGTTTTAAAAAAGCAAGTGAATTTTGTCGAAGCAAAAAATATTTTTATAGTTTATTAGTGTTGCATTAAGGTAATAATTTTAGAGTGAGCAAGAGTTTTGCGGAGGTGCCTTAATGTATAAGAACAAGGTTATTATTTGTGGGGTAGATACCTCGAAGCTTCCTGTCTTGAAGGAGAAGGAAAAAGAAAAACTTTTGAAAGAGGTTAAAAACGGAGATGCAAATGCCCGTGAAGAGCTTATAAACGGAAATTTGAGATTGGTGCTAAGCGTTATTCAGCGATTTACGGGCAGAGGTGAAAACCTTGATGACCTGTTTCAAGTGGGGTGTATCGGACTTATAAAGTCAATAGATAATTTCGATATCACCCAAAACGTAAGATTTTCTACCTATGCTGTTCCAATGATTATAGGGGAGATTAGGCGATATCTCAGAGACAATAATGCGGTTAGGGTAAGTCGTTCTATAAAGGATACAGCATATAAGGCAATGCAGGTTAAGGAACGTCTTATGGCGGAGCGTCAGCAAGAGCCCACAGTCAGCGAAATTGCAAAGGAGCTTGGAATTTCAACCTCAGAGGTGGTAGTGGCAATGGAGAGTATAGTGAATCCGATGTCGCTATATGACCCTGTTTATTCTGACGGTGGAGATACCATATATGTGCTTGACCAATTAGGAGATAATAACGATGATAATAATTGGTTACAGGAAATATGCCTCAAAGAATCTATAAAAGGATTAAGCGAACGAGAAAAGCATATTTTAACCCTTAGGTTCATGCAGGGAAAAACGCAAATGGAGGTATCGCGTGAGATAGGAATAAGTCAGGCACAGGTATCAAGGTTAGAAAAGGGTGCGCTTGATAAAATAAAGAGTTAGCACTTGATTTATATACGCTTTTTTGATAAAAACCCGAACAAAACGATTTCGGTGGTAAAAATGCAGGATATATATGAAATTTTAAGTGAAATAACTAATAATAGACCTTTACCTTTTGATAAGTTTATGGTAAAATAATCATAAAGCTTTAAAAGGGAGGTCTTTTTTTGTATTACGTATTAGCAGTAGATATTGGTGCTTCAAGCGGAAGACATATTTTGGGATATCTCCAGAACGGTGTTTTAAAACAGGAAGAAATTTACCGTTTTGAAAATAATATCGTTAACCAAGATGGTACGCTTGTGTGGGATATTGAGCATTTGGTTTCTGAAGTCAAGGCTGGAATTAGGCAATGCAATGCCTTAGGCAAAATACCTAACACAGTGGCTATTGACACCTGGGGTGTTGATTACGTTCTTCTTGACAAGTGCGGTAAGGAAATAATGCCTGCTGTGGCTTATAGAGACAGCCGCACAAACGGTATACCCGAAGAAATTGACACGATTATTCCTAGGTTAGACCTTTATGAGAGAACTGGTATACAATCGATAAACTTTAATACTGTTTATCAGCTTTACTGCGATAAAAAGTCGGGCAAGCTAGATAAAGCAGCACATTTCTTAATGATACCCGAATATCTTTCATATAAGCTTACGGGCGTTATAAAGAATGAATATACCAACGCAACAACAGGCGCTATAGTTAATGCCAAAACTAAAAAGCTTGATAAAGAGCTTTTAGAATTGTTAGGAATTAGAACAGATATTTTTAAAGAGCTTTCGCTTCCTACCGAGATTGTTGGAAATTTTAGCGATGAGGTTAAGGCAGAATTAGGCTTTGATACCACCGTTATTTTCTGTCCTTCCCACGATACAGCATCGGCGGTTGCCGCTTGTCCTGTGGGCGATAACGGTGTATATATTTCTTCTGGAACATGGAGCCTTATAGGTACAGAAAATACAGAGCCTATTTTGAGTGCTGAGGCTATGAACGGTGGATTTACAAACGAGGGCGGAATTAACTACCGTTACCGTTTCCTTGAAAACATTATGGGAATGTGGCTGTTCCAGAACATCAGAAAAAATCTGGATAAAAAATATACATATGACCAGATGATGCAAATGGCTATGGAAAGCGATTTCAAAGAGCTTATTAACCCCAATGCCAAGGAATTTGTAGCCCCCGAAAATATGATAGAGGCTATAAGAGAATATCTCGGAAAGAAAGAGCTTCCAATAGGGGACGTTTTAAGCTCGGTTTACCACTCGCTTGCAAATTCCTATAATGAGGCGGTTAAAACAATTGAAAATGTAAGCGGTAAGCAAATAGATTTAATTAATATTATCGGCGGCGGCAGCAAGGATGCATATCTTAATGAGCTCACTAAGGAGTATACAGGAAAAAGGGTGCTTGCAGGTCCTACCGAGGCTACCGCAATAGGCAATATTATTGCACAGCTTATGTTTGCTGACAAGGAGTTAACCCTTGAAAGCGCTAGGGAAATAGTTAAAAAATCATTCAGTATTTTGGAGGTTTAAAATGAGCAGATATAAAGACGCTAAAGAAATGTATGCAAAGATAGGTGTAGACACCGATGAGGCAATTAAAAAGCTAAGAGAGGTGCCAGTGGCACTTCATTGCTGGCAGGGTGATGATGTAAGAGGTTTCGACCAAAAGGTTGATGCCCTTTCGGGCGGTATTCAGACTACCGGTAACTATCCCGGACGCGCCACAACACCCGAAGAATTAATGGCAGACTTGGATATGGTTTTAAAGCTTTGCCCCGGCACTAAAAAGCTTAATCTTCACGCATGCTATGCGATTTTTGATGATGAAAACGGTGGATGGGTTGATAGAGATAAAATTGAGCCTAAGCACTTTAAAAAGTGGGTTGACTTTTGTAAGGATAGAGGCCTTGGCTGTGATTTCAACCCCACATTTTTCTCACATCCTATGTGCGACCCCTTAACCCTTTCTAGTCCTAATGAAGAAACACGCAAGTTCTGGATAGAGCACGGTAAGGCTTGTATCCGTATTTCTCAGTATTTGGCTGAGGAATTGGGACAGGAATGTGTTATGAATATCTGGACGGGTGATGGATTTAAGGATATCCCAGCAGACAGAATGGGTCCACGCGTTCGCTATAAAGAGGCTATTGATGAAATATTATCCGAGCCTTTTGATTTCAACAAGGTTAAGCCCTGTGTAGAAAGTAAGGTTTTTGGTATCGGTGTTGAGGCTTATACTGTTGGAAGCGCAGAGTTTTCACTTTCTTATGCAGCTGCTAATAAGGATAAGTGTATTCCGCTTATGGATAACGGTCATTATCATCCTACAGAGGTTGTATCTGATAAAATTCCCGCTCTTCTTGCGTTCTTCCCTGAAATCGCACTTCACGTAACAAGACCTATCCGTTGGGACAGCGACCATGTAGTATTGCTTGATGATGAAACCAAGGAAATCTGCAAAGAGATTGTTCGTTGCACAAACCTTGACGGCAGAGTTAAAATTGCACTTGACTATTTTGATGCTTCAATTAACAGAATTTCTGCATGGACTGTGGGTCTCAGAAACGTTCAAAAGGCACTACTTATGGCGCTTCTTACCCCCGATATGACCGCCTTGCAGGATAGCAATAATTTTACCGAGCTTATGGTGAGAGCAGAAGAGCTTAAAACAATGCCATTCGGCGATGTTTGGGCAGAGTATTGTAAAGAATGCGGCGCACCGCTTGACAGTGAGTGGTTCAGCACCGTTAAAAATTATGAAAATGAAATATTGGCAAAGAGAGGATAATCAAAATGAAAGATATTTTAACTGCACCCTTTGTGGAAGAAATGAAAAAGGCAACCGCTAATATGTACCGTCTTGGATGGGACGAAAGAAACGGTGGTAATATAAGCTATATGTTGGAAGAGAGCCAAGTTGCAGAGTATCTCGACCTTAACAAAGTGATACGCACTATCCCAACAGGATTTGATGCTACTGAGCTTATCGGTAAAATATTTATTGTCACAGGCACAGGTAAATATTTTAAGAATGTTGAGGGCGATCCCGAAAACAATCTGGGAATTATTCGTATAGCTAAGGACGGTACAACAGCAGAGCTTTTATGGGGCTATAAGGATGGCGGCAGATTTACAAGTGAATTGCCTGCTCACTTAATGAGCCATATTGCAAGACTTAAAAAAGACCCTCTAAACCGTGTTGTTATGCATACTCACCCCACCAACACCATTGCCATGACACATGTTCATGAGCTTGATGATAAAAAGTTCACACACACCATTTGGGAAATGTGCACCGAGTGTATAGTTGTTTTCCCCGATGGTATCGGTGTTCTTCCTTGGATGGTTTGCGGTAATAACGATATCGGTGTTGCAACCGCTAAGAAGATGGAGGAATATCGTTTGGTGGTTTGGGGACTACACGGTATTTACGGTGCGGGTAAGGATATGGACGAAACCTTTGGACTTATCGAAACCGTTGAAAAAGCCGCTCAGCTTTATATGTTGATAGCCCATTTGCCACATAAAAACACTATCCATGATGATGAATTAAAGGCTGTAGCCGATGCGTTTGGACTGGAATATAGAAAAGATTTTCTAGACCTTTAATGAAATGATAACAAACACCATATATGGTGTTGTGTATTACCAAAGCAGGTAAGACGGTGCCATTTGGCACCGTCTTTTTTTGCCTTACTCTGACGAGGGTGTGGGTGCCCGGCGACCACCTCTGCGAAGCAGAAACACCGACCGAGCTGGCAGGCGAGGCGGGTACTGACTGCGGTGGATGGTATTTTTTCTATAGATACGGATACTCTCACAATACAATAACTTAACACCGAAGGATAACTTTTTTAGGTTGGATTTATGACGCTCAAGCAACTTCCGTAAAAACCGTAATAATTTCTAAAGGCACAAAACAAGAAAACACACAAATTAAGCACCTGAGTCATTGAGCCCAGTGCCACCGCTTTAAAATAGAAATCCGCCCGAAAAATCGGGCGGATACGATTATAATTCTTCTGCTTTAAAGGTTTGGTAATCTTCATAGTAATAACTATGGTCGATACCTTTCATAAAAACTTCGCGGTCATTTACTTTATCAGTTAAGGCATTCTTTAAAATATGTTTAATTTCAATATCTTTTATTGGGCTACGTTCCATCGCAAGTAGATAATCTTCTTTATCGACAAGACGCCAATCAATAACTTTACCGATTTCTTTTTTTAAGATACAGTCAAGCCAGATGCGAGTTGCTCTACCGTTACCCTCACGTAATGGATGAGCAATATTCATCTCGACATATTTTTCTATTATTTCATCAAAAGTCGATTGCGGCATTTTATCAATATTTTGTAAAGCCGCTTCAAGATACATAAGTGGTGCAAAGCGGAAATTACCCTTTGCAATATTAACAGTGCGGAGTTTGCCCGCAAAATCATAAATATCTTCGAATAAAGCTCTATGAATAGCCATAAGAGATGCGGCTTTTCCTGCTTCTAAACTATCGAGCACACCATTTACAAACAGTTCTATAGCCTTCTTCTTGCTGATTTTTTCTTCTTCTTTAGCAAGTTCTACAGAAGAGGTTATACCTAATTTGTTAACAAGCATATCCACACCTCATTTCATAATTTATATTAATATTATATCATATTTTAATGTTATTTACAATACAAAAATATTTATTATCATATCGAAGGCACACCGAAACTCTTAACCATTCACTTTTCACTTTTCGCTAAAAAAGACGGCATCAGCCTTCTTTTTGTTCGCCTTCCTCTGACTAGGAAGGAGGACCGCTTGCGGCGGAAGGAGAGAAAATCAAAAATCTCTCCCTCAGTCTTTTTGCTGCGCAAAAATCCAGCCGCTGACGGCGGCGGTCTCTCTTTGTCACTTCGTGACATTTCCCTCACACTGTGAGGGAATCCACCCTCGTCAGAGGGAGCCTTTGTTTTAATTATTGTTTTCAATTTTACATTGTGTTCCATCATGCTTAATTTCATAATTATCCTTTAAAATCAAATCACTAATAAACACAAATTCATACCCCTCATCTTTAAGACATTTGAGAATATTGGGTAGAGCCGCAGGTGTATGGTCGGCGTCGTTGTGGAAAAGGACAATACTGCCGTTTTTGACTTTGCTCGTTACCCTCTGGCAGATACTATCGGGTGTGGCGTTTTCTTTCCAGTCAAGAGAGTCAACATCCCACTGAATTGTGTACATATTAAGCTCATTAAGAGTTTCGATAACTATATTATCATAGTCACCATAGGGCGGACGCAAAAGGGTAGGGCACTTTCCAGTTATTGCCTTGATTTTTTTGTTGCAGCTTTCAATTTCATCTATCATTTGTGCTTTAGAGAGTTGTGGCATATGTGGGTGTGTGTTTGAGTGGTTTTGGATTTGGTGTCCTGCAACACTTAGCTGTTTTACAGATTCGGGATACTTATCAACCCAAGCGCCAACGACGAAAAAAGTTGCAGGGGCGTCGTATTCCTTTAAAATGTTAATAAGCGTTTCGGTATCATCATTACCCCACGATAAAAGTAAAGAGGTACAAAATAACTGCTCACACCAAATCGGCGTGAGCAGTTTTGTTATGCTAACTTCATTTTTACCATATAGCATATTGAGAACTTTGTTCGTTTAACTCGATTATAGAACCGTCCATATATTCTATCTTAATCCCTGTAATTTTGATTGTTTCTATACTATTGTTATACCAAACAGGACCCCATATATCTATGTTTCCAAATTTATTTAAATCGAAACCTTCTGGATATCCATAATCCGTCTGAAAACCAAGCGAATAATATCCTCTCGTGTTTTCTGTTGGTATTTTATATGCCACTTCAGCATTCTCTAGCGTAGATTTTTCAATAGGACCTGTCACTTTACAATTTGCAGTGGTTTTATCACTAATATCACAACTAACGACATCTCCAACCGCATTATAAGGAATAACAGAAAAAGTAATATATTTAATTGTTTTATTTGATGTATTCTGCCAAATGATTTCGATTTCTATACCGCCAAAGCTATCAACATCGGAAAGATATGCGTCAAGAACTTTAATGCAATTTTGCACTTCTTGTTTAGAGTATGTTTTAGTAGTTGGTTGTGGTGCTGGTGTCGGTGTTGTGGGTTGACTTGCAGTTTGTGGCTTGCTTGTAGTAGACGATGGAGTTTGTGGCTTGCTTGCAGTTTGTGGTTTGCTTGTGGTCTGTGGTTCACTTGTGGTTTCGGGCTTGCTTTCAGCTTGTGTTTCTGCCTTTACTGTTACAGTAGAAGTTAAAACTTTATTGTTAATTACAGCAGTAATTATTGAAGTACCTTCCTTAATCGCTGTAACAGTACCCTCAGATACTGTCGCAATATCAGTGTTTGACGATTGCCAAACAAAATCCTTAAGTTCTATTTTTTCATCGCTATCTGTAATCTTATATGTATAAGTATTTCCTACTAATAGTTCTATTTCTGTTTTATCAATAGAAAGGTTTTCATATTCTTTATTATTTTTCCCACAAGCAGAGATTGAAAACATTAATACAAAAACTAAAACAGCAGATAAAATTTTTTTCATTTTTAATTTCTCCTCTTCAAAAAAGTGTGTGCAACACGAAGTCGCACACACCGAAAAATGCTCGACTCCGATTTGCTACCACACAAAACTCCACAGTCCACACAGAAATGCGAAATAAGAAGTCAGCACTTTTACCGAAGTAAAATGCCCACTTCTGTGCGGAAAAATACATTTTAGAGTTTTATGTGGTGAACACATTATAACATATTTAAATATCAAAGTAAAGCCATTGTTATATAAATCTTAAAGGTGTGCAGAAAAAATCTGCGCACCTTTTTGTTTTGCCCTGCAGTTCGAAAAACTCCAGACTATAATCATTATAGGGTTTTATAAATTCTATACTAACCCTTGCCGACTGTTCGGTTTTGCCGAGCTTGTAAAAGGTATTAACACAACGACCAAACAGCAGAAAGGAAGCATTATGCAAAGAATATACCGAGAGCGCAAATACACTTGTGGGGACTACATAGAGGTAGAAATTTACCCTGTTTACACCCAAACAAGAGGACGAGGCAAACGAAAGAAGCCAACGACCGAAATACAAAAAAGACTAAACAAACGCCACGCCACCGACCGTCTGCGTAGGCTTCTACATACGAATTTTAACCCGAAAGACCTTTTTGTAACGCTGACCTTTGACGAGGAACGCCTACCCAAAACAGTCGCCGACTGTCAAAGGGCGGTGCAAAACTTTCTGCGCCGTGTAAAGCGCAAGTATGCAAAAGCAGGGCTTGAGCCAAAATACATATATATCCTTGAATATGGTGAGGAACACCGCCGACTACACGCCCACCTTGTAATAACAGACGGATTGAGCAGGGACGAGCTTTCTGCTCTTTGGGGACAGGGGACGGTATCAGCCGAGCGTTTGCGTTTTGAAAAGGACGGATTGACGGCTCTTGCGGTGTATCTCACCAAAGGCAATGACGACGAGGGCGACCGCCCGACGTTCAAGCGGTGGTGTGGTAGCCGTAGCCTTGAAAAGCCTACGACCACCGAACACGACGGGCGGATTTCACACCGTAAAATGTTGGCGTTCTGCCAAAAGGACAGCGACAGCGCGATATACCTTGAAACACATTACGACGGCTTTGAAACAGTTGAAAACAGCATTGATTATATTGAGGACAAATACGGCGGACTATACCTGACGGCACTTTTACGGCGTTTGCCGACAAAAAAGGACTTGCCATTCCTGACAAGTCCCGATTGGTTAGATTTCTAAATCAAATGTTTGTTCTTTGTAATCAATATACGGCTCTGTGCTTTGAGCATAGATTTCAGCGATTTCTCTGTCGCGTTCCGTAACTTTCGCCTGTAAAAGCATATTTTCAGTTTTCAGGCGTTTGATTTCCGCCTCTGCCTCAATACAGCGTTTATAAATTGCGGTTTGCGAGGTTTCGCGCTTAAGCTGTGCGCCGAGTGTTTGCAATTTTTCATAATTTTGCTTTACCCTTGCAGGACAGCTAACAGCTTCAACCAAGTCGTTAAGCTCGGTTTCGTAAACAGTTACCTCTGCAAACGCCTCTTTTACGCCGTTTATCCTTTTATAGCGCACCTTACGGTGCAAGATTTTCGGCGTAAGGTCTTTTGAAAAGGCTTCGCGCATGGCTTCCTCTATGCTCAACTCTGCTTTTACTGTTTCAAGCCTTGCTTCCGTACTTTCAATGCTTTCGTTTAGGTCTATGACCTTATTTAAGTCTAAATTTTCCATAATCATACCTCTTTTATCGGGTGCGGTTGTTTCGTTCCGCTTCCTGTCTTTCTCTGAATTTTTGTTTTACAAAATCGCAAAATCTTTGCCAAACCCCCACGCGCTTCATAAAGTCCTGTTGGTCTTGTAGCTGTTCATAGGTGCGGTCAAGGTGTTCAGTTAGGCGCTTTGCGGTTGCCTCTTTTTCTCTTGCTTTGCGTTCTGCCGTTTCAGCTCTTTCGGTCAAATCTGCGACAATTTTATCCCTGCTGACCTCGTTCCAGAGTTGTCGGCCATAACGCTGCAGTTTATCATAAGCCGTTTTTATCCCGACGGTGAGCCTTGCACGTTCTTTCAGGCGTTCAAAGTCGGTCTTTTTAATCTTTACCTTTTCGGCTTCGATAACCTGACCCTTTCGGGTGCGTTCGGGCACAACCTCTGCCTCGATGTCGATTTCAGGCTCTGCAAAACTTTCCTGAATGGTTTTTGTAATGTTGTTTTGGTCGCGCAGGGTGTTGCGTTCTGCCGTTAGCTCGGCAACGTTCTTTTGTAGCTGTTCGCACTTGTACTCTAAAATGTCCCTGTGCTTTTGGCTTGGGTTTTTGACTTCTCTGTCAATCTCAATTCCGCCGTTTTTCTCGCAAAGCGCGTAAAAGGTTTCGCGCAGTTCGTCAGAAAAGGTCATCAACGGATTGTTGTATTTGCCCTCTTTTTTGCTTGTATCAGGGCGTTCAATACCCATTTGTTTGAACGCTTGAGATTGGTTGCAAACAGAATAATTAAATTTATCTCTACTGACAAAACAATACCTCAGATGTCCATGTTCGCATTTTTCATCCTGGTGCCCCGAATACGAAAGTATCTTTAAATTGTCCCCATATTTTGCCCTAAGTCCGTCGATAAGCTGAAATGCCGAAGCCGTCAAAATGCGCCGTCTTTCCTCAGGGGAAATATCGGTGTGCATATTGCCGAGCTGTAAAATAGTTTCGAGTGGCGCGGTTTTCGGGTGAGCGTAAACCTCAGAAACCGTTTTACAGCGTTCAGGGTGCCCGTCTGCCTTGTAGCGTTCGTTTTTGGCATTTTGACCTTCACCGTAGTAAATCTCATATTGCGATAGCTCAAATACCTTTGAATCAAAGCTGTCGCACTTTTCGATACTGCCGTCTGCGTAGAACTTAAAATTTATATTCTGCGCTGTTCGGGAGTGGTCTATGTGTCCCTCAATGGCTCTTGTTTCTGCTCTTGTGTTGTGGTTAGCGTTGAAAACGCGCCCAGCCTTATTTGTTCGAGCATTCCTGACCGTAGCTTTCATTTTTTTCATAAAATCACCGCCTTTACCTTCAGTTTAGACGATTAAAAAGGTACTCGGCGGATAGTACTCAGTATGATATGCCGAACGGCATATCTACTTCGCACTATGGGGGTTGCACCCCTGCCGTGAGCTTCCCCTTTTTTCACCAACCGCCCCAACAATATTAAATCCCATATAATGATTTTTAGTGTTAGAAAAAGTGCATATTGTATAAACGTAAAATTGTTTCGGACAATTTAAAATCGGCATTATTTTTCTTTAACACTCATAAAATCTAATACGGGGTAGCACCTTAGATGCTACATATAAATTTAATATTGTGAAAGGGGCATTGCCTATGAAAAAAGTCAACATCACTTTTATTGATGTTTTTGAGGACGGCAAAACTTTCGAGGATTGTTTAAACAATCTTTTAGATACATACTATACCACAGAGGGTGCTGAGGCACCCTCTAATTTTTTTATTTTTTGCTTGAGTTTGTACCCTACTTTTGATATAATAGGTAATGTAGATACAGAATATTAAATTTAGAGGTGCATTATGGCTACAAAAAAAGCGTATTCGACCGCCCTATACATAAGGCTTTCAAAAGCAGATGAAAGAAAGGGTGCAGACCGATTTTCAGAAAGTATAGAAAATCAAAAAATTGTTTTGCACGAATATATTGACTCTCATAGTGATGAGTTCAATCTCTACAAGGAATATATTGACGACGGCGTTTCGGGTACAAACGATATAGGGCGACCTATGTTTATGGAAATGATTAAGGATATTAAGGCAGGAAATGTAAATTGCGTTATTGTTAAGGACTTGTCAAGATTTGCCCGAAACTACCTACAGGCAGGCGAATATATGCAAGAGGTGTTTTTAGAGTACAAAACCCGATTTATTGCAATTTTTGATAATGTTGATATGGAAGGTCCTGACAATTTTGATATGCAGACCGTTTTCAAAAATGTTATGAATGAGGACTACTCACGCCGATTATCAAGGAATTTAATCTCAACCTTTAAGATAAGAGGCTTAAAAGGTCAATTTATCGGTGCTTTTGCAAGTTACGGGTACAAGCGAGATCCTGAGAACAAAAACCACCTCATAATTGATGAAGCTGTCAGCGGTAACATTAAATTCATTTTTGAGGAATTTTTAAAAGGTGTCGGTAAAAATACCATTGCTAAAAAACTGAATGATATGCAAATTGTATGCCCTTCGGTTTATAAGAAACAGCAAGGCTTAAATTATCAAAATTATAAAAAGTTAGAAACAACGAACAGTTGGACTTATTCAACAGTTCAACGCATTTTGCAAAATCGTGTCTATTGTGGCGACTTGGTACAGCACAAAACCAACCATAGCAAATTCAAGCCTAAAAAAATGTCAACCCAATACAGCCCTGAGGATTGGGTAATTGCCGAAAATTGCCACGAACCTATTATTGATAGGGAAACCTTTAATAAAGTTCAGGAACGCCTAAAAACTACAACAAGAGATATAAATTTCACTCAAAATATCTCAATTTTCGCAGGTCATTTAAAGTGTGCCGAGTGTGGACGAGCAATGGCTAAGATTCAAAACAAATATAAGGACAAGGTTAGCACAAGATACGTTTGCCGTTCTTACAAATCTAACGGCGAAGCAACTAAAATCTGCTCGGCTCACTCGATAAATGAGGACATATTAAAAGAGCATGTCATTTCGGTTTTAAATGAACAGCTTGGAAAATACAAGGATTTAGAAAAGACCTTGACCGATAGAAAAGATAAAAAGGCAAAAACCAAAACCTCAGAAATTGAACTGCATATTAAGGAATTGAAAAAGGCATTAGAAAAAATAAACACTCAAATTGACGGGTATTATGATTTATTGGCTGAGTATCGCACCGACCCCAACCAAAAGAGAGAATATGACCGAATGAGAGAAAGGGCAAACAAAAAAATCGCCGAAAGAGACAATATTGAAAACGAGCTGAAAATTTGCAAAGAAAAATTATCTGCTGACCCGAAATTAGCCTTAAACAATCCTACTGTTAAAGACTTAATGCACCAAAAGAAGTTTACCGAGCTAACAAAAGAAATTATGGACGCTTTTGTTTCGACAATTTTGGTATATGAAGAAACAAAAACCAACCCTGAAACCAATAAGGAAGAAAGCAACCTTAAGGTTGAGGTCGGTTTTAAATTCGAGAAGCTGTAATCAATTTGTGTTTTGTACCTTTTTAGTGTTACCCCACGCGGCATCAAAGGAAATTGCCACCTGTTTTTTATCGGTTTCGACGCAGTAAATAGGCAAAAGGCGGTTAGAGTTGGCATAAGCACTTGCAGAGCCTATTATGGCTACTGCTACTGCTAATGTAAGGCAAATACCAAGCATTAAATGTTTTTTTGTTATTATTAAAAATTTCATAAAAAAGCACCTCGGTATTTTATATGTCGAGATGTTTGTACTATATTATATTAATTTTGCGGTTGATAAATTTGACTTTTCAGTTTATAATTATGTCGGTGAATGTCGCTTTTTCTTTTGATATAATATTCAAAAGTGAGGTGATATTTAATGAGTTTATTAGGTGATATGATTGTTGCAGGTATAAAAAGAATAAAATTCAATCCTCAATTTTATGAAGACAAGAAATATAAGGTTTGGATTTGTATGCTTTCGCCTTCAACTTGCAAACCTTGTTTTGATTTACATGGTAAATTATATTTGCCCGATGATGCGCCGCCAAGATTTCCTAAGCTACACGAAAATTGTGCTTGCACGGTAATATGGTCTGAATCACTCAAAAAAGGAACCGCTACATTTGAGGGCAATAATGGTATAGATGTTTTGCTTCATAATGGGAACTCTCTACCAACGCAATATCTTACCAAAAAGGAAGCGAAAAAACTTGGTTGGAAACCGATTTTAATGAATTTACATCAAGTGACAGACAAAGGCGTTATTGGTGGAGATATTTACAGAAACAAGGATGGTAAATTACCATCTGTTGACGGTAGAATATGGTATGAAGCCGATATAAATTATACTGGTGGGATACGAAATAGTTCTAGAATTCTTTACTCGAATGATGGATTAGTGTTTGTTACTTACGACCATTATTTTACATTTAATCAAATATGTTAGGAGGACAATATGAAAATTATTGTTATTGATTTTTCAAAATGTAAATATCCGATGGATTTACACAATGAAATCAGAGAAAAATTAGAATTGCCCGAATGGTATGGGAATAATTTAGATGCTTTATGGGATATGCTCACAGGCTTTATAGAAACGCCAATTAACATAAAGGTGATATTTAAACCCGAAAATAAAGCGGTAGAAAACTTAAATGAAAGTGTTTTGAAAATAATTGAAACTTTCAAAGAGGCATCCGAAGAGGATGAAGAAATAAAATTTAATTGTGAATTATAATTTAAAAGCCTGTATAAACCGAATGGAATATACAGGCTTTACCATATATTATTTTGTACCTTTTTAGCGTTACCCCACGCGGCATCAAAGGAAATTGCAACCTGTTTTTTATCGGTTTCGACGCAGTAAATAGGCAAAAGGCGGTTAGAGTTGGCATAAGCACTTGCAGAGCCTATTATGGCTACTGCTACTGCTAATGTAAGGCAAATACCAAGCATTAAATGTTTTTTTGTTATAACGAAATATTTCATAAGAAAACACCTCAGTAGTATATATGCTGAGGTGCTCGTACTATATTATATTGAATTATTTTATTCTAATTAAGTGGTTTATTATTGCTTATTTTCCTGTCATTTTTTCTTGTTTGACCTTATGGTCGATTACATGGCGGGATGCCAGTTCTTTTCTTACATCCTCGACGCTTATTCCCATTTCGACCATCATTACTGAGATGTGGTAAGCAAGGTCGGCAATTTCGTAAATGGTTTCTGCCTTATCATCTGCCTTTGCGGCTATTATTACCTCGGTTGATTCTTCACCGATTTTCTTTAATATTTTATCAATGCCTTTTTGGAAGAGGTAGGTTGTGTATGAGCCATCGGGCATCTCCTTTTTGCGCCCCTCTAACAGCTCATAAAGGCTATCCATTGAAAATTCGGCTCTCTCATCACTTATAAAAAGAGGGGAGGTAAAGCAAGAGTCGGTGCCTAAATGACAAGCTGGACCTTCCTTTTCAACAACAACAACCAAAGCGTCTTTATCACAATCAGCGCTGATAGATACAATATGCTGATAGTTGCCACTGGTTTCACCCTTTAGCCAAAGCTCTTGTCTTGAACGACTATAGAAACAGGTGAGCCCTTTTTCAATAGAAATTTTAAGACTTTCCTCGTTCATATAAGCTAAGGTAAGAACCTTTTTTGTTAGGTTATCCACTACTATTGCAGGGATAAGACCGTTTTTGTCGAATTTAAGCTCGTTAATGTTTATCATTTTTATCACCTATAATCTTACCGTAATATTATTTTCTTTAAGGGTTTTTTTGAGGTCAGAAATTTTAACCTCTCCAAAGTGGAAAATTGATGCCGCAAGCCCCGCATCAATATCGGGTATTTCTTTGAAAAGGGTCACGAAATCTTCTATACTACCTGCGCCACCCGATGCTATGACGGGTACATTTACTGCATTACAAACTGCTTCAAGCATTTCCAAATCGAAGCCTTTTTTAACACCGTCGGTATCTATGGAGTTTACAACAACCTCGCCCGCACCGTTTTCCACACAACGCTTAATCCAGGAGATTGCTTCCATACCTGTGTCCTCTCTTCCGCCTTTGGCGAAGACACGGAATTCGCCATCAACACGCTTGATATCCGCCGAAATCACGACACACTGATTACCGTATTTTCTGGCGGCTTCCATTATTAAATCGGGATTTTTTATAGCACCTGAATTCACACTAACCTTATCGGCACCGCATTTAAGCACGCGGTCAAAATCTTCCAATGTATTTATTCCGCCGCCAACAGTAAGCGGAATAAAAATATTGCTTGCAACCTCGGTTAAGATATCGGTAAATAGCTTTCTGCCATCACTCGAAGCAGTAATATCATAAAAAACAAGCTCGTCTGCACCGCAATCGCTATAGTATTTACCAAGCTCTACAGGAGAGGATACATCATTAAGGTTATCGAAATTCACACCCTTGACAACTCTACCGTTTCTTACGTCGAGGCAGGGAATTATTCGTTTTGTAATCACTTTGCCGCCTCCAATGCTTCTTCTAAATCAATAGCCCCTATATAGTAGGCTTTACCTATAATTGCACCGTATAAATCGAGTGCACGAAGTGCCTTTATATCCTCTATAGTTGATACACCGCCTGAGGCTGTGATATCTATTGAAAACTTTTCTGAAAGCTCTTTGTATAGCTCTCGGTTTGTGCCTTGCATTGCACCGTCTTTAGAAATATCGGTGCAGATAAGGGTTTTAACCCCCATGTCTTGCATTTTTTTGCAAAATTGTGAGCCACTATACTGCGATTTCTCGGTCCAACCCTTGATTGCAACAAAACCGTCCTTAATATCAACGCCAACAGCAATTTTATCACCATATAAAGCTACTGCTTCTTTTAAAAACGGTTCATCTGTTACTGCGGCTGTACCTAAAATTACTCGGTCCACACCGTTTTCTAAATATGTTTTGACAGTTTCTATAGAACGGATTCCGCCACCTATTTCACAGAAGAGAGAGGTTTCGGTTGCAATTTGTTTTACAATATTAAGATTAGGCGTTGTACCGTATTTAGCACCCTCTAAATCTACTATATGTATATATTTGGCGCCCGTTGTTTCAAAGTCACGGGCTATTTCTATTGGGTTTTCGCTGTAAACGGTCATGTTAGCATAATCGCCCTTGTAAAGACGAACTGCTTTACCGTCATATAAATCTATTGCAGGGAAAAGCTTCATAATTTACTCCATTTCGCAAAATGCTTTTAATATACATAGTCCCACATTACCGCTTTTTTCGGGGTGAAATTGGCAACCGAAAACATTGCCGCTAGCTACTGCTGCGGTAAGCTCTTTACCGTATTCTGCGGTAGCGATTAGTGAGCTATTATCAGCTTCGGCATAATAAGAATGAACAAAATAAACACAGTCACCATTTTTTATATACTTGAATAGGGGATTTTCCTTTTTAAATATAAGGGCGTTCCAACCAATGTGCGGAATTTTTAAACTGTGAGGCAATCTGCCTTTCATAGCTACTATCTCACCCTTTATAAGACCTAGCCCCTTATGCTCGCCATATTCAAAGCTTTTTTCAAAAAGCATTTGCATACCGAGGCAAATACCCATAATTGCCTTACCGTTCTTAGCTTCATCAATTATAACCTTATCAAGCCCTGTGTCACGAAGCTTTTCTATAGCATCGCCAAAGGCACCAACTCCAGGAAGAATGAGCTTGTCGGCTTTCTTTATTATTTCTACATCACCTGTAATAACTGTATCCGCCCCGATTGATTTAAATGAAGAGGAGAGAGAAAACAGGTTGCCTACACCGTAATCGATTATTGCTATCATTAAAGAACTCCTTTGGTAGAGGGAATTTCATCCTTGAATTTTTGGTCGATAGTTACAGCTGATTTTAGCGAACGAGCCACTGATTTAAATGCACCTTCTATAATGTGATGCGAATTTGTACCGCTTATTTGATTGATATGCAGTGTTATATCTGCATTGCGCACAAGACTTATAAAAAATTCTTCGGTGAGCTCGGTGTCAAAATCGCCAACCCGCTGTGACGGGATTTTAAGACCGTATGCTAAATGGCTTCTACCCGAAATATCAACAGCCGAAAGAATTAAGGTTTCGTCCATAGGAAGCAAAAAGCTTCCGTAACGGGTGATGCCCTTCATATCACCAAGGGCTTTTTTGAGTGCTATACCTAACACAATACCGATATCCTCAACCGAATGATGATAGTCAACATACGTATCACCAATACAGGTCACCTCAAGGTCAAAGTGTGCGTGACGGGCTAGAAGGGTAAGCATATGGTCGAGAAAACCACAACCCGAATTGATTTTTGTCTCGCCCGTACCATCCAGATTAAGCTTTATTTTAATATCGGTTTCGTTAGTTTTACGGTTTATTTCTGCTATTCTCATAATTTACTCCTTATATGCGATATATTTGGGACTTTCATCGGGAGAACCCACCTGAATTACCAATAAATCATCTACATAAAAAATATACATTTCATCCTCTTTACCGTTTAGTTCAAAGAAGATGGCGTTTTCATAATTATTACCTAAATACCGTTTGTTGCCGACAACAGCGGTTTTACCATCTATCAGTTTTTCAAGGTCAATGTTATTAATGTTATCGGTAATAATCGCGTTATTAAGCCAATCTTTTATATAGTCTTCCTCTAAAATAAACTGAGTTTTTCTGGCATCCCCCTTAATGTAGCCAAGTTCAATTACATAGAAAAACAGAAATTTCTTAAAATCAAAGCTTTTAATCGAAACGTCACGCTTTTCATTGTAAAAATAAAGTTCATTATAGGAGGGATTTTCTTCAAATTCGCTTATATCATCGCTATAGCTAAAAACAATCAGCTTTTTACCTGTATCGATTTTAACAAAAGGGTAGGCGATTAAACCGAGGCTTACAATAGCTAAAATTATGCTTAAAGTAATTATAAAACGCTTTTTAAATTTATCCATTTAATATTTCACGAACCTTTGAAATAAAAATTTTCATTTCCTCAAGGCTACCTATTGTGATGCGGTTAAAGTTTTTGATACGCGCTTTTTCAAAGTGGCGAATTAAAACACCCTTTTCCTTAAGCTCTTCATAAAGTCTTTTACCGCTTATTATGTCACTTTCCGCAAAAACAAAGTTTGCTTTTGAGGGTAATACCCTAAATCCCATAGTTTTAAGCTCTTTTACTGTGTAATCGCGGTTTTCTATGATTTTTTTGCAATTATCCATATAATATTTGTTTTCAATTAGAGCCGCTGTGCCTGCAATTTGGGTTAGGCGGTTTATATTATATGGATTGGTGGAATATTTGATTTTTTCAAGGTCGGCAATAAGCTCTTTATCTGCCACAGCAAAACCAAGACGTGCACCCGCCATACTACGCGATTTTGAAAATGTTCCAACAACGAGAAGATTTTTATATTTTTTGGTGAGCTCTATACAGCTTTTTCCGCCAAAATCAACATAAGCTTCATCTATAAGAACTATGTTATCAGGATTTGAAATTACAATTTTTTCTATTTCAGATAGAGACAGCTCTATTCCTGTGGGCGCATTTGGGTTTGCTATCACCACTAACCTATTTTGTCCGCAGAAGCTTTCTGTGTTAATAGTAAAATCTTCTTTTAGAGGGATGATATTAGCCTCAATACCATAAAGGTCAGCGAAAACGTTGTAGAAACCGTAGGTAATATCAGCGAATGCAGCTCCGTTTTCACCGTATGCCATAAAGCTAAAGTTTAAAATATCATCTGAGCCATTGGAAAGGAAAATGTTATCTGGCTCTACACCAAAAAGATTTGCCATACTGCTACGAAGCTTCTTGCATTCGGGATCACAGTAAAGGCGCAAATCACAAATTTCGTCTTCATCTATAGCGGCTATAACGCTTTTTGACGGCGGGAAAGGGGATTCATTAGTATTAAGCTTTATATACTTTTTGTCTTGTGGTTGTTCACCTGGAGTATAGCTTTGAAGTTGATTTAAACGCTTGTTTAAAAATTCACTCATTATTTTGCCTCGTCTAAAAATCTTACTGTTGCGCTTCTTGCGTGGGCAGAGAGTCCCTCTTTTTCTGCGAAGAAGGCTACATCCTCTGCAACGCGGCTTAACGCTTCCTTAGTGTAATATGTATATTGTGATTTTTTAACAAAATCATCGACAGATAGGGGACTTGAAAATCTAGCAGTGCCTGATGTCGGCAGTGTGTGGTTGGGACCTGCGAAATAGTCGCCCAATGCTTCGGGACAATAACGCCCCATAAAAATACTGCCTGCATTTTTAATTTTATCAAGATAATCAAAGGGGTTATCAACACATAACTCTAGGTGTTCAGGAGCAATTTCGTTTGAAACAGCTATGACATCATTAATATTATCAGCAACAATAATTTTACCGTTATTTTCTATTGAGGTACGTGCAATTTCTTCGCGTGGCAGTTCCTTTAACTGCCTTTCGATTTCGAGACTTACATTATTAGCTAAATCTATACTGTCTGTAACAAGCACAGCACTTGCCATTTTGTCGTGTTCAGCTTGCGATAATAGGTCTGCCGCAACAAAGCGAGGGTTACTCTTACCGTCAGCAATCACAAGGATTTCGCTAGGACCTGCTATCATATCGATAGAAACCAGACCGAACACCTGTCTTTTAGCCTCTGCAACAAAGGCGTTACCGGGACCTACAATTTTATCGACCTTGGGCACAGTTTCTGTTCCATGGCTGAGGGCGGCTATAGCTTGCGCACCGCCGATTTTGAAAATGCGGTCAACACCTGCGATTTTTGCGGCTGCTAAAATCACGGGATTAATCTTACCGTCAACCCCTGGTGGTGTGGTGATACATATTTCGTTACAGCCTGCGATTTTTGCGGGGATACTGTCCATAAGCACAGTAGAAGGGTAAGCAGCAGTACCGCCAGGAACATAAAGTCCCACCTTTTCGATAGGTGTTACCTTTTGCCCGATAACGATACCGTCTTGTTCGTTAACTATAAAGCTGTTGCGAACCTGTCTTTTATGAAATTCACGGATATTCTCTGCGGCTTTTTCAAGAATTTCAATGAAACGGGGTTCAACAGTATTAAAAGCCTCATTAATTTCAGCTTCGGTAACCTCTAAGGATGCAAGCGTGGCTTTATCGAATTTTTCAGAGTATTCAAAAAGTGCCTTGTCTCCGCTCTGTTTCACATTCTCAATAATATCGGTTACAATATCTGCAACATCGAATGAGGTTTTGCCACGTGCGAATATTTCATCCGCAGAAACCTCACCGTATTTCATAATTTTAATCATTCTTTTGCACCTCTGCTAAAAGTCCTTTTTTAATTTCTTCAATTTTTTCGGTTTTAAATCCAAAGGAAGCTTTGTTTGAAATTAGCCTTGCACTTATAGGGACAATGGTCTCAAAGGGTGCCAGATTATTTTCAAGCAGTGTTTTTCCTGTCTCAACAATATCAACGATTACGTCCGATAAATCTAGTATCGGGGCAATTTCTATAGAACCGTTGAGATGAATTATATCAATATCACGGCCTTTTTCTGCATAATAGGTTTTGGCTATATTAGAAAATTTAGTGGCAACACGAAGTGTCTTTGAGGTATCGTCACAAAAGTCTTTTTTAGCCGCTACTGCCATACGGCATTTACCGATATCAAGGTCTAAAAGCTCATAAACATCGGGCTTATATTCGAGTAAAATATCCTTGCCTGCAACACCTATGTCAGCGGCGCCGCGCTCAACATAAATCGAAACATCTGAGGGCTTTACCCAGAAAAATCTAAGCCCTTTTTCTTTGTTTTCAAAAATCAGTTTACGGTTGGTTTCTTTAATTGAAGGGCAGTCAAAACCTGCTCCTTCAAACATAGCGTAAACCTTTTCACCAAGTCTGCCCTTGGGCAAGGCGATATTTATTATATCATCGGTGCATTTAGGGATTTCCTCAAGTCTTTCAAGTGCATCAAGGTAAACCGCAAATCCGAGAGCCCCTGAGCCTCTGCCCATACGACGCATCAGCTTATCATACTGACCACCGGATAGCACGCGGGACGCAATACCGTTTAAATACCCCTTAAATACAATACCGCTATAGTACCCATCTTGGCTGATTATTGAAAAATCTATAGCGAATTTATCGCCAAATTCACCTTTTTTAAGCTCTGCGCAAATGTGTTCAAGCTCATTTACAAAGATTTCAGCGGTATCGCTGCTAGTCGCTTTTTTAAGAGCAGAAAGGCTTTCTTCAGTGGTTTTATAGCTTTTAACAAGGCATTTAAGTGCTTGAAACTGTTTGTCCGTTAACAATGCTTTGAGCTCGCCTGCATTTTTTTCGGATATCGCTTTTATTGCTTTATATTTTATCTCATCTTTAATAGCGTAATCCTCAAACAAAGCGTTTATAAGACCGATGTGTGATAGTTTTAATAGGAAATTTTCGGAAATGAGCGAAAGGCTTTTTGCGGCAAGAAGGGTTACTTCCGATACCTCATTTTCGGTAATGTTTCCTATACATTCAAGTCCGGTCTGCATGATTTCCTTGTAAGTATGGGTGTTTTCGGAAATGCGGTAAACATTTTCGTCATAATAAAATTTTTCACAACCGTTTATTTTATCGGTGGAATTTTTTATGATAGAAAGGGTAACATCGGGCTTTAGCGCTAATAGTCTGCCATCAACATCGTTAAAGGTAATAACTCCGTCAGATACCAAAAAGTCTTTGTTTTTTGAGTAGAGGTCATATTCCTCAAACTTGCTCATTTTAAATTGACGGTAGCCATTGTCTCTATATAGTTGGCGAAGCTGAAATACCGCCTTTTCATCATATTTTAAAATGCTTTCGTCAAACATTATTTGTCACCAAGCCTTTCAATAGCGGTTTTGTAGCCGCCCTCACCGTAGTTAAGACATTTACTTACTCGGCATATAGTTGCTGTGCTGGCACCGGTGGCTTTATTAATATCAATATAACTTTTACCATCGTTTAACTGACAGGCAACCTCAAGTCTTTGGGCTAATGCTTCAAGCTCTTGAATGGTGCATATATCGTCAAAAAATGCTGCGCATTCCTTTTCGCTTTTAAGAGAAAGTATTGCTTTAAAAAGCTTTTCAGTAGCAGATTTATCTATTTTTTGCATAGCTTTTAATTCTCCTATAATGACCTTGTTTAGAATTATATTTCAACACCTCGATATTCTATCACATCACCGCGCTAAAGTCAAGTGTGATTTGTCTATTTTTTTGAAATTTGGAAGAAAAGTTGAGAAAACTTTTGGTTTGTGGTAATATAATATTGTTTTTAGTTATTAAATAAAATATATGGAGAAAAAATGTCTGAAATAATAATGCTTAATGATTTAAATGCCCCCGAAATTTCGGTTTATAAATCCTTAAAGGCTTCAAAGCAAAATAAGTATAGAGAGCTTTTTATTGCTGAAAGCGTTAAGGTTATAAATGTTGCGTTGGATAAGGGGATAGAGCCTGTTAGTTTTTTAATGGAAGAAAGGCAGATTTTGGGAATAGGCAAAGAATTGATTTCCAGATTACCGAATATCCCTGTTTTTACAGCTTCAAGAGAAGTGTTGAGTGAACTCACGGGTTTTGAGCTTACCAGGGGAGTTCTTTGCGCTATGAAGAGACCAAAACCCTTAATGTTAGATGAGGTGCTTCAAAATGCAAAGCGAGTTGCGGTTTTGGAAAGAATTAGTGACTCGGTTAATGTGGGGGCAATTTTTCGCAGTGCTGCAGCTTTAGGCTTTGATGCAGTACTTCTCTTTAATAATTGCAGTGAGCCTTTAAATAGAAGAACGGTAAGGGTCAGTATGGGTAGCGTGTTTTTAGTGCCATGGGCTTTTTTTGATAAAGAAGGTTTTCCTGAACCTCGGAATGCTGTTGAATATCTAAAATCTAAGGGCTATTTGACTGCGGCTATGGCTCTAATAGATGATACGGTTAGTATTGATAGCGAAATTTTAGAAAAAGCGGAAAAATTAGCGCTTTTCTTAGGCGCGGAAGGTGACGGTTTGAGTAAGGATACTATAAATGCCTGTGATTATACGGTGAAAATTCCAATGTACCACGATGTAGATTCTTTAAATGTTGCTACCGCGGCAGCTATAAGCTTTTGGGAGCTTGGGAAAAGTAAATATAAAAAATAAATTGTGAGTTGTTTCTCAAATTTAAAAAGAATTTTTGGTTTTCGTGTGAGATACAAATTAAGACGGCTATTCTCTAGCCGTCTTAATTTGTATCTATTTTTAGTTTGTAATGGTTTTTGCGTCGGAGTGACACAAAAATTATTCGCTATCGCTATTTTCTTGTGAAGCTTCATCACCCTTGTAGGAGTTTATATAAATTTTAACTCCAATATCGGTATTAACCTTTTCGTTTGCTTCGGGTTCCTGTGCAATTACAACACCTGGGGCAGCCTCTTCGTCGTATTTATGAAGAACCTCAATGTTTTCGTATATAAAGCCTTGCTTTAATAAGTCGATTTTAGCATCGGTTTCAGTAAGCCCTTTAAGGTTGGCTATTTTGATTTCTTTCGGTCCTAAGCTAATGACCACCTCGATTTTTGTATCGCGAACAACACCGTTTCCGCCTGGGGCAACAGACTGAGAACAAATAGTGCCTCTTGCATATTGGTCAGAGAAGGTTTTGTTCGAAATAGCAAATTCAAACATCTCATATTCCTCATTTGTGATAACATCGGCGTAGGATTTACCCTTTAAATCAGGAACTGTATATAACTTAGAGGTAACCTCTGCACCGCTGTCGATATCACCGATTTTATCAACATCAGGAGCATTAACCTGTGTTTCTTCGCTTGAATATGATGGCTCTTGTGGTTTGAATATATCTTCTCTAAATACACCGAAAACCAAAATCGCAGCAATGACAAGGAATAAGATAGCAGTGCAGGTTGCTGATATGAATACATATTTTGCAGAACCGCCTTTTTTCGCCGCTTTTTCTTTTGATGCTTTATTGACGGAAACTATATCCTTAGATTTAGTGTTGCGTTTAACCGAAGGAGCAGTTGGGATTTCACCGTAAACTAACTGGTTTTTAAAGGTTTCTATATCGCGGGTGCGGTTTTCTGGTAATACCTGTAAACCATTTGCTAATGCTGCTAAAACCTGTCTTGGAAGTTCTTCGGCAAATTTTGCGGGGATAGACATTGAATCGTTTTGAATACGCAATGTAGCCTCAGGAGGAACGTTACCTATTAAAACTTTAAATAGCGTAGCACTAAGACCGTATACATCGGTATAAGTGTCAGTATGCATTTCTTCGAAACCATACTGTTCTGGTGCGGCATATCCGGTATATAGCTGTGACTGCATAGGAGAGGGGGTTAGTCTCAAATTTTTAACCGAATAATTGTTTATTCTAAGCTTTCCGTCACGACCCACTATTATAGTGTCAGCTGAGATACCTCTATGTATCACGCCTAAATCGTTCATTTCTTTCAAAGTGTCAATAAGAGGTAGGAAAAGTGCTCTTGCTTGTTCCCATTTTAGAGTGCCACCGTTTTTAATTAAGAAATTATTAAGTGTGATAGAAGGGATATTAGTTTCAATTGAGTAAACGGTTCCGTTTTCCTCGAAAACATCAGTAACAGGAACTAAAGCAGGAAGACCGGCACGCATAATATTGCACTTAATATCCTTGAATTCGAGCAAACCTTCATTAAAGGTGTATTCTTCACCTTCAACCATTGCAACGGTTTTATCGGGATTTCTATGAGCAATTCCAACAGGGAAATATTCTTTAATATTAACTATAGTATCACTTGCATTATCCCATCCAATGTAGGTCAAGCCCTCGCCATTAGTATAAGTAAGCTTACCAACTAAATAGCGGTCCTTTAAAAAGAATTTGGTGGGCAGCGCATTGTCAGGATTTTTTTCGGTAGAGTCGTAATTACAAATGGGGCAAATTTTTTCGCCACCGTTATCATTCATACAGCCTAAGCATAATCTTTCGGTATTAAGCATATTAAACCTCCAAAAATCTAATTAATAATCAATACCAATTAATTATTTTATCATATTAAAGCGGATTTTGCAACCTTTTATAAACTTTAGTCCGTAGAAATTGCTTTTTCAAATGCTTTATATAGCTTTTGAGCGATTTCAAACATCCGTTTACTGTTGACCTTTAAAAGCTTTCGGTCATAGGTCAAAAGACCGTTAGTTTCGTCCTCAACATCGCTCACCTGGGTTAGCACAGTTGCATTGAGCCCTAATTTAAAACAGGGCATGATTTCATTTTTATAAAGCTTTATTAATGCGTTTTCAAGGTCAGCGGTATTTTCAAAATAGCGATATCCGTAGGTTTTGTCAAGGTTGAAGCTGTGATTTTTTATTTTACAGGAGTATCCGCCAAATTCAGAGAGAACAAGAGGCCTATCAGCTTTTGACTTTAGTTTAATGGGCTTGAAATATATGTGTTCACTTTCCACATCACTTAATTTTGTTTTAAACCAACCTGATGTGGTATCAAATATTCGAGTAGTGTCCAACATTTTAAAATAGCTATAACATTCATCAGCATTAAATTGTCCCCAGCCCTCGTTAAAAATAGTATAATAAAGCACAGAGGGGTGATTATAAAGGGTGGAAATTATTCCCTCGCCATTTTTTAAAAATTCTTCACGACGAGTTTTTGAGGCAGGGTGGCTCATACCTTTTTTTAAAAATACAGTCGGCAGTGCGGTGTCTATAAAAAAGCTATATTTTCCGCTGTTTATAAAATCCTGAAAAACCGCCATGCCGTATTTATCGCAGTAATAGTAAAAAAGCTCTGGCTCGGTTTTAATGTGCTTTCTAAGCATATTAAAACCGCAGTCCTTCATTTTCAAAATATCATTTTTATAACCCTCATAAGAGGCGGGTGTGAAAATGCCGTCACTAAAATAGCCTTGGTCTAAAAGGCCGTGAAAATAATATGGTTTTTGATTGAGGCAGATATATGATTTCCCTTTAACCTCTTTTATAGAAACTTCACGCAAAGCGAAATATGATTTAACAGTATCATCACCCGAAGTAACGGTAAAGTCATATAGATACGGAGTTTCGGGTGTCCATAGATTCGGTTTTTCTATTTCAATATCTATGCTTTTTTGATTTGTAGTATACTCACGTTTACCGTCGGGCGTATCCAATATAATCGTTTTCTGGGACGCAGAAGAATCAATATCAATATGAACGCTATTCATTGTTGGTGAGATTTTTAAAGACTTTATATAGTCGGTGCTTACACTTTCAAGCCATACAGTTTGCCATATACCGCTTATCTTTGTGTACCACATACCGCCTCTTTTATTCGTTTGCTTGCCATAAGGTAAATTCTTATCAAGCGAGTCGGTAACGATAACCTTTATTGTATTGGTATCGGATGTGATAGATTCGGTTATATCAAAAGAAAAGGGGAGATAACCACCTATATTTTCACCCACGAAACGCTCGTTTATATAAACCTTTGTGTATTGGTCAACCGCACCGAAATTGAGTATTAGTCTGTTTTTTAAAAAGCCTTGCGGCAGGGTGAAGGTTTTTGAATAAATCAGCGCATCATTCTTGTTAATTTCGCGTTCTACCCCTGAAATTCTGCTTTCGGGCGGAAAGGGAACGGTGATTTTGCCATTATACTTTTCTGCTTTTTTATTTATTATTTTAAAATCCCACTCACCGTTAAGGCAAAGGTAAGAATCTCGCACAAGCTGAGGGCGAGGGTAATCAGATAAAGGCATAGAACTGTTTTTAAGTTCATTTACAAAAGGGGTGTCAAGTATCGCAAATCTACATTTTTTCATAAGTTATCACTCTGAAGCTTCGTTTAATTTTTTATATATAATATGCTTGTGTTAAATGAGGGACAAATTAGTTCTTGGCTCCCTCTGACGAGGGAGCTGTCAGCGAAGCCGACTGAGGGAGAGATTTTTTAACAGCTAAATCTATATATTCACATACACCGCTAAAATTACGGTCAATATCTAAATTGCAAATTCTTAATACTGTTAGATTCATACCCTCTAACTCTTTTGTACGAACTCTGTCTTTTTCCATTTGCTCATTGGTATAATGTCCACCGCCGTCAAGCTCAATAACAAGCCTTGCTTTTGCAGAATAAAAATCTGCAATATAATTTCCAATAGCCTTTTGTCTTTGAAATCTTATAGGGTAATATCTTAAAAAATCATACCAAAGCTTTCGTTCCCAAGGTGTCATATTTTTCCGTAGTGTTTTTGCAAGAGGGATATTAGCTTTATTATATTCTTTCATTTTCTCTCCCTCCGTCAAAACTTCGTTTTGCCACCTCCCTCGTCAGAGGGAGGCTTGGCTATCAGTACCCATCGCGACTTGTG
>JAZUAL010000024.1:0-22635 GCA_045637925.1 Acutalibacteraceae bacterium | reverse complement strand
GCGCATAATAACCCATCATTATCAGTAATGACTAATTATATACTAAAAAAAACCAATAGTCAAGCCTTATTTTGCAAAAATATAAAATTTTTTTAAAAATTAATAAAAAACAATGCCATTGCGAGAAAAATCACGCAATGGCAAGGCAGTTTGTGGTATTAAATTTTATTTATATCGAATTTTCCTAAATTAATAATCTTAAGATTTTTGTTTGTTAATGGTTTCAGGAAGTTGCATTTGTGACTATAATTTTTATACTACACAGATATGGTATAACAAAAAATAGAGAGGATGTTACACGAACGCACGATGCCGGCACAAAGTCTCCCCGTACTACGTCCAATAACGCATCCGTTTCTCCATCTTCTGTCAACAATATATCACAAGGTGAGAATGTTGTCAACAAAATACTAATTTTATTGCCTCGGCTTATGGAAGAAATGTAAAGGCGCTAATTGAATATGCAAACGAAAATGATGGTTTTTTATATCAAAATGAGGACATAGAAAAAGTCAGACAACTATTAGCACGAAATGGGCTGCAATTGCCCACACCACTAAAGTTATCTGACTCTGACATTAATATATCACAGAATGATACAGATGTCAATAATAGAAACAGACTCGTCCATCATGACAGCACCGCCATTAAGCGTAGATGCTGTGAACGAATCTGTTAGTAATGACATTATAGACGATATTGAGCCTACTGTCAATGGTAAGTCTATGCAGGAAAGTGAAAACTATTCCGGAGATGAAGAATTTTTTTTATAGATAACTAAAAACAAAAGCACTAACCATAAAGGTTAGTGCTTTCATTTTTGGAGCGGGTGATCGGAATTTGTCTCGGCACTCCCGTGCCTATCGCCTCGCTGACGCTCGTTGCCCCGTCGGCAAAAACAGTCCACCGGACTGTTTTCTTCCGGAAACTATCGTTTGCTCCCTCCTTGTTCGATTCCCATCAAATAACAAACTAAAAAATAAAAGCACCAACCACAAGGGTTGATGCTTTCATTTTTGGAGCGGGTGATGGGAATCGAACCCACACGACCAGCTTGGAAGGCTGGGATTCTAGCCATTGAACTACACCCGCATTTGAACAAAAGATATATTAACACATATTTTTTTATTAGTCAAGAGTTTTTTCACGAAAACTCTTTTAATTTTGTTTAGATGTAAATCCGTGTATTAAATTTTATATTTTTAATTCACCTTGTCGGTGAATGGCGGTGTGGCTATCGGTTATTATGGTTTCTGCCGGGAGGAAATGCTATGAAAGAGAATGATAAGTTACTTTATAAAACACTAAAGCTGCTACTTAATGAAAAGTTGTCCGAAGCAGAGATTGAGACGCTTAGGTCTGAGGGATTTGAGGTAAAAAATGCCACGCGCAAAACAGCTGTTATGGTGGCACTTTACAAAAAAGCGGCCAGCGGTGATCTTTCGGCTATAAAGGAACTGCGTTCGATTGTTAGCGAAAAAAATGAAGAAAAGTCGGGACAAACTAAGGCGGTGATGATTGTTGACGACATCGGAAATTAAGATGTCGCAAATAGTAGGCGGTGGTTATGATGATTTCTGGAGTTGTAATAAACGGTATAGGGTTTTAAAGGGGGGCAAGGGGTCGAAAAAATCGGCAACAACTGCGCTAAATTTCATATATAGACTGATGCGTGAGGAGAACACCAATCTTTTAGTGGTCAGGCAGGTTATGAATACCCATAGGGACTCTACCTTTGCGCAGCTTAAATGGGCACAGGAAAGATTGGGTGTTACTGAATATTGGAATAATACGGTGTCACCTTTGGAAATGGTATACAAACCAACGGGCCAAAAAATTATTTTCCGTGGCTTCGACGACGTTTTAAAGCTTGCATCCACAACCGTTTCTAAGGGGTATCTGAATTATGTATGGATAGAAGAGGCATTTGAAATTTCTAATGAAGCGGACTTTGACCTACTTGACTTATCGGTGCCGAGAGGTAAGCTTCCGCCGCCGCTTTACAAGCAAACCACCATAACCTTTAATCCGTGGAGTGACGGTCACTGGCTGAAAAAACGTTTTTTTGACAATGTACCCGATAACGCGGCGGTTTTTTCGACAAATTATTTGGTTAATGAGTTTTTAGATGAAACCGACCGCACTGTTTTTGAAAAAATGAAAACAGCAAACCCTCGCAAATATGATGTTGCAGGGCTTGGGAATTGGGGTATTTCAGAGGGACTTGTATTTGAAAACTGGGTAGTAGGAGAAAAAGAAATACCGCCTGGCGAGGAATATAAATGGAAAAGCTTTTTCGGTTTGGATTACGGTTATACCAATGACCCAACCGCCTTTATAGCTTTTAAGGTAAATCCTATAGATAGGGAAATATACATATATGACGAGTTTTATGAGAAGAGACTGCTTAATTCTGATATTGCAAATCGTATAAAGGCGATGGGCTTCTCTAAAGAAAGGATAAGGGCGGATTCGGCGGAACCGAAATCCAACGACGATTTGAGGCGGCTTGGAATTGGCAGAATAACAGCATCTGTCAAAGGAAAGGACAGCGTGCTAAACGGGATAGCCGCAATAAACGAATATAAGATTACGGTTGCACCACGTTGCCGAAATATGATTAAAGAGCTATCAAGCTATATTTATGATGAGCGGCGCAATGATAGGGGTCAACGTATGCCGAAAGACTCTGAAAATCATTTGTGTGACGCGTTGCGTTATGCCTTTGAGGATGTCAAATTTTTTCACCCGGACAGAGCTCAGGCTAAGAGGTCGGGTGGAGTAGAAATCACAGGCAGGGATTTAAACGGAGGCTGGGATGTATGACAATTATTGTTTTGCTGTTGGCTGTATTGGCTTTTTTAAGCGGATTTTTATTAGGTTTTATGCGCGCACCCAAGACGCAAGGCGCAAAAACATATAATCTCAAATTTAAAAGTGATATAGATGAGGAATATGAAAATTTTTTAAAATACGATGGCAGTGAACAGTTTTAAAAATCAAATGTAAGGAGAGCCTTATGAACGAGGAAATCAAAAAAATCACCGCCGAAGCACAGGCGGAGGAAAAGCAAAAGGAAGAGCCTCAAACTACAGAGGAAAAGGAATTGCTTATTCCGATAAAATTTAATAAGGAAGTAAAAAATATAAGTTTAGAGGAAGCTAGGGCACTTGCTCAAAAGGGTATGAAGTATGACATTATATGTAAGGATTACAAAAACCTTAAGGAATTAGCCCTAGAACAAAACAAAAGTGTTGCAGAATATCTGGAAGATTTGAAGAATGCAAGACTTGAGAGCAGAAGAAATGAGCTTTTAGAAAAATGCGGTGGTGACACCAATTTAGCCGAGCATTTTTTAAAGCTTGAACTAGCAGTGAAAAAGGAAACCGAAAACGATTTTAACGAATTACGGGAGTATTTTCCTGCTATAAAGGATATTGAGCAGTTACCCGAAGAGGTTGTAGAAAGCAGTCGTCTTAAGGGCAGCAGTTTGCTCGATGAATATTTAAGATATCAGCTACGCGAAAAGCGCAAGCAAAGCAAGGCGGAGGCTGAAATATTAAATGCCGATAAAAAGAGTATGGGGTCGTTACAAAATAAAAACGGCGGCATATCACCCGAAGCCATGGAATTTTTAAAGGGACTATGGAAATAATGGCTTTAATTCAAAATTAGGAAGGAAGAAAATTATGTCAATTAATTCATTAGAAAATGTTACAAAGTATTCAAACGAGCTTGATAAGATGTTTGAACAGAAGAGTGCGGTAGGCTTTTTTGCCGACAATGCGCTCGCCACAAAATTTGTGGGCGCGAAGACTGTTATTATACCTGACATTGAATTTCAGGGACTTGCAGATTATGACCGCGAGGCAGGCTTTGCAAGAGGCGCTATTACAGTTGCAAACACCTCTTACACAATGAAAATGGACCGCGCGCGTTCACTCCAGATTGACCGCGAGGATATGGACGAGACAGGTATTGCCAATCTTGCAGGCAAGATTTTAGGCGAATATGTGCGCACAAAGGTTGTTCCTGAGTGTGATGCTTATGTTCTTTCAAAGCTTGCAGGACTTGCAGTATCCAGAGCTAATGTTATAGAGGGCGAGGCTGATAAGCCTTTTGAAACCCTTGTGAAGCTTATTAATGAGGTTCAGGCAGTAGCAGGGTATGATGAGGAGTTAGTTGCCTTTATTGACAGCTATATGTTTGCTGCTCTTCAGAATTCTGCTGAGATTTCTAAAATGATTACAGTTAGTGAATTCAAGCAGGGAGAGGTTAACCTTAAGGTCAAATCTCTTAACGGTGTAGCGCTCATTCCCGTTGTATCTGAGCGTATGAAAACTGCTTACGATTTCGGCGCAGAAGCAGGCTTTAAGCCCGCTGAAAACACAAGCGAAACCTATATGCTTGTTTGTCCTAAATCTGCGGCACATCTTGTTAAGAAGACCGAAAATATGAGAATTTTCACACCTGAGCAGAACATTGATGCCGATGCTTACAAATTTGATTACCGTATTTATTACGATGTATTTGTAAAGAAGAGCGGTCTTGATACGGTTTGGGCTTGGGTATCTCCAAAAATCTCGGTAACTGCTGTATCTGACGATATTGAAACCGAGGAGGACATCATCAGTGAAACCCTCTCCGTTACCGCCACAAGTGACGGCGCTCTTACATATCAGTGGTACAAATGTGAAAACAAGGAAAAGCGTTCGGCTGTAAAAATAGCAGGTGCAAATGATAAGAATTTTGTTCTGCCAGAGGACCTTGCAGCAGGCACTTATTACTACTTTGCAAGAATTACTGTTGATGGGGCGGCTAGCACAGACAGTGATGTTATCACAGTTACAGTAGCTTAATTGCGTTATTCTAGCAAAAGCGATAAAACCGAATTAGCTTAAAATGGCGGTTTTGGTGGCTTTTGGCTAACCAAAGCCCACCGTTAAGGTGGGCTTTGTGTAAATAAAAAGGAGGTTACAAGGTGAATAACAAACCTATTGAAATTTTTGAAGAATACCAAAAGGGTAATAGCTTTAAGGCTTCGATTGGTAATAAGGGTATTTACGAGCAAGGCAAAATTAACGAGAGATTTTTTATAGGCGACCAATGGTACGGTGCAAAATGCGGAAACGACCGTCCGCTAGTACGCCACAATATTATTAAAAGAATAGGTAACTATAAAATATCTCAGGTTTTAGGTAGCCCTATTTCTGTCAACTTTTCAGCCGAGGGTATACCTACAACCGTCAAAAGCACTGGTTCAAACCCACATAGTGCGAATATGGATGAAGTGAACCGTATAATGTCTCTTTTTAAGAGCTATTATAAAACCACAGCTGAAAGAGTTAAATTTGAAACACTGAACGAAAAGCTTTTAAGGGAGGCATATATTTCGGGCACTTCGGTGCTTTACACATATTGGGATTCTACCGTTGCTACGGGGCTTTATGCGGATAAGGAGTGCAAAACTAAAATTAAAGGTGATATTTGCTGCGAAGTGCTAGATATAAATGACATTGTATTTGGCGACCCGTATACCGAGGATTTGCAAAATCAACCATATATAATTATTTCAGCTGATAAGGATGTAGAGTCGGTACTGAGAGAGGCGCGCATTTTCGGTGCGGATATTTCGGCATTAAAACTTATTGAAGAATCGGCTAAAGATGGTAAGGTTACACTGTTTACAAAACTTTATAAGGGATATAAAGCAGACGGAAGCTATAGCGTCAAATGTGTAAAGGTTACAGAAAATTCCGTTGTAAGAAAGGAATTTGACACCGAGCTACAGCTATATCCGTTTGCCTTGTTTGCTTGGGATAAGAGAAACAGTATGATTTATGGAGAAAGCGAAATCACCTATCTTATACCAAACCAAATAGCCATAAACCGAATGATTACAGCAAATGTTTGGTCGGCAATGACCACGGGTATGCCGATAATGCTTGTTAACGGAGATACCGTGAGTGAGAAAATAACTAACGACCCAGGGCAGATAATCAAGGTATTTGGCAGTAATGAGGACGTTGCGGGAGCAGTTAAGTATATATCACCGCCTTCAATGAGTGACAGTTTTGAAAGGAGTATAAATTCGCTTATCGAAAATACCCTTACCCAAAGCGGTGCTAACGAGGTGGCGCTGGGTGACAGCAGAGCAGATAATGCTACCGCTCTTGCTACTATGAGAGAGGCGGCGCTTCTGCCGTTACAGATAATCAGAACCCGTTTTTACGGATATTGCGAGGATGTGGCGCGTATATGGGCGGATTTTTGGATTACATATTACGGAAGACGTCCTCTAAAAGCAAAAGAAAAAAACGGTGTTTATTATGAGGATTTCGATTCAGAGAAATATCGTGATTTAGTAGTTAGTGTTAATATAGAAATAGGTAATTCTGCTATTTACAGCGATAAGGAAAGAACTGAATTGCTTATTACTATGTTTGAAAAGGGTATTATTGACCGAAAACAGTTTTTAAAGCGTCTGCCTGACGGCGCGGTAACAGATAGGAATGAGCTTTTAGAGCAGGGAACTGAGGTGGAAACAGATGAACGGGTATGAAATTTATGACAGAGCAATGATTAGACTAGGCTATAAAGCAATAGGGAAAAATGAAATTCAGGATGTTGGAATTATGGGTAGAGCGGCAGAATTTATTAATCAAATTGCTGTAGATTTGGGGCTTAAGCCAATAGAGGATTTATCCGATAATATAGACTGCTCTGACGAGCTTTCCGAGGCTTTATGCTGCGGAGTGGCTATGCTTATATCACTAAGTGACAGCGATGCTAATAAAAATGTTATTTTTACCGCGCTTTACAATGCAAAAAGAGCAACGGTGTTATCTGGTAGAGCGTTTATAGAGGACAATTTGCCTATAGCGGAGGGTTAAAAATGAAATATAAATCCTTAAATCAGAAAACTATAAATATAAAGCATATAGATGCATTGAATTTAAGTTTAGATATGAGTAAATTACCGACCGATGTTGGTGACAGCTGTCTTACGTCGGTTAAGAATATGATATATAATGACGGACGTCTCCTCACAAGACAGGGACTTTTTACAGCCGAAAGCGGTTTGCTTGATGTGACTATGTGTAATGGGGCTATGGATTATAAGTATTTTCTGACCGACACCGTAGCAGATATAGAGGGCGAGCAAAGGCGGTTGGCGTATGCTAAGGTGCTCTATGATGACCGCAATCACTTCATATTTGTTTTCGGCATCGGTGAAAATCAAAATGTAAAATCTTTAGGATATATGATATTCGGCAGGCCCGATGATGCTACCTTCTACAGTCCGCAAAATGTTGTTTTCTACACAGGAAAAGAGCAAAACGGAGGTGGCATATTTGCCTTGGTTTCGCTAAAAAACCTGATGAATACCTATCAGTCAGAATATTATATTTATGAAATAGGAAAGGATTTTGCTAATTGGAACAGAAGCATTGCGGATTATGTACCTACTGTTTATATTAACGGTACGGGTAACGGTTATGGGTTGTTGGATTGGAAGTTTAGCAGTACCCCTAAGATGCTCGAACCAATAAATATTTTAAACGGAAGCTTTTATGCTTATTTTAGCGCGGACGGTGTTTCAACAGCGTTTAGATTGCCATATACAGATATAGACAATCAAGAGGTAGTTTGCAGAGTATACGAGAATGCCCAGAATTTTGTGGAATGGAGAATTAATGCTAATTCTCAAACAGGGTCACAGACATACAACGGAATGATGATTACAGCAAACATAGACAGACGTTCGGGCACGGTATATTTTACTTCCGGTTCAAATTATTATGCTTTTCCTGTAATAAACGCTTATCGAGAAAATAATATACGGATTTTTGCAAAAAAAAGAATTGAAAACGGTTTCAGGAATATAGCGTCTTCAAAAATTGTTATGGGCTATAAAGATAAATGGCTATTTGCAGGCGGAGAAGAAAAAAACAAAATCTATTATACAAATTATGATACTCCGCTTTACTTTCCCGATATTTCTTCAGGGGGTATCGGAATAGCTGATGAGGCTATAATATCGGTTCAGGGGTTTTCAGATAGGATAATAACCGCAACGTCTAAAGGCATATATGAAATAAATATCAAAAACAGCGGAGATTTCAATGCGGTTGCAATTCTTGGTGACAATGGCAAAATTTTTAAAAAGCCGGACACTTTTTATGTTAGTAAGCTTGGAAGTAACACTGCAAGGAATAATACTATGACAATATGCGGCGATAAGCTTTTATGGTTTGGCAGGGATAATGCGGTGTATTCACTTTCGAAAAACGGAAGCAGTATTGAAAAGATATCCGATAGTATTGACCCTATTTTAAGGAAAATTGATAAAAATGCAGATTGCTATGCTGCTGGCACAACAGAAAATTACATATTGAGTTATGAAAATGAAGCGGTTATAATAAGACTAAAGGATATGAGCTGTTTTTATTGGGTATTTCCGAAGTCTATTAAAATATTAGGAATTATCGGGCATTTAAATAAGCTTTCTTTTTTATATCAATATGATGGCTATAACGAGTGCTATATTGCAGGGCTCTGCGGTGAAAAGGATATTTTGATTAAAGGCAGCGGCTACAATTTGCAAACTGTAGAGCTACCGCTTGAAAGTGAGTTTGCTTTGAAGTGCTTTGATTTTGGCACTATGGGTAAAAAAACGGTAAAAAAGGTCGATTTAAGACTTGAAACAAGGGGTAAAAGCGCTGTTATTGTGGGCGACCGTAAAGTTTACGCTGAGTTTGATATATCGAATTTTGGAGGCAGAGATATTCTTGATTCGGTAGCATCTTTTATTACCGACCTTTCGGGTGTTAAATATGTCGAGCTTGGTGTTAAAAGTGAAGAAGGAATTAATTTCGGCGGTGCGGACATATACTTTTATTAGGGTGAAAATATGAAAAAAACATTATTGATTTTTCTTATGATGGTATTTTTGTTGTCGGGATGTAATTCAGAGGATACAGAATCCAAGAATATAAAAAGTAACAATTTCAACAATATGTCGGGCAAGGCTTCGGGCGGAGTATGGCTTTCATTCAGCGAGTTGGCAGGAATGCTAAGCTCTGAGAACGGTTTCGAGCAAGAACTTTCGGGTATGGTAAAGAACTGCTCTGAACTTGGAATAGAAAATATATATATTCACGTCCGTTCACACTGCGATTCTATTTATAAATCAGAATATTTTCCTTTAACCGAGGCTGCCACCAAGTATAATTATGATATTTTCGAATACATGATAAACACCTTTCATATGGCGGGCTTTAAGGTGCATGCATGGATAAACCCATACAGAGTTTCTACCGCTACGGATGACGTGAACACCATAAGAGAGGATAGCCCTATACATAAGTGGTTGCAGGACACCGACACTGAAAACGATAAAAATGTTTGTGTATATAACGGAGTCTATCTAAACCCAGCCGAGAGTGAGGCAAGAAAGCTTGTAATAGATGGCATAAAGGAAATTATAACAAAATATCAGGTGGACGGTATTCATTTCGATGATTATTTTTATCCTACCACAGACAAATTATTTGACCAGATAAGCTATAATGAATATACTGCCTCTGCCGAAAAACCGTTAGAGCTTGACGATTGGCGCAGAGCTAATGTGAATGCGCTTATAAGCGGTGTAAATACTGCGGTGAAAAGCTCAAATAGTAGTATTATTTTCAGCATAAGCCCTGCGGCATCTGTAGATAACAATTATCATAATCTTTATGCTGATGTAAAGTTTTGGATTAAGAACAACTTGGTTGATTGCATAATACCTCAGCTTTATTTTGGCTTTGAATATAACGACAGTAAATACCGTTTTAATAAGCTTTTAGAGGATTGGAAGAAGCTTATGTCGGAAAATGGTGAATGCAAGCTTATTATCGGGTTGGCGCCCTATAAAATCGGTACCGAGACTGCTGCAGACGGTAACGAATGGCAGACCGAGAACGATTTGATTGCGCGTCAGGTAAAGCTCTGTTATGAGGATGAAAGGGTTTCAGGATACGTGTTGTTTTCTTATTCGGCTATGGTTAGTGAAAATTCAGAAAATGTGCAGCAACGCGAAAATCTTATGAAATTTAAAGAAGTAATTTAACGGGAAGCTCCATTAATAGGATATTTTGAATGGGATAAATAAAAAGCGGAAATCACGCAGGGTGTGATTTCCGCTTTTGTGTTAACTTTTTATGCCATGCTTTGAATAATTTATATAGAAATTCTAAAAATAACTGTTGGTGATAAAATGGGGATAATTCAATGTGCAGAAAACTGCAGATATCAAAAAGATGGCTATTGTGACCTTGATGGGATTAGCGTTGTGAATTCGGTATCGGGCGGATGCCCGTATTATATTAAGGATTTATTTTATAATGGAAATAGCTTGTCCCAAACTTCTGACGCCGATAAGCTCTAAGCTTTCGGGACAGTTGGAAATCTGCTTTAAACAAGATTTAGGCATGATACATTTTGTAAAGCCCAGCCGCGCCGCCTCGTTCACGCGAGCTTGAGCTCTGGGTACACTTCTAAGCTCACCCGAAAGTCCAATTTCACCAAAAGCAATCAGCTTTTCATCTAAAGCAATATCCCTATATCCCGAAACCAATGCCATAGCAACAGCTAAATCGGCCGCGGGCTCATCAAGTCGCATGCCGCCAACGATATTTACATAGGTGTCCTGATTAGAAAAATAAATTCCAAGCCTTTTTTCGAGGACCGCTAATAAGAGATTGAGGCGGTTGTAGTCGAAGCCCGTTGCGGTTCTTCGGGCATTTCCGAAGCCTGTGGGCGTCACAAGGCCCTGAACCTCGGCAAGAATTGGACGGGTGCCCTCTATAACACAGGTGATACATCCGCCTGAAACATCACTCATTCTGCCCGAAAGAAGCATGGCAGATGGATTTTCAACCTCTCGAAGTCCCGATTCGGTCATTTCAAAAACACCGATTTCGTTTGTCGACCCAAAGCGGTTTTTAATGCCTCTGAGTATTCGGTAGGATTGATTTCTTTCACCCTCAAAGTAAAGAACGGTATCAACAATATGCTCCATAACCTTAGGTCCTGCAATATCTCCGCCTTTATTTACATGGCCTACAATAAAAACAGGAATGCCGAGGCTTTTGCCTGTTCTGAGCAATAAATTGGTGCATTCCCTCACTTGAACGATACTGCTTGGTGAAGAGGAAATGTCGCTATGATGCATAGTCTGTATAGAGTCTATCATTACGAGGTCGGGCTTTTGGGCGGTTATGTATTCGCAAATAGCTTCAACATCGGTTTCGGTCATAATAGAAACGCTGTCACTTTCAACACCGAGCCGTTCAGCACGCATTTTGATTTGTATAGCAGATTCTTCGCCCGAAACATAAAGTATTTTAAGATTATTCTGCAAAGCGTTGCAGATTTGCAAAAGTATGGTAGATTTACCTATGCCTGGGTCACCGCTTAACAGTATTACCGAGCCTTTAACAATACCGCCTCCAAGCACGCGGTCAAGCTCTGAAATGGAGGTTACGAAACGGGGCTCATCGAGATAGCTTATTTCCGATAGCGTCTTGGCTGTGGCAATGCCTTTTGTGTAATGGGTGGCGGAGGTTTTAGTGGGAACGGAAATTTCCTCTTCCATAGTATTCCAAGCACTGCAACCAGGGCATTTTCCAACCCATTTTGACGATTCATAGCCGCACTCACTGCAAATATAAACACTTTTAGCTTTAGATGGCATTTTAAATCTCCTTATTATTAAAAAAATCTGCTATTCCGCAAAAAATACTGAAAGCCATTTTCTTTTGGTATAGTGGGTCCTTTAATTTGGTAAGCTCTGATGAATTACTTAAAAACCCGCATTCCACCAAAACTGCGGGAACGGTGGCATTATATAAAAGATATGTGCTTGAGGTAGCTTTTTTGTTTACCCGTGTGTTTTCTGGTTGTAAAAAGCGGATAATATAACTTTGTATTTTTTCCCCAAGCTGTTTTGATTTTTCATCTCTGCCACTGTAGAAAACCTGTGAGCCGTTTGCGGCAGAGGTGGTAAATTTATTTAAATGGACACTCACAAAAACCGCATCACTATATTTGTTCATTAATTCCAGGCGGTTTTTAAGGTCGCTTTTTTTACGGGCGGAAATTTTTTCACTGTCGGTACTGTCGGTTGCGGTATCGTCTGTCCGCGTCATTATAACCTCAAATCCGTTTTGCTTTAACATATTCTCTAGTGTCAGACAAATTTCCAAATTAATATCCTTTTCCACAGTACCGTCATTGGCTACAGCACCGCCGTCAAACCCGCCGTGGCCTGCGTCAAGTATGATTTGTTTCGTGGCTTTGGGGGTTGCTGAGGCGATAGAGGTGTTTTTTGGAAAAACCGAAAAAAAGCAAACCGATAAAACGCAAAGAATTAAAAGAAAAGTTGCAAATACATTCTTTTTTAAAATCACATAATCACCTCAAAATAATTTGACTTATTTTGAGTTTATGATTTTTGATTTCAAGTTATTCTTTTAGATTTTTAAATATTGTATCACAAAACCCTCGCTTTTTCAACCGCTTCATTTGAGCTGTTTAAAGCCTTCACCCACAATTTCACCTGCGTCACTTATAATGATAAACGCATTTTTATCGTATTTATCAGTTATTTCATAAATTGCAGAAACCTCGTGGCGTCTTACCGAGCAGAATATAACCGTTTTGTCTGTTCCTGTGTATGCACCTTTTCCTTGGAGCAGTGTTACGCCTCTGCCTAAAATAATATTTATATCACTGCAAATTTCTTTCCAAAAATCAGTCACGATATATATTATTTTACCTTTATCGCTTCCGTATAGAATTTTATCCATAACTACCGATGTTGCATAAATTGCGATAACCGAATAAAGCGCACTCTCAATATTTCGGTAAACTATTGTGGCGAGGGTTATCACAAATCCATCGAAAATGAGGATTAATTTACCAACGGTTAAGTGACGGGCTTTTTTATTTATAAGCTTTGCAATAATATCTATTCCGCCTGTTGTAGCACCTCTTAAAAGTATGAGGCTTAAACCTGCTCCCATCATAATTCCGCCGAAAACTGCCGCTAATATTTTATCAATGTGCACACCTGACAAGCATAGGTCAGTAAGGGTTAGCGAGAAAGACACAAGCAGCGTTGCTATTGCGGTTTTTACAATGAAAAACCCACCGAATTTAACAAAACCTAATATTAAAACAGGAATATTCAGGATTAAAAGAAATATGCCTGAGGGGAGGTTCAACCAAAAGTTCAGCAGCGTAGCAATACCCGTAAATCCGCCTGGAGAAAATTCGTTTGGTGATATAAAAAGAGTTACCGCCGAAGAATATACAAAACTGCCGAGTACATAACAAAATAAATCCAAAACCATTCTTTTAATTGCTTTAGTCATTAAACCACCAATTACAGTATTTACCGTAATCAGTGTAAAATACTAAAAAATGCTTGGGTTATCCCAAGCATTATTCCATAGTATTAATAAAATTGAGGCTTTGAGGCTTTATATCTGCACCAAAATACATAGCCGTATAATTTTCTTTGCTTTCACTATCGGGGAAAAGTTTTGTGAGTGTCAAAAATTCTTCGACAGGGAAGAGCATAGGAAGTCCATTAATTTTTTTAGCTGACACAGTTTTAAAACCTAAATCTTCATAAAATTTAATCAGATTATCGTTTGCAGGCCTCAAAAAAAGTGGCATATCGCCCTGTTGCTCCTTTATCAGCTTTGTCATATAACCTTTGCCACGGTATTCCTTTAATGTTGCGGCAGCGTATATATAAGCGGATTTTTTGCTGTAGCTTTCGGTCTCGAAAACTGTGGGCAAAAGAAAGAGCATAGAAACTATTTTGTCATTTTCTTTAATAAATTTGCAGTATTTGAAACAGTTTTTAAAAAGCGCTTTTTCAAATTCAGCATCGTTATCGCAGAACGCTTCTCTATAAAGAGCTTGACACTGGGTTAAGGCATTCATAATTTCACCTTATCATATATTTTTTTAAAAGGATTTCGGGATAGTATGATAGCTTTGCTTTTCTCAGTCCCTCAATTCCCATATCATCTTCGCGGTTTATAAGGGTATAGCCCGCGAGCTCATTTTTGGCAAATTCACGGTTTATTAAGGTATAAGCCTCAGAATAATCACTGAGCGCCTTTTCTATGTGAGTATTGAAAACCTTATCGTTTATAGCCGAGCCTATTGTGAAGGCGATAACCTTTTTGCCAACATAAATAGCTCCGCCCTTAGCACCTAAGATATCCATATTATTTAAAATAGTCTCTAATCCGTCACGCTCGCAAATCATATGGCGGTCCATCTTATCTGCCTTTTCCTCATACCACTGCTTAGCGCAAAGCTTGATATCGGGGATATTATTTGTGGTTATAGTTTCATAATGCCAATCATATTTTTTGTTAAAGCTATTAATATGATTGCGTTTTGAATGGTATTTTTTGCCGCCAAGCTCTGCAAGGGTTTCTCTTGAATAAATATAATCAAATGCATCCCTGATTTCTATAAAATCAAACTCCTTGCCAAAGCTTTCTTTAAATTCATCAAGTGCTTTTCCCTCAGAAGCATAGAAAGAGGGGGAGCGGTCACCGCAATATTCTTTTATCATACCGATGCCTTTTTTTAGGTCATGCCCTATCGGAAGACGAAAGCTTTCCTTTCCTGACGCACCTGTTTTTATGAAAAGCAAACCGTCACTCACAGCTATCATATTGTTATATGAACACTGCCATACAAGTAGATTTATAAACGTGGAATCACAGGAAAGCTCGTCTGTATTAGCTATGAATTTTTTATATATTTTTATATCATCAATTTCGATTTTTTTAAATTCCAACATAAATTTAACACTCAAAAATTTCGGGCCGAAGCGTAGAACACAATTTCGACCCGATTATTATTTTAGTTTGCAGCAGAAACAGTGGATGAGGTGTTGCCGGTAGTTGAGGTTGCATTGCTTGTCCCAGACTGTGTACTGCTTCCTGATGACTGAGCAGCATCTTCCTGGGCTTTCTTTTCAGCTGCCAGAATATCCGAGGGTTTTCCTAATACCGAGCCGCTATGGGTGGTGCAGACATCTGGAAGATTACTCTTTTTATACCAACCAATAGCGCGCTTAGGACAGGTTTCGGTAGCAAGCTTGCCTGTTGCGGTGCAGTAAAACTTATCTATTGTATAGCTACTGTCGGTGAACTCTTTTGCCTTAAGTCCCGAATGCACCTTAGACATAACATTACCCCACATCTTTAGCGCAATTCCGCTATGCCTTGAAGCAATAGGCTGTTGCACCTCATATCCGCACCAACAGGATGCAATATAATACGGTGTGCCGCCTACAAACCAAAGGTCGTTCTGGTCGTTTGAGGTACCTGTTTTTGCGTAAATCTTCATATTCTTAACATATGAAGCCGCTGCTTTACCCGTACCGTTAGAACCGTAAACAACAGTCTGTAAAAGGTGATTCATAATGGTTGCGGTATCTTCACTTATTGCCATTTGGGGCTTGGTCTGCCTCTTTAAAACAATTTTACCCTTTTGGTCGGTGACCTTTGTGTAAAAGCTAGGCTCATAGTAAAGACCACCGTTACCGAAGACAGAGAATGCTGTGGCGGATTCAAGGGTTGTAAGACCGCCGTTGGTACCTCCCATTCCTAAAGGCGAGAGGTTGACATCCTCAGCGTTTAGGGTTGTAATACCAAGTTTTTGTGTTAAGAAATCATAACAGGTCTGAGGGGTGAGCTTGTTTACAAGATAAACAGGTATGGTATTTACAGAGCGCTCTAATGCGTACTGAACCGTGATGTTTCCCCAGTATGATTTGTACCAGTTAACAGGCGACCACTTTCCATAGGTGGTTTTGGTATCATTAACAAGGCTGGAATAGGTGATTAAATCTTGCTCAATAGCGGGCGCATATGCCGCGATAGGTTTCATTGTTGAACCTGGTTGACGCACAGCATCTGTAGCACAGTTAAAACCGCGGTTAGAGGTTTTTTCACCAATACCTCCAACAATTCCTTTAACATTTCCCTCGTAATCCATTATGGTTATACCGCCGGTCATTTTTTTCCCGTCTTTAGCAACTATAGCATAGGTTTCGGCGTCTGCAAAAACCTCTTCTGCTGCAGCTTGAATTTTGGGGTCAACCGTAGCATATATTCTGTAACCGCCATTATAGAAAAGGCGGTCTGCGTGTGCCTTGTCATATCCGTATTTCTCGGCAAGGTCCTCTGAAACCTGATTTATAAGAGCATCAACAAAGTAAGAGTTAACCTCGTTTTGATTAAGCACCCTTTCGTCAGCAGTGATTTTAAGGTCTGTTTTTACAGCCTCGTCGTATTCTTTCTGGGTTATATATCCCTGGTCAAACATTTCATAAAGCACGTCGTTTCGTCTTTCTTTGTTTGAATCAGGGTTGTCATCAGGTGAATACCACGTAGGGCTTTTTGTTATAGCGGCAATAGCGGCACATTCTACAATAGAAAGGTCCTTAACCGACTTCCCGAAGTAATAGTTCGAGGCAACCTCAACGCCGTAGGTACCGTGACCTAAAGGTATTGTGTTAAGATAGCATTCAAGGATAAGGTCCTTAGAATATTTGCCTTCTAAATAGCGCGCGCGCATAATTTCTCTAACCTTACGACTTGCTTTTTGAGAGCGGTCATCGGTAAGGTTTTTAACCAACTGCTGTGTTATGGTAGAGCCGCCGAATTTATCTGAAAAATGCAAAAATTCATTAGCAAAAGCGCCTATGGTACGCTTCCAGTCCACACCGTCATGGTCGAAAAATCGCTTATCCTCAATAGCAACAAATGCGTTTGCGAGCATTTGCGGTATACCCTCATAATCATCGGGCAGTTTGACGTGTTTTGGGTTAAGATAATCAACCCATATGCGATTATATTGACCGTGGAGACGACGGTATTCCTTATAGTCGTTACTATTATCGCTTACATAGATTGTGGTTGTGTAGTTAAGGGAGTTTTCTAAGTCCTCCTCCATAGTACCGTCCACCATAGTGAATGCGTAGAACATAAAGCATCCTATTACCAGACTTGCAGTAATAAGCCCTATGAGAAATAGGGAAAGTATAATTTTTAAAAAGCGACCGTTACTGCGTTTTTGTTTATTACCCGCTCTTTTAGTTTTTCCGTCTTCTTCAAAGGCATTTGTAGAAAAGCTGTTAAGGTCGAAGCTGTTTTCGCTGTTTTCAGAAATATTTCCCGAATTGGCATAGCTGAAAAGGTCGTTATTTTCGAAATTGTTATTTTCATTTTTGTTTTGCTCCACAACTAACACCTCCGTGCATACATCATTAATATTACCACATTTATCCTAAAAAATCAACTTTTACACCTAAATATCCGTATAGTTTACAAAATTGTAAATTTTTAATAAGAGCAGACAAAACCGTTTATACGATTAAAAACCTCAAAACATTTTAGTGCTTTGAGGTTTTTAATATAATCGGAAGTTTATTCCAGTATTTCAAATGAAACGGTATTTGCCGACCCCTTTTTATCGGTTTCGGGGCTTTCGTATTCAACGTTTTCAAATGATATGTGAATATCTGAAATCGAGAAAGCATCAGTAATAGTGTTTTCATTATTTTTATCAATTTCACCGTTATAGCTCACTTGAACTATATCGCCTGCCTTTATCATATTCTTATCTACATAACGGGAAATTCTTATATTGTTAAGTGGGATTTTATAGGAGATCCCTTCCTCCGTATTTTTGCATAGAATTGTGTCATCAATAAGAATATACTCTCTTGTGATTTCGGTAATCTTGCCTGTCACATATTTGTTATATGGCTCATATTCGGTTTTGGTGGAATTTTTCATTGCGTATTTAATAATCTTCTCTGAGGCTTCCTTGCCAATATAATAAAGATAGCTCCAATTAAAAACGTTTGTCTTTAAATATCCGTCAGCAGTTATTAAAAAACTGTGCTTATAGATACCCAAAGCCTTGGATGAAATGGCAAAGGTGATGAAATCCCTATCATAAGGATGCCAGTATATATCATTTTCGTCCACGAAAGAGGCATCCTTATAGCCGGACAGAACTTTCCAAATATAAGCATCGTCCTTTAAAATATAGTGATTTGCTTCAGGGCCGGTGCTATTTTTGGAAAAGCGCTCTAATTCAAAAAACTGCGAAATGTCAACCCGCTCGAACAATTCACCCAAGGTCATCGGCGGATTATACTGAGCATTTTTAAAGGGATAATAGCTATCTGATATTTTAACAGCAATAAATTCTGTTTTGTTGATATTTTTGAGACTGTATACGTCCGCGACAACTATTGGTTGCTCGTCGGTTAAGCTGTCATATCCTGTGATTGTATAAGTGCCTATTTTATCACCGATATACACCTCGGGTATGGCTTTCCCACTATTTTTGTCATATTTAATACCTTCAATCTCTGTTTTGTAAGGTTTTTCTGCTTCGGCTAAATATTCCCAAGGCCATACGATAGCATACTCCTCAGTACTGGCAACAAAATCTTTGTATCTTGGATCAAGGTTTGTCGGCTTTTCTGCGTTATTTTTTAACAAAGGTGGCAGAGCTATAGCACCGACAATGATAATTACTAAAAAGCAAGCGGCAGTAGCGGTCCATTTTAAAGCCTTAGGTTTTGCTTTTTGGGTTTCCTCTGCGGCGGAAATAAGCTTATCATCAATATATTCTAAAGATTTAAAAATTCTCGGTGTTTTCATACGGAGACGCCCTCCTTAATCAAGTAATCTCTCAGTCTGTTTCTTGTATTAAACAGCATATTTTTAACCTTGCTATCACTAAAGGAATAGCGTTTTGCAATCTCTTTTATTGTATCGAAGAAAAAATACTTGCGAATAAAGACATTGCGGACCTCCGGCTTTTGCTCTAAAAGAAAACGGTTTATAATTCTGCCTACATCCACATCACTGATATTAGGGGCATAGCTTTGGTTGGGTAAAACAGTCTCAAGCTCACTAAAAGACACAAGCTTATTTTTCGCCCTCTTTTCACGTGTTAAAAACTCTAGCCTTTTAAGTGACAGATTTCTCGCAATTTTTAATACGAACGCCATAAAATTATTAGGTCTTGTAGGCGGAATAGCGTTCCAAAGACCGATATATGTATCATTAACACATTCCTCGCAATCAGAGAGATTACCCAAAATGTTGTATGCAATACTGTGACACAGTCTACCGTATTTAAGGTCGGTTTCGTTTATGGCCTGTTCGTTTCTTTCAAAATAAAGCTCTATTATTTTTATGTCATCCATTCTGCTACCTCCTTTTGCTATCCCTCACTTATAAAGTACGTTTTATATAGCGGACGGTCTTAAAAATCATAAAATTTATTACTTTAATTATAACACAAAACAAAACTTATGGCAAAAATTTTAAATTTTCCGCCTCAAAATCATCATAAAAAGATTAAAAAGAGCTATTAGATTTAAGTTTAATCTAATAACTCTTAGTTTTATTTATGAATAATTTTCAGATATTGCCAAAACGTTGCCACGAGGACTTTTTAATCCTCAAAAACCAGTATTTATGCGGGTTTTCAGCGCTTTTGGTATTATTCCCACTCATTTTCGTGGTTCTTCTTTGGCTTATTTATGCCCTAAATATTATCCTAAACGGCAATTTTGAACCTGTTTTTCCACCCATTATTTCATTTATCAAAATTTTTGTTGCAGAAAAAGTTGCAAAATCGCCTGCGGAATTGTGTCAGGTGGTTGTGATGCAACTGCTTGTTATAACAGGTATGCGTTTATCTTCCGCTGATCTGACAGCGGCAATAGATACGGCTTCCGAGGAATGCCAGCAGCGATGCGACGACAACGTAGATCAAAGGAACGATTTGATATGAGGTGAAGTGCATTCCAAACATAGAAATCAAACGGCTATCAAAGGTGTTCCACATGGACAGAAAACAGGTAGGAAGATAATCCCATAACTGTCCCAATATGCGATACTGTGCCGGTATCTGAATAATCATTCCTGCAAGGATCATGCCGGTGGTAACTGACATTGCAGCAATACTGCTACTAAAAAGCTCGGACAAAAGCATGACGAATACGCTGATAAAAATCGCAGTCACAATCAGACATCCGTATGCAACAAGACATGCTTGTCCTATAGTGATATTGCCAGCGTAGCCGGTATAAAATAGCTGTATTGCGGCATCAAAACCCTCCGAACCGTATACCCGCAGACTCAGCACCCAGGTCAGCAATGCCATAAGCAATGCACCCACACAGCCAACTGTGATTCCTGAAAGCAGCTTGACCCAATAGAGCCGTTTTTTACCGTTCGAGGTGCATAAAACAAGCTGATCAGTTCGGTGAGTATGCTCATCGGGAAAGCTACTTGAAAGGGTGATAGCGACATAAATCAGCATCATAAAGCCTACGGTGAGAAAGGTTTCTAAGATGCATCCGTATCCTTCGTGGAACTGATATACAACAGGAGTTTCAAGACTATCTGCATGACTTTGCCAATATGAAATCTCAGCCTCAGTCAGATAGTTTTTAACAGCCGATTCTTCAAAGCGTTCTCTCATGGCAGCATATAACGCAGCTTCATCAGGAGACCACTGCTGGGCGGTTCCTTTGTCCATACCGGTCCATGACCTGATCAAATTGAAGATATCGCTGTACGGACGGGCATAGGTCTGGTATTCTTCAGTTAAAACATAGTTGGTGTCTATGGGCAAATCCTTGTAGGCGGCAATGGTTTCCTCCAGTAGAGCTTGGTCTATGGATTTGCCGCTAAGTGCTTTGCGGTATTCTTGATTGATTAGATGCTCTTCATAGTTTGTACCTACATACGTGCCGTTTACCGAATAACTGCCCATTAAAGGAAAAAGTATCGAAAAGGCAATGACCGCCATACAAACAAAAAGAGCGATCCAAACTAGCTTCTTCTGCATCAGCTTTTTAAGCTCATAGCCGTATAGAGTAAACAGATTATTCATGGATCCCCTCCTCGAATTGTGCAAGATAGAATCTCTCTAAATCACCCATTTGTTCGTCCCATGTTCCGTTATAAATCAAGGTTCCATCTTTCATCATGAGTACCTCATCGGCAATATGCTCTATGTCGGAAACGATATGGGTGGACAGAAGTACGATGCTGTCTTTACCGAGTTGTTGGATAAGGTTTCGGAAGCGCACGCGTTCTTTGGGGTCCAATCCGGCGGTGGGTTCGTCGAGGATCAGCAGCTTCGGGTTGTTCAGCAGTGCTTGAGCGATCCCCAGTCGCTGCTTCATACCGCCCGAAAATGTTTTAATCTTTTTGCGGCCCATGTCTTGCAGACCGACCAATTCCAGAAGTTCATTTGCTCGCCGTTTCGCTGACTTCTTGGGCAGCCCCTTCAATGCCGCCATATACAACAGAAAATCCATAGCAGTAAATTCAGGATAATAGCCAAAATCCTGAGGCAGGTACCCTAATACTGCACGATAGCCTTCTTCACGGACGTCCATACCGTCGAAAGCGATCGTACCGCCTGTAGGCTGCAGGATCCCACAGAGCATACGCATAAGGGTAGTTTTCCCAGCACCGTTGGTGCCTAAAAGGCCAAAAACTCCACTATGCAAACGCAGGCTGATACGGTCCACTGCGATTTTGTTTTGAAATTGCTTTGTTAGTCTGTCAATGACAAGTTCCATGTATATTCCTCCGTTTGTTTTATTGCTAAATATATCTCATGCGCCATTCCTGCGAACAGGAGAACTAATAGAATAAACCACCAGACAATGTTGGCATTTTGGTATATAAGATCTGTGATAAAATGCAGTCCGACATTAGCTCCGCCAATCAATGCTGCAACACTCATACATACATAAATCGTTTCTCGGCTTTGGAAGTGACGAATGATCCATAAGCTGATGTTGACAGTCAACATATATGGTACAAGCAGATATAGTCCTGTTTGCAATAGAGAAAATCTGCTTCCGGTGTAACACAGTGGAATGGCACAGGCTAAAACAATGAAATCAAGTACGCCTAAAACGCTCATTCTTGCCATCACCACACTTTTCAAAGAAAACCGGGTAGACATTTCAAATTCACTCATTCCATACATCGTAGAGCGGGTGCTTTCCGCTACTGCCAAAAGCCCTAAAATCGGCACAAACGCAGACACGATCCATAATGTATTCTCGCTGATATAATTAGCCCCGATCACCGCAGGCAGCAGCAACAGAACAGAAAACACCAATGTCATTTTCCTCATGTATGATGCCTGTACTAATATAAAGCGAAACATACTAATTCTTGACCCAGGTAATGTTCTTAAAAATCGTATCTTTTCCTGCCGGTTTGGCCTCGGGGCTTCAAATGCTTTTTGAATGTTCCGTTTTAATTTATTATCCATTTGAAAATCCCTCCTTCAATAATTCCTCTTTCAACCATTTCAAAGATTTAGATAATTTCCGATAAACAGCAAAGCGGGATAAGCCGGTGATTTTGCAAATCGTTGTAATGGATACTTCATTTACATATCGTAGGAAAATCAACTCTTGTTCATCTTCCGGCAATTTTGATATAGTCATTCTTAATGTTAAATTACTTATCAGGTCTTCGGTTGGGT
>JAZUAL010000023.1:0-10927 GCA_045637925.1 Acutalibacteraceae bacterium | reverse complement strand
ATAATACCAGCAGAAACGATGATTATGATGATTTAGAAGATGACGCTTATTATGAAAGTGAAGAGACAGGAAATTCTAATGAAACACAACAACACACACATTATTATGATGGAGCTACTTGTACAAGCCCAGCGACATGTTCTTGCGGAGCTACAAGTGGTTCGGCTTTAGGACATAATTATTCAGGAAAATATTGTTCTCGTTGTAGTGCAAAAAATCCAAACTATACTGAGACAACTCAATCAAGTCACACTCACTATTATTCATCGAGCGTAACAAAAGAAGCAACCTGCGGTAACGAAGGTGTCAGAACATATAAATGTTCGTGTGGCAACTCATATACCGAAAGCATAAGCAAAAAAAGTTATCATAACTGGGAGTCTGCAACTTGTCAATCACCTAAAAAATGCAAGGATTGCGGAGCGACAGACGGAACGGCTAAAGAGCATAATTATAAGACATATGATGGATATAAATGCAGTATGTGTGGTCAAGTGGATCCGACTGTACAAAACACATTAGTGCAGTGTTCATTGCAACTTCCAACACTTCCTAAGACCGTTACTTATTACAACTATTCTGGTAAAATAAATTCAAAGGTTGAAGTCACCAATATAACATATCAATTTGAGTATTATAACAATGGAAATGTAATTTTAACCGCAAAATTTTCTGGAACAAAGACTTATGATTCTAATGGTACAGGACAAAGTTCTGCATGTAAAATCGGTTGGAAGTTATATGACCCCGATGGAAATGTTTTTAGAACGGGAACATTTAGTTCTCCAAGTGTAGCAATGGGTCAGAGTTTTGCAAACCAAGAGGAGGATTTAATCTACAATTTCGAGGCAACAAAACCAGGAAAATATAGACTGGAAATACTAAATGTTAATTAAAATTCAAAAGTAAATCAGGTTTTTAGACTGGTTCCATTTTGAGTGTCGGTCCCAAACAAAAATCCCGAACGCTTTCGCGTTCGGGATTTTACTTTTTCACTATTCACTATTCACTAAATTCCCCTTCGGGCAGTTAAAGGCAAATAGAATTGGCGCAATACTCCGTTAAGGGTATTGCGCCAAGCCTTATGTTCTTTTGTTGATTTAATATTAAAGTCTGCTTAGCTTATCAATAGCGGTGCCGACTGCAATGCGCCACTCATCAACCAGATCTTGAGACTCTGCTTTAACAATCTGGGGTAGCTTTTCTGTGATTAAATCAAGATACTCTTTATACTCATTATCTGCGAGTTTTCCTTCAAGACGCTTTAACTGTTTTTCTAATTCAAACATATAAGCAACGTCCTCAAGACCTTTTGAAACAGCCTCAAGACGCTTTGTGGGAATAGGCTGACGGTTGCTGTCAAGAAGAGTAACACCGTCATCATAACCGTCGCGATGGTCAAGACCGTCCTCACCTTGAGGGGTGAGATTTATCCAGATTGCAATACCGTCAAGCTTTTTCTGATATCCAAACCACGGGAAGAAACGGTAGTATTCGAGAACGGGTTTGGTGTGCATAGTGGTAGCGCACTCATAAGCCCACAAACGACAGTCGCGTTCTCTGAAGAAATCTATGATTTCTTTGTTTTCTTCGGGGGAACGGTTTAAAAGACCTGAAATAAGGGTCCAGTTTTTGTGGGAATCGGTAAGCCTTGCCTTGTCGATATCCTCAAGTGTTGCGCCTGAGGGTGGAGGACTTGAAAGGTATACCGCCTGGAATGTCCAACCGGGATTTTGTTCTATAATCTGATTTCTTATTTCTGCAGAATCGGCAATATCAGCCTTTTTGAATTCATCACGAAGATGAGCCTTAAATATGAAGTCATCACGGGTGAAACCCATGTTTTGCAGACGTTCATCCATAAGGAAGTGCCATTCCATACTTTTGCAGGTGCCCCATCCAAATACGAAGCGCATACCTAGCTCCTTGGCGGCATTGAAGAAGTCCTGATTAGCGGTTTTTACAAGCTCTTTATCAAACAGCTCGCCCTCGGGAAGCTTATTAGTTCTTCTCATTCCTGCAAACCCTTTGGTATAGCGTACGCTTTCGGTCCAAGTCCAATTAATATGACGCGAGTGCATAAGCCTTAGCATAGCGGTCTCGTCATTGTCGAGATTATTCGGTCCCCAGAACAAGCAGTCCATCGGCCAGTCTCTTGTTTCGGGAAGAGTGAAATTCCAAACCTCCATATCAACAGGGATATCGCGGTTGGGTATTCTGTAATCATAGAGAGGCTTGAGCTCAATTTTAGTATGATATTTACCCGGCTTAACATCACGAGAATTGAATACTATATGAACTCTGACCGCGGTTCCTGGGGTTATGGTGATAATATCACCGGGCACGCGTATAAGAGGCTGAGTGTTTATCTGACCGTTATGATCAACGAAAGGCTCCATATAGATTTCAAAGCGATCGTGCGGAACATAGGTATCGCCGCTGTCAATAGAATAAGGCACAAGGCGTAGGTCAAGGCGGCGGTCTAAAAGCAGACCCGAGAATACCAGAGCTACTCTCTCTCGCTCGTTCGAAGCCTGCTTGAAGCTTAAGCTGAATTCGGGCGAATAGTCAGCCTGCGGCAGTGCGTTTGGAGAGCCTGTTTCCCAGGGAGATGTCTGCCATACAAGATAGTTGTAACGGTTGCGGAATTCCTTAAATCCGTTTTGTAATGCGGCAAAAGCTTCACTAACTGATTTTTCAACAATTTTTTCGTTGGCAAGGGCGTTTTTGATTTCAGTGGCATATTCCTTAATGGCGTTTCGCATTCTTTTTATTGCCTTTGCAGCTCCGCGATGAACGGGATGGCAGATGCTCAATATATCCTCGCAACCGCCCTCTAAAAGCTTAAGCTCTTTGTCAAGCTTTTCAAATCCGGGCGCAACATACGGAAATGCGCGCTGAAGAACAAAACTGTTAATAGATTCGCCGCTTTCACTCAAAAGGCTGAAAACTGCACGCTGAGCATTATCTGTTTCTATGGGCAGCTTAAAATCAACCTTTGCAGGAGCGGTTAATTTTTGTGTGATTTCGTTTAAAATATCATTTTCAATATTATATATGCGTGCGCGAAGGGTGAATTCGGCGGTTTCTTTGGTTTTCAGCTCAACAGGAATGCGGTTCATACCCATATCAAAGGCTGTAACGGGGCAGTTTAATTCAATATCACTGTTAGAACTGGGGTCAAAAGTCAGCTTGCCGAGATACTGGCGGGCGCTGAGAGAACCGGTTTTTATCATAGGAATGGCAACAGCGCCTTGGTCGTGGTGACGCTCACGACAAAAACGAATTCCCCAAAATTCGCCCGGCTCCGGAGGGGCGGCATTATCAAATGCGGCATAAGGGAGCTTTAGTTCAACAATCCACTTATCAGAGTGTCGCGAGCTTTTAGCAATAAATCCTTCACCGTTCCAGTTTTTATTACCGTCCTTTGCATCATAAATCGAGCACAACGCATTAACTACTACGTGATAAAAGAGATGCGGGCGTCCTGTAAGGTCGATTACCAACTCTAAACAGTCGTCATCAAAAATTCCTAAATCGTTTTGGTCAAATTGAGCCACCAGATGCTCCATATCGGGCTCATACATGATTGCTCCGATATAAAGAGCGGTGGGTGAATATAGCACGCGAACATCGGTTTTGGGGCCGATTGGCTTTTGGGCTTTTTTATTTATCATTTCGGGGATAGGTATGGCATCCTGCCATGCGCTGTCACCGAGATTTCCGTCCATTTCTACCTCGCGTTTTAGACCCACAGCGTGAAATTCTACGGGTTCAAGAGAGTTCTCAAAGCCTGAGGCTTCGCGGGGTGCGGTTACAGGCTCAAAGCTTATATCTAATGACTCATCGGCGAGATTGGTCACGATACTTGATGATTCCTTTTTCATATCTGTTGACTCCTTTTGGCTAACTGTATTGCATATGCAAAGAAATAGGGCTTTTATAATTACCTACTTATATAGAATAATATATATTTGCTTAAAAATCAAGGCTTTTAAATTTTTTATATTTCTTAAAGGATATTTCAAAAAGAAAAGTTGCTGTTGATATTTGGTAATTTATTCAGTATAATATATTATATATGTGTGTTGAAAAGACCGAGGGGGCTTTCGTTTTGGATTGTAAAAAATTTTTTGAACAAATTAAGGGCAAAAAAATCGCTATGTGCGGAATAGGTGTCAGCAATACGCCCTTAATTCTTGAGTTTTTAAGTAAAGGCGCTAAAGTTTATGCTTGCGACCGAAGAACACGTGAGCTTATCGGTGAAACTGCCGATATGCTTGAAAGCCACGGTGCAGAGCTGCGTCTCGGCGAGGGTTATCTTGACAATCTAGAGGTTGACATAATATTTAGAACGCCTGGTATGAGCTTTTATCTGCCAGAGCTGGAGGCGGCGCGCAAAAAGGGAATAGCAGTAACAAGCGAGATGGAGGTTTTCTTCGACCTTTGCCCTGCAACCGTTTTTGCTATTACAGGTTCCGACGGTAAGACCACTACCACAACCCTTATTGCAAAAATGTTAGAGGCAGAGGGCAAAAAGGTTTTCGTGGGCGGTAACATAGGAAAGCCTTTGCTTCCCGAAATTGAAAACATCACAGCTGACGATTATGTTGTTGTTGAGCTGTCCTCCTTTCAGCTTATCTCAATGAGAAAAAGTCCTGATGTTGCGGTTGTGACAAATGTTGCGCCCAACCACCTCGATGTGCATAAGGATATGGATGAATATGTAGAATCCAAAAAGAATGTTTTGCTTCACCAAAACGCATTTTCAAGAACAGTTCTAAACCGTGACAATGAAATTACAGAGGGCTTCCGCCAGTTTGTACGCGGGCAGTCCTTAGGCTTTAGCATGGAAAGACAGCTTAGAAACGGTGCTTGGCTTGACGGTGAGGGGTATCTTCATATGGCATACAGAGGTATGGATGTGCCGATTATGCACCGTGATGAAATTGCGATTTTAGGCGACCATAATGTAGCCAATTATCTTACCGCCATTACTGCAGTATGGGGTTATGTAGGTCTTGATTCCATAAAAAAGGTTGCCCGTGAGTTTGGCGGTGTCGAACACCGTATTGAATTTGTTCGCGAGGTAGAGGGCGTTAAGTATTATAATGACTCAATAGCTTCAAGCCCCACAAGAACTATTGCAGGTCTTAAGGCTTTCTCGCAGAAGGTCCACCTTATAGCAGGCGGTTATGATAAGCACATACCTTTTGAACCGATGGTGCCTTACGTACTTGAAAAGGTGGAAAAGCTCTATCTTTGCGGAGATACTGCCGACAAGATAGAAAAGGCGGTAAAGGAAGATGAAAACTATAATGGCACTCCCGAAATCATAAGGGTTAAGGATATTGCCGAGGCGGTAGAAAAAGCTCATAAAAACGCAAAAAGCGGTGAAGTTGTAACACTTAGCCCAGCTTGCGCTAGCTTTGATGCTTTTCCAAACTTTGCGGCAAGAGGTAATTATTTTAAGGAATTAGTAAATAAGCTATGAATAATTTAAAAGAAACACTTTTTTCTCTTTCAAAAGCCGATGCTGCAGGTCCGATAAGAGAGGCGGCCGATTTGGCTCATAAAATGCTGTCGGAGTTTTGTGAGGCAGAAAAAACAGACACCCTTAGTGTTATCGGCTTTTTAAAGGGTGATAGTGACTATACCCTTATGCTTGATGCTCATATAGACCAGATTTCAATGGCGGTAACCGCTATCGATGACGAGGGCTTTTTAACCGTTGCTAAAGCAGGCGGTTTTGATTTAAGAGCATTGCCTTCACGTAGGGTGACAGTTCACGGTAAGGAGAAGGTAACAGCGGTTTTTTGTAGCACGCCGCCCCATTTAATCCGTGGCGAAGCCGAGTTCAAGGATATCGCCGATTTAAAGCTAGATACATGTCTTGGCGCTGATGCGAAAAAAGTAATAAGCATAGGCGATATTGTTACATTCGGTACAGAGCCGATAGAACTTTTAGGAACAACGGTTACAGGAAAAAGCTTTGATGACCGTGCCGCAGTGACCTGTATCGTAGAGCTTGCGAAGCGCCTCAGCTGTGTGAAGCTGCCCTTTAATGTTGTATTTGCACTTAGTGACGGTGAGGAGCTAGGTATGCGAGGTGCCCGTCCCTTAACCTTTAGGGTGAAGCCTGATGAGGCAATAGCAATCGATGTGAGCTTTGGAGACGGAGTTGCAATATCAGAGGATGAATGCGGGAGGCTCGGCAGTGGCGGTATGATAGGTATAGCCCCCTCGCTTGATAAAGAAATCAGCACTACCCTTAAAAGCATAGCCGACCAAAAAGGAATACCATATCAGCTTGAGGTTATGGGCAGAAGCACAGGAACTAATGCCGATGTTATTTCATTAAACCGTGAGGGTGTAAGAACAGGTCTTTTGTCTATTCCGCTTCGCAATATGCATACCGATAGTGAGATAGTGGATTTAAGGGATTTAAAGGCGGTTACAGACCTGTTGTATGAATATATTTTAAACGGAGGCGTAAAGAATGCTTGAGCTATTAAAAAACCTCTGTAGTATAGACGGAACCTCTGGAGATGAGGGCGCAGTCCGTAATTTTGTTATATCGAAAATTGACGGTTTTTGTGATTGGAAAACCGATAACCTTGGAAATATAATAGCCTTTAAAAAGGGCAAAAAGGAAGCTCCCTTTAAGCTTATGATAGATGCCCACACCGATGAGGTGGGGCTTATAATCACAAGCGTTACAGGTGGCGGATTTTTAAAATTCAAGACGGTCGGCGGTATAGAAACCTCATCTTTAATGTTTCGCCGCGTAAAAATCAACAATATATACGGTGTGATTTCGGGCAAGCCTGTGCATTTGGTTTCGGATGACGAACGAAAAAAACTGCCTAAGGCAGACACCTTATATATAGATATAGGTGCAAGCTCAAAAGAAGAAGCCTTAAAACTTGTAAATCCGGGTGACAGAGCGGTAGTCTGCGGTGAATTCCAGACCGTTGGTGGCAAGGTTGTTTCAAAGGCTATTGATGACCGTGTTGGTTGCGCTGTACTTATTGAAATGCTCAGAAGTGACAGTGAATATGATTTTTATGCAAGCTTTTCTGTGCAAGAAGAGGTGGGCTTGAGAGGTGCCAGAACAGCCGCTTTTCAGATAGACCCCAAATATGCCATTATTTTAGAGGGAACAACCGCATCGGATATAGCAGGTGTTAGTGATGATAACCGAGTTTGCAATCTTGGCGGCGGTGTAGCAGTTTCCTTTATGGATGGGGCTACGGTTTATGACCGTGCTCTTTATAACGCCGCTTTAAACAGCGGTATTCCCTGTCAGCCAAAGCGTGCGGTTGCAGGCGGAAATAATTCGGGGGCGGTACATTTATCCCGCGAGGGTGTAAGGACTATAGCCCTCTCTGTTCCTTGCAGATATATCCATTCCGAATCTTCGGTTGCCGATAAAAACGATATTCACGCTTTAAAGGAATTGGCGGAATATATGAAAAATTATATTTTAAGCGGTGGCGCAGAATGATTGCGCTATCGGAGGAATTACCGAAAATCTCGGCTGACAGCGCCGAGCTTATTAAAATAAGGTGTCTTTACGATGCTTATCAGAATGACGATAAGGTGCTTTTCTGGTCTCAGGACGGTGACAGGGCGATTATCTCTATGACCGACGGTAATATGATAATCTATAACCGCTCGGCAGATATAGAGGAACTGAAAGAATTTGTGGATGTTTTGTCGCCCGCCTGTGTTTTCAGCGATTATGAAACCCTGAAGCAGTTAGACAGAAAACCGAAAGAGCGTATTAATATAATGTATATTGATGCCGAAATGTTGTCAGAAGACATGGGAGATAACCTTTCAAGCCGTGAAATTTATAATTTGCTTGATGTAGATGGGCTGTCACTTCCTGAATACCCTTATTTTGCTGTGGACTACTGCCGAAGACTTAATTTAGGCTTTGCCGATTATTTCGCGCTGAGGGAAAAGTGCGCGGCTATAACCTTTAATACGGGAGATTACGCCATAATCAACGGTATTGCTGCCAAAGTTAAGGGCTATGGCGGTGTGGCGCTGAGGGCAGTTATTTCTAAAAACAAAGGAAGAAAGCTTTTTGTCTGTTGCAGAGATAGGGTAAAAGGCTTTTACGAAAAAAACGGATTTTTGTCGCTTTATTATTGCGGATATTGGGTGAAAAATAATGAATATTACTAAGTTTTTTAAAATTGACGAAAGATTACTTGAATTTGATAAAAAGGCTTTGGAGCAAAGCAAAACTCAGTTTGAGCGTATTGATGATATCACCGAATACAATCAGTTAAAGGTGTTGTCAGCATTTATTAATAACGGTGTGAGTGAATCCTATTTTGCCGCGTCTACCGGTTACGGATACGATGACAGGGGCAGAGAGATTTTAGAACGTGTTATGGCGGAGTGCATGGGAGCAGAGGATTCTCTTATGCGTCACAATTTCGTGTCTGGCACGCATACCCTTAGCGTTGCGCTTTTTGGAATTCTAAGACCGGGCGATACGGTCATTTGTATTACGGGCAGACCTTATGACACAATCACAGGGGTTTTCGGTATAGATTCTAAGGTGGACGGTTCACTCAGGGATTTCGGCGTCAATTACGGGCAGGTCGAATTACGGGCAGACGGTAAGCCCGATACAGAGGAAATTAAAAAGCGATTGGCTGCTGAGAAGCCTAAAATGGCATATATTCAGCGTTCGCGCGGATACAGTCTCAGACCAAGCCTTAGAATAGAAGAAATTGAAGAATTGGTGTTGGCGGTGCGCGAAGTATCGCCCGACACAATTATTATGGTTGATAACTGCTATGGCGAATTTGTAGAGAAAAAAGAACCGTGTGATGTGGGTGCAGATATTGTGGCAGGCTCGCTCATTAAAAACCCAGGCGGCGGTATTGCTCAAACAGGCGGATATATTGCAGGCAAGAAAGTGTTGGTTGAACAGTGCGCTAACAGGCTCACCTGCGCAGGTGTCGGCAAAGAGGTTGGTGCCACGCTTGGCCACAGCCGTGAGCTTTATATGGGTCTTTTTTCGGCACCCCACGTGGTTGGCGAGGCGTTAAAGACTGCGATTTATACCGCGGCGCTTTTTGAACTGCTCGGCTTTGAGGTAACACCAAACAGCTATGAAAAACGAGGAGACATTGTTCAGTGCGTAACACTGGGCAGCGCTGACGGTCTTGTGGCATTTTGTCAGGGTATGCAGTCGGGCGCACCTGTAGATTCTTTTGTTGTGCCTGAGCCATGGGATATGCCGGGCTATACCGACCCTGTAATTATGGCGGCAGGCGCATTCACGCTTGGCGCTTCTATCGAGCTTTCGGCGGACGGACCTTTAAGAGAACCGTATGCCGCATGGATGCAGGGTGGTCTTAATTTCCACAGCGCTAAGACGGGTGTGCTTTTGGCGGCTCAAAAGATGTATGAGAAAAATGCAATCAGAATTTAACCCTTCTACAACCTACAATCATTATAACGGAGAATAATATGAAACAGATTTTTGCGGGCGAGGTTTATGAAATCTTACCACTTACAAACGGTATTATTTTTTCATACTGCAAAGAAATAGTAGATGAAAATGTAATAGTTGCTTATAAAATGATTTCTTTTGATACGGGCAGAATTACCGATGTCGCTAAAAACATATATATGATAACAAAATTCGGCAACAATTATAAAACGGTTGCTGCATTCTGCGCAAACTATATAACTGTAAAATCCATAGTGCTTCCTAACGGAAAAGTTTTTTTATTAGAGCCTGACGGTAGCGCGGGGCTTATCGATAACGACGGTACACCTGTTTGGACAGGAAGTCTGGTTTACCGTTCTGCTGTCCCCACCGACGTGGTGCTGTATAATAATGCGCTCTGGGCATCCTATTCCGATGCAAATGTTCTGTTGCGGTATAATCTTGCAACAATGAGAGAGGAACTTCGCATAGGCGGAAATAAATCGCCTTTTAATAAACCACGCTCGCTGTTTGTGAACGGTGATAAGGTTACGGTTAGTAATCAAGGCTCGAAAAAGCTTATAGAAATTAACCTTAATAGTTATACCGTTTTCGAAACCGAGGAATTTGAAGAGGCGGTTTATCAATATGTTTCTGTGGGAGAGCACCGTTTTGTAATTCTCGAATCGGGACTATACCTTATATAATATAAATAACAAAAACCGAGAGATAACACTCTCGGTTTCTTGTTTTGCTAATATTGGTTTAATTTGGATAAGGTGTGGAGTTGTTTGTTAAGAAAAGGATATAATCTACGCTTGTTTTGTAGAAGCGGCTGAGTGTAACCAATACATCAAGAGGTATATTTAGGTTTCCTAATTCGTAATCAGAATATGTTGTCTGATGTATTTTTAACATTTCGGCTAGTTGCTTTTGTGTTAAGTCGTTATCCTCTCTTAAATCGCGCAAACGGGTTTTCATAATATCACCTCAAAGGATATTATGCCTTAAGGGAATATTCCTTATTGACTTTTAAGGGATATTCCCTTAAAATGTATTTAAGGAGGTGTCAGAATGAAACTGTGTATTGAGTGTTATAAAAAGATATATAGGGATAGGTCGCAGGTGATATCGATTAGTGAAGGAAAACACGTTTGTGAATATTGTGAAAAAGAGGATTATATTGTAACCGATGATTATCCGGGAATGCTTATTATAAGCAATTCTTCCTAATGATTTTATAAAGAAAAGTATAAAAAATGTGGTTTTGCGAGCCTTTCAAACCCAATATATTGTGGCTTTAAAAAAGATTAAAAAAAGTTTTAATTTTTTTGAAAAAAAGTGTTGACAAAAGGTAAAGGTTGTGGTAATATAATCGAGCGCCCTAAAGAGAGGCGCATAAAAACGGACCTTGAAAATTAAACAACGAAGAAATAAGGACCCGACGATTCTTAAGAGAAATCTTAA
>JAZUAL010000022.1:0-9113 GCA_045637925.1 Acutalibacteraceae bacterium | reverse complement strand
AACATTGGTTTTTACAGCTTCCATCGGGAAAAACTCACAGGAAGGCACCTGCTTTAATGCTGCCGCATGGAATATGTAATCCACATCGTGCATTGCATTTTTAACCGAAGCCAAATCACGAACATCACCGATAAAGAACTTAATTTTACCTGCAACCTCAGGCATTTTAGCCTGAAATTCGTGACGCATATCGTCTTGCTTTTTCTCGTCTCTTGAGAAAACTCTGATTTCGGCAATATCGGTATCAAGAAAACGGTTAAGCACCGCATTACCAAAGCTACCCGTACCGCCGGTAATCATTAATGTTTTATTTTTGAATAAAGACATTGTTAATCTCCCTTCATTTTATCTTTAATATCCGTTGTAGAAACGCCTTGTGTATATGGCAAATACTCTATCTTTACTCCGATTTTTTCAAACTGTTCCTCTGTTCTCCTATATCTTTCACTACCCTTCCAATCATCCCCAGAAAACAAAACATCAAATTTAAATTTATTCCATGCTAGCAATTTATCGTCAGTGGTTTTAATATCAACCTTCTCCGCCCTATCAACACATTTGATAGCATTTAAAATACGAAGTCTATCATCTTCATTTATAATTGGCTCTTTTTTCTTTATTTGACGCACATAAACATCATCACACATGCCTACTATAAGAAAATCACATTGCTCTTTGCAACGCTCTAACAAATTTAAATGTCCCACATGAAATAAATCAAAAACTCCACAAGTATATCCAATTTTATATTTCTTCATATTATCACAACCAATACATATTGTTTTTATGATGTGTAATTTGTTTTCCTTCTGGAGGCAACTGCATATAATCACCATACATTTTAGTTAAAATTTCATCATACCCTATCGGGATCTTAAATTTATAATCTTCAAAATCAACTAAAATATAATCGGCAAACCATTCTTTTAAATAACGATTTTTTATAGAATTATCAGCACTTTCTACTGTACCAATATAATTGCTATCTTCATAAATATACATGTTATGCAATTTATTGGCTTTCTTCAATAAATGCTTTTTACCACCAGACAAAGATTTTATAACAAAAATTTTGACCTTTGTTTTAAACTGACCACTAGATGTTCTAACATAATAATATATTTTTTTATAGCACCTTTGCAATTTATTATACCATTTCACATAAGTAGCATCGTCATCTGGTTCTCCATCAAGAGGGAAAATATCAATGTCAACACCCAAACATCCATTTTTATATTCTATACCATTTTCTATCTTACATGTATATGTATCAACTATTTTTACAAATGTATGTCTAGCAACAATATCATTTGGTGAAATCAACTTATATTTCTGATTATTATCCTTATTAAATATTTCAATTAATTTGTTATAATCATCTCTTGGCATCCAAATATCAATATCATCATCCCAAGGTATGAATCCTTTATGTCTAATAGCACCGATAAGCGTTCCATACGCCAAAAAATATTTAAGTCCATTTTTATCACAAAAATCCGCAATATTTGAAAGTATTCCGAGTTCAACTCGCTTAATTTCATCTATCTGCATTTTTTTCATAGTATTTTCCCCTTTAATTGATTATCTTTTTAAAAAAACACTAATCATTTCTTTAAAATGAATATTTTTAAAAAACACTGCGTTTACAACCTCTTTGCTATAACTTCTTGTGTTTTTAAACGTAATTGGGATGATTAAATTCGCCAAAATTTGTGTTATAAGTGTTGCAATAGCTGCACCATTAATACCCCATATAGGAATAAAAGTAATATTCATAACCACATTGCAAACCGCACCCAAACACGAAAAAATAAAAACATATTTTTTCTTATCCTCGCAAATGAGCCAAAAATTCCTAGCACTTCCCATATAAGAAAAAGATGTATACCATACAGCTATTTTAAGACATACGTTTGCGCTCGAATATTCATTTCCATACATTAAATAGATAATAATCTTTGAAAAAAAGGTTATAAAAATAGAATAAAGCACACATACCCATATTATCATAGCTAATATCTGCCTAAAACGAAGGCGGAATTTTTCATCACTCACCTTTTTGGCTTCTGCAATAATCGGCCGTCCAGACTCTAAAATAGCACTTGGAATGAGACTAATTAATCCACAAATTGTTATGGCGGCAGAATATAGTCCAACTTCTCTTGTACTATTCATTATCTGTTTTATCATAATACGGTCTATCTGACCATATATAACCACCATAATATTAGCCAGAATAAAGGGAATACAATTTTTTAATAATCTTTTTGCAATTTTCGAAGAATAACCCAGTTTTTGAGTTTTATTCTTTTGATATGAATAAAGAAGCAGAAATGCAACCAAAATAAAGTCCAATGTTGTAGCAAAGGCAAACCATATAACACTTTTTCCTCTCAAAAGCAAATATACTCTGTAAATCACAACAACCAAATATGCTGTTATATGGGCAATAACCGAATGTTTTGATTTCATATTGGACTGATACCAATATGTAATTGTATCAAAACACAAAAAAGGTAATCGCAAAGCTTGTATTACTGCAACCATAACGATTTTTTTATCGTTTCCATCAGTTAGTATTACAATTCCTAAAAATAAAATGACAGATATTAAACCCACTATAAATCTTAAAAATATTGCAGTACCAAGAATTTTTCCTTCTTCATCACGGTGATTGACAAATTCATAAATTAAAATTCCGTTTAATCCCAAACCTGTTATTTCTACAAAAAAGGCGATATAGGAACCAACATATGTAATAATCCCATTATTAGAAGGACCTAAATATCTGGCGGTAATAACACCTACAACAAGCGACACCATCATTCGAATTATTTGTCCTACAATAATCCAAGAGGTATTCTTAAAAAAATTATTTTTTATCATTAATTCTTATTCCTTATAATATCAATTTATAAAAACCTAGAACTTTATTATAATTTATATTATTAAATAAATAGCAATTTCTATACAACCACAGTCAAAAGACAATAAACATTTATCTTTTAAAAAGACGTCTATAAACCTTATAATATTCTCCAGCCATATTTTTAAAAGAATAGGTTGGTATTGCTTTGTTGGAAATCTCACTTTTTAATGTTTTTTTATTAAGCCACTCGTTTAAAGCATTAGACAAGCTTTCTAAATCACCATACTCTACAAAAGAACTGTATTCCTCTAAAGCTATAGATTCGGGTCCTCCCGCTTTAAAGCCTACCACCGAAGTGCCGCAGCAAAGTGATTCCGCAACCACCATACCGTAGGTTTCACGACGGCTTGTCATCACAGTGACATCAGCCGCAGAATAATACTCTGCCAATAAATTCTGGTCTTTAATCCCACCTAATAATAAAACATTTGGCGGAATTTCGGTTCCTTCACTTAAATGACAACTACCCGCTACAACAAATACGCATTCCGGCATCATTTTCGCAAGTTTTAAAATATAATATCCACCTTTTATATCATCTGCTCTATCAGTAAAGCTACCCGAAGCATTAAAAACTATCTTTTGGTTAGCAGGCAAACCTAATTTTTCTTTAAGATTGCCCTCCCTCAAATAAAAAATATTATCAGTATCAATTCCGTTTTTAATAACAACTGAATTTATTTTATTCATAATTGGTGATAACTTTTGTCTTGCCATAACCCAAGGTGAAACCGATACCGCCACAGCATTTTCGAAACCCTCAAATGCTTTTTTCATTCTTTTCCATTCGTAAGCGGTTCTGTCAAACAAAAATTTTCTGCAAGGGTCAAACACATAATCGCAATTTCCGCAACCCTTTGTGAATTTCATACATTCAAATGCGTATGGGCAATTTCCTGTATAATAAAATTCCGCATGATTAGTTATTACGGTTTGAATATTGTTCTTTTTTAAATAAGTAATTAACCATGGAATATTAACAGAACTGGTATTGGGACAATGCAAGTGAACAATATCCGGAGATTGTTTTTTAATAAATTTCAATAATCTAAATGTAGTTGTATAACCTGTGCAATATTTTAAACCTGTTAACCGTGCAAGAGAATAATAAAAACGGTATTCATATTTACTAGCTATTCTATACTTATTACTGTCGGATTTAGGACCTATTTCATAACAAAATATAAATTCGCATTTATCCAACAAAAACTTTTCGATATCTTTTATAATTTTACCTGTACTGTACTTGTCATAAACACAATTTACGGTTAGCACCCTTATTTTATTGCTCACTAATACTCACCACCGTTAGACCATTTTATTTACTTTATTAAAAACCTAAATACTTTCTTTATTTTTTTCGCCAGAGCTTTTTTATCATTATACCGAAGCATTAAACATAGGCTTTCTATTGCTCTATAAAAGGAAACCAGAGGATGTCCCCATCCCATTACTCTGAATAGCCTTTTTCTGTATTCTACTTCTTCCATAACATATTCGGGGTGCTTTAGCGGAAATTCTAGTTCATAGCTTTTTATAGTAAAAATTCTTCTTAAGCCTTTTGGAATAAACTTGATATCAGATGCGCTATGAGTACCGCCTTCAGCATTCTGTCCTATATTTTTAATCATATTATATTTAGGCACAATATTTATAGTATTCTGAGTATACATATTATAGGATAAAATCGATTCATAATGGGCTTTACCGCTTTTTTCGTGTGCCCGTGCTATTTTAATGTATTTATCAATTAAGTGCTTATTTTCGTTAGCAGACTTAAATTTCTTCGCCCTATACTCATCTTCAAGCATAGGATATTTGTCGGTCCACTGGTCTATAACTCTTCTCCAGCTTGCCCAACCCCAGATAGAACCTGTATATGTGAAGAAATAATCGGCATCTACATCCTCATATTCGCCCAGGTTATTCATTCCGCAGATTATATTTATTCTTTCATCATTTTCATATTTATCTAGCAATTCTTTGCAATATGGAAAAAATGATTGCGACGGAACATCATCATCCTCAAGTATAATACACTTTTCCACAATGGAAAACGCCCATTTTTGAGATATATATTCCGAGGGGTCGCAACCCTGATTTTCTGTTTGATAATATTTGTAAACCTCGCATTTCCAATCAATATTCTCAACTATTTCGCGACATTTTGCGACATTTTCAATATCTTTTTCATTATTTTCTCTGGCACCGTCTTGATATAAAAACAATTTGCTTGGACGGGCTAATTTAACCTGTTCAAAAACTTGTCTTAAAGTGTTCGGGCGATTAAAGAAAAGTATGAGAACGGCAACATCGATTTTACTTTCATACTTTCCATCAATTTTTATGGGAATCATATTTTCGTTCATCGTTTCATTGCCTCCAATATACTTTTAATTTGAATTTTAAAATCCTTATCTAATTTTTCGATTATTTCCCTACTATTATAATCATCATTTAAAGATACAGACATAATTGCTTTTGCTATCTCTTCAGGATTTTGCTCATCATAATAGTAAATATATCCTCCCACATTCGAACTTTCTATTGCTTGAATACGAATACTTACAACCCTCAATCTGTTTGACATATATGAAAGTATTTTTGAAGGAAATGAGGTTTCGTTAAAAGTTGCTTCTGGATTTTGGGGACTAAGACCTATATCACAGCTTTGTAAGAACCTCAGATAATCTTCACCTGAAAGGCAACCGTCATAGGTCACAATACAATCTGTTTTTTCTGAAACCTTTTTGATTTCTTTTTGAAGATTGTTTTTGGTTTCTTCGCCACCAAAGCCTAAAATATGTATATGATATTTGCTGTCAAGAAACTCTGCTGCTGCCACTACTGTTGTTGCACCCTTGCGGACATCAAGCGTTCCTGCATAAACAATATGAATTTTGTCATCTTTTAACTGTTTTTCATAAAAGGGAGTTGCTTCGTATGTTCCGTGAATTATAACAGACGGTTTATCTTTGATATTTACTTTTTCTTCCAAAAGTTTCGTCGGAAAAATATAAGCATCTGCCAACTCAAAAAACTTAAGCTCTTTTTTTCCCGTTTTTTGAGAATTAAAAACATCCCCATATATTTCTTCGACCTCTAATATAATTTTTATATCCTTAATCTTTTTTATAAACCTTACTACCCACATTAATCGCACAGCATGATAAACTATAATTGTATCATTTTTCTTAATATTAAAAAGCAAATAAAAAAGAAGCGATAAATTCAAAAATATAATAGAAAATATATTGAAAAGTTTATTTCCTCTATACAATGATGGTAAGTATTTTATAGTTGTATTATTTTCTAAGACGGTTTGTGAACCTTTTTGAGAATGTAAAGTTGTGTTGCAAGCAGAAATAACTTCAATCGGTCCAATAATTTCGGATATTGCATTAATTATATATGCCATTTTATTGCATCCGGCAGGTGAAGCTGCTCTTTTGGACAAATCATTTGTATAATGAGCAAGATATTTGATTTTAGACATTTTACAATCTCCTTTCCAAAATAAAATAATACATAGAGCGCTTAGGGAAACTTCTTATTAACTAAATGATATATGAGTTGAAAAGGTTTGTTACCTGATTTATTACATCCAACCAACTATTTCGTGCATCGATAACCGTGCCTTCCGCATTCTTCTTTATAATTTCACCATTAACAACCTGCTTCATTAATGAAGCCAGCTTTTCGCAATCATTATAATTAAAATAATACGCATTATCATAGCCTTCAAGCAATTCTCTTGCAAACTCGGTATCAGACGCTAAAACTATTGCACCCATTTGGCGTGCCTCTGCTAATGGGTATCCAAAGGTTTCTATATAAGATGGGAAAACAAGTGTTGCAGAGTTATATTTGCCAATAACCTCTTCATAGGGTATTCTACCAATATAATGAACACCGTCTATACTTTCGCCGCTATCAACCGTAAGCTCTGCCTTAAAATCAACATTATCCTTATTTAAAAGCTTGCAAGCCTCTAACAAAAGCTTATTGTTTTTATATATTCCCTCGCTTGTCGGATAAAAGAAATTTTTGCTGTCGTAACTGTTATAATCTATATATTGAGATAGATTTTTAACATTGGGAAGTATTTTAACTACCCTGTCATATTCCACACCACAGCTTTTACAAACAGCCTCTTTCATCCAATCGGTTTGAACTATTACTTTGTCTGCCCTTTTTACAGAAGCTTTTATAATGCTACCCACTAAAAACTGTTTAATGGCAATGCTTCTTTCGTTACTCTTTAGAAAAGAAAACTTTTTTCTGCTTTGAAACGGAATAGATTGATGAACATAAACTACTTGAGGAGCCTTAACACCGAATGTTATAATATTCTGCATTGAAAAAACCACATCGGGTTTTAAGGAGTTTATAAACTTTTTACCACTGAAAAAATCGAATAAAACCTTTTTGAAAGCACTTTTCTTAATCTTTGGAAGTGCTATTATTTTTACATTATTCGTTTCTTTAAAATATTTTTGGCTTAGCAAAAATATCCATTCATTTTGCTTGTCGTTTTCACAAACAGATGAATAAAAATCTTTTAAAACCGTCATCGCACCGCCGCTACTTGCGGCAATATCATTAACAACTATTCTCATATTTTCTCACTCTTATGTGTGTATTATAAAATACACTTGATTTATTCTATTTCCGCTAATAAAAGCAAACATACAAATGAAAATACGGGCATACATAACATTACACTTGCAGATGCAGCAACCATACACACATTTAATGTTAAGAGTTTTGCGTGAATAGGGTATTTTTCTTTATTTCGCAATAAAAGCTTTAAAAAGCTTACATACCATATAATTCCCAATATACCGAAATATGCATATATATGAGTCCATTCAGAATCCATACCTACCGTTCGCCGCGACGATAAGCTGCCTGTTATTAAATACACGGTAGGTGAATATATTATATATTCGCTGAAATTTTCCATTTTAACACCGAGGGATGTTGAAAGTCCGTCAACAATATTAAATGCGCGGTATTTTGCCGCCAATATACCGATAGTTGCAATTAAAATCACTGCGCCAAAACCAAGGAAAACCCAGCGCAAATCGTGAAGTTCTTCCCTTTTGATAATATAATATACTATCATACAGATAGCTATAATCAGTGCTGTTCTTGAACCTGTAAGTAAAAGCGAATATAATGTGACCATTATCAAAAACATATTAAATAACGAGAATTTCTGTTTATCACGTTGTAATACAACACCAAGAATTGATAAAGGTACTACCATATAAACATTGGGGTTCATATAAATTGAACCCGAACGGAATGACGCTATATTTTTACTTCTTGCCAAGGATAAGTGTATACCTGAGTCACCCTCCTCTAAATAATATGTTTCTATAAAATCGAAAACCGCTTCTACACCCATCAACTGAAGCGTTTGAATAGTAACGTGGAAAAATAATGTTACAACACATATCTTAAACAAAAAGTCGAACGATACCTTATAGTTATAAACCACCAATATAAGAATAATATAAAATCCTATTCTTTGCAGTTCATGTATCCATAGCGCCTCGTTTGCCTTGCCTTCAAACGCTAAAACAGCCAATCTTGAGAAAATAAGACTCATAAGCATACAAGCAAAAATTATAAACATTGTTTTAGTTATATTGTTTATTCCTTTTCTGAGAGAAACCATAATAAACAATAAAACAGCTATTCCTAAACGCAAAATATTGCAAATAGAGGACATTGGTAAAAACATCATAAATGCAACCAATAGTACTCCCATATTATCGTTTTTATATTCACTGTTTTTCGTAATTAAATCGTTCATATTATCCATCAGTTTTCACCCTTTGTGCACACCAAGCTATCCCATCCTTTAAAACCTTGGCAGGCACACCCCCCAATTATAGCATTAGGAGTTTCAAAAGCCTTTGTAACTATCGCGCCAAATGAGACAACACTGTCATTACCTATAGCAGAGCCTTTTAAAATACTTGCCCTTTGTCCTACCCATATTCTATCTCCGAGTTTAATATCCTTTGAAGTGTTAATTCTATTACCCTCTAAATCAAGAATAGAGTGACTGTCCCCCGTTCTGAACACAGTCTTAGACGATACTAAACAGCCTTCTCCTAATTCAATTCTAGTACCCTCTATTGCCGCAAATTCACATTCTCCAAAAACATGA
>JAZUAL010000021.1:0-33776 GCA_045637925.1 Acutalibacteraceae bacterium | reverse complement strand
GTTAATCCAACAATCGCGGTAACGTTGCCTAAACACAATCCTAAAGAGCGAGCGGTTTGGTCGGATGCAGAAGCGGTTGAAGCATTAAATGTTTGTGATGACCCTGCACTTAAAATCTGCTTATATCTTGCTCTTGGTTGTAGTTTACGTATAGGTGAAATCCTCGGCTTACAGTGGTCTAATGTTCATATAGAAGATGAAGCTGTTTTAAACGGTGAGGCTTATGTTAAAATTGATAAAGAGATTTCTCGTTGTTCAAATGATAGTATTGAAGCATTAGAGAGGGTAAACAGAAGCACTATTATTTTAAAATTTCCTCAGATAATGCCCAAGAAAGCAACAACAAGCCTTGTGCTGAAATCCCCTAAAACAGAGAGCAGTAACCGTATTGTATATTTACCCCAAGCGGTTATTGAGGAACTGAAAAAGGTTAAGGCTCAGCAAGAAGAAAACAAGGCTTTGCTCGGTAACGAGTATTATGACTATGATTTGGTTGTAGCGCATATCAACGGCAGACCTTATGAAATGCGTACCATTGATAAAGTATTCTACAATATGATTGAAAAGCATAATCTGCGACCTGTGGTTTTTCACAGTCTGCGGCACAGTAGCACTTCGTTAAAGTTAAAACTAAGTAGAGGCAATATAAAAGCCGTACAGGGCGATACAGGACACGCTGAGGCTCGGATGGTAACTGATACGTATGCCCACGGATTTGATGCAGACAGAAAGCTGATAGCACAGGAAATGGATAGCGGCTTCTTTGCTAAAGTGGGAACTGAAAGCAAGAAAATTGAAACTGATGAAACACTTGAAATGCTTAAAAAACTTGTAAAAGAGCATCCTGAGTTAGTATCAGAATTATTATCAAAAGTTAATGATAAAACCTAATTCTGTTAGCAAGTGTAAGCAAAAGACTACTTTTTCATTGATTTTGTTCAAAATTTTGTAGGCAAAATATGCAGTGTATTTGAATAAATATGGTAACAAAAGAACACCGCAAGGAATCATTCCTTGCGGTGGGTTTTTGGCACCCCCTGTGCGAATCGAACGCGCAATTGACCCTTAGGAGGGGTCTGTTATATCCATTTAACTAAGGGGGCTAATATTAAGTTTTATTCACAATATGAGTGCCTTTATGCAATCCTTGGAGTTAGATACTCCTCACACTTAGGAGGACCTTATTCTATCCGTTGAACTATCGGGGCAGATAATTTAACTTGTCGTTGATTATATCATTAATTTTATTTTCAGTCAAGTGTTTTAAGGAAATGTTTTGATATTGATAAAAGAGGTTTTTTATAAAAAATATTATTTTCTATTGCTAATTGTATCTATAGTTTGTTATAATTAAAAATAAAAATATACAAGGGGTGCAGTTCATGTTAAAGGATATCAGTAATAAAATTTTAGAAATTGACGGATATTTAAAACCCTTTGAAAAGGATATTGATTTGCGTACAAAGCTTTATCTTAAAAAAAGAGAAGAGCTTTTAAATAATTTTTCAAGCCTATTAGATTTTGCAAACGGTTATAAATATTTTGGCTTCCATCGAACTGAAGACGGTTGGATTTACAGAGAATGGGCGCCTGCTGCAAAAAGAATGTATCTTACGGGTGATTTCAACGGTTGGAGTTTAGAAAGCCATCCAATGAAGCGTTTGGATAACGGTATTTTTGAAATTATATTAAGCGGTAAGAATGCACTTAAATGCGGTCAAAAGGTGCAGGCTATTGTTGTGACAGATAGCGGTGAATATTTGCGGCGTATTCCCTTGTATGCTACACGGGTTGTACAAGATCCGGTTACATATTTATGGTGTGCTGAAATTGAGGATACTTTTGAAGCTTTTCCTTGGACAGACGGTGGATTTATACCCGATTCAACACCCTTAATATATGAATGTCACATCGGTATGTCGGGCGAAGAGGGAAGAGTTACTACATATGATGAATTTCGTAAAAATACTTTACCGCGCATAAAGAAACTAGGATATAATACCATACAAATAATGGCGGTTATGGAACACCCATATTATGGCTCATTCGGTTATCAGGTTTCAAATTTTTTCGCCTCATCATCACGTTACGGCAACAGCCTCTCACTTAAAAAGCTCATAAATACTGCACACAAAATGGGTATTACTGTTTTGCTCGATGTTGTTCATTCCCACGCGGTTAAAAACACCAACGAGGGTTTAAACGAATTTGATGGTACGGTTTATCAGTTTTTCCACGAGGGAGAAAAGGGAAATCATAGTGCTTGGGGAACTAAGCTTTTTAACTATGGGAAAAATGAAGTTCTGCATTTTCTTCTCTCAAATCTAAAGTATTGGATGGAAATTTTCCATTTTGACGGTTTCCGTTTTGACGGCGTAACCTCCATGCTTTATCACGACCACGGTCTTGGTAGTGCTTTTACTGATTACAGTATGTATTTTTCAATGAATACCGATACGGATGCGGTCACATATTTACAGCTTGCTAACGAGCTTATTCATGAGTATAATCCTGCGGCGATTACTATTGCAGAGGATATGTCAGGTATGCCTGGTATGTGTATACCCATATATGAGGGTGGCGTAGGCTTTGATTACAGGCTTTCTATGGGTGTGCCTGATTTATGGATTAAGTTTCTCAAAGAATATACCGATGATGATTGGGATATGGGAAAATTATGGTACGAGTTAACCAGTAGGCGCCCGCATGAGAAGAACATTGGTTATGCAGAATCTCATGACCAAGCCCTTGTGGGCGATAAAACAATTATGTTCAGACTTTGTGATGCAGAAATGTATAATAAAATGAACAAATTTGCCGAAAGTCTAGTTATTGACCGCGGCATTGCTCTTCATAAGATGATAAGGCTAATTACTGCTTCATTAGCAGGCGAAGGATATCTTAATTTTATGGGCAATGAATTCGGTCACCCCGAGTGGATTGATTTTCCGCGCGAGGGCAACGGTTGGAGTTATCATTATTGCCGTCGGCAGTGGAGCTTGGTTGATAATAAGGAACTTAGATATATTGAACTCAACAATTTTGATAATGCTATGATTAAGTTGCTTAAAAGGTATGATGTTTTGTCTTTGAAGGCGGAAAACAAATGGTTGCATCAGGATGACAAGATTATAATTTTTGAAAAGGGCGATGTGGTATTTATTTTTAATTTTCACCCAACCAAATCTTTTGACGGATATTTTATACCAGTAAGCAAAAAAGGAACTTATAAAATTGTTTTAACAACAGATGACGGTGAGTTTGGCGGTTTTTCCAGGGTTGATAAAGCAGTAAAATACAAAACATATACTACTCCTGCTGATTGGACAGGATTTAATTGTTATATTCCAAACCGTTCCGCCATAGTTATTAAAAAGCAAAAATAGATATTAACGATGAAAATATTTAAGGTGTTGATTATATGGATGCAAAAGAAATTTTAAATGAAAACTTTAGTGATAAGCCTAATAGAATTGCAAGCTTTTCCGTTGACCACGATTTGATTTCAGAGGGAATTTATATTTCTCGTATTGACGGTGATATAGTAACCTATGATCTAAGAACAAGAAAACCAAATTCTGATGATTATATTGATGACTGCACTATGCATTCGGTTGAGCATATGTTGGCAACATATCTCAGAAATTCTGAGGTTAAGAATAAAATTATATATTTTGGACCAATGGGTTGCAGAACAGGCTTTTATCTATTAGTTAGAGATTTAGAGCCAAAAAGGGTTTTATCTGAGCTTATAATAGCTTTAGAAAAAACAATAGCACATGAGGGTGAAATCTTCGGTGCAACCCGTAAGGAATGCGGAAACTATAAATGTCTTGATTTAGCTTCTGCAAAAGCAGAGTGCAAGCATTATCTTGAAATTTTGAAAAGTAAGGATAATGATTTTAAGTATTATTAAGGTGATTTTTTTGAGTAGGAATTTTAAAGGTAATTTATTGTTAATATTAGCGGCACTTTTATGGGGCGTCTCGTTTGTAATGCAGGATAAGGCGGGTGAGGTGCTGTCACCCTTTGCGATTAACGGTATTCGTTCAATAATCGGTTCACTTTTTTTAGTGCCAATTATTGTGCTTTTTTCGAAAAAGAATAACAAATCTTTTTTTGAAAATACAAAAAAGGCTAGAATGGATTTGTTGGTTAGCGGTGTCTTATGCGGTGTTTTTCTTTGCATTGCAACAAATTTCCAACAGTTTGGTATCATTCTCTATCCCAAAGAGGCGGCGGCTTCTGGTAGGTCGGGTTTTATAACTGCCCTATATGTTGTTTTGGTGCCTGTTTTTGGTATCTTTATGAAGAAAAAGGTAAACTTTACTGTATGGCTTGGAGTAATGCTTGCTGTGGTTGGTATGTGTTTACTTTGCCTTAGCAACGGTATAGGAAATGTTTATTTGGGTGATTTAATTGTCCTTTGCTGTGCTCTTGCATTTACTATGCAAATTATATGTATTGATAAATTTGCCGACCGAGTGGACGGTATTAAACTTTCAAGTCTTCAGTTTATGGTTTGCGGTGTCTTATCACTTATTTTAATGCTTGTTTTTGAAGAGCCAACATTGTTACAGGTAAAAGAATCGCTACCTTACATATTATATCTTGGTATTGTTTCTTGTGGAATAGCGTATACTTTGCAGATTATAGGTCAGCAGTATTCTAAAAATCCAACCGTTGCATCGATTTTAATGAGTCTTGAATCAGTATTTGCGGCTATAAGCGGTGCGGTTATTATTGGTGAACGCTTCACTCTAAGGGAAACAGTGGGATGTATTATAATGTTTGCAGCTATTGTTTTTGCACAACTACCTAAGTTGTCTAAAAAAAGAATATAGATTTAAAAAGCGTGCATTAACACGCTTTTTATTTTTTTGCATTCGTAATTTCATCTGCAATTTCTGCAAAAATTTGACTACAGGTTTTAGTTTGCCTAGCGGTGTTTTCAGAAAAAATAATAGCTACATATTGAGGATTTTCGGCAGGGAAGAAACCGCAAAACCAACCCTCGTTGATTTCTGCACCGTTTGAAAACTTTCCTGTCTGTGCGGTGGCAGTTTTACCTGCCGCAGAAACTGTTGTGGGTTTTGCATCGGTACCTGTTCCGTATTCAATTACCGCTTTTAAGCACTCCTTCAAAATGTTAGCGGTTTGATGGCTCATAACACGCGTAGGACTGCCTATGTCATATTTTTTAAGAGCACCGTTCTCTAATGTTCCTTCAATAAGGGAAGGAATGTAATATTTACCGTCTGTGGCAATGGCACAGTATAGGGTTAACATAGATACGGGACTTAGCAATAGCTCGCCTTGTCCAATGCTGAAGTTGGCTAAATGCGCTATATTCGAAAGGTTGGTTTTTGGGGGAATACTTCCCTTTGCAGTGAATATTCCGTCACAGAGCTTTAATGAATTGCCAAACTGAAAAGCAGATGCGGTTTTTAAAATTTCTGTTCCTCCAATTTTAAAAGCTAAATTATAAAAGAATGTGTTGCAAGAATTGGCAATACTTTGCTCTAAATTCAAAATACCATGTCCGTCTGACTTGTGGCATTTAAAGTTTCTGTCGATTATTTTACAGCTGCCAGTACAATCATATGAAAAAGTTTCCATATTGTTTTCTATTCCTGCGGTGGCAACACAGGGCTTAAAAACTGAGCCTACATTGTATGCACAGATTGTACGGTCAAGCAATGGGGAAGAGGTATCGTTCAAATATTCTTTGATGTTTTCAATATCAAATGTCGGTCGGCTGACCGATGCTCTGATTTTTCCATTTTTAGCGTCAGCTATAACTATTGCACCCATTTCGATAGAATTAGCGACATTTTCAGCTATGCTCTGAATGTTAATGTCAATCGTAGAAACGATGCCTCCAGCAGTTATGGATGTGTTATTATAAATTGTGGGTTTTGCGCCTTTAAGCAATTTACCCTTTCCATCGCATTCATAAGCAATATAGACGTCAATTTCGCTTTTTAGAATTTCGTTATAGGCTTTTTCCAATCCTGAAACACCGTTATTATCGGAATCCGTATAGCCTAGGGTGTGTACCGCCAGGGTATTATCTCTATTGTTTTCAAAGATTTCAGTGCAAATAATTCCGTCACATTCAATATGCTTTGGGATTTCGCAAAGAATTGGCTTTCCAAGCTCTAATTTTTTTAATGCCAGTTTTAATTCTTCGCCATTTATTACGGATTTTAATGCTGTTTTTGCTCTTTCGGTTGGAGAGACTGCCGCAATAATTTTTTTCGAATTGTTTGTAAGAGGTATCATGTTTGTATCGTAAATAGTTCCGCGTAAATCACTGATTTTTAAACTTAAACAGTTTTGATTTTCTAGTATATATTTATAATCACTTACAGCAATTACCGAAACTCTCAATATACTATACATAAACATTGCGAAAATAACAAAAAGGCTTATTGCACCTCTTATAGTGAAGCTGCGCCAAAAATTAGGATTACTTTTCATAAAAAACACCTCTTGTTTTTAATATTAACAAGAGGTGTTAAAAATATTATGATTTAAGTTTTCATTCTTAAAAGCGAGCCTGTTTTCACAGGGCGTTCAAAAGGAATTTTAACCGTCATCATAGGATGAGGTGCAGAATCAATAGGATTATTCTTTCCATCAAATAATTCCTCTGCAACCACTTCAAAAGGCGGGGATTTCGGTTCCAGGCAGTCAAATACCTGACCTTTTAAGAATTTATTTTTGAGAGTTGCAGTAATCATACCATTTTCATATCCTTCAACAATGGCGGCAACAGCATAATCCCTAACATAACCGGCATTTTCATAGGTTTGTGAATTTTGCGGGAACCCTAAGTAAAAGCCTGTAGAATAGGTGCGGTGGCTGATTTTATTGAGTTCCTCTAAAACCCATTCAGGACATTGCCAAGTATTATCTGCATTTTTAAGGCTGTCAAGCGCACCTCGGTAAGCGTTCGTTACAACTGCAGTGTAATAATGAGATTTAGCTCTGCCTTCAAGCTTAATGCTGTCAACACCGGCACTAATCATTTTGTCAAGATGCTCAGCCATACACATATCGTTGGCATTTAGTATATAAGTTCCTTTGTCGGTTTCGGTAATATCAAAATACTGGCCCGGTCGTTTTTCTTCCATAAGCGAATAACTCCAACGACAAGATTGCGCACAGTCTCCGCGGTTAGCATCTCTTCCTGTCATATAGCTTGATAACAAGCATCTGGCAGAAAAAGAAACACACATAGCACCGTGAGCAAAGGCTTCAAGCTCTAAGTCTATAGGGGTTTTTGCTCTGATTTCAGCAATTTCGTCTAACGACAATTCGCGCGCTAAAACAACGCGTTTAGCACCAAAATCATAAAATGCTCTTGCTGTTTCGTAATTGCAAATACCTGATTGCACCGAAATATGCAATTCGCAATTTGGAGCGTATTTTTTAATAAGCCCCATAGTTCCTATATCAGAAGCTATTATAGCATCAGCGCCTAAGGCATTCAGTTTTTCTAGAAATGCAGGCAGTCGTGGTATTTCTGCATTGTGCGGTATTGTGTTACAGGTGACATGCACCTTGACACCGTGTGAATGAGCATAGTCAATCCCAAGCTTTAAATCCTCTTCTCCAAAATTCGTGGCAGCGGTGCGCATTCCAAATTCTTCACCTGCGAGGTAAACTGCGTCGGCACCATAGTCGACAGCAGCTTTTAGTCTTGTTAAATCGCCTGATGGGGCAAGAAGCTCTATATTTCTGTATATCATTTTTTAACTTCCTAATTGAGTGTAGAGCCATAAGCCTTTACGCTTTAGCTCTGCTATAGTTTTATTGTGTGCAGAGAGTGTTTCATTAAAATAAAATTCAGCGTTTTTGTCGGTCACAAAATAAGTGGCATTAAAATCTTCAGCGGGATATAACGCCGCCTTTATAGAATTTAGACTAGGCGCACCTATAGGTCCTGGAGGCAAACCTTCGGTTTTATAGGTATTGTAACGACCGTTACCGTATGGGTAAAATGTTGATGGGTCGGTTTGAAGAAATTTTGGCTCGTTCCAGTTTTTGCCCTCAAGTCTGTTATAGAAAACCGCGGCAACCTTTGCTCTTTCTTCGGCTGTGCCATTAGCCGATTCGGATTCGACAAGAGAAGCAATTGTTAAAATTTCGTGTAAGCTATAATTGCTGTCTGCAATAGCTTTTAGCATTTCACTAGAAAACTTATCTTCCATAGCTTTAAGCATTTTTTCTACAGCTAAAAAGGCACATTCCTTGGAAGCATAGCTATAAAAATCATAGGTATCGGGGAATAGGTAGCCTTCTAAACGGTAGTGCACCTTTTCTTTTGGGATATCCTTAACAAAATTAATTTTAAAATCACCGTGCTGTACAGCATCAATAAAATCCGACTTAGTGCAAACACCTGCATCAGCTAAAAGAACAGAGATTTCGTCAATTGTTGCATATTCAGGTATTTTAACCGAAACACTGTCTGCTTTAGCACCGTCGGTTATGAGCATTTCAGCAAGTGATTCGTATCCCGCTTCATTATTAAAGGTGTAAACACCATACTTAAACTGACTGTCATAGCCTGTGAATTTAGTGTATAGTCTAAATAAAAGAGGTATCTTAACGGCACCGCAGTCACTTAGTTGTTCTGCAACTATAGATGCCGGTGTACCAGGCTCGATTTCAACAACACAGTTTTCACCTCTGCCAAAACCGATACCCATAAAATCAGCGCCCGCATAAATAATAGTAAAAGCAAGCCCAAAGGATACAACGATTATTAAAAATATCCATATAATATTTTTAATTGTTGAACTTTTTTTAGGTTTCTTTTTAATGTTATTGCTTTTGTAGTCCTCGGTGTTAATATCGAAGCCTTTTCCTAATACAAAATCATCTTCAGAGGAAGAGAGTGTATGGTTAGAATTGTTAAACTTTTCGTCCATTTTAAACTCCTGTTAAATATATCTCATTTGTTTTTTCAATGCTTTAGCAGTATCAGTATCGGTTAAAGCCTCAAGTAGCTCAAAACCAAAGGGGAAAGCAGCACCGGCACCATAAGCGGTAATGATATTGTTGTCTCTAACAACGGGAATACATAGTACGTCAGCGCCGATTAAATCCTTCTCAAAACCTGTGAAACAGGTGGCTTTTTTGCCATTTAACAGCCCTTTATGACCAAGTATAGACGGTGCGGCGCAAATAGCACCAATAAAAAGGTTATTCTCTGCTGAATAATCTATAAAAGACTGAACGGGCTCACTTTTTTCAAGATTAAGGGTGCCAGGCATACCGCCTGGAAGAATAATTCCGTCTAAATTATCGGTAATTATTTCATTGTCTTCTAAGTCACATACCACAGGTATACCGTGCGAACCGATAACGGTTTTAGAATTAACCCCAACAGTTTTAACGGGTATGTCTGCGCGCCTTAAAATGTCAACCGGTACTAAGGCTTCACATTCCTCAAATCCATCGGCTAAAAACACATAAATCATAATTTTTCCTCATTATATAGCTTTAAAACAGAATTAAGTACATCCTTTGAAATATCTTCAATACTTCTGGCTTCGCCTTCCTTAGAACAGGAAATGGTTTCCCAACCTGAGTAATCGGCAGTGAAAACCGCAGCTTTTCGGCAACGGTCAAGATAATCGGTATCGCTTTCGTGGATGTCTTTTTTAGAATTGTCGCCATCATATCTCTTGGTTAAAAGCTTTTGCGAAACTTCGACAGGCATATCAAGGAAAATCACCTTATCGGGTCTTGGAATGCCTATTTTTGTGTATTCAAAGTCATAGAGCCAGGAAAGAAAACTTTCCCATTCGTTTTCGGGTAGCTTAGAGGCTTGATGAATGGCATTAGAGGTTGTGTATCTACCAGCTATAACAGTGCCACCGTTGTTATAGTATTCGCCCCAATTTGTCTTAAAAGAGGCATAACGATCAACCGCATAGAAAACCGAAGCGGCAAATGCATTAACATCATTGGGCTTTTTCCCAAAATCGCCGTTTAAGTACATCTTAACAAGCGTGCTTGATGGATTATCATAATCGGGAAAGGATACACTTTTACAGTCAACACCGTGAAGCTTTAAGTTTTCATAAAGCAAATCAAGTTGAGTAGATTTACCGCTACCGTCAAGACCTTCAATTACTATAAGTTTACCCATTGTTTTTTAATTCCTTATAATATTCTTTAATTTCCTTTGCTCTGCCGCAAGACATTTTACCTTCAGGGCATGGGCCAGTAAGACAAGATGGACCAGCGTTCTTAAAGAGATTAGGCGCTACTTCGGTTACTAATTTTAACATCTGATTAGCAATTTCCTGAATTTCCCATTGAGCACGCGCACAACAACGATGTCTAAAGAAGTTATGAAGTGAACGGGCGTTCATCGTCATTACCATCTGTGTTTCACAAGCATTGGGCAGCACAAAGCGCGCATCCTCAATAGCTTTTTTTTCAGCGAGGCGTGCGGCTGTTTTTTCATCCTTACCCTCAGCTAAAAAGGTTTTTATATGCTTTTCTTTAAGTATTTCAGTCAAACGGTCATATTTTCTTTGATCTTCAGCCATGATTTCTTGATATAATTCCAAAGCTTCGGGATTTTGGGAAATTTCGGGCGGTGTTACATATTCAAATGCGCCCTCACGCACATAGCGTTGGCTTTTAACAGAGAATGAAGCCATACGGTGACGGGTTATTTGCGCTAGTAATGAACGCGAAACTCCCTCAATACCAAATGTAAAGCTTGCGTGTTCAATCGGACTTTCATGACCTATTTCGGCGAGCATTTCAACGAAAGAAGCAGCCTTTTCTTCTGTTAAATTTTCTGTCAAATTACTTATTGTAGAGCTGCTATAGCAAAGCTTGGCAGCAGATGCTACTGTATGCTCAGGGTTTGGAGTATGTGCTAAAAGATATACCTTAGCCATAATTTTTTCTCCTCTCAAATCATATTCGACACCATTATAACAAAATTTCTGTTTTTATTCAATAAAAAAGTAATTTATTTTTATAAAAAATTTTTCAAAAAAATTTTAAAAAGGTCTTTTTTTGTCGAGCAAAGTGTGTTATTATATAATAGAAAATAAAAATGCGGAGGATTTTTTATGGCAAGCATCGATTTTAAGCATACCCCTTACGGTGATTTGGCACTTATAAGCATGCGCGGTTGTGAGGATATTTCTTCTAAGGTTGATTATTATCTAAAGCAATGGCGTAATATCCCTGAAGATGAATCTTTTGTGGTTTCTGCAAACTGCCCAAGATTTGGTACAGGTGAGGCTAAAGCCGTTCTTAACCACACAGCTCGCGGACTTGATGTTTATATCATCTGTGACTGCTTCAACTACAACGTAACCTACAAGATGTACGGTATGACCGTTCCTATGAGTCCGGACGATCACTTTCAGGATTTAAAGCGTGTTATTGCGGCTCTTGGCGGAAAGGCTAGAAGAATTACTGTTATTATGCCTATGCTATACGAAGGCAGACAGCATAGAAGAACAAGCAGAGAGTCTATGGACTGTGCAATGGCTCTTCAAGAGCTTATAGCAATGGGTGTTAAGAATATTATCACCTTTGACGCACATGACCCACGAGTAAATAACGCAATTCCACTTGATGGATTTGATAATGTTCAGGCGGCTTATCAGATGATTAAGGCATTACTTAAAACAGTTCCTGATGTTAAGCTTGACCGTGACCATACTATGATTGTATCTCCCGATGAGGGCGGTATGGGTCGCTGTATTTATTATTCCTCCGTTTTAGGCTTAGAGCTTGGAATGTTCTATAAGCGCCGCAATTATTCTGTAATTGTTAATGGCAGAAATCCTATTGAGGCTCATGAATTCCTTGGTAATGATATTGTCGGTAAGGACTTAATTCTTGTTGACGATATGATTTCCTCGGGTGAATCTATGCTTGATATAGCTGCTAAGCTTAAGGAAAAGGGAGCAGGCAGAATTTTTGTATTCTCAACATTCGGTCTTTTTGTTGAGGGACTTGAGAAGTTTGATGAATATTATAAAAACGGTCTTATTGACAAGGTATTCACTACTAATCTTATCTTCCAACCCGAAGAGCTTTTAAAACGCGAATGGTATTGCAGTGTTAATATGTCTAAGTATATTGCACTTTTAGTTGAAACACTCAACTATGACAATTCTATCAGCAGTTTACTTGACCCGGCAGACCGCATAAAAAAGGTTGTTGCAAAATATAACGAGGGTAAATAAATAATTACATAACTTAAAATCCCACACCGTTTAGTGTGGGATTTTTTGCATTTGCTATTTCATTTTTCTGAGATTTTCAATTTTATCACGCAAAACAGCAGCCAACTCAAATTCCAGCATTTTAGCCGCTTGCTTCATTTCTGAGGTCAGGCGCTTGATTTCTATTTCACGCTCTATATGTGACATTTTTTTAATTGGCTTGTCATTATTTTTCTTACTGCCAATTTCGATAATGTCTCGAACGTCCTTAATAATGGTTTTAGGTGTTATGTCGTTATCTTCATTGTATTTTTGCTGAATGGCGCGTCTGCGCTCGGTTTCGGTTATAGCCCGTTCCATTGAGGGAGTTATACTGTCAGCATACATTATAACTTCGCCTTCGGCATTACGCGCTGCCCTTCCTATCGTTTGCACAAGTGAGGTTTCACTTCTGAGAAAGCCTTCTTTATCTGCGTCAAGAATAGCCACAAGGGAAACCTCAGGGATATCAAGCCCCTCGCGCAACAGATTGATACCAACAAGCACATCAAACTCACCTAGACGCAAATCTCGAATTATTTCCATTCGTTCCATTGTATCAACATCATAGTGCATGTAACGAACTTTAATGCCGATATTTTCGAGGTATTCGGTGAGGTCCTCAGCCATTTTTTTAGTAAGTGTTGTAATGAGCACACGCTCTTTTTTTTCAACCCTTAAATTTATCTCACCTATTAAATCATCGATTTGTCCATCTGTGGCTCTGACAGATATTTTTGGGTCTAAAAGTCCTGTTGGACGGATTACCTGTTCAACAATCTGCGTAGCTTTATCTTTTTCAAACTCTGCAGGTGTTGCAGAAACAAAAACTGCTTGATTAACATGTGAATAAAACTCTTCGAAATTTAAAGGACGGTTATCAAAGGCGGAGGGTAAACGAAAGCCATATTGGACAAGATTTTCTTTTCTTGCTCGGTCTCCGCCATACATACCGCGAACTTGAGGAAGTGTTACGTGGGATTCATCAACAAAAAGTATAAAATCATCGGGAAAGAAGTCTAGTAGTGTAGAGGGAGTGCTACCCGCAGGTCTGCGCGCAAGCACACGCGAATAGTTTTCAACACCCTTGCAGGTGCCGATTTCCCTAAGCATTTCAACATCATATTCGGTGCGTTGGCGAATTCTTTGAGCCTCAATCAGTTGTTCATTTTCTATAAAGAATTTAACCCTTTCTTCCATTTCATCTATAATCTCTTGCAAAGCATCCTGTAGCTTGTCTTGAGGCACAATATAATGCGAGGCAGGGTAAATTGCAACGTGGGAAAGAAAGGCTTTAATTTCACCGGTTACGGTATTTATTTCGCATATTCTGTCTATTTCGTCACCGAAAAATTCAATTCTTATAGCATTGTCCATAGAGTAAGCAGGAAATACCTCAACTGTATCACCGCGAACGCGAAATTTATTTCGCACAAAGTTAATATCGTTGCGTTCATACTGCAATTCAACCAGCTTTTCTACAAGCTCGTCACGACTTTTTTCCATTCCCTCACGTAGAGAAATTACCATATTTCTGTAATCAATAGGGTTTCCAAGAGAATATATACAAGAAACCGATGCCACAATTATAACATCCCGACGCTCAGAAAGTGCACAGGTTGCACTGTGACGAAGCTTATCAATTTCGTCATTAATTGCAGAATCTTTTTCAATATATGTGTCAGTTCCGGGGAGGTACGCTTCGGGCTGATAGTAGTCGTAATAGGATACAAAATATTCAACCGCATTTTCGGGGAAGAATTCACGGAACTCCGAGCAAAGCTGTGCGGCGAGTGTTTTATTGTGAGCTAGAACAAGTGTCGGGCGGTTTACTCGCTCGATAATATTTGCCATAGTAAAGGTTTTGCCAGAACCTGTAACACCAAGTAAAACCTGTTCTTTATCACCGCGGTTTAAACCATCTACCAATTTTTCTATAGCTTCCGGTTGGTCTCCCGTAGGCTTGTAATTTGAATGTAAAATGAACTTATTCATACAATTCACCCCATAATGTAAATATTATACCACAAATAAAACAATAAGTAAACAAAAGAGCTATCACTTTTTTTATCTGTATTTGAATTTCTATTATTAGTTACTGAAATTGATTTATTTTCTCATTCTGTATATATTTTTTTACGGGTAAATAATAATAAAGTATTTACTTTAAAATTATTTTGTCGTAAAATAGGAGAGTAGATTATAAATTAGGATGATTGGTTTGGCTAATGATAAAATTATAATAAAGGGTGCTAACGAGCATAATCTTAAGAATATCGATGTTGAGATACCGCGTGACAAGTTAATTGTTTTTACAGGGCTTTCGGGAAGCGGTAAATCCTCGCTTGCTTTTGATACGATTTATGCAGAGGGACAGCGTAGATACGTTGAGTCCCTGTCCTCCTATGCGCGTCAGTTTTTAGGTCAGATGGAAAAGCCAAATGTGGATACTATTGAGGGATTATCGCCCGCAATTTCAATCGACCAAAAGACTACCTCTAAAAATCCGCGCTCAACGGTGGGTACGGTGACAGAGATATACGATTACCTTCGTTTGTTGTATGCTAGGGTTGGTATTCCGCACTGTCCTATTTGCGGAAAGGAAATCAGTCAGCAAACAACCGACCAAATCGTTGATGTTGTGATGAAATTAGAAATTGGCACAAGGTTTCAAATTCTTTCACCAATTGTAAAAGGGAGAAAGGGTGAGCATACAAAAGAACTTGAGTCTGCACGCAAATCGGGTTATTCAAGGGTTAGAATTGACGGTAATATGTACGACCTTGCTGAAGAAATTAAGCTTGACAAAAATAAAAAGCATTGGATTGAGGTTGTGGTTGACCGTCTTGTGATTAAAGAGGATATTGTATCCAGATTGACTGACAGTATAGAAACCGCAGTTGCGTTGTCGGGAGGTCTTGTTGCGGTTGATGTTATAGGCGGAGAAGAAATGCAATTTTCTCAAAGCTATGCATGTGATGAGCACGGTATTAGTATACCAGAGCTTACACCAACAATGTTTTCGTTCAATAACCCAATGGGTGCATGTCCTACCTGTACGGGTATCGGCGTTTTTTTGAAGATAGATAAAAGACTGATAATAAATGATGAGGACAAATCATTGTTAGATGGTTGTATAAAGGCATCGGGTTGGGGTGTTAATTCATGGCTTAATCCTGATGCTAGCAGTATAGCTGAAATGTATTATAAAGGTCTTGCTGAGCACTATGGCTTTGATATAAATTTACCTTGGAAGGATTTACCCGAAGAGGCTAAAAATGTTGTGCTTTACGGTACAGGTGATACTAAAATCAAGCTAGAGCGAAATACTGTTTTCGGTGGTGGAACTTATCATGCTACCTTCGAAGGCGTTATAAATAACCTTGAGAGACGCTATAAGGAAACAAATAGCGAATATGCAAGAAATGAGCTTGAAAGCTATATGCATGAGAGCGCCTGTCCTGAATGTAACGGTTCAAGACTTAAGCCTGAATTTCTTGCAGTAACAGTTGGAAGCAAGAATATCATAGAATTTTGCGATATGTCGGTTTCGCGCGAGCTTGATTTTATAAACACATTGAAATTCGGCGAAAGAGACAGTATGATTGCCAAGCCTATTTTAAAGGAAATAAAAGAAAGACTTACCTTTTTACAAAGTGTGGGTCTAGAATATCTTGATTTATCTCGCTCTTCGGGCACACTTTCGGGTGGAGAAAGTCAGCGTATAAGGCTTGCAACCCAAATAGGTTCATCATTAATGGGTGTGCTTTATATTCTTGATGAGCCAAGTATAGGACTTCATCAAAGAGATAATGACCGCCTTATTGCAACCCTCAAACGTCTTCGCGATTTAGGCAATACGGTAATTGTGGTTGAACACGATGAAGATACAATGCGTGCTGCTGATTATATTGTTGATATTGGTCCAGGCGCGGGCATTCATGGCGGTAATGTGATTTTTTCCGGTGAGTTTGAAAAGCTAAAGGATTGCAAGGAGTCTATTACCTCAGATTACCTGACAGGCAGAAAGAAAATTCCTGTGCCAACTAACAGACGCAAAGGAAATGGCAGTTTCCTTACGGTTAAAGGGGCAGCAGAAAATAATCTTAAAAATATTAATGTTAAAATTCCGCTTGGAACATTTTCGTGTGTTACAGGTGTTTCGGGTAGCGGTAAATCTTCTCTTGTTAATGATATACTATGCAAGGTTTTGGCAAATAAGCTTAATAATGCAAAAACCTTCCCTGGTAAATTTAAATCTATCGAGGGTATAGAAAATCTTGATAAAATAATAAATATCGACCAATCGCCGATTGGCAGAACACCTCGCTCTAATCCAGCCACATATACTGGTGTTTTCACAGATATACGCGAACTTTTTGCATCAACAAAGGATGCGAAAATACACGGCTATAATTCAGGAAGATTTTCCTTTAATGTTAAAGGCGGAAGATGCGAGGCTTGTCAGGGTGACGGTATTTTAAAGATTGAGATGCATTTTCTACCCGATATTTATGTTCCTTGTGAGGTTTGCGGCGGCAGTCGTTATAATAGGGAAACTCTTAGCGTGAAGTATAAGGGTAAAAGTATTTATGATGTGCTTGAAATGACGGTTGAAGAGGGTTATTATTTCTTTGAAAGCATACCGAAAATAGCCCGTAAACTCAAAACTCTTTGTGATGTCGGACTAGGCTATGTTAAAATAGGACAGCCTGCAACAACACTTTCCGGTGGCGAGGCACAGCGTGTTAAGTTGGCGGCTGAGCTTTCCAAAAGAAGCACGGGTAAAACGATTTATGTACTTGACGAGCCGACAACGGGGCTTCATACAGCTGATGTTCATAAGCTTATAGAGGTTTTAGAGAGGTTTGTGGATAAGGGAAATACCGTTCTTGTTATCGAGCATAATCTTGATGTTATCAAAACAGCAGACTATATTGTGGATTTAGGGCCTGAGGGCGGCGATGGCGGTGGAACTGTTGTTGCGCATGGTACACCCGAAAAGGTTTGTGAATGCGAACACTCATATACAGGACAGTTTCTTAAAAAAATGCTTAATTAAGGTTCCAAAAGGGACTTTAATTTACATATTATTCATCAATATAGCGTTTTTTAATGGTACAATAACATGATAAGAGGTGTGAAAATGTTTGGCTATATAAAGGCAGATAAGCCTGAAATGAAGATTAAGGAATTTGAAATTTATAAAGCTGTATATTGCTCGCTTTGTAAAGAGCTTGGAAAAAGCTATGGCTTGCTTGCCCGATTTACTTTAAGCTATGATTTCACATTTTTGGCGCTGCTTAATATGTCTTTAAATTCAGGGCGCTGTGATTTTGAACATAAGCGTTGCACCTTTAATCCTTTAAAAAAGTGCAATTACTGTAAGGAAAATAATGATTTAAAAATGCCATCTGCCGCTGCTATGATAATGCTTTATTATAAGCTATTGGACAATGTAGAGGATGAAAAAGGTATAAAGAAGTTTGGCTTTTATTTAGCATTGCCGATTTTTAAAGGTGCATATAAAAAGGCGAAAAGGGATTATCCACAGCTCAATGAAATCATCAGTTGTTATATTAATGAACAGTCAAAGCTTGAAGTGGGAAACTGTTCATATATTGACCAAATTGCTGACCCTACCGCAAAGGCGTTATCAAAAATATTCATGCTTTGCAGTGAGGATGATAGAGAAAAGCGCATATTGGAGCGTATGGGCTATTGTATAGGTAGATATATTTACATTTTAGATGCCGCTTGCGACCTAGAGGACGATATTAAAAAAGGTGCATATAATGTACTTAAGTTTGATTATAACGGTGATAAAGAACGATATATTAAAAAAAAAGTGGTTCCGCAACTCTATTTTTGCGTAAATGAGGCGGCAAAAGCCTTTGAACTACTGGAATGCAAAAAATTCAAGTCCATTCTGGGTAATATTATATTTTTAGGGTTAGAAGATACATTTAAAAAGGAGTTAAATTTATGAGAGACCCATATTCAGTTTTAGGGGTTAATAAAAATGCCACAGACGATGAAATTAAAAATGCTTATAGAGAGCTTGCAAGGAAATATCATCCCGATAATTATACAGATAATCCGCTTTCCGATTTAGCAGGCGAGAAAATGAAGGAAATTAACGAGGCATATGATGATATTATGAATAGACGGCGCGGGGGTAAAAATACCTATGAGGGCAGTTATTCAAATGGCGGTGAAACCTCTTTCCCCGAGGTTAGACAGCTTATAAATCAAGCAAGGCTTGAACAAGCACAAGAAGTGCTTGACGGTGTGCCTCCAGAAAACCGCAATGCAGAATGGTATTTTCTCAATGGTACTGTTCTTTATCGCAGAGGTTGGTTTGACCAAGCATATACCAGTTTTGCTACCGCTTGCAGAATGGACCCTGTAAATCCCGAATACAGAAACGCTTTAAACCGCGCTCAGCGTCAATCGGGAAATCAATATAATCCGTACCGTTCCTATGGTGGTGGAATGAATGAGTGTGACTGCTGTACAAATCTTATTTGTGCCGACTGCCTGTGCGAGTGTATGGGCGGCGACCTAATTCCTTGCTGTTAGGTTATATAATATGAAAAATAGTGCGAAAATAACTCTTTGTGCAATGATGGCGGCCTTAGCGACTGCTCTTATGCTGTTATCTTATTTTCCGTATTTAACATATGCCATTCCTGCGGTTGCTGGCTTGTTTGTTATGATTACGGTGATTGAAACAAATTATAAATGGGCTTTTTTAACCTATATTGTCTCTGCGATTTTGGTCTTTTTATTTGCTGAACCGGAAAGTAAATTAATGTATATTTGCCTGTTTGGATATTATCCGATTATTAAGGGACTGATTGAGAAAATTAACAACCCTATTTTCGAGTGGATATTAAAACTTGTCTGTTTCTTTGTTGCGGTTATAACTGCATATTATATTTTTGCAGGTATTTTTGGAATAACCCTTGACAATTTAGGAGAATTTAGTAAATATTCCGTTTTTATTCTATTGATTTTCGGGACCGTGGCTTTTGTTTTATATGATATTGCGGTATCAAAAATGTCTTTTATATATTTTAATAGATTGCACACAAAAATCAGAAAATTTTTAAAGTAAATCGAGAATTTTATAAAAATAATTATATATTTATTAGAGCAAAATGGTGAAAAAGTCATTTTGCTCTATTTTTATAAGATTTTTTACCTGAAATTTTAGAAAAAAGTTGAAAAATAAGGTGTTTAATGTTAAAATTAATTAAATATATCTGAATAGTATTTTTACTCTTTTCTTTAAGGCGGTGAGTATATTGGGACTTAAAAAATGGCAGGTAGCGAGCTATGATAAAAATTTGGCGAAGGAATTGGCTGAGGAATGCAATATAGACCCAATAGTTGCTCTCATCGCTTCTGCAAGAGGGTATGAAGACCCTATGGCTTTAGAGGAATTTTTATCTGATGAGCCTTGCTTTTCTGACCCTCGCGAAATGGCCGATATTCAAAAGGCAGCGGATATTATTAACAGCTTTATCGCAAGCGGTGAAAAAATTGCAATTTACGGTGATTATGATTGTGACGGTGTTACTGCCACTGCTTTGCTATATACTTATTTGAGGTCACGCGGTGCAAATTGTTGCTATTATATACCCGACCGTTTTAATGAGGGTTACGGGATGAATGTCGGTGCAGTTAAAAAGCTTTTTAACGAACATACAAAGCTTATAATTACTGTTGACAACGGAATAGTCTGCCACGAGGAAATAGCACTTGCGCATGAGCTTGGTATGAGTGTGGTTGTTACCGACCACCATTTACCGTCAGAGAAATTGCCTTTAGCAGATGCTGTTGTAGACCCACATCTTAAGCATTGCAATTCTTCTTTTAAAGATATTTGTGGTGCGCAGGTGGTTTATAGATTAATTTGTGTTTTAGAAAACAGAGAGCCAGAGGAATTATTACCCGATTTTGCTGATATTCTTTCTTTGGCGGTCGTAGCAGATATTATGCCGCTTACTCTAGAAAATAGAAGTGTAGTGAAGTGCGGAATTCAAAAAATCAAAGCTTCTGCATCAACTGGCATATCTGCGTTAGCAAATGTTGCAGGGATTGAAATTGACGGTGTAAACGCATCAAAAATTGCTTTCACACTGTGTCCAAGAATTAATGCGGCTGGTAGAATGGGCAAGGCTGAGAGAGCTGTTGAATTACTTACTACTGATAATATGATGACCGCATTGTCACTTGCAAATGAAATTGATGCAGAAAATTCTAAGAGACAGCAGATTGAAAAAATAATATTTGAAGAGGCTGTTGCAATTATTGAAAAAGAAAAGCTGATGTATGACCGTGTTATTGTAGTTGCAGGTGAAAACTGGCATCATGGTGTTGTTGGTATTGTTGCCGCTAGAATAACCGAAAAATACGGATGTCCAACTATTTTGATTTCTTATAATGGGGAGCTTGCTTGCGGTTCGGGTAGAAGTATTGAAGGCTTTTCACTTTTCAATGCAATTAATTCTTGTAGGGATTTAATGATTAAATTCGGCGGTCACGACCAAGCGGCAGGTGTCACACTAAAACCTGATGATGTGATAGAATTCAGAAGAAGAATTAATGATTATGCAAGCAAGCTAGAGTTTATTCCTCCTTTGATTTCTCTTGACTGTAAGCTTAATCCGTCTGCACTTTCGCTTGATTTAGCATTTGCTTTAAAGTCTTTAGAACCGTTTGGCTTTGGTAATAAAACCCCGTTGTTCGGTGTTTTCGGTGTTAGACTGGAAAGAATAACACCGGTTGCTAATAATAAGCATTTGCGGCTTTTATTTAGTCGTGGTGTGAATACTTTTCAGGCAATGTTATTTGGAGTTTCTACCGATACTTTTTGCTTTGAGGTTGGGGACACACTTGATTTAGCAGTGAATGTGGAAGCTAATTTGTTTAGAGGCGAATATTCTGTTTCGGTGCTTATTAGGGCTATAAGAATGAACGATACTGATGATGACAGTCTTTTTAAGTCGGTAAATGAGTATAATAAATATATGTCAGGAAACAGCTTTGATGCTAATATAATTTGTCCTACTCGCGATGAGATTGGGGAAATTTATAGAAAAATCAGTGAAGAAGAAGTGTTACCTGAACGCATTAAATATATTTTTATGAATAAAATAGGTTTTGCAAAGGCTTTAATTTCGCTTATGATTTTAGAGGAATTAGGTCTTATTGTTAAAACCGAAAAAGGATTATACCGCGCAATTTTGGGTATGAAGACAAATCTTTTAAATTCTAACACTTTTAAAGAACTACAAGAGAGGAGTGGTAGCAGTGACCGAACAACATAAACGTGACTATAATGATTTATATAACTGTATGGTGCGATTTGGCGGAAATTATGATTTTGATTTGGTTAAAAGAGCGTTTGAACGCTGTGTTACCGCTCATGAGGGACAAAAAAGGCTTTCAAATGAGGAATATTATATCCATCCACTAAATGTTGCCAAAATCATTATTTCCTTAGGTCTCGATTCTCAGTCTATCTCCGCCGCGCTTCTTCACGATGTTGTGGAGGATACAGATGCCACTGCCGATGATATTAAAGAAGAATTTGGAGCCGAGGTGGCGCTTCTGGTAGACGGTGTCACACGCATTGGTAAGCTTAACTTTTCTACCAAGGAACAGGAGCAGGCAGAAAGTCTTAGAAAAATGCTTATTGCGATGGGTCAGGATATAAGGGTTATTATTATAAAGCTGGCTGACCGTCTACACAATATGCGTACTATAGATGCAATGCCCGACCAAAAGCAACGCGATAAATCTGTAGAAACACTTGAAATTTATGCGCCTATTGCACACCGATTAGGTATCCGACCTGTAAAAGAGGAGCTAGAGGATTTAGCCATCAAGCATCTTGACCCTATCGGTTACAGTGAAATTGAAAAATCTCTCTCGCTTCATCAAAAGGAGCGCGAGCAAATCCTTGAGGATATCAAATCACGTATTGAGGAACGCCTTAAGAGTGAAATGCCTAATGTTCAAATGGCGTTTCAAGGTCGTGTAAAATCAATTCACGGAATATATAGAAAAATGTATGTTCAAGATAAAGCTTTTGATGAAATTTATGATGTTTATGCTATAAGAATTATTACCGATACTATGGCTGACTGCTATAACATATTAGGTATAATGCACGATATGTTCAGACCGATACCTAATAGGTTTAAGGATTATATTTCCACACCTAAACCAAATATGTATCAGTCCCTTCATACAACTGTTATCGGTCGCTCAGGTATACCCTTTGAAATTCAAATACGTACATTTGATATGCATCACACAGCAGAGTTTGGTATTGCGGCACACTGGAAATATAAAGAGGGAATTTCTAAGAACGATAAAAGCTTAGAGGACCGTCTCGCTTGGATTAGACAAATTCTTGATAGTCAGTCAACCGCTGCAGATGCGACTGATATTGTACGTAGCATTAAGGTTGATCTTTCTCAAGAGGATGTTTTTGCGGTTACGCCAAAGGGTGATGTTATCAATTTGCCTGTCGGTGCTACTGTTGTTGATTTTGCTTTTGCAATACATTCGGCAGTTGGTACTCGAATGGTAGGTGCTAAGGTTGACGGTAGAATTGTGCCAATCAACCATGAAATTAAAACTGGTGAAGTAATAGAAATTCTCACCACAAATCAAGCAGGGCACGGGCCGGGTCGCGATTGGCTCAATATCGCGGTTACTACTCAGGCTAAGGCTAAGATACGCTCTTGGTTCAAAAAGGAAAAGCGCGAAGAAAATATCGCTGCAGGTAAACTTAATTTTGAAAAAGAACTTAGAAGAAACGATATTTCGGTCCCCGAAGATGAATTCTTAGAGTATTTAGAAGAGCTTGCAAAGAAGCTGCGCTTTGCAAACCTTGAAGAATTTTATGCGGCTATTGGATACGGTGGTTTGGGGCTCAATAAACTAATTACCCGAATTAAAGAGGATTATAACAAAAAACAGGCAACTCAAAAGGTTCCCAAAATTGTGCCTATTCACGAGAGTAAAGCTGTTAAATCCTCAGAGGGTGTAGTGGTTGAGGGCATAGATAATTGCCTTATTAAACTTTCAAAATGTTGCGCACCTCTGCCGGGTGATGACATTATAGGCTTTATTACACGCGGTCACGGTGTTTCTATCCACAAGCGCGATTGTAATAATGTTCCCACAGATATTTCACGTTGTGAGGAGCCTGACCGTTGGATTAATGCTTTTTGGGACGGTACTAAATCCGAAAGCTTCACTTCTACTATACAGGCAATGTTTATTAATCGTGACGGTATAGTAATAGATGTGATGAATGCAATAAACAATATGCGCGTTCCTGTTCACAGTATAAATGCACGCGAAACGCGTGACAGTAATTGTATGGTAACTGTAACTGTGAGTGCTGAAAGTGTTGAGCATCTTCGCAGTATAATCGCAAGGATTGAAAAAATCAGCGGTGCTTTTAATGTAGAAAGGATTAATAACTGATGAAAGCTGTAATTCAAAGGGTTTCGTCGGCTTCGGTTGAGATTGACGGTAAAACAGTGGGTGACTGTGAAAAAGGTTTAATGATACTTTTTGGCGTAGGTGATGGAGACACCGAGTGGGATGTTGAAATACTAGCAAAGAAAACTGCAAATCTAAGGATTTTCTCTGATGAAAACGATAAAATGAATTTATCAATCCGTGATATTGACGGAGAAGTGCTTGCAATTTCCCAGTTTACCTTGCTGGCTGATGTTAAAAAGGGAAACAGACCGTCTTTTATAAACGCTATGGAGCCTATAGGAGCTGAGAGACTTTACAAGCTATATTGCAGTAAATTAAGGGAGCTTGGTATTAAAAAGGTTGCCGAAGGTGTTTTCGGTGCCGATATGAGTGTTTCTCTTGTTAACGACGGTCCGGTTACAATAATTTTTGATACTGAAATCTGGAGAAAAAATGGAAATTAAGGTTATACGTTTAGGTCATATTGCAGTTAATTGTTATATGGTTTCAACCGAAAAAGCTGCGATTGTTGTCGACCCTGGCTTTAGTTCGAAAATTGTTGAGGATTTTCTGCTTGAAAACCTCGAAAAAGAAAGACTAATTCTTTTGACACACGGACATTTCGACCATATCGGTGATGCTGCTCATTTACGTGACATAACCGATACCGATATTGCTATCGGTGAGAATGAGGATTTTGCACTAAGTGATACATTGTATAATTTATCAGACCAATTTCATGCTCATATAGAGCCTTTTTCTGCAGATGTTCTGTTAAAGGATGATGAGGACATTAATGTTGGAGATATTACCGTTAAAACCATTTTTACACCTGGACATACCCTAGGAGGTGTATCATATTTAATAGACGATGTTTTGTTTTCGGGAGATACACTTTTTAATTTATCGATAGGCAGAACTGATTTGCCGGGCGGAAATATTGATTTGCTAAAACAATCTATAGATAAACTTTTTTTGCTAAAGGGAGAAACAACGGTGCTATCAGGTCACGGAGAGCCTACAACCATTGCTTTTGAGAAAGCGAACAATCCGTTTTTGTAAGGAGATAAAATGAAGCTTTGTTTTGTTAATCATAATTTCAGATATGAGCTTGAAAAACTGGTAAGAATATTTTTGCCTTTCGAAAAGCTCGAGTATTTTGATATTGCGGTTATTTCTGATTGTTCAGCGGTGACGGAGTTGTTCGATGAAAAAGCGGTTTCTACTTTATATCTTAATGGTGAAGTATTTAAAACCGAGGCTATAATTGACAAAAACTCTAACGAAATCGAAAGAGAACAAGAGCTGAAATTGGCTTTAAGCTTATTTGAGTGTTTTAAATCAGCATCGGGATATACGCCAAGTTGGGGTATTCTTACTGGTGTCAGACCTGCAAAGCTTTATTCACGCTTTGTGTCAAATCTCGGTGTTCAGAATGCTGACAGATATTTCAAGGATTTTTTTAAGGTTAGCCCCAAAAAACTTAATTTGTGCAAGGAAACCTTTATGTGCGAGGAAGCTATCACATCGCTTTCCACTCCTAATTCGTTCAGCCTGTATATTTCAATTCCTTTTTGTCCCACAAGATGCAGTTACTGTTCATTTGTTTCACACTCAGTAAAATCTGCCAAAAAATTGATACCTATTTATATTTCGAAGCTTTGCAAAGAGTTAGAACTTACCGCTAAAATCGTTAAAGCTTTAAACCTGCGTCTTGAAGCGGTGTATATAGGTGGTGGAACACCTACTTCATTGGAAGCGGAAGAACTGGAAAAAATAATGAAAACAGTAGACGATAATTTTGAATTATCTACTATTAGGGAATATACTGTAGAAGCGGGAAGACCTGATACAATTACGAAGGAAAAGCTTTTGGTAATTAAAAAACAAGGCGCTACAAGAATTAGTATAAATCCTCAGACAATGAATAACAGTGTTCTTGAAGCAATAGGAAGAAAACATACTGCTGCCGATACGATATCCGCATTTAAGATTGCAAGGGAGTTAGGTTTTAATAATATCAATATGGATTTAATAGCAGGTTTGCCAACCGATAACGAGCAAAGCTTTGTTAATACTGTTGAAGAGATTTTAAGATTAGACCCCGAAAGCGTTACGGTTCATTCGCTTTCTATGAAACGCTCTTCAGAGCTTAATGTTAAAGGACTTTTACCGGAAACTGAAACTGGTGATATCGCTTCTTTTATGGTGGATTATGCCCACGATAAATTAGCAGAATATAATCTTTTACCATATTATATGTATAGGCAAAGCAAAACTGTAGGTAATCTTGAAAATGTGGGTTATGCTAAGAAAGGTTTTGAATGTCTGTATAATGTTTATATTATGGACGAAACCCATACAATACTTGCTTGCGGCGCTTCGGCAGTCACGAAGCTTCGTGAACCGTTGGGAGATTATATATCAAGAATTTTTAACTTTAAGTATCCATATGAATATATAGACAGATTTGATGAATTGATTGATAGAAAGAGGGCAATTAAAGAGTTTTATGATAAATACGGTTGGCGAAATTAATAAGGCAGCATTAAATCCTTGTGAGCTTATAAAGATTGCCGAGCAAGATTATCTAGGTGAAATATTTCGTGTCGCGCAGACTATTGCCGATAATGACGACATTAAAATTGTTTCATTAGCCGGTCCGTCGGGTTCCGGTAAGACAACTACTGCACATATTTTATGTGATAGGTTAGCTGAATTAGGTGAGAAAACCCTCGTAGTTTCTCTTGATGATTTCTATTTGCCCTACAATAAATTACCTGTATTAGAAAACGGTAAAAAAGATATTGAATCGGTAGAGGCTCTTGATACCGAGATTATTCGAAAATGCTTTTCGGAAATCATAAATACAGGGAAAACTTATTTGCCGAAATATGATTTTAAAACCAAAACAAGCATTCCAAACCAACGCCTTGCAGATGTTGGAGAAAAGGGTATAATTATAGCAGAGGGCTTACATGCCCTAAATCCTGTTATAACCGATTTGGCGCCAAGAGAAAATATATTTAAAATGTATATCAGTGTTAACTGTTCTATTGGTGATGATTTTGGCGAACAGTTGCTTTCAAGTCGTCAGATTAGGTTGGCACGACGGGCTTTGCGTGACAGAATTTTCAGAGGCACCGCTCTGGAAGAAACCCTTTCACTTTGGAACGGTGTTGTTGAGGGCGAGAGAAAATATCTTTATTGTTTTAAAAATACAGCAGATGCACTTGTTAAAACGCTTCACATATATGAACCCTGTGTTTATAGAGATGAAATTTTAGCACTTAGTAAGGAACTGAAAAACGATACAGTTTGTTATGAGTATTTTATGCGCACTGTCAGAGCGCTCGAAAAGTTCAGTCCTATTGACCGTTCTTTAGTGCCGATAAATTCTTTAATAAGAGAATTTATTGGTAATGGAAAATACAATTAAATTTTATTTGGAGGATATTAAAATGGAATTTTTTGAAAATGCTTTTTCAAAGGCAAAAGAGGTTTTTGATGTTGCTTGCAAAAAGACAGGCGAGGTAGTCACTGTACAAAAGCAGAAGATTGATATTGCAACTATTGAAAATAAGCGTAATAAAGATTATCTTGCTTTAGGAAAGCTTTATTTTGATAAAATTAAAGATACTGGAATCGATGATAATGAGGTTGCAGAGTTAGTTTCTGCGATTAAAGAAAAGAGCGAACAGATAAAGCAGATAAACGAGGAAATTAAAGAAACGAAAAATATGAAAACTTGTCCTAATTGTGAAAGCTTTGTTAAGGATGAAGATTTGTTTTGCAGTGTTTGCGGAGAGAAAATCGAAAAGGAAAATTAAAGTTTATGCTTAATATTAAAATAGGTATAGTTATAGCTGACGGTGATGAGTACAAGCCTCTAAGCGATTTGGTTGAGAAGGGTGAATACAGTAGTTATAGCTTTTTAGGAAGAACTGGTCATAAGTTTTCAATCCGTACCGAAAAGGGTGTTGCAGAGGTTATTTCTATACTTTGCGGTATAGGTAAGGTTAATGCCGCCGCAGTTACAGCGCATTTGGTTGATATTGGTTGTGACTATATATTAAATTACGGTTTATCAGGTGGTATTAGCGGTATTTCAAGGAACGAATTATGTCTTTGCAATCGCTTTTTAGAACATGATTTTGACCTTACGGGTATAGGGTACAAGCTGTGTGAAAAACCTTCTCAAAAGTATATTTATGAAGCTGATAAATGCTTAACCGATATGGCTTTAAAATTAATCCCAACTGCAAAGATAGGCACAGCTGTTACTGGTGATAAATTTATTTGTGATAGCGACATGCGAAACTTGCTAAAAAGCGAATTCGATGCTATGTCTTGCGATATGGAGACTGCCGCCATTGCTTATGTTTGTGATTTTTCAAAAATACCTTTTTTAAGCCTACGCAGAATTTCTGACGATGCTGGCGCAGATGCAGGTGAGAACTATAGAGAAATGAACAGCTCGGATGAAACCCTACTTTCTGACTATATTATTGAGCTTATTAAACATATAATTGATGCTGAAATTTAAAATGAATAATAAAATTAAAGAACAAAAACATTCGCTAGAGCAGGGTGCCGTTATTTTATTAATAACTGCGATTTTTGTTAAAATAATCGGCGCGTTATTTAAAATACCTCTAGCATCTTCATATTGCTTGGGCGATTTAGGTTTTGGGTACTTTTCTGCCGCTTATGACCTAATTAATCCATTTACAATTTTATCGATTTCGGGTTTACCTTTAGCAGTTTCAAAATTGGTAGCAGAGAATAGTGGTAAAAATAATATTTTATCAAATAAAATATTTTTTATTTCAAGAAAACTGTTTTTAGGGTTTGGCATTTTAGCTGTCATAATATCATTGGCTATTGTTTTTCCCTTTGTTAGCATAACTGATGCATCGGGAAAAAGCATTTACTGTTTCCTTGCAATTATTCCTGCTTTTCTATTTTATTGCATCTTGGCTTCATATAGGGGGTATTTCGAGGGAATTAGAAATATGATACCGCCCGCAGTTTCAAGTCTTATAGAAGCACTTTCAAAACTATGTTTGGGCTTTACCTTTGCCTTTATTACAATAAAAATAACCAATAGTCCACTATTTGCCGCGGCGGCGGCGTTGCTTGGAATTACATTAGGTACGGTTTTATCAACGGTTTATCTTCATTTGCGTTTTAAAACATTGGGCGTTGACTACGAAAAAAGTTATAGGTATGACAGTTCTTTGGCAAAACAAATTATAGCTATATCGCTACCCATAGCACTTTGTTCCTTTGCGGCAAGTGTGGTTGGTCTTGTTGATGCAATTACTGTGAGATGGCAGTTAAACGGTATGATAGGGTCTGATTTTTCTTATTTCAGCAATATCTTTGGGGAAATTATTACTGAGCTTGCCGATGGTGAAAAGGTAGATAATTACACTTTATCAACTCTTCTATACGGTATTAGAAGTAAAGCATATACAATTTATAATATTATCCCTACGCTGACTGCTTTTTTAGGTGTTAGCGCTATTCCACATATTTCTGAAGCTTTTTCTGTCGGTGACCATTCAACCCTTATTAAACATATCACTAAGCTACTAAAATACACTTCGGTAGTTTGTATGCCGGCAGGAATTGGGATTATTGCTTTAAACGGGGAAATTATGTCTTTACTTTATGGCAATACAGCTTCGTCTGTATTAGGCGGGGAAATGCTATTGGTTTATGGTGTAGCAACCATTTTTTCAGGGATTGCTTTAGTTCTAGTCAATATTTTGCAGAGCTTAGGCTATCATAAGAAAGCATTATTTAATATTGCAGTTGGTATTTGCCTTAAAATTGTTTTGAATTTGGTTTTATGCAACATACCAATATTTAATATTCACGGTTCTGTAATTTCTACAGCTATATGTTATATTGTGATTTTTATATTAAATATTTTTTCTTTAAAAAAAGAGATAGGTATTGTGCCGCAAGTTATAAACGTATTTTTAAAACCGCTTATTGCTGCGTTTGTTTGTTGTGGTTTTGCATTTTTAATTGTAAATATTAAAAATTCAGTGCTGTTAATTTTGATTTCTGTTTTGGTTGCAGTGCTTGTTTATACAGTCTTAATCTTTGTTTTGAGGATTTTTTCAAGAGAAGAGCTTGCAGAATTACCTTTATTAAAAAAGTTTTTAGATGATAAAACTATGTAATAATCTTAAAAATACCTGTTTTTTAAAGAAAATATAAAAAAAATAAGGTTTTTTTAAAAAAAACAACTAAAATCTATTGATTTTTATAAAAAAGTATGGTAAATTTAAATAGTACAATAATATGTGCGAGTATTAATATAAAATAATGTTAAAAAAATTATGGAGGTTTTTATCATGAACAAAACAGAATTAGTTGCTGCTATCGCTGAAAAAGCAGGTATTGCTAAGAAGGATGCTGACAAAGCTCTCGCAGCTTTTGTTGACACCGTAGCTACCGAACTTAAGAAGGGTGAGAAAATCCAGCTTGTAGGTTTTGGTACTTTCGAGGTTAAAGAGAGTGCTGCTCGTGACGGTGTTAACCCCGCTACAGGCGCTAAGATTAAGATTGCTGCTTCTAAGAGACCCGCTTTCAAGGCTGGTAAAGCTCTTAAAGATGCTATTAAATAATTAGCTTTTAAATTCCAAAGCCGTCCTTTACGGGACGGCTTAATTTTTAGGTGAGTATATGAGATTAGATAAATTCTTAAAGGTTTCAAGAATAATTAAACGCAGAACAGTTGCTAACGAGGCTTGCGATGCAGGAAGGGTAATTATCAACGGAAAACCGCAAAGAGCGTCGTACGATGTTAAGGTCGGCGATATAATCGAAATAATGTTTGGTGCAAGAGCTTTCAAAGCACAGGTGCTAAATGTGGTGGAGACAGTTAAAAAAGATGAAGCCGACGGTCTTTATAAAATTATTGAATAACAATGGCACTCTATAAATATATTTTATTGTAACCTATATAAAGGTTTATAGTAAAATATATTTGGAGTGTTTTATTTTGGATGAAAATATCCGCAGCAATAATAATATAATAATTGAAAACCGAAAAAAATTTAACATTAGTGGCATTAAGGATGTTGTATCCTTTGATGAAGAAACAATAATTCTGGAAAGTGTTTTAGGGCGTCTAGTTCTAAAAGGTTCGGGAATGCATATTCAAAGCTTCGATGCACAAACCGGAGACCTATTAGGTGAGGGTAGAATTAATGCCGCAGTATATACCGTCGATGAAAAGAGTGGCGGTTTGTTTTCGCGTATCTTCAGATAGCCTATGTGGGAGATTAGCAATACTCTACAGGCAGTTGATTTTTCTAGAGCAATAATTTTTGGTATTGTAATATGCGCGTTTTATGGGCTATTTGCTGCGTTGAGAAAAATAGGTTTTGACTCCAATCTTGCAGTGACGTTTGAGGATATATTCTTTATACTAATAGTTTCCCCACTAATTTTTTTGTTTTTGATAGCCACAACAAACGGTGAAATCCGATTTTATATTGGTGTTGGATTGCTTTCAGGATTTTTTATTTTTAAAATCACTCTATTTAAAGTTTTTGTATTTATTCTTTCAAAATTCTTGTTGCTAATTATGTTGGTTAAAGACTTTTTTAAAAAATCAGTTATTAAAATTATTAATTTTTTTGCTGTTTTTATAATGAAAATGGTTAAAAAACTAATTTTTTTAAAAAAAGCTGTAAATAGTTTTAAAAAAGGCTTGAAAAAGGCACAGTGATTGTTGTATACTATGTGGGTAATTCAATATACGGAGTTCGATTTGAATGAAACGTAAGGCTAAAAAGGATAAAAGCATTATTTTGCGGCTGCTAATCTTGGTGGTTTGTGCTTATTTTACAGTTACCTTAGCATCTTTGTGGGGTGACCTTAACGATAAGCGCAAAGAACTAGCTGAACTTAATGAACAACTTGCTGCACAACAAAATGATGTTGAAGAATTGCGCTCAATGCTTAATGCGGATTCTAACAAACAGATAATTGAAAAAGCAGCAAGGGAACGTCTTGGTTATATTTATTCAAACGAGCAGGTATTTATCGATTATTCGGGTAGTTAAGCGTACCTGAAATTTTGAGGGGGATTTCTTTTTTATATGGAAATTAGCGTTGGACAAATCGTGGAAGGTAAAATTACAGGTATTACTAATTTTGGTGTATTTGTTGACCTTGGTGAAAATAAATCGGGTTTAGTACATATTTCTGAGGTTGCCCGTTCGTATGTAAATAACATTAATGAGTTTGTTAAGGTTGGCGATACGGTAAAAATGAAGGTGCTTACTATCGGCGAAGACGGTAAGATTTCGCTCAGTATCAAACGTGCACTTGAGGATGAAAAAATTGAAAAACAACCGCGTGAGCGTAGGGAACGCCGCGTTGCACCGCCACCAAAACCTGATGGTTCTTATACTTGGATGCCTAAAAAAAATGAGCCGACAAGCTTTGAAGAAATGATGAACCGATTTAAGCAGACTAGTGATGAAAAATTTTCCGATTTAAAAAGAAAAAATCCGGAAGCTAAGCGTTCAAAACGTGGCGCTGTAAAATAAAATGTTTTGGCGGAGCCGCTTTTTCTGCAGTTCCGCCTTTTTCTTTTGAGGTAATATATGAGTAGTATTAATTTAGTGGCACCGTGCTTATTCGGTGTAGAGAGTATAGCGGCGGACGAATTTCGTCGCATGGGCTTTAATGACGTTACTGCCGAGAATGGTAGGGTATTACTTTCTGGTGAAGAAAATATGTTGCCAAGGGCAAATATTTGCTCAAGATTTGCCGAGCGCATATTAATTAATGTCGGTGAGTTTGATGCTGTAACCTTTACAGAGCTTTTTGACGGTGTAAAGGCTTTACCTTGGGAAAACTATATTGGTCGTGACGATGCGTTTCCTGTTAATGGGTGGAGTATAAATTCACAACTTTTCAGTATCCCAGACTGTCAGTCAATTATAAAAAAAGCCATAGTTGAAAGACTTAAGCTAAAATACTCGGTTTCAATATTTTCCGAAACAGGTCCTGAATACAGAATAAGATTTTCTATTCACAAAAATACCGTCACAATGATGATAGACACATCAGGTGACGGTCTTCATAAAAGAGGATATCGTCGCAATTCAAATGATGCACCGTTAAAGGAAACTTTGGCGGCATCGATGTGCGATTTGGCGCGAATTTATCCCGATACCGTATTTTTTGATCCGTTTTGCGGCAGCGGTACTTTACTGATTGAAGCGGCATTAATGGCAACCAATGTAGCTCCCGGTCTTCGACGTTATTTTGCTGCAGAGCGTTTTGGCTTTTTAAATGAAAAAATATGGCGTGAAGAAAGAACACGCGCTCAGGACCTTATCAGGCATAATATTGATTTCAGAGCGCAGGGCTTTGATATTGACCCATCTTGTGTTGAATTAACGCTTGCTAACGCTAAAAAAGCAGGTGTTGAAAAATACGTAAAAGCGGCAGTCGGTGATATTAAGGACTTTGCACCACCAAAAGAACGTTGTCTTACAGTTACCAATCCGCCATACGGTGAAAGACTTCTTGATGTTAAAGAGGCAGAAAAGCTTTATAAAATTATGGGTGAGCGATTTATTCGAGGCGACGGTCAAAAGTATTATGTTATAAGCCCACATGATGAATTTGAAAAGCATTTTTGTGCGGTTGCCGATAAACGTCGTAAGCTTTATAACGGTATGATTAAGTGTCAGCTGTTTATGTATTTTAAAAAACCCTAAAAATTAAAAAAATTAATTATAAAAACACTTGCGTTTTCTATCAAAGTGTGGTATAATCCTAAGCGTTGTGTAGTTATAATTAATTTCTATGCGCTGATAGCTCAGCTGGATAGAGCATCTGCCTTCTAAGCAGAGGGTCGGGGGTTCGAGTCCCTTTCAGCGTGCCAACAACAAAAAAGAACATTACCGTAAGGTGATGTTCTTTTTTTTATAGAATAACTAAAGGGACTCGAACAAGGCG
>JAZUAL010000020.1:0-23827 GCA_045637925.1 Acutalibacteraceae bacterium | reverse complement strand
TTTTTTCTGTATTTTTTTGCCTTGTTATGATAGTTACAGCATTTTCAAATTTAATAATTACTTCATATGCTGCAACATCTGGTGGATCAAGGTCTACTACTATCTCGGTATCAACCAAAGCGAACTATTGGTATCCTGGTGCCAGTTCTATCACTCTAAAGCAAGAAAAACAAACTCTTACATATAAAGCTCTTTTAAGTAACAAAACTAAAACAAAGAGCGGATACTATGGATGTTATAATATTTCTGTGTATAATGTAACTAAAAATAAAAAATCATCCGTTTATTGGGGTGGAGGTAAAACAAAGAAAATTTCTCTTGACCCAAATTGTACATATAGAATAACCGTTAACTACAATTCAACATCAACAGCAATTTTTACCAAGCAACCCATAGGTTATAGTTGGAAGAAATCGAGTAGTCCTAGTTGGAAAGTAAGTTCTACATGGAAAATTTCATCATATAGTTAATAAAAAATTAGCAACATGAATTTAGTTATGAACACCTGAACCAGTCGAGAGCCTCGACACGCAATTCGCGTGTTGAGGTTCTTCTTTTTTATAGTTTCAACCACGCGTTTGAGGTTGGTTATGAACACTCGCACCAGTCGATAGCCTCGACACGCATTTCGCGTGTTGCGGCTTTTTTAGTATACCACCCACCGCTGAATTTCATTTTACCCCTTATTTGTTAAAATTTTAACAAATAAGGGGTATGTAAATTTAAGTTTAAAAACCAAAGCTCTATTCTAAATTCATAGAATAGAGCTTTTTTCTGTTAAACATTATTTTTAGGACAAATATCATTTAAAACACATTTATCGCAATAAGCTTTTCTAGCTGTGCAAATATCTCTGCCAAAAAGCACAGACCTATGACAAAAATCATTTGATTTTTGAGGTGGTAACAGCTTCCTCATTTGCATTTCAACGAAATGTGGATTAGTTGATGCAACAAATCCCAAACGGTTGCAAATACGGATAAAATGAGTATCTGTTACAACTGCAGGTTTATTGTAAATATCGCCACAAACAAGATTGGCGGTTTTTCTTCCAACGCCAGAAAGTGTTGTTAGCTCTTCAATAGTATCAGGAACGATGCCACCGAAATCTGAAACAATTTTCTTAGCAATATTAATTAAATCCTTAGCCTTAGTTTTATAAAGTCCACAGGTTTTAATTAACTCCTCTACCCTACTAAGATTGGCGTTTGCCATTGCTTCGGCATCTGGGTATTCGGAGAACAAAGCCGGTGTTACCATATTCACACGTTTATCGGTACATTGAGCCGAAAGTCTTGTAGCAATAAGCAACTGAAAAGCATCAGTATAATTAAGTGAACAAATAGCATTGGGATACATCTTTTCAAGACGTTCTACCGCTTCAACCACTCTTTGCTTTTTATGCATTTGCAGCCTCTAATTTAAGGTCATTTGGTTTTATGAGTTTCATTTTGCGCATTGCCTCTGCAACCGCAAGAGAAACCACAGCAGGCAAAATAAAGTGCATTAAAATGATTTCAAGTAAACTAACAACTGGTGTAAAACCTGCTGATACCATACTGTCATAAGCCATAAACTGACCAACTAAACCTGCCGAGCCCATTCCTGAACCCACAGGATTGCTGACCATCTTAAGCACTGCAGACGATACAGGGCCTAATATAGCACTTGAAACAATTGATGGTATCCAGATTAAAGGATTTCTAACGATATTAGGTACTTGAAGCATAGATGTGCCAAGTCCTTGGGCAATAAGACCTCCAAACTTGTTCTCGCGATAGCTGATAACCGCAAATCCAACCATATTACAGCAACATCCAACCGTTGCAGCGCCTGCCGCGAGACCTGTAATGCCCATAGAAACGCCGATGGCAGCCGAAGAAATAGGTAAGGTAAGAATTATTCCCATAAGGACAGAAACTGCAATACCGCCTAAAATTGGGTATTTCACAACATTCACATTAACAAGATTGCCTAGCCAAATCATAGCCGCCGAAATATAAGGACCAACAAAATAGCCAGCAGTTGCTCCCGAAACAATACAGCAAACAGGTGTTACAATAATATCCACCTTAGTTTTTCCTGCAACTAAGAAACCAATCTCTATAGCAACATAGGCTGCAATGAATGCACCCAAAGGTTCACCTGGCTTCCCTATCGCAAAAGCTTCATTAGCAATATTTGGGAAAGCACCAATCATACCGCAAACTGCGGCAGCAACCGTTGTAAGCGGTGCGGATTTGAGTTTACAGGCAACACCGACACCGATACCTGCTCCTGTAAGTGTTTTAGCAACGTTACCCATTGCATTGAGATAATCGGCAATAATATTTCCGCCTAATAGTGAAGCTATCTGACATAGAATTGTGCCGATTATGAGGGTTGAGAATAAACCGTATGCCATACCCGAAAGACCGTCAATAAACAAGCGGTTTATATACTTCTTAACCATTTGACTTCCTCCTTTAAAAAGAATAAAAAACTTTATTAAATTATACTGCTATTTTTTAAAAAATACAATAGTGTATATGCTAAAAAAATTCGCAAATAATAATAATAATTTATTAATTTAGGGGGAATTTATATGAAAACCGTTGCTTTTTTTGATACAAAGGCCTATGACCGCGAAAGCTTTTTAAAATACAGCGACGATGATATAAATATAAGATTTTTTGAAAATAAGCTTAACAGAGACACCGTCAGTATGGCAGCATGCTGTGATGCAGTGTGTGTGTTTGTAAATGATAATATAGATAAAAATGTTATTGAACAACTTGACAAATACGGTGTTGGAATTATTGCTTTAAGATGTGCGGGTTATAATAATGTTGATTTAAAAGCGACTAGCGGCAGATTAAAAGTAGTACATGTGCCGGCATACTCTCCCTATGCTGTTGCAGAGCATGCCGTTGGCATGATACTACTATTAAACAGAAAGCTACACAAGGCATATATTAGAACACGAGACCATAATTTCTCGTTAGAGGGGCTTACCGGCTTCGACCTACACAATAAAACTGTTGGAATAATAGGAACAGGAAAAATCGGGCAGGCATTTTCTGAAATAGCACATGGTTTTGGTATGAATATTATTGGTTACGACCCATACCATTTGGACAATTTTAAAGGCAAATATGTTTCATTTGATGAGCTTTTGAATGATAGTGATATAATTACCCTACACTGTCCCTTAACTAAAGAAAATCGCAATATAATAAACTCTGAAACTATTTCCAAAATGAAACAAGGTGTTTATATTATTAATACCTCGCGAGGTCAACTGATAGACACTTTGGCACTAATAGATGGTTTAAAATCCGGCAAGGTAGGTGCGGCAGGTCTTGATGTTTATGAGGAAGAAACTTCACTGTTCTTTGAAGATTTCTCTGAAGAAATTATACAAGACGATACCCTTTCAACTATCATTTCCATGCCCAACGTTTTAGTAACCTCGCATCAGGCTTTTTTAACGCATGAGGCATTAAACTCAATAGCGGCAACTACTATGAATAATCTTAGAGATTATTTTAATGGTAAAGAACTAAAAAATGAAATTAAAATTTAAAACTGTTGCCTTGCAAATTTTGTTATTATATGTTACAATTTGCAAGGTGATTTTTTTATGACAAAGCTATATATTGTAAGACATTGCGAAACCGAAGGTAATATAAAGCATGTTTTTCAAGGTCGTTCCGACTTAAATATTACAGAGCTTGGCGCTAAACAGCTAAAAGCACTTGAAAAACGTTTTGAAAGCATACATATTGATCGCGTTTTTTCAAGCTCATTGCCTCGAGCTAAAAAAACAGGACTTGCAATTATTGGCAAAAGGAACATTCCGCTTGAAATAGATGACGGACTTATTGAATTTAGCGGTGGCGTTGTTGAGGGAAAAACTTTTGATGAAATTTTTAATGAGTTCCCCACTTTTAGAGAAATGTGGTCTAATCACCCTGAAGATTTTGCTCCTGATGGCGCCGAAAAAATGACCGAGGCGTATAATAGAATTTGGGGAACCGTTCAAAGTATTGCGAAAGAAAATATCGGTAAAACTATTGCTTGCGCTTCCCATGGTGGTGTAATGAGATGTCTTTTATGCAAATTATTAAATAACGATATCAAAAAATTATCCACTATAGATTTTGTTGTTAATACCGCTGTATGTCTTATAGAGTTTGACGACGATTTAAATTTTAATTTAAAATTTTCCAATGACTATTCGCATTTGAGCACAGAGCTGATAAATAAAAAATCAAAAATACCAACTAAATAAGGAATTTTTAATTATGATAATAATGTCGGTTGATTTAGGAAAAGTAAGAACTGGAATTGCTATTTCTGACAGTGGCGAGAGCTTCGCCTTTCCAAAAAAAGTAATTACTGAATATGATGAACAAAAGCTTATTAAAAAAATTTGCGAAACCGCAAAGGAGTTATCAGCTGAGCTGATTGTTGTGGGATATCCCAAAAATATGGATGGCACTGTAGGTTGGCGAGCTGATGAATGCAAATCAGTTGCAGAAAAAATCAGAGAAACCTCTGGTTTAGATACTGTCCTTTGGGATGAACGCTGTACTACCGTTTCAGCACACACTGCCCTTAATTACACTAATACGCGCGGTAAAAAACGCAAAGAGGTTGTCGATGCTGTTGCAGCAGTAATTATTCTCGAAGATTACCTATCATTTAGAAAAAACAATAAGTAAAGTTGTACTGTTAATTATAGTAAAAAAGAAGCACTTCAATTTGATATGCACCTCCAAAGTTTGACACTTTTGGAGGTGCATATTTTTGTTGTATTGCGAAAAAACACCCGCAGTTTTTTAACCGCGGGTGTTTCTAGTATTTTATTGTAACGTTAAATTATCTCTGAACTCGACCCGAGCCATCTCCACCTGCGAGCTTCTCAACCTCAGATACCGAAACTCTATTATAGTCACCCTCAACCGAATGCTTTAGGGCTGATGCTGCAACTGCAAATTCGATAGCATCCTTTGAAGATTTGCCAGAAAGCAACGAATAAATAAGTCCGCCTCCAAAACTGTCACCACCGCCAACGCGGTCAACAATATGCAAATGATAAGACTTTGAAAAATAATAATCCTCACCATCATAAAGCATACCTGCCCAATCATTATCACTGGCGGAAATTGATGTTCTAAGAGTGATTGCAACCTTCTCAAAGCCAAATTTATCGGCTAATTGCTTTGCAACGCTCTTATACCCGTCATGATTTAGTTTGCCACCGTAAATATCAGTGCCGTCCGCTTCAATGCCAAACACATCCTTAGCATCCTCTTCGTTAGAAATACAAACATCAACATATTGACACAATTCTGTCATTGCCTTATTTGCCTCTTCCCTAGTCCAAAGCTTGCCACGGTAATTAAGGTCGCATGAAATTTTAACTCCGCGCTTTTTAGCAGCAATACAAGCTTCTTTACAGATTTCTACAACATTTTCACCTAATGCTGGAGTGATACCTGTAAAGTGGAACCAATCAGCGCCCTCAAAAATGCTATCCCAATCAAAATCTTCTTTGTTTGCTTGCTGAATAGCAGAATACTTGCGGTCATAAATACAAACCGAACCTCTTTGTGAAGCGCCCTTCTCAAGATAATAAATACCTACTCTTTCACCGCCTCGAACGATTTTAGTTGTATCTACACCAAAATATCTTAAACTGTCAACAGCTGCCTGACCGATTGCGTGTTTGGGCAGTTTTGTTACATAAACGCTATCCATTCCATAATTTGCAAGGCTTACTGCAACATTAGCCTCACCGCCGCCAAATGTAGCTTGCATCTGGTCGTTCTGGAAAAATCGATAATAACCGTTTGGCGCTAATCTCAACATTAATTCACCGAAAGTTACAATTCTTGACATATTATTTACCCTCCTGTTTTTCAAGTGCTTCTTTTACGAAAAAGCTACCGCCGATAGCCTCGATTTTATCAAATGCTAAAAACTCATCAATATTGCTCCTGTCTACGCCACCGGTTGGTATAAACTTAACCTGTGGGAAAGGTGCAGAAAGCGCCTTTAATGCCTTAAGACCGCCATAAACGTTTGCTGGAAAGAATTTTACTGTTGTAATTCCAAGCTCTAATGCTTGCATAATTTCAGTGGGTGTAACACAACCCGGATAATAAGGAATATTCCTTTCGTTACAGATTTTTGCAACTGATACAGAAAGGCCGGGTGATACAATAAACTGAGCACCTGCCTCCAAGGCATCCTCACATTGTTTTGCATTAATAACTGTTCCGGCACCAATAGACATATCGGGATAGTTTTTGCATGCATACTCGATAGCCTCTTTGGCACAAGCGGTACGGAAAGTAATTTCAGCACAGTTAATACCGCTGTTTTTGAGAGCAGTTAAAATTTTGTCAGTTTCTGACAGTTCTTTAATAACAACTACAGGTACAAATTTTTCCATTTTCAAGTTTCCTCTCTACTAAAAATTAAAATATTCTTTTGCGTTTTTGTAGCAAATGCCCTCAACTATTGTCTTTAAAGATTCATAATCTCTAGGATATTCACCATCTTCAACCCACTGACCTATCATATTACAAAGTATTCTTCTGAAATATTCATGACGTGGGTACGAAACAAAGCTTCTGGAATCTGTAAGCATTCCAACAAATTTACCAAGCAATCCCAGATTTCCGAGTGCGGTCATTTGAGCAATCATACCCTCTTTATTGTCATTAAACCACCAACCAGAGCCAAACTGAATTTTCGAAGGTGTTGGGCCTTTCTGGAAATTGCCGAGCATTGTACCTAAAACATAATTATCTTTAGGATTGAGGGTATATAAAATAGTTTTAGGTAATATATCGTTTACTTCAAGATTATCCAAAAATTTTGATAACTTTTCAGCAATACAAAGGTCATTTATTGAATCAAAGCCTGTATCTGCGCCTAAAGAATTAAACATCTTGGTATTGTTATTTCTAAGTGCACCAATATGTAGTTGCATTGCCCAATTTAGTCGTGTAAATTCTTTAGCACATACCGAAAGTACCGCTGTTTTATATGCATCTATTTCGTCTATAGTCAGCTCTTCACCGTTCATTCTTTTGTTAAAAGCAGACTTAGCATCACCTAAACTAAAAGGAACATATTCAAGCGCATGGTCAGAGAGTTTGCAACCGTTAGCATTAAAGTAATCAATTCTTGAAACAATCCAATCAATAGCTTGCTCATAGTTTTCAATACCGTTATCCTTAATATAATCTAAAAACTCATCTTTTTCAATATTAACGATTTTATCAGGTCGGAATGTTGGTAGCACTTTGGTCTTAAAGCCCTCGTCCTTTAATTGCTTATGATAGCGCAAATCGTCAGCAGGGTCATCTGTCGTACAAATAACCTCAACATTTGAACGTTCTATAAGTGCCTTTGCGGAAAAATCCTTCTGCTTTAAAAGCTCATTACACCTATCCCAAATTTCTTTGGCTGTATTTTCACTCAAGGGCTTATCAATACCAAAATATCTTTTAAGCTCAAGACTGGTCCAATGATAAAGCGGATTACCAATTAAAAGAGGTAAGGTTCTTGCAAAACCAAGCCATTTTTCATACTCATCACCTTCACCGGTAATCATGCCCTCGTCAATTCCGTTAGAACGCATTTGACGCCACTTATAATGGTCGCCTCCCAAAAACAAATCGTATGCATTTTTAAATCTATAATCTTCGGCAATCATTTTAGGCGATAGATGACAATGGTAATCAATTATCGGCAAATCCTTAGCAAAATTTTTGTATAGCTTTTGTGCAGTTTTAGACTTTAGTAAAAAATTATCATTAATTATTCCCATTATAAAGTAACACCATCCTTGAAAATTGAAATTTCTCTATAATTATTAATTTCATTCTTTGTTTCTTCACCTGAAGCTACATTTAAAATATAATCCAAAAGATCAGATGTCAACTCGTCCATGGTCTTGTTTTCAATAAGTGGTGAAGCGTCAAAATCTATCCAATTTTTCTTCCTATCAGCTAAATTTTTATTGGTAGAAATTTTAACAGTAGGCACTGCACTTCCAAGTGGTGTTCCCCTACCCGTTGTAAATAAAATAATGTGCACACCAGCCGCCATTAAGTTTGTAACAGCAACAATATCGTTACCGGGACCATTTAATAGTGAAAGACCGTTTTTAGCAACTGTATCACCGTAATCAAGTACATCGACAACCTTGCTTAGACCACCTTTTTGCACACAACCCAGAGATTTTTCCTCTAAGGTTGTAATACCTCCCGCCTTGTTGCCAGGAGATGGATTTTCATAAATAACCTGGTTATGACGTGTATAATAATCTTTAAAGTCGTTAATTAAAGAAACACATTTATTAAAGATTTCTTTTGATTCAGCACGTTCCATAAGCAAATGCTCAGCACCGAACATTTCAGGTACTTCCGTTAGAACACAGCTACCGCCAAAGGAAATTATTTTATCAGAAAGGCTGCCAACCAAAGGATTTGCAGTAATACCGCTTAAACCGTCGCTACCGCCACATTTAAGACCGATACGCAATCTATTAATATTAATCGGTTGCCTTTTAAATGTATCGGCATATTCTTTAAGCTCATTAATAAGCTTTACACCCTCAGCAATTTCATCTTCAAAATCCTGACAGTTTAAAAATTTAACGCGTCTTTCGTTATACTCGCCAAGAACTGTTTTAAAAACGCCAATATTATTATTCTCGCAACCAAGACCCAACACCAAAATACCAGCAGCGTTTGGATGATTAACCATACCTTTAAGTATCAGTTGGGTTTTTGTTTGGTCATCACCTAATTGTGAGCATCCAAAGGGGTGCGGAAAACATTTAGCGCCTGTTAATTCTGAAAGTTTTTGAGAGATTTTATTAACACAACCTACAGTATTAACAATCCAGATTTCGTTTCTTATACCTACATCACCATTTTCGCGAACATAACCCTCAAAAGTAAGCTCACTTTCTGTTTTTTGTATGCCATAATCTTTAAAATTATATGTATATTCCAAATTACCCGAAAGATTTGTTTTTAGGTTGTGGCTGTGAATATGTTCACCCTTATTAATATCAGAAATAGCATGACCTATCGGTGAACCATATTTAATAATGTTTTCACCTTTTTTAATATCTGAGCGCGCATATTTATGCCCGTTTTCAAGATTTATTACAACATTATCTAATTTATTAATTAACATACTTTGCTACATCCTCTAACAAAAAGCTAAGGTCGGTATCCCAAAATTCAGTATTGCCCAAAATTTCTGATAAGGATTTTTCCTTTATAAAGCTTATGATTTCTAAGTCATCTGTTGGATTACCGTTTTTATAAAACTCAATTAGCTTAGCCAATGAAAAAATTAAATTTTGCGGTTTTTCACCTTTTCTCTTTATGTACTCAAGAAGTGAAGGTAAAACTCGTACCTTAAATTTGCTAATAGAATTCAGCGAAATCGAGGCACACAAGTGCTTGATAAACGGATTAGAAAAACGCTCAAAAACATTGTTGGCATAATCGATAAGCTCCTCTTTTGGTAAATCAAGAGTTGGAATTATCTCATCAAAAACGCATTTATCAACAAATGTGCGCATTTTTTCATTGTCCATACAGTCTTTAACTGTTTCTATTCCCTCAACCATAGCATAAGGAATCATCGATGTATGAGCACCATTTAAAATTCTAACCTTTCTAGTTCTATACATTTCAAGGTTATCGGTAACAATCACATTGAGGTTTGTTTTATCGAAGGGTAAATCTTCTAGAATTTTCTTAGGACCTTCAATTACCCATAAATGAAATAGTTCACTGGTATTTACCATATTATCTTCATAACCAAGGTCTATTTTTTCATCCTTTGGATAACCGGTAACGATACGGTCAACAAGCGTATTGCAGAAAATATTTTCATTTTCTATCCAAACTGCAAAACTCTCTTCTAAATTCCAAAGACTTGCATATTTTAAAACACAAGCTTTTAAAGTCGCACCGTTTTTATCGATAAGCTCACATGGCAGGAAAATAAAGCCGCTAAGACCTAATTTAAATCTTTTATATAAAAGTGCAGTAAGCTTTGCCGGAAAGGTTTTGTGTGGTGTTACATCAAGCTTATCCTCTTCGGTATAAACAATACCCGATTCGGTTGTATTTGAAACGATAAATCTAAAGTCGGGATTTTCCGCTAATTTCAAATATGCCTCATAATCATCATAGGGCTTTACTGTTCTAGAAATAACATCAATCAGTTTTTTATCAACAGAAAGCTCACCATTTAAAAGTCCGCGCATAACATGGGTATAAACGCAATTTTGCTTTTCTAAAGCATCACACATACCGTTAGCAATAGGCTGAACTACAACAACACTACTGCAAAACTCTGTTTCCTCATTAAGTATTTGCAACATCCAATCAACAAAACCGCGTAAAAAACCGCCCTCGCCGAACTGGATAACCCTTTCAGGTCTAGAAACCTTTTTAAAATCCATTAAACTCGTCCTTTCGATTGAAATTTAATATTATACATTTTAATTATAGCGTTAGAACTTCGTGTTTTCCTCTAATTTTTTTCTAAAATCAAATAAAAACAAGAAAAAATTGTTGAAAAAGTACTATCTTTCTGTTAAAATAATTGCGGTGATAAAAAATGGCAGTATACAGTGATGAAAAAATAGAGTTTTTTAACCGTGCTACACGTGATTCTAGCTTTAAAATGTCCGAACCGCACTTTCACAGCAAGCACGAAATGTATTTCGTTGAAAAAGGAAAAACACAATACTTTGTCGGCAGTGAAATTTTTTTCCTGAATGCCGGAGAATTAATGTTTGTACCCAAGGGTGAATTCCATAAAACCGACATTGGAGAAAAAGACATTACCGAACGTTTATTACTTGTATTTGATGATGATTTTCTGGGTGATGAATATAAAAACTATCTAGATGAGCTGCGTGAAAACAGGCATATAAAAATACATCCTGAAAAATTATATAAAATTAAAGAAATTTATGAAAAAATAGAACACGAAAACAAGCACCGAAGTAATGCCTATCTTCAAATGGAACAGCTTTATTTGAGGCAACTGCTCATACTTATAAAGCGTTATAGAATTAAAGAAAAGCCATCTGAACTTAGCGAGTCCTATCAACTAATTCAAAACTGCGCCACCTTTATTTGCGAAAATTATCATACCGACTTAAGCCTCGATTTTCTATGCAAAAAGTATGCCCTAAGCCGAAGTCACTTTTCAAAACTATTTAAACAGGTTACGGGTGTAGGTCTTAATGAGTATATTAATATCACCCGTATATCCGCCGCACAAAACTTACTATCAAAATCAGAATTATCAATCACCGAGGTCGCATCACTTTGCGGTTTTAATGACAGCAATTATTTTGCTGCTGTTTTTAAAAAAATAAAAGGTATAACACCTAAAAAATATTCTTTAATGAATAAATAAGCGGTGTTAATTAACACCGCTTTTAGCTTAAAGATTTAAAAATACTATCGAAGCCACGCCTAAAGCAAAACCTATATTTTGCCTTATTGTGAGCTTTTCCTTATACCATAATTTCGATATAAAACGTGTAAGAAGTATACTTCCCGCAGATACTAACGGATACATAACCGATGCTGAAGTTCTTGTTGAAAGAAACATTACAAGAAGATTTGTAACACCGTTTGCAACGCCACATATAACAATTGGAATCATACCCTTTTTAAAAGCGGGTATGATTTTCTTTTTTTCGGTAAATAAAGCAAGAATCCAAAGCGAAATAACCACAATTAATAATGCGGCAACCATAAATTCGGCTTTGTATTTTCCTTCAAAGTTGACCTGTTGAACCTTTTGTGCGGCTGAACAAATACCGTTACCAAAAAATGCTGCTGTCACATATAAAAACCATTTAAGTGTTACTTTTTTATCCCTCTTATTGCCCTTCACAAAATTTATAAGAAAAAGACTTGCCATTAACAGCAGCAAACCAACAATCAAAAATAAGCTAATTTCTTCGTTTAAAAAAAACATACCATATAGTGTCGGAATAATAAGAGAATAGGAAGTGATAAGCGAAGTTAAAGAGAGAGAACCGCAAGAAATAGCTAATATCGAGCAAAGCACCGCCGAACCATATCCTAAGCCAAAAATAATAGCATACGGTAATATTGCAACATCAAAACAAAGGGGCAGCTCGATTTGAAAAGCAAAGAACGATGCCGTTACCATTGCAGAAAGAGTAGCAAATGTAATAGCGCCTGTTCCAAGCATTTTTTCACTATAGTTCTTTTTGGAAATATGCTGTGTTGAAATGGTAATCACCGCAAAAATAATAAGAAGGGCATTCATTTTTTTCACCTATTACTTTTCCATAAATTCACAGTTGCAAGATAAACTGTCTGTTCTGCTTTTACGGTTGCAGCTCGACGAATATGGACAACCAATACATTTATTACCGTTTTTCTTTGACCTATAAATATAAATAGAAGCCAAACCAACTATAACAATTATTATTCCAACGATAATGAAATTTTCCATTTTAAACCGCCTTATTTTGTTAAAGTAGCCTTTTCTTTATTGTCGTTTAAAGTATACTCTGCCTTAAGCTTTTTCTCTGCATTTACACAAAGATAAATAATAATAGCTACAAATATTGCAACGGCAATGGCACCGCCTATAGCACCGCCGATATTAAGGGTAGCAGGTGCTATAATAAGCGAGCCTATTGTGTAAACCAAATAACCTACTGTAAAGCCGACACCAAGCTGGAATGCAATACCGCCCCAGAGCCATTTAGCACTCTTCATTTCAGAGTTCATAGCACCTATAGCCGCGAAGCAAGGAGGAGTAAACAAATTAAACATTAAGTATGCTAATGCTGCAACCTGACCAAGACCCATAACCGAAGCTACCTCAGCAGCTCCGCTTTCGAGAACAAGCTCATCAACATTAATAAAATTGGTAATACCAAAGCAAACTGCCAATGTGCCAACAACGTTTTCTTTAGCGATAAAGCCCGTAACAGCGGCTGCTGCCAACTGCCATGACAAAATACCCACAACAGGAACTAAAACATAAGCGAAGGGTCCCGCAATAGATGCCAGAATTGAAGTATCAGCAGTTTCCGCAACCTTGAAGCTCCAGTCAAATGTCTGCATAATCTGAACCGCGGTATTACAAAGAAGAATAATTGTAGCCGCTTTTACTATGTATGCCCAACCTCTTGAACACATTGATTTAAACGCTCTCCAAAGAGACGGAAGCTTATATTCGGGCAGCTCCATAATAAAGTAAGATTTTCTTGTTTTGAATGCGGTAATCTTATTAATCAGTAATGCACCGAAGAAGATAATAACAATACCTGCAAAATACATCAAAGGTCCAACCCAAGTAGCATCTGCGAAGAAAACACCTGCAAAAAGAGATATTACAGGAAGCTTTGCGCCACAAGGCATAAAGGGAGCAAGCATTGCAGTCGCTCTGCGCTCACGTTCATTACGAATTGTGCGACAAGCCATAACACCTGGAATTGCACAGCCTGTGCCGATGACAAAAGGAATAACCGATTTACCCGAAAGACCAACCTTTTTAAATATTGGATCCAAAACAACAGAAACGCGTGCCATATAGCCACAATCCTCAAGAAGTGCTATAAGAAAATACATTACCATTACAAGCGGTAAAAAACCGATAACAGCAATTACACCGCCGATTACACCGTCAACAAGAAGAGCCGAAAGCAAAGGATTTGCGTTCTCAAACAAACCGCCTATTGCCTCTTGTCCAACCTCTAACCAAGCTACAAGAAGATCGGCAATCCAAACACCTGGGCCTGCCTGAGAAATCCAGAAAACAAGGTACATTATAACAGCAAAAATCGGAATACCGAGCCATTTGTTAGTAAGCACAGCATCAATTTTATCCTGTGAATTTCTTTCACTTGTGCGAACCTTACGTGTTTCAACCTCCGCCACAATTTTATTAACAAAAGCAAAACGCTTTCTGTCAGCCTCTTCAACAACCTTTTTGTTGGTAAGGTCAATATCACCCTGTGAATATGGTGTTTTTTGCTCTTTACCAACTAATTCTACAGCAGTTTTAACAACATCACCAAGACCCGAAGCCGAGGTTGAAACAGTATCAATTACAGGGCAACCGAGCTTATTTGAAAGTGCTGCAGTATCAATTACAGTTTCTTTTTTCTTGTTAACATCGGCTTTATTAAGAGCTACGACAACAGGAATGCCTAACTCTAAAAGCTGAGTTGTAAAGAATAAACTACGGCTAAGATTTGTAGCATCCACAATGTTAATAATAACATCAGGGTTTTCATTTTTAACATAAGAACTTGTAATACTTTCCTCCGAAGTAAAGGGTGACATTGAGTATGCGCCAGGTAGATCAACCGCTATTAGTTCCTCAGCACCGCTAAAATAACTTTTTTTAATCGGATGCTCTTTCTTATCAACAGTAACACCAGCCCAGTTACCTACCCTTTCATTGCTACCGGTAAGGGCGTTATACATAGTAGTCTTACCACTATTAGGGTTACCTGCCAAAGCGATTCTCATAATAATTTTTCTCCTTCTAGATTTTAATATTTTTCATCTGAAAAATGAAAATAAGATAACGGTTAGCCACTGCTAACTTGGTTATAAAAAATAAATAACAGCTTATAATTTAAGAACTTAAGATTAAATGATAATAGCCTCTGCCAACTGTGTGTCGATATTATATCTACCGTCCTTAATTGAAACAACGCATCCGCCCTTTAAATGAGAAATCACCGTAATAGGCTCTCCGCTGTAACAACCTAAAGAAAACAAAAAGGCATTGAGCTCTTCATCATCAGTTTCAATGCTGGAAATTATATACTCAATTCCCTCTTCTGCCTGTTTTAAATTCATAATACACACCTGTTTCTTGTTAGTTAGCGAACGCTAACTGCAATGTAAAAAAACCGTGTTAGCATTCGCTAACTGTTGAATATATTACCACACCTTACCATATTTGTCAATAGTTTATTTATAAGTATTTTTGTGTTTTTTGTAATTTATCTTGATACTTGAAAATAATAATCCTTTATGGTATTATATTACTAAGGATGGCGAGAGGTGAACCCGTCAGCCTAAGGAGGATTTTCATTATGTATTTACACGAATCCGCTGAAATGTATCTTGAAACAATTTATGTTCTATCAAAAAAGACAGGTACTGTTCGCAGTATAGATATTGCCGAGCATATGGGATTTTCCAAACCAAGTGTCAGCCGCGCTGTAGGGCTTCTTAAAAAAGGCGGCTATATTGAAATGGCAAAAGGTGGTTTAATCACATTGACCGAGCTTGGTATAAATACCGCTAATAATATTTTTGAACGTCACACCGTGTTATCTGAATTTTTGGCACTTATCGGGGTTAACAACCAGACCGCCGCAACCGATGCATGCAAAATAGAGCACGTTGTGAGCAACGAAACAATAACAGCAATTAAAAATTTTATAGAAAGCCAAAAAAATCGGTAGTGTTTATCACTGCCGATTTTTTAATTAATATTTAATATTTGAAACCCACACAACTTGTTTATTAACTACGATGCTTTTTTTAGTGCCTCTTCTTCCACGAATTGCACCATATAGAACTATCACCAATTAACTTACTTTTTAAAAACTATCAACTTACTTAAACCATAATTTAAAATTATGACTACTATGTTTGAAATCATTTTCCAAATATACGCATTACTATTCAGCAAATCAACAAATATCCACATAATAGCAACATCTAACACTCCCGTTGCGAATCTGTTTGAAAAATATAATCTGCACCTTTATTGATTGCATAACGATATGCGTAAAGCAAAGTCGGTCCGTGACCGCTGTTTTGTTTAGTTAAAGGTATTAATGCGGGTTTATCCTCAACAATTTTTTGCATTATTTCAAAAGTTTTGTCCTTGCTACCGTCATTTACTACAATCAATTTGGAATCATTTCCTATCATCAATAACAGATTTAATATTATCTTCTTCATTATACGCTGGCATTACAATATATAACTTAACCTCTCTAAATATAAAATTTCAAACTCCAAAAGTAGCCAAATAACCAAACGTGAAATAACAAATAAACACACAAGCATACTTGACACTATCATAATAACACATTGTTTTTAAATTTGCAATAATGAAAAGGCTTCCTCTGACAAGGAAGCTGGATTTTGCGAAGCGAAGGACTGATGGAGGATTTTTCTTTTCTCTCCTTCCATCACGGCTATGCCGCGTTACCTTCCTCGTCAGAGGAAGGCAAGATTACGATACATCTTTTAATTTATTATTTTCCACTGCACCCTGAGCTGTTTCAAGCATATTCTCGGCAAAAATTCCGTAGCCTGTTGTGGGATCGTCTACAAGAACGTGAGTAACTGCTCCTATAAGCTTTCCGTTTTGCAGAATCGGTGCACCCGACAGCCCCTGTACTATTCCTCCTGTAGCTTCAAGCAATGAATGGTCTGTAACCGTTACAAGCATATTTTGAGTTTTAGAGTGAAATGCCGAAACACGCACTTTTATTTTACAGTCATATAGCTTTGGTGTTTTGCCCTCCACTGTACAAAGTATCTGAGCTGAGCCATCACTAACTTCATTTTTAAGTGCTACTTCGGTAAGATAGGAATAATTCACATTCTTTTGAGGCACGAAATAAACACCGCAATTACTGTTAAGCTTGATTTTTCCAAGGGTATCTATGCCGAATTTTCCGTTCAGTTGACCGGGGCTTCCAACCTCTCCCTTTTCCACAGACAGTATCTCTGCATCAACAATTTCACCCTTTTCAAGTTTTAAAAGCGTATCAGTATCCTCATCACAAATTCCGTGGCCTAGACCGCAAATTATATTTGAGGTTGGACTGTAAAATGTTAGTGTTCCAATACCCGCTGAGCTGTCTCTCACCCAAACACCTATTTTATAACCACCTGTTTCTTTTGATTTTACGGGTGTTACATTAATATGAATTTTTTTGTTTTTTCGCTGCACCAAAAATTTCAGCTTTTCGCCATTTGATTTTTCAACTATATTACTCAAATCCTCATTGGTATTGATTTTTTCATCATTTACCGATAAAACGTAGTCACCCAGCTTTAATCCTGCTTGTTTTGCCGGTGATTTTTCTCCGCTTTCTGTTTCAACACTGCTTAATTCAATCACAAGAACGCCCTCAGTATATAATTTCATACCAAAAGGCTGACCTAAAACCGCAACATACATTTCATCAACCACCTCAACGCTAACGGTTGAAAAAGGTATAATTCCAAAAGCTTTAAGATTAACAATATAATTGTCGCCGACATTAAGTCTTGCATTGCTTTGCGAAAGTTCTACACCATCAAATTCGGCGGTTACGGGTATGTTAGAATTAATAAACAACCCCTCGCCTTTTCTGATTTTATAACCGTCACTTATATTATTCTGCAAATAAAAAATTGCTGTGAAAATTAATATGCTAAAAATAAACGCTAATGCAAAAAATAACTTTACAAAAAAACGCGCAACTTTCATTACATTACCTCCTGTAATATGTTGCACGTTTTGTGTTTAAATTATAAATGTTAAAAATTTTTTTAATTAGAGTTTTATTTTCTATGATAGGTATAATAAACTATCATATCCATATATTCACCGTTTAATGAATTAACACCAGTAACTGTAATTCCGTCTCCGCTGAGTAAAGTATAGTATGTTGCGTTATGAGCCATACATCTGAAAACATCTGTGGCACCGCACATTATACGTATCTCACCGTCAAGCACAACTATTCTTCCCGATTTACCCAAAATGGTTTCCTTAACCGAACCGTCTTGGCTCTTTATACGCCTTGTAACATATTTGATTTCTCTTCCATCCATTTCAAAGAGAACATTTTCGTTTTCGTTTTTCTTTCGTTTGAAACCAAACATAAGCTCACCCCACAGAAAGATTTTATTATTATAATTTACTTTTGTCAACATAATATTTGCTGGATTGGGATACAATATTAAACGGTGATGAAATTTGATAACAACAATTATTAGAACAATAATACTATATGTTTTTGTAACCTTTGGTATAAGAATTATGGGAAAGCGTCAAATTGGTGATATGCAACCCAATGAGCTAGTTGTTACCCTACTAATTTCCGAAATAGCCGCCATACCGTTACAAGACACCTCGCAACCACTGCTTAACGGTATCGTTGCGATTTTTATGCTTGTTATTCTTGAAATAGTAATTTCAGTGCTTGCAATGAAAAATCAGTATATCCGAAAAGCAATGAGCGGAAAATCTATTGTTGTTATTAAAAACGGTGTAATAGATCAACACGCAATGAAAAATGTCAGAATGACAGTTCTTGACCTGATAGAATTATTACGTGGGCAAAATGTTTTTGATATTTCAACAGTTGCATATGCTGTTCTTGAGGTAAACGGAAATTTAAGTGTCCTTTTAAAGAGTGAAAATCAACCCGCAACATTATATGATTTAAAAATCTCACCAAAAGAAGAAGCAATGTTTCTACCTGTTATAAGTGACGGTAAAATTATTGACGAATCTCTAACCGCACTTGAAACTGATATAAAAACATTACAAAAGAAGCTTAGCAAAAATAATGTCACTGCTGATAAAGTATTTCTTATGACACTTGACCGAAACGGAAACTACAATATAATCAAAAAGAGGTAAGATTTTGAAAAGATTAATTGCCGCGGTAATATTGTTAACATTAGTAATATCTGCTTATATATACGGATATTTATATATTAACAACGCCTGCAATACCGCAAAAAAATATTTAAATGACTGTGTTTCTGTTTATACTGATAATAATGATGCAACCGTAAAAGCAGAAAAATTAGAAAAATATTGGAGTAAAAAGGAAAACGGGCTTTCAATTTTCGCTAATCATTCAGAAATTGATGAAATAGAATTAGCGATTAACTCACTAAAGATTTATAGTAACACTAAAAATAATAAAATATTCTATGAATACTCTGGTACAGTAAAAACGCTAATTCATCAACTTCTTGAAGACACAAAGCCTACAATTCACAGCATATTTTAGAAAATACTCGCATCTATTTGCATATTTATGCAAATAGATGTTGACTTTTACGTAGTAAAGTGGTATAATTTATATGTTTTTAAATGCATTTATGCATTATTTTTTATTAAGGAGAGATTTTTATGAAAATGTTTGCAAAAATTTTAAGTCTTATGCTTGCAATTTGCTTGGTATTTACTCTCGCAGCTTGCGGTAATGCCGAGGTTACAAGCAGTGAATCCAATGCGAAAGATGACAATGTTCTTGTTATGGGTACAAACGCAACCTTCCCCCCTTATGAGTTTGTTGACGATAACAACAAAATCGTTGGTATCGATGCTGAAATTGCCGCTGCTGTAGCTGAAAAGCTCGGCAAAGAACTTCAGATTAAGGATATGGAATTCGATTCCCTTCTTACTGCTGTTCAGTCGGGCGCTATTGATTTTGCTCTCGCAGGTATGACAGTTAATGACGAGCGTAAGCTTACTGTTGATTTTTCTGATACATACGCTACAGGTGTTCAGGTAGTTATCGTACCTAACGATTCTAAAATTGCTACAGTTGATGACCTTGAGGGTAAAAAAATTGGTGTTCAGACCGGTACCACAGGCGATATCTACTGCACCGATGATTTCGGTCAGGAAAATGTTAAGCAGTTTACCAACGGTGCTCTCGCAGTTGCTGCTTTAAAGAATGGTCAGGTTGACTGTGTTGTTATCGATAACGAGCCTGCTAAGAACTTTGTAAAGGCTAATGAGGGTCTTAAAATTCTTGAAACAGAGTATGCTGTTGAAGACTATGCCGCAGCAATTTCAAAGGAGAATAAGCAGTTACAGGAAGACTTCAATAATGCTCTTAAAGAGCTTAAGGACGAGGGCAAGATTGCTCAAATCATCGAAAAGTATATTCCTACTGATGAAAAATAATTAAATTAATATATGTAGCAGGGCGGCTTTGCTACCCTGCTATTATTATTAGAAAAGAGTGAGACCTTGAATATTATTTCCTTTACAGACTGGTTAGCTAAATGCCCTGAGTGGCTGCAAAGCTGCCCTGAATGGATACAGAACTTTATATTTCAATGCTATCAAACGTTTATTTACGCAGATAGGTGGAAATTCTTCACCGACGGTTTGAAAATCACCTTTATTGTTACCTTAGGTGCCTTGTTTTTGGGTGTTGTTATCGGTTTAATAATTGCTGTTATACGCACCTCCCACGATTTAAGCACTAAGAAGCCAAATATTGCATTAAAAATTCTTAACACAATTTCAAATGTTTATCTTACCGTTATAAGAGGAACTCCTATGATGGTACAGCTTCTTATTATGGGCTTTGTTATAATGGTACCTAAAAGTGATACTGCTACTATTGCCTGCGGTATTATAACTCTTGGTATCAACTCAGGCGCTTATGTTGCCGAGATTGCGCGTTCGGGTATTATGTCTATTGACCGCGGTCAGATGGAGGCAGGTCGTTCTTTAGGCTTTAATTATGTGCAAACTATGTGGCATTTTATAATTCCGCAAGCAATTAAAAATATTTTGCCCGCGCTCGGTAATGAAATGATTACTCTTCTTAAGGATACTTCACTTGTATCAGTTATTGCTTTGCGTGATGTAACAAAACAAGCTCAAAACATTGTTAGCATTACATATCAGGCATATGTTCCATACGTTGCCCTAGCTGTAATATATCTTGTTATAGTAGTTATATTAACCAAGCTATTAGGCATTCTTGAAAGGAGGCTTCGCAACAGTGACCACTAACGATACCATAATTAAAGTTGAAGCCTTAGAGAAATCCTTTGGCAATGTTGAAGTTTTAAAGGGTATTAATATTGAAATCAAAAAAGGCGAAGTTGTTGTAATTATCGGACCCTCCGGTTGCGGCAAATCCACCTTTTTAAGAACACTAAATTTACTCGAAACACCAACTGGCGGTAATATTTATTTTGAGGGTACAGATATTACTGCGCCTAAAACAAATATTAATATCCACCGTCAAAAAATCGGAATGGTGTTTCAGCAGTTCAACCTCTTCCCCCACATGACCGTGCTTAAAAATATGACTATAGCTCCAATGAGGCTTTTAAAGCTTTCGAAGGCTGAGGCTGAAGAAAAGGCAATGAAACTTTTAGAACGTGTTGGTCTTGCCGACAGAGCAAACTCCTACCCAAGTCAGCTTTCAGGCGGTCAGAAACAACGTGTAGCAATAGTGCGTGCTCTTTGTATGGAGCCTGAGGTAATGCTTTTTGACGAGCCTACTTCTGCACTCGATCCCGAAATGGTTGGCGAAGTTTTAGAGGTTATGAAAAACCTTGCTAACGAAGGTATGACAATGGCAATTGTAACTCATGAAATGGGTTTCGCGCGTGAGGTTGCAAACCGTGTATTATTTATCGATCAGGGCATAATAATGGAGCAAGGAGCACCTGAAGAAATTTTCGGCAATCCAAAAAGCCCCCGTCTTAAAGATTTTTTAAGTAAGGTAATAACATAATTTATTTACGAAAGAAGTAATTTTATGTCAAACATCTGGCACGATATTTCACCCAAAAGAATAACTCCAGAAGATTTTATCTGTGTAATTGAAATTTCAAAAGGCAGTAAAAAGAAGTATGAACTTGATAAAGAAACAGGCTTTATAATGCTTGACCGTATTCTTCATACATCAACCCACTACCCTGCTAATTACGGATTTATACCCCGCACTTACGGTGACGATAACGACCCTCTCGATGTGCTTTTACTCTGTTCCGAAGACCTTGAGCCTTTAACACTCATAAGAGCATATCCTATTGGTGTTATCACTATGATTGATAATGGGAGAAACGATGAAAAGATTATAGCTATACCTTTTAATGACCCAACTTATAATGCGTATAAGGATATTAACCAACTTCCAAAGCATATTTTCGATGAAATGCGCCACTTTTTTGAGGTCTATAAAAGTCTTGAGCATAAATCCACCGCTGTTGACGATGTAAAAGGAAAGGCAGACGCGATTGATATAATTCGCACTTCAATAGAAAATTACAAAATTAATTTCTGCTAAAAATTCATTTATACACTTACCATAGCAAAGGGGCCGACTTACTAGTCAGCCCCTTTTAATTAACAGCTATAATTATTTCATGCTGTTTTCATAAGATTCAATCATCTTCTTAAAAGTGTGTCCCGTACTGCCATTATTGATAATACTATCATCAGTGGACTCATTTTCATCGGTTTTTTCAGCATTTTTAATAGATTTATGGCGTTTTCGTAAGCTTGACAAATGTTTCTCAACCGTATCTCCCGAGAAAATCTTTACCGAAATTTCAACAGTGCCTTCTTCAATAGGGGTCACATAAATCTTGTCAATATACCTGTTTATGAATGCAGAGTCAATCATATTTTGACTTGCTTCATTTTCGGCTTTGAGCAAAATATTACGTATCTCTTCAATCTTCTGCTTATATTCGGAGCGTGAATTGATTTCATATTCAATTTCTTGAATAGCCGAGTAAAGTTCCGCAGATTCGTCAGTAATCTGTTTGTTCATCTCAATAAAATCTCGGTCACCTATTTGCCCCGCAATATTGTACTCAAGCAACTTTGATTTTTTCTTTGATAAAAAATCAAGTCGGTCTTTGAGTTTTTGCAGTTCACCTGAAGAAGTATCCTTTGCTAATATTTCAGTATACATTTTTGTGTATTCTTCAATAATTAGCTTTGCATCCTCGGCGGTGTCTTTAAAAACCTCATAAAGAACTTCTTTGATTTCTTCTTCGTAAATAGTGAAAGAGGGGCAAGAGTCAGTACCGTTATTGATTTTGCCGCTACATATCCAACGAGATAGCACATTACCTTTTCGGTCTTTACTGTCTTTACGGTAGTAGAGCTTTCCGCAATGGGTGCAGTACATTTTACCGGTCAACAGATTAGGGTGGTTGCATAGATTTTGCCTGTTCTTAACATCACGGCTACGCCTCCTAAGAACGGTGTTGGCTTTTTCCCATAATTCTTCATCAACGATAGCAGGAACGATTTCGCCTGTTTCATCCTTAAACATAACCCATTCCTCAGGCGGTAAAAACTTTTGCTTTTTGGTAAACATATCAATAATCTTTACCTTGTTACCAACATAGTAGCCCTTGTATTTTGGGTTGGAAATAGTATTAGACATGGTACTGTGGCAGATACGCTTACCGTTATTATTTCGGTAACCCTTGTTCCAAAAGATTTCCTCAATCTGTTTCATGCTATATTGGTCGGTTGCGTAAAGCGCAAATAATTCACGCACCATTTCTGCCTCTTTTTCGTCAATAACCAACCTTTTGTTGTCCTTACGGTAGCCAAATATACGGCTATTACCGAGGACAACATTTTTCTTTATAGCCTCTTGATGACCAAATTTAATACGGCTTGATAGTTTACGCAGCTCGTCCTGTGCAATACCCGACATAATAGTAAGGCGAAGTTCACTATCTTCATCAAGAGTGTTGATATTATCGTTCTGAAAGAATACGCCTACACCGTAGGAGAGTAGGTCGCGAGTGTACTGAATACTATCAAGTGTGTTACGGGCAAAACGGGTGATTTCCTTTGTGATAACAAGGTCAAAAAGTCCTGCCTTTGCATCACTAATCATATTGTGGAAGTTCTCACGCTTTTTGGTGCTCATACCCGAAAGACCTTCATCGATATATCCTTCAACAAACTCCCAGTTAGCATTCTTTTTAATAAAATTGCGGTAATAGGATATCTGGTTATC
>JAZUAL010000019.1:0-22827 GCA_045637925.1 Acutalibacteraceae bacterium | reverse complement strand
CCCAGCCAAAACGAAAATCCTGTCGACTTTAGTCGATGGGATTTTTGTTTTGTATTATTCACTATTCTCTACTGTCGATTTTGGCAAGTAATAGTGAAGAAGTTAAGGTGTCGGCTCTGCCGCCGAATTATAAATAATATGCAGTAGTTCAAACATATAGGTTAAAAATCTAAATTACTTCTGATTTGTTTAACCTTTTACAAACAAACGGGACCCGCTTTAAAGGTGGGTCTTTTTTTCAATCTGACTTTTTATAGATTTTATGCGGTTATTGAAAAAACTTTAATTTTATGATAAAATAAATATATAATATACCAAAAGGGTCTGTCTAAAGGGGTATGTCCTAGGCTTCGGCGGTTCTGTAAAGATAAAATAAAAAGAGGATTGTAAAAATGAAGGATTTTTTAGTTTATTTTTTCGGAAAAGGAGATACAGTTGAGTTTTGTAACTTTTCTGTGGCGCATTTTTTACCAATACTTGTTGGAATGGTTACGGTTTTTTTAATTTATTATTTTAGAAACCGTATTAAAGCTAATAAAAATGAAAAAATTTTTCGTTACATATTAGCCTTCGGGTTGATTTTTTCGGAGATGGCTTATTATTGGCGTTTGGTGGGAATACCTGCGCTTGAGCCAAATCCGATTGACCATTTACCGATTACTGTATGCGGTTGGGCGGTGGTTTTCTGTAGCTATATGGTTGTGGGAAAATCACAGACACTTTTTGATATTTCATACTTCTGGCTTTTGTCCGGCTCACTGTTTGCTCTTATTACTCCTACGGTAATCAGCTATACAGGGCCCACACGATTTAGATATTATCAGTTCTGGGCAGAGCATTTGCTTGGCTATGTAGCAATATTTTATATGATATTTATTCATAAAATGCGTCCCACAATAAAATCGGCGGTAAAATCTTATCTAGCACTGCTGGTATTGGCTGTTATAGCCTATTATTCAAACCTTTTATTAGGACCGGGCGCCAACTATTTGTTTATGGCTCGTCCCGAAGATACACCGTCTGTTTTGGACATACTGCCTGCTAATTTTGCATTGCGAATAGGAGTTATGGTGTCGGTCATCACCCTAATGTTTGCTTTGGCATATTTACCTTGGTATATTAAGGATAAAAAGGCAAAAATTAAAAATGATAAACAAAACGGTGAAGAAGAGGCGGAAATTGAGCCGGTCACCGCAAATTTATAAAAAGTGAGGAATTAACTATGTCGGTTATAAGTGTTAATAAAAGCAATTTTGAGCAGATTAAAAACAGTGAAAAAACGGTTCTCTTAGATTTCTATGCTGATTGGTGCGGCCCTTGTCGTATGGTATCGCCAATAGTTGATGAAATAGCAGAGGAAAATCCTCAGTATCTGGTGGCAAAGGTTAATGTTGACCAAGAGCCTGAGCTGGCTGCTGCCTTTGCAGTTGCAAGTATTCCTACTTTAGTAGTTATGAAGGAAGGCAAAATTGTTAATCAGCTGACAGGGGCAAGACCCAAGGCGCAAATTCTTGCTATGTTAGGATAAACCGACAATGAAACACATATATGATATGATTATAATTGGCGGCGGACCAGCAGGTTATACGGCGGCTCTTTATGCGGCAAGGGCAGGGCTTGATGCAGTATTAATTGAAAAAATGGCAGCAGGCGGTCAAATGGCGCTTACGGGAGAAATTGACAATTACCCTGGTTTTGAGGAGGGTGTTGACGGTTTCACGCTTGGAATGAAGATGCAGCAGTCTGCCGAGCGCTTTGGTGCCAAAACCGAATATGCCGAGGTTTTGGAGGTTGATTTTTCGTCTGCTGATAAAAAGATTTCTACCACAAGCGGAGATTTCTTTGCCAAAACAGTTGTTATAGCAACAGGTGCAAATCCTCGTGTACTAGGTATAGAAAAAGAAAACGAGCTTATGGGCAGAGGCGTGCACTATTGCGCTCATTGTGACGGTAGGTTTTATAAGGATAAAACAGTGGCTGTTGTAGGCGGCGGAAACTCTGCCGCGGCAGATGCGCTTTATCTTTCAAGGTTAGCTAAAAAGGTTTATCTAATTCACCGCCGCGACACCTTGCGGGCTACGAAAATTTATCATAATCCGCTTATGGAAGCGCAAAATATAGAGTTTTTATGGAACAACACGGTAGAAGGACTTGTGGCTGACGGCAGTCTCACAGAACTTAAGATTAAAAACGTGAAAACAGACGAAATTTCGTCTGTTTTATGCAACGGGCTTTTTGTGAGCATAGGCAGAGAGCCGGTGACCGAGTTTTTAAAGGGGAAATTAACCCTTGATAAAAATGGATATATAGTTGCCGATGAATCCACAAAAACTGCTATAGACGGTGTTTATGCGGTGGGTGATGTACGCACTAAGGCGTTAAGGCAGATTGTTACCGCGGTAGCCGACGGTGCGGTTGCGGTACATCATGCAGAGGAATATTTAAATCAAACAAATTAAATTCTGAGGTGTTGTGTTATGAAATATACTGCAGGCGAAAATAGATACGATTTAATGGAATATAGAAAATGCGGTGAGAGCGGGCTAAAGCTTCCTGCGGTGTCACTGGGTTTGTGGCACAACTTTGGTGACAATGCTGATTATGATAATATGTGTAAAATGTGCTTTACTGCATTTGATAACGGTATAACCCACTTTGACCTTGCTAATAATTACGGTCCTGTGGCGGGTAGCGCTGAGAGAAACTTTGGCAAAATTTTAGAGAACAATTTTAAGGCTTATCGTGACCAAATGATTATAAGCACTAAGGCTGGCTATCATATGTGGGAAGGTCCCTACGGTGATTTTGGCAGTCGCAAATATTTAATTTCAAGTCTTGACCAGAGTCTCAAAAGAATGGGGCTTGATTATGTTGATATTTTTTATCATCACAGAATGGATCCCGACACGCCGCTTTATGAGACTATGTGGGCGCTCGACCAAATTGTTAAAAGCGGTAAGGCATTGTATGTGGGACTTTCGAATTATGACGGGGAAACAATGAAAAAAGCAGCAGATATTCTTAATGAGTTGCATTGTCCGTTTGTTATTAATCAAAACAGATACTCTATTCTTGACAGAACGGTGGAAAACAACGGAATTTTAGATGTTGCAAGAACTGAGAAAAAGGGAATGATTATATTCAGCCCCTTGGCACAAGGGCTCCTTACAAACCGTTATTTTAATTCGATACCTGATGACAGCCGAGTGAAAACCGATGGCAGATTTTTATCCGAAAAATCGGTCACCGAAAAGATGCTTAAAACTGCTAAAGAGCTTAATGCGATAGCCTTAAATCGCGGTCAGACTTTAGCTCAAATGGCGCTGGCTTGGGTTTATTATCATGAGGGTATAACAAGTGTGCTTATCGGTGCTTCAAGGCCTGCGCAGATATTGGAAAACATTGCGATGCTTAAAAATACCGATTTTTCGTCCGAGGAATTGGCAAGTATAGACGCCATTATGGAGGCAAATAAATAAAATAAAAATAAAATTTTTTATTTTACATAATTCTATCATTTTTTCGCCTTTCGTAGCATATAATTTTTTAGTAAAGAAGAAACGGGGAAACCCGCGCTAAAAGAAAGGTGATATAATATGAACGGTTTTTATCCTGAAGGATGGTGCGGTTCAGCATTTAAAACAAAAGAATTTACAGAGGGATTTTTGGCGGAGTGTCTGGCAGATGGCAGGGTGCTTGAAGCAGTGGTGCTTATGTGTGATGCCTCGCACAATCTGATTGTAGACCTCGGCTGTATGAGAGGTATCATTCCGCGAAACGAGGGCGCAATAGGTATTGAGGAAGGCAGAACGCGTGATATCGCACTGATATCAAAGGTGGGAAAAACGGTCTGCTTTGTTGTAGATGATTTATGTGTCGACCAAAACGGTAAAAAATATGCTTTACTTTCACGAAAACGGGCTCAAGAGCTTTGCAGAGATTATATAATGAGTGAGAAAAGCAGCGGTGATATAATAGATGCTAAAATAACCCATCTTGAATCCTTCGGCGCTTTTTGTGATATAGGCTGCGGCAACATAGCTCTTTTACCAATAGATACTATTTCTGTTTCAAGAATTTCGCATCCAAAGGATAGGTTTTATGTAGATGAAAATATAAGGGCGGTTATAAAAAGTATAGCGCCCGATGGCAGAATAACTCTATCACACAAGGAGCTTTTAGGCACTTGGGATGAAAATGCATATCAGTTTTCGGCCGGGCAGACCGTAACAGGAGTAATCAGAAGCATTGAAAATTATGGAGTTTTTGTTGAGATAACCCCCAATCTTGCAGGTCTGGCAGAGCCTAGGGAGAATGTACGTATAGGCCAACAGGCAAGTGTATATATTAAAAGTATTATAAGAGAAAAAATGAAGATAAAGCTTATTATTATAGATAGCTTTGAAAACGGTTATTCACCCGAAATAAAGTATTTTTATAAGGGTGACAGAATTGAGGATTGGCATTATTCGCCTGAAGCTTGCGAAAAGCACATTTTCACAAAATTTTGCGGTTAATAAAAAAAGCAAATGCTTAGCAGTAATCTGCTAAGCATTTTTTATGCCTTAATTATTGCAACCAACAATACATTTTACAAGGCAAGCAGTTGCGGTAAGCACAAGGAAAAGGAAAAACAGCAATAAACCTGTAAGGACTGCACCTATAATGCTAGTTGCAGCAAAGGTTACAGCCAAAAGAAGAATGGCAAGAAATATTGTTCCTAAAATTGCTACAAGCAGGGTGTTAAGTGCAGAGCATATACATCTTCGGTCGGTAGATTGTACAAAAGGTGCACTTACAAGTGTTAAGCCTAGAAATACAACTGCAATACCTAAAACAACCCAAAGGAAAGCAGGAGTTAGTGTTACAACCGCGGCAAAGGTTAGAAAAGCGGTAATTACACCTATTAAAAGGCTGACGATTACTGCTAAACCTATACAGTCGCAACGTCTGTCACAACAAAATATTGACATTAATTTTCACCTCATTACAGTCTATGCAAGGGGTTGTCTTGTGGTGTAAAAAAATACCGAAAACGAAGTTGCTCGTTTTCGGTATTTTCAGTTATTTTTCATCATTTATAATTCCAATAGCAAGGTCATTGAGCTGTGCCTCATCTACTGTAGACGGTGCACCCGACATAAGCTCGCTTGAATTTGAAATTTTTGGGAATGCTATTACATCACGAAGACTGTCACAACCGCACATTAGCATTACAAGTCGGTCAAGACCGATGCCCATGCCACCGTGCGGAGGGGCACCGTAACGGTAAGCATCAACAAGGAAGCCAAACTTCTCGGCAGCCTCCTCATCGCTGAGACCTAAAGCTTTGAACATTTTTCTTTGAAGCTCAGGGTCGGAAATTCTAATAGAACCGCTTGATAGCTCAACACCGTTAAGCACAAGGTCATAAGCCTTTGCAAATACCTTTTCGGGCGCAGTGTCAAGATATTCCAAGCATTCGTCGAGCGGAGAAGTAAAGGGATGGTGCATAGCATCCCAATTACCCGTTTCCTCGTTATATTCGAAGAATGGGAATTCGGTAATCCAAAGGAAATTGTAACCTTCGGGTATGATTTCAAGCTTTTTAGCAACGGTAAGGCGAAGCGCACCGAGTACCGAAAGCACGGTATTCTTGCGGTCGGCAACGATAAGCACAACGTCGCCCTTTTCGGCACCTGTGCGTTCGTAAATGGCAGCCATTTCCTCTTCGCTCATAAACTTTGCAAACGAGCAGGTGGGGGTATCCTCGCTCCAACGGATAAAGGCAAGTCCCTTAGCGCCGATGCCCTTTGCTTCCTCGGTCAATTTATCAATTTCTTTACGTGTGTAAACCGAAGCGGCATTTTTAGCGGTGATAGCTCTAACGGTGCCGCCGTTTTTAACGGTATCCGCGAAAACTCCGAAACCGCAGTTTTCCACAATATCTGATAAATCCTTAATCTTCATATCGAAGCGGGTATCAGGCTTATCAGAGCCATAGTCGTTCATAGCCTCTGTAAAGGTTAGTCTCGGCAGGGGAGTGGGAATGTTTATATTTAATACTTCTTTGAAAAGGTATTTTACAAAGCCCTCAATAATTGAATAAATATCCTCAGGCTCTACAAAGGACATTTCAAGGTCAATCTGTGTAAATTCAGGCTGACGGTCAGCACGTAAATCTTCATCGCGGTAGCAACGGGCAATTTGCATATAGCGGTCAAAGCCTGAAAGCATAAGCAACTGCTTATATAACTGAGGGGATTGGGGAAGGGCAAAGAAACTACCCTTTTTAATACGGGAGGGAACAAGATAGTCGCGTGCACCTTCTGGGGTGGATTTAATAAGGGTTGGGGTTTCAATTTCTATAAATCCGTTTTTATCGAAATAATCTCTAATCACCTTAACAATTTTATGGCGTAATAATATATTGTTTTGTATATCAGGACGACGCAAATCAAGATAACGGTAGCGAAGACGAAGCTCCTCGTTAGCGTTGGAATCGTTAAGGATTTCAAATGGTGGAGTTTCTGCCTCACCTAAAACCTTAAGCGTAGTAACCTCAATCTCAACTTCACCTGTGGGGATTTCGGTATTGATAGCACTGCGTATTCTGACCTTTCCCTCAGCCATTACTACATATTCACTGTGCAGAGAGGATGCTTTTTCAAAAACCGATTTTTCGGTTGTATCGTCAAAAGCTAACTGTATAATACCTGTTCGGTCTCTAAGGTCAACGAAAATAAGACCGCCAAGGTCGCGCTGTCTTTGAACCCAACCGCAAACTGTAACGGTGTTCCCCTCATTTTCTCTTGTGAGTGTTCCGCAGTAGTGGGTGCGTCTTAGCCCCATCATTCTGTCAAGTGCCATATTAAAAAACCTTCTTTACATTATTTCGGCAATATTTTTAAATATCTGCTCTCTAATAGCCTCGCCAACCTCTTCGGTAAGCTCGGAAAGCTTAATTTCCCTTACGGTGCCCTCAGACATATCTTTAAGTTTGGCATTTCCACCGTCTATTTCGTCATCACCCAGAACGACGGTAAATTTAGCGCCGATTTTATCAGCAAATTTCATCTGAGCCTTAAGACCTCTTGAGCACACATCGGTTTCGGCTTTATAACCCTCGCGTCTGAGTTCTGCGCAAAGCTCACTTGCTTTAAGCACTGCTTTATCACCCAAGGTAGCTATATAAATATCGGTTGTGGGGGATTTGGGCAACTCTGCTTGCTGAGCCTTTAGCAGCAGCATAAGTCTTTCAATGCCCATTGCAAAGCCAAGTGAAGCAACGCTCGGTCCGCCCATCTGGGAAATAAGACCGTCATATCTCCCGCCACCGCAAACCGTGGACTGTGCACCGATATCACCCGAAACAAACTCAAAAACAGTACGGGTATAATAGTCAAGTCCGCGAACGATATGTGGATTCACAGTGTATTTAATTCCCTGAGCAGTAAGGTGAGCCTTTACAGCTTCAAAATGGTCTCGGCAATCATCACACAAGTAGTCAAGCACTACGGGGGCTTTATCTGCGATTTCTGAGCAAATAGGGGATTTGCAGTCAAGAATACGCATAGGATTGCGTTCAAGTCTTTCCTTACAGGTGCCGCAAAGGGTATCTATATTAGCGCTAAAGTATTCTTTAAGTGCGGCGTGGTAAGCCTTGCGGCATTCGGGACAACCGATGGAATTGATTTCCAGAGCGATTTTTTCTATTCCCACACTCTCTAAAACCTGTCTCGCAAGAGCTATGACCTCAGCATCGGCATTAGGGGAGGGGGCGCCTATACATTCCACACCGAATTGATGGAATTCCCGAAGACGACCTGCCTGTGGTTTTTCGTAGCGGTAGCAACCGCCTATATAACAAACCTTTGCGGGAAGAGCACCGCTCACAAGACCGTTTTCGATGGCGCTTCTGATAACGCCTGCGGTAAGCTCAGGGCGTAGGGTAATAGACCTGCCACCCTTATCGTCAAAGGTATACATTTCCTTTTGAACAACATCGGTAGTGTCACCGACACTGCGTAAAAACACCTCCGTATGCTCAAAAACAGGCACACGGATTTCCTTGAAGCCGTAAAGAGATGCTACCTCAAGCATTTTGCTTTCAACAAACTGCCAATTATGACTGTCTGTAGGTAAAATATCATTAGTCCCTTTTACAGCGCGATTAATCTCTGCCATTGTTAAACTCCAATTATATAGTATATTATTTTATATTTATCCGTTTTTAATGATTTCACGCCAATCAAGGTCGCCACGCTCTAATCCGTGGATTAAAACCTCGGCGGTTGCGATGTTTGTAGCAACGGGAATGTTGTGAACATCGCAAAGTCTTAGAAGCGCCTGCTCGTCGGGCTCGTTGGGCTTAGGGTTAAGGGGGTCTCTAAACATAAGAAGAAGGTCGATTTCGTCACAGCCGATACGGGAGGCAATTTGTTGTGAGCCACCTTGAGAGCCACTTAAAAATCTCACAATTTCAAGACCTGTAGCCTCAGACACGGTTTTACCTGTTGCTCCTGTAGCCACAAGATTGTATCGACTTAAAATACCGCAGTATGCGATACAAAATTGTACCATAAGTTCTTTCTTTGCGTCATGTGCGATGAGGGCTATTGTCATAATAATATTCCTTTCATATTTTTTTAAGTTTAGGTAATAAAAGTCGTTCACCGTCAAGTCTTGCGGCAATTCTTAAAAATGCTTTAAGGGCTTTAGAGCGGCGGCTGATTTTATGTTTTAATGAGATAAGTCGCAGCTCTTCGCTTTCAGGCACAATGCCTATAAGGCGGAGTGCGGAACCGTCAATTATCTCGTCTATATTCTTGAAACGGTATTTGCCCGATTGTTTATTTATAAATCTATTAATTATAAGTCTGGCAGTAATTCCAACCTCTCTTAAGGCATCGCTTACAGCACCTGCATCCCTAACTGATACGGGGTCGGGTACTGCAACGGTTAAAAAGGTTGTTTCCTTTGGCAAGCAAGAATAAAGGGGAGTGTTAATTCCTGCAGGAAAGTCAAATATCACAATATCAAACATTTCACATACTTTTGAAGCAAAGGAGGAGAATATGAAATAATCAAGCATTCCTACATTTGAAGGGGCAGGGATAAGATGCAGATTTGGGAAAAATTCACTTTGATAGGTTGCCTCTTCAGGCTCTTTACCCATAAGTATATCCGACAGGTCGAAAACAGTTGACTTATCAAGACCTAGCATAAGGTCAAGACAACGAAGGCCCTCGTCCATATCAACAAGCAAAACATTCTTGCCCTTTTGGCAAAAGGCAATCCCCAAGCCCACAGAAACGGTGGATTTACCTACACCGCCCTTGCCTGAGGTTACAGCAAAAACCTTGCCCATAAGATACTCCTTAAAGTTTTTTCTATTACGGATTATTTTACCATATACTGCTTTTTTTGTCAATTTAAAACAGGTAAAAAAGCTAATCTAAAACAACAAACGGTAAATCCTCCGATGGAGAATTACTGTCGGCATAAAAATAAGAATCGAGTATAGCACGAACTACAGAACCTGCCGAATAACCTGAGTTGCCGTGTTCCAAAACCACCGAAACTGCAATTTCGGGTTTATCGAAAGGAGCAAAGGCTACGAAAACGCTATGGTCAACCTTGCCCTGTACCTGTGAAGTACCTGTTTTGCCTCCTACCTTTATGGGATAGTCGCCTAAAGCTGCGCGACCCGTACCGTCCTCAGTAACCGAAAGCATACCCGCCTTAACAGCATTAAGATTAGTATCACTCATAGAGATGGTATTTACAACCTCTAAGGGCATATCCTTGTAGGTTTCTGACATATCGTAAGAAACCACGCTGTCTATAAGGGTTGCTTTATAATGTGTTCCGCCATTGGCTAGTGTGGCGGTGTAGTTAGCAAGCTGTAGCGGTGTGAAAGCATTTTTTTGACCAATAGAAATCTGAAGTGTATCACCATCAAATCCGTTGGATTTTGGCTCTATAATAATACCCTTGGCATCGTCAACCTCTATACCCGTCTTAACTCCCAATCCGAATTTTTTGAAGTAATCGGTAAGGTTAAGCGCGCCTACTCGGCGACCCAAATCAAAGAAGAAGTAGTTACAGCTTTTTGAAAGGGCTGAGGTTAAATTCATAGATTTATGATAGTGCATACATTCGGGGGTGTAGTCTGCAAAGTAGGTATAATAGCGTTTGCAGAAGATAGTTTCGCCAATATGATAGTGACTGTTTTCAAGTGCGGCAATAGCAACGACAGGCTTTATTGTTGAGCCTATTGGATAAACACCCTGAAAGGCTCTGTTTGTAAGCGGTTTTGCAGGGTTAGAAGCTAAGGACTCATAGTCCTTGTTCATTGTAGCCGAATCGTATGTCGGATAATTCGCGGCACAAAGCACCTGACCTGAATCTATGCGGACAGCTACAGCAGTTCCAGCAGTACAAGAGCCACCTTTACTTTGAAGTGACCTTACGATTTCACTGAGAGAATCCTGTGCTTTGCGTTGCATAGTCTTATCAAGCGTCAGCATTATAGTTTTTCCGGCGACGGGTTCTTTAGTAACCTCTTTAGAGATTATGTTTCCGTTACCGTCAAGACGGTAGGTTATTTCACCGTCTTTCCCGCGAAGATAATCCTCGCCCCATTTTTCTATACCGCTTTTACCAACCTTATCATTATAAGAATATCCTTTTGATTTATATTCCTCCCAGTCTTCTTTATATATGGGACCTACCGAGCCGATAAGGTTTACAGCAAGTGAGGTGTCGGTATATTCGCGAAAGGGAACAACATCAACCGTAACACCGTTTAGCCTAAATGCAGATTCAGAAATTTTAAGCATAAGCTCCACAGGGATATCCTCAGCAAATGTAAAGGGGTATGAAATTGAAAAATCGGCGGCTGTCATACTGTAGCGAACACCCATAATTTTTCGTTTTTCCGTGGCTGTATAACCTTCAAGCTTATACTTTTCGGTCATTTCCTTGAAGCAGTTTTCTGCAGTAGCATAGTGGGCAAGCTCTAAAATTTCGAGCATATCATCTATGTCATCAGCACTGTTCTGTTTAAAACCGAAGGGTTCGGTAGCCTCTAGGGGCAAGGTGTCCTGCCATTTGGCACCGCTCTGTTCTAAAAGGTTTACAAGTGTAAGTATCACATCATTAAGATTATCACCTATATAGGCTTTGTTAAAAACAATATTATATCCGTCACGATTTATCGCTATCTGTCTGCCATAGCAGTCAAGAATTTCACCCCGTGGCGCCTTTAAAACAGATGTAAGCACCGAGGTTGCACCGTCGTTTTTGTCGGTGAACTCTTCTGAGTTAGTAACCTGAATGGAATAAATTCTAAATGAAAAGAAGAGTATCACACCGATAAGTATTAAGGATAAAACCGTGAGCTCTGTTTGACTTTTTTTCTTAAAAGGCAAAAGGTATTCCTCCAAAAATTTAAATGCTTTGACTGATTTTGTCAAAATGTCTGAAAATCAGATAAAAAGGGATTATGAATAGAGATGTATATATTGCCGACGGAAATGAATAACTGAAAAGATATTCAAGCGCCGCCTTTGAGGTATATCCAATGGCGTGAAAAGTAATCCACTGCGCAAAATAGTAAATAACCGAGAAAACAAAGGATAAAACAACCGTAGCCTTGATGTTTTTATTAAAAAGGTTGTTTGCACAAAGGCATGCGGCAGTGCCGATTATAAGCAAAATGATGGTATTAAAGCAATAACTGCCGTTAGCCACACTGTCGGCGCAGGCACCAAGCAACAAACCCAAAAAAGCAGATTTTGTAGTGCTTCCAAAAACTGCAAAAGCCAAAAGCATTGGTAAAAGTAAAAAAGGTGTTGCGGTTTTAATTGTGATATTAAAGCCCTTGGAAGAGTCAAGTATTATAATGACGAAGAAAATAAGCAATGTGAAAAGGGCTACAAAGGGATGAGATTTTTTATAAAGCATAGTTAATTTCCACTTTCTACCTTAAGTCCGCCCTGACCCTCAAAAGATTTAATAACCATAACCTCGCGCAAATTTTCAATGTTGGCAAAGGGCTTTACCGCTGCAAATATAGATGTATTATATTTGTCACTTCCAATAGACATTATTGTGCCTATAAGCAAACCCTCCGGAAAGATGCCTTCTCCTGATGTAACAACATAGTCGCCTATAGCAACGGTGCATGAGCGAGAAAGGTTATAGAGTCTGGTATATCCCTCTTTTGTCTGCTCTAAGGAGCCCGAAAGAAGCCCTGAATCACTTGTTCTGTTATCGAGCGCGCCGAGTGTGATATCGGGGCTGAGAATTGTGGTAACCTTTGAGGTTGTAAGCCCTACTTCATCTATGTAGCCCACAAGACCCTCATTGGTTATAACGGGGTCGTATTCGTCTATTCCCGAGGCTGATCCTCTATTGATTACAAAACTCTTATAAGGGTCACCGTTATCTCTGGATATAAGAGTGGCATGTGCAAATTTAAAATCGGGATTATTATCTTTGATTTCGAGATAGTTTTTGTAAAACTCATTTTCAGCAGTCACCTTTTCATAATTGGCGAGCTGTTCTCTGAGTTCGGAAAGCTCGGTTTCGAGCTCGGTGTTTTTAAGCATGATTTCATTACCCTCGGTGTAGGCGGTAACAAAGTCATTCACCGAATCGGATATCTTGGTAACAGCAGCCTTAAAGGGCGCTGTAAGGGTACCCATAATATCGGCTTGCGGTGAAATTCTGCCGCCTATAAGAAAAAAAGTGACCGATAGAGCTATTAAAATGATTAGAGTAGAAAGTATTATTTTGAACTGTTTACTGCGAAAGAAAAAACGCATTTTCGTCCTCCAAAAAAGTCTAAATCCTTAAGGGTGATAGGTTCAATTATTGTCATCCTAAGCAAACACGAATAATCCGAACCTGATTTTAAAGGCTCAATTTTCGTCTTTGCATTGTTAAAATACTCGTTAATCCGTCAGGATTAACTGCGTTTTGTGCCTCGCACAGCCAAAAATTCAACTCTTTAAAATTCTGTGACCTAAAACGGGCAGAATTTCGAGTGATTTTTGGTGCGGAAGAATCCGTCAGGCTAACGCCTACGGGTGATGACAAACCGAAAAGTGCCGAAAGAATGCCGTTTTAGGCAGGTTCGGATTATTCGTGTTTGCTTATCTAAAACGCTTTCCTCTGCGGAAAACATAGTTATCAAAACCACCATCGGCTTCAAGGCGCTTTGCTGTGCCGAGCACAACACAGTCAAGAGGGTTTGCGGCAACCGTTACGGGCATGCCTGTTTCCTCTGCAATAAGCTCAGCAAAGCCGCGAAGCAATGCACCGCCGCCTGTAAGAGTTATGCCGCGGTCGATGATATCAGCCGCAAGCTCAGGGGGCGTTTTTTCAAGTGTCAAACGGATGGTATCAATAATTTGCGAAATGGGGTCAGCCATAGCTACGCGCACTTCTTCGGATGTGATGATTACATTTTTTGGAAGACCGTCAACCTGGTTTCTGCCCTTTATTTCAATGCTTGTCTCATTTTCATAAGGTTTTGCAGAGCCGATTTCAATTTTAATCTGTTCTGCTGTGCGCTCGCCTATGAGAAGGTTATGCTTACGTCTAACATAATTGATTATAGCTTCATCAAGGTCGTCGCCCGCAATTCTGATAGACTGCGCGGTAACGATATCACCTAGGGATATAACAGCAACCTCGCTTGTACCGCCGCCGATATCAACAATCATACTGCCTGCCGCATCACCAACAGGAAGTCCTGCGCCAACCGCTGCTGCCATTGGCTCTTCAACAAGGTCAACATCAGTAGCGCCCGCCTGCTTTGCGGCATCATATACAGCTCGGCTTTCAACCTCGGTAACACCTGCAGGGATACAAACCACCATGCGAACTCTTGAAAAGAGAGAGCCTTTCATAGCCTGTCTCACAAATCTTTTTAACATTGCGGCAGTAACATCAAAATCGGCAATAACACCGTCTTTAAGCGGTCTTACTGCAACTATAGAGCCTGGAGTTCTTCCTATCATTTCCTTAGCTTCGGTTCCTACCGCGCGTACAGCATCGTTTCTGATGTCGTACGCCACAACCGATGGCTCTCTCATTATAATTCCTCTGCCTTTAAGGCAAACTAATGTGTTTGCTGTGCCTAAATCGACACCGATATCTCTTGTAAACATACTCTACTCTCCTATGGAACAATGAAATTAATTGCATTGTGAATATTTGATATTTCTATTGATGGGGCACCCTCAGAGTATTCACCGTCAAGTGTCCACGAAACGTCATCGCCGCCTGTAACGGTGATTTTGTCAGTGTGGAAGAATTCCATACCTTCGCGTGAAAGGTCTTTTTTCAAAAGACCGTCCAAAAGTGGCTGAAGCTTTAAAATGTTATCGGGGTTGCGGATAAGTAAAACCTCGAAAAGACCGTCATTAAGCTTCACAACCTTATCATCAAATTTAACTATTCCGCCTACCGACATTGAGTTAGAAATTGCGCCAAACAGAAAATCACCTTCAATTTGTCGGTCATCACAGGTAAATTTCAGGTGTATAGGTTTGATGGTACCAAGACTTTTAATTCCCTCAAAAACATATGCCGCCTGACCTAAAACATTTTTAAACTCTTGGGGAGTGGTATAGGATGCCGAAGTGAAAGCACCAAAAGATGCGGTATAAGAAAAATATTTATTACCAAACTTGCCGATATCAAGCAAAAGACCTTTTCCGGTGGTAATATCCTTTGCGGCATCCTTGATGACACGTGAAATATTAAGACCCGAAGACCATTCATTAAGTGTGCCCGATGGGATGTAACCGAGCTTGCACTTTATTTTAGACTGCATAAGTCCCGTTATAACCTCGTTGAGAGTACCGTCACCGCCACAAACTACAATAAGGTCATATTCGTCCTGAGACAGCGAAGCAACCTTTAGTATGGCATCTGATTTTTCCTTGGTAGGATAAACGGTTACTGCATAATTTGCGGCAGAAAAAATTTCTACAACATTTAAAAGTTCCGTGCGCATTTTTGCGCGTCCCGAACAGGGGTTAACTATTAATAAAAGCTTCTTTTCGGTCATACTAACATCCTTTCGAGGAATTTAATTCTAGCAATAGTCTGCTATAATCAAATAATAACAATAATTAAATTGCCTTTAAAAGCCAAGCTTAATATATTTTTTATTTATAATCACCGATTATTCGTGTTTGCTTATCTATAATCGATTGGTAGAGTAGCAGTGGCGTTAAGCTCACAACCGCATACATTTCCGCTTTGGTATTCAAAAAAAGCCTGAGCCCCTACCATTGCCGCATTGTCACCGCAATATTTAAGAGGGGGATAATAAAGGCTGTAGCCTCTGTTTTTACATTCCAAATCCATACGCTGTCTTAGCTCGCTGTTAGCGGAAACACCGCCCGCAATCGCGATTTTTTTATATCCCAGGTTTTCTGCTGCCTTAAAGGTGTTTTGAATAAGCATATCGCAAACCCTTTCGCGAATAGTAGCTGAGAGCACAGGGGCGTCTATTTCTTCGCCCTTTTGATGAGCGTTGTGGACAGTATTAATGACAGCCGTTTTTAGACCTGAAAAACTGAAATCATATTCTCCACCACCTGATTTTGGGAAGGGGAGAGGGTATTTCTTAAAATCAGATACAGTAGCTATTTTGTCAAGAGTAACACCGCCAGGATATTCAAGTCCCAAGCATCTTGCTGTTTTATCGAAGCATTCGCCTGCGGCATCGTCCCTTGTGCCTCCGATGATTTTAAAGGTGGTATAATTGGTGACCTCTGCTAATACCGTGTTGCCGCCTGAAACCAAAAGGCACAAAAACGGAGGCTCTAAATCGGGGTGAGCAATGTAATTCGCCGCTATGTGCGAACGCAGATGGTGCACAGGTATAAGCGGTACACCGAGCGACATTGCAAGCCCCTTTGCAAAATTCACACCCACAAGCAAAGCGCCGATAAGACCGGGAGCAAAGGTTACAGCCACAGCGTCAATATCGGTGTAGCTAAGCTTGGCTTCTTTAAGCGCCTCGTCGCAAACTCCTCCGATAGCCTCGGTGTGTCTTCGAGAAGCAATTTCGGGAACAACGCCACCGTAGATACGGTGCTCAGCTATTTGGGTTGCTATTATATTTGAAAGAACTGTCCGCCCTTCGACTATTGCCACAGAGGTCTCATCACAGGAGGATTCAATAGCTAAAATTTTCATCAGTTTCAAACCTTTTTGTCATAATACTTGCATTTTCTATAGGGTCTCTGTAAAAATTTTTACGAGTGCCGACTTTAGAAAAACCCATTTTTTCGTAAAGTGATATAGCAGACAGGTTAGATTCCCTAACCTCTAAGGATATAAATGAGAGTGATAAATTCTCTGCTAAGCTAAAAAGCTCATTTATAAGCGCGGTGGCAACCCCTTGGTGTCGGAAATCGGGAAAAACTGCGATGTTTGTGATATAACCTTCATCTAAAATGCAGTTTATTCCAACATATCCTAAAACCTTTCCATTTTTCTCAGCAACAAAAAGCTTTGTTGCGTGGGAGATTGCGTCAAGCAAGGTTTCCTCACTCCAGGCTTCTGAAAAGCAGATGCTTTCGAGTTTTGCAATTTGCTTTAAATGCTCCCTTCTTGCAGGGGTTATACAGAACGGTTTAAATAGTTTATCAATGGCAGAAAAAATCTCGTCACGACATTCACGGTAAATTTCAATTCCACATATAAACGGGTCGGATATTCCGCCACCCAAAACGGTGAGTTTTTTTGATGCGTGTGGCTCTAAGTAGGCTTTGTGCGTTTCGGACATACAAATAATTTGGTCAGCCCATTCAATATCTTGGTTTGTGAGTTGCCTTGAAATATGGCTTGAAATATCAATGTTTTTTTCAAGACATACTGCTTTGGCATTGGCGCTTACGGGCGAACCGTCAGCCGCAAGACCGCCGCTTCTGACCGAAATATCGGGTATATTAAGGGATTTTAAATATCCCTCAGCCATAGGACTGCGACAGGTATTACCTGTGCAAACAAATAAAATATTCATAATTTATCCCTTTGCCTCTAGCCAGGTTTTACCGTATGCGGCATCGGCAGTAAGCTTAACCGCGAGCTCGGCGGCACCCGACATTTCTTCGCTTAAAAGACAGCAAACCTTATCGGCATCCTTTCGATCACACTCGACGATAAGCTCGTCGTGTACCTGAAGTATTAGTTTTGCGGATGGTATTTCGTTTTCAAGACGCTTATAAACTTTAATCATAGCGAGCTTTATGATATCGGCGGCGGTTCCTTGAATAGGTGCGTTTCGTGCAACTCTTTCACCGAACGCCCGTAGCATTCCGTTGGAGTTATTAAGCTCTGGCAGATAGCGCCTCCTGCCGAACAGGGTTGTTACAAACCCGTCAAGCTTGGCTTGTTTTATGGTGTTTTCCATATAAGATGCAACACCAGAATAGGATGCTAAATAGTTTTTTATATAACTGTCAGCCTCGGCTCTCGTAACCCCGATGTCCTTTGAAAGCGAGAATGCACCGATACCGTAAACAATACCGAAATTCACAGCTTTTGCGCGGCTTCTGAGAACGGGGGTTATCATATCGCAGGGCATTGAAAACACCTGTGCCGCCGTAGCGGTGTGAATATCCTCGCCCGAAGAAAAGGCGTCAATCATATTCTTATCATTTGCAATGCTTGCAAGAACACGCAGTTCAATCTGCGAATAGTCGGCATCGCACAAAACCTTGCCCTCAGGGGCAATGAAATATTCACGAAGTCGTTTTCCTTCTTCGGTTCGAACGGGTATATTTTGAAGATTTGGCTCTAATGAACTAATTCTTCCTGTTCTGGCTTCGGTCTGATTAAATGTGGTATGAATTCTGCCATCATTGTCTACACAGTTCATCAGTCCGTCAGCATAGGTGGATTTTAGCTTTGCCAACTGTCTGTATTCCAGGAGTAAAGATACAGCGGGATGGCGGTCGCGAAGCTCTTCGAGCACCTCTGCATTAGTGCTGTATCCGCTTTTAGTTTTTTTCTTAGCGGGTAACCCCAGCTTTTCAAAAAGAGCCACACCTAGCTGCTTTGGTGAATTAAGATTAAATTCATAGCCTACAAGAGAATAAATTTCCTTTTCTATTAAGGCTATTCGTTCGCCTAATTCTTTTGATAGGTTTTCAAGACCTGATTTATCAACAAGGAAACCGCATAACTCCATACTGCCAAGGACCTTGGCCAAAGGAAGCTCTATTTTTTCTAAAAGCTTTAGCTGATTTGTTCTTTCAAGCTCATTTTCCAAGTTATCGCATGCGGTCTTGAAAAGACAAGCGTTTTTTATGAAATCATCGCTGTCACCTATAATTTCAGTGGTAGTGCCGTATTCACCGAGAAGTCTTTCCTGCTCGTAAGATGATGCCGATGGATTGCAAAGATATGCCGCAAGCATAGCATCAAAGCTTACAGCCTTTATTTCCGCATTTGCTTTATATAGATTTTTATAATCGTAAACACGCTTTTTGATATCTTTATTTTTGTAAAGCTCCAAAACGGAATTTTCATCAATTAGACAAGCACCGTCATCCCAAATCACCGCGAATCGACCGTTTTCACCGAAAACAGTAACCTCGTCAATATCTTTAGGCAAATCATTTTTGATATAAATTTTGGTTGCTTCTTCGCCGCCTAATTCAAAGCCAATTTGGGTGTTTACAGGCTCAAGTCCCATTTTTTCCATAAGCTTAAAAAACTCAAGCTTTGTCATAAGTGCAGATAATTCTCTTTTGGCAATAGGCTTCGTTCTATAAGCGTTAATATCGGTTTCTATTGGCGCTGATTTACAGATAGTGCCGAGTTCACGACTTAAAAAGGCGCTTTCTTTGCCCATAGCGAGCTTGTTTCGAACGCTGTCTTTAATGTCAAGCGTATCAATGTTTTCGTATATATAGTCAATGCTATGAAATCTGGTGACAAGGTCGGTAGCAGTTTTTTCACCAACACCGGCAACACCGGGAATATTATCAGAAGAGTCGCCCATAAGCGCTTTAAGTTCTATCATTTCGGGTGGGGTTAAGCCATACCGTTCAAATAATGCTTCTTTGTTGTAGTTGATAATCTCAGGGTGTCCCATTCTGGTTGCGGCAAGCAAAACCCTTGTTTTATCAGATACAAGCTGTAAAGAGTCGCGGTCACCGGTTGAAATAACACACTCGTTTCCGCTTTGTTCGGCGCTGGCTGCAAGGGTGCCTAATATATCGTCAGCTTCATAGCCCTCGCATTCAATACAGGCATATCCCGAAAGCCTTAGCCATTCTTTTAAAACGGGCATTTGGCTTGCGAGTTCGGGTGGCATACCCTTTCTACCTGCTTTATATTCGGAATACTGTTTATGCCTGAAGGTAGGAGCCTTTAAATCAAAAGCCACCGCCACACCGTCAGGCTTTTCGGCTTCAAGCAGTTTATTTAAAATATTTATAAAACCGTAAATTCCGTTGGTATATTGACCGTCTTTGGTGGATAGCAATTTTATACCGTAAAAAGCGCGGTTTATAATGCTATTACCGTCAATCGCAAGCAGCTTCAAATTTTCATCTCCCAAAAAAAGTATAATATATTTATACAAGCTATATTAGTATAACACATTTACAGCGCCATGTCATCATATTTTTTATAAAAAATTATTTTTTGTAAAATTTTGCTGAGGTTTCATATTGTTCGTAAATTTGGAGAAAATAGATTAGGCAATTTGAATAGAAATGGGTTTTAAAAATATGCGAAGAATTAATTTTAAAACAGCACTGTCTGGACTTAGCATAGGCATCGTAAATGGTCTTTTGGGAGCAGGGGGAGGGATGCTGGCAGTGCCTATACTCAAAAAATTGGGGCTTGAGCAAAAGGATGCGCATTCTAATGCGGTTGCGGTGATTTTGCCTGTTAGTTTGCTTAGTGCAACGCTTTATATTGCGAATGATTATGTAAACTTGAGTGATGCTGTGATTTATATCCCAACAGGGCTTTTGGGAGCGGTTTTAGGGACGTATTGTTTGCACAAAATATCGCCCGTTTGGCTTAAACGTATTTTTGGCGGCTTTATGGTCTATGCAGGCATACGCCTGCTACTCAAGTGAACATTTCAGCCCTTTTAGCAGGGCTGTTCTCAGGTGTTCTAGGGGCTATGGGGCTAGGTGGAGGGTCGGTTCTTATAATTTATTTAACCCTATTCACCGACACAGAGCAATTATCGGCACAGGGTATTAATTTGTTGTTTTTTATACCCATTGCCTTGCTTGCGGTAATAATTTATTCTGCCAAAAGGAAAATCAGATGGCGGATTGTAATTCCTTTAAGTCTGTGGGGTGTTTTGGGCGCCACCACAGGAATTATGTTAACCAAATATCTAGGTGGTAATTTAACCTCCAAGCTGTTCGGAGGATTACTCATATTAATGGGACTTTTCGAAATTTTTAAAAGAAATAATAAAACTGTTGCAGAAAAGAAAAAATGATGATAAAATATAAAAAGAACTAATATTCGATGGAGGTTTAAAATTATGTCAAAAACCCCTCTTACCGAAAAACAACAGCTGGTTTATAGCTTTCTCGTAAAGCAAATGTCTGATGGAATTCCTCCCTCTGTGCGAGAAATTTGCGCCGCAACAGGCATTAAGTCTACCTCAACAGTGCACGCCATTTTAGGTGCACTTGAAGAGGAGGGCTACATAGTAAGAGATGCTAAAAATTCACGCTCTATAAGAATAGATACAGGTGCTCCCTCCACAATGGTGCCGCTAGTGGGCAAAATAACCGCCGGCAAGCCTATTTTAGCGGTAGAGGAGATTGAGGATTATATACCCTATCCATCAAAGGATGCTGAGGGACTTTTTGCTCTGAAGGTAGTGGGTTTCAGTATGCGTGATGCCGGCATACTTGACGGTGATATTATCGTGGCAGATAAGAATAAACCCTGCCGAAGCGGTGATATTGTTGTCGGTATGGATGGTGACGATGCTACCGTTAAGAGATTGCTTATAAAAAACGGTCAAATTATATTTATGCCCGAAAATCCTGATTTTTCGCCCATTTATCCAGAAGACCCTATGGTGCTCGGCAAGGTAGTTGGCAGCTACAGAAAGTATTGATATTATGTTAAAGTATGTTGAAATTTTTACCGACGGAGCTTGCTCAGGTAATCCCGGTCCTGGCGGATGGGGTGCGGTTCTTCGTTTCGGCGGGCATGAAAAAGAGCTTTCGGGCGGCGAAAAAAATACTACAAACAACCGAATGGAGCTTACCGCTGCTATTATGGGGCTTTCGGCGCTTAAAGAAAAATGCAAGGTGCGTCTTGTTACCGATTCGAAATATGTGGCTGACGGTATAATTAAGGGTTGGGCGGCGTCCTGGCAGAGTAATGGTTGGCGCAAGGCAGACAAAAAGCCCGCGCTCAATCCTGACCTTTGGGAAAAACTTTTAGAACTAATCTCTTACCATGAGGTTACTATTGATTGGGTAAAGGGACATGCGGGACATCCCGAAAATGAACGCTGTGACAGACTTGCAGTTGAATACTATAAACGGTTGCAAGGAGAGTAATTTTATAATATGTTAAAAAATAGAAAAACGGAATTTTTAATTACAGGCGCACTTATCGCCGCTGCTTATGCGGGGCTTACATATTTGAGTAATGTTTTTGCATTAGCTTACGGACCGATACAGTTAAGGGTGTCTGAAATGCTTACTATTTTGCCCGTATTCACCCCTGCGGCAATACCTGGACTGACTGTAGGCTGCTTTATAGCAAATATCGGCTCTTTTAACTTGCTTGATATGCTTTTTGGTACAGCTGCTACATTAATAGCTGCTATACTTACGTATCTTTTGAGGGATTATAAGGTAAAGGGTTTGCCTTTGCTTTCGGCATTACCTCCCGTACTTGTCAATGCGGTTGTAATAGGTGCCGAAATCGCTTGGTTTTTCCTGCCAGAAGGAGCATCTTTCTGGGGGTTTTTAATATCAGGTGCTCAGGTTGGAACGTCGCAGCTGATAATTTGCTATATGTTCGGAATGCCTTTCTATTCTGTGGTTAAAAAATACAAAATTTTCGAAAGAAAAAATATTAAGTAAAGAAAACGCACCGCTTAAGAGGCACACTCCGTAAGGAAGTGCGCCTCAGTTTTATTCGCCGAAGGCGAGTTATATTGCTTCGCAGTGATATTCGGCTACTGCCGAGTGTTATTCGCTTCGCGAGTTTAAGGGGCGAATAAAATATCACTAAAACCGTCAGGTTTTAATATAACTTTTGATTTATCAAAAATATCACTGTGAGACCCGTCTCACAATATCACTCATTATTTTTTCTTTGAGATAGGTAACTTTTAAAGTATGTAACCCACTATGACACTTTCAAACGAAAAGTGTCAATTTTTATATAAAAAGAAAATTGGGAGAACACTTCTTTACGAAGTGTCTCCCAAGCGGTGCGTTATTTCTTGGTACGAGTGTGAATAGCCGATTTCGGCATTTAGAATATAAATTCTATAATGTTATTTCGAAATCGGCATTTTGTAAAATACTATAAATTCGTCTACGAAGCAGACAGCGCACCTCTGCACTATTACCTCAAAATTCCAAGGAAATTTTTAGTGAAAAGAGAAGAGCGAAGAGGTAATAAGTAAAAATTCCAAGAACTTAAAGTCCTTGGAATTTTTGGTGCGGGTGACAGGACTTGAACCTGCACGGAGATCCGCTAGCTCCTAAGGCTAGTGCGTCTGCCAATTCCGCCACACCCGCATATTAAGTTGAAAAATTATTACTAAAATTTAAATTACGGGCAGACGCATGCGTGACC
>JAZUAL010000018.1:0-55405 GCA_045637925.1 Acutalibacteraceae bacterium | reverse complement strand
CACCCTGCATTTGTTTTTTCACTCAATTAAAAATATGTAACTACTGCTTTTGGTGATTGTCTTATAGTTGCATTAATGCTAATTTGTCCCTATTGTAGCGCAAGCATATAATATAACTAAGGCGGTGATACTATGGCTTTCAAAACGAATCCATATTTAGAAGAATTTGAAAAGAAACGTCCGAAATTGTTTTTTGTAATTAGTCTTGTTGTTTCAACATTGGTTTTGATTTTTGGCTTGTGGTATCTTGTTACTTATAAGGAAGATGTAAACGAAAACAAATTAGTTCCCATTATGATGATTGTATTGGGAGCATTGGGTTTACTTTGCACATTGTTTTTGAAAATATTTAAAAAATAAAGAAAATCAGGTTATTAGACTGGTTCCATTTTGAGTGTCGGTCCCAAAGCCCCAAGGACGATAAGTCTTTGGGGCTTACTTCTTATCTATTATCTCTTCACTCTTACCTAAAAGTCCTTGAGGCTTTGGAAAGTAATAAGTAAGAAGCAATAGCTAAGAAGTGTTGCACTTAAATGCTAGTATGCTAAAAAAGTGTATCACTATTTTTTAACACGGAGGAAAACCATAATGAAAAGAATTTTAATTCAGGGAGATTCAATAACCGATTGCGGAAGAAACCGTAATGATTTTTTTCTTTGGGTAACGGATACGCTAATCTTGTTAAGGCGTCCTTGGGATTAGATAATCCTGGTGAGTATGAGTTTATAAACAGAGGTATCGGTGGCAATCGAATAGTAGACCTTTTTGCTAGAATTAAGACAGATTTCATTAATTTAAAGCCCGATTATGCAAGTATTTACATTGGTGGTAATGATGCATGGCATGAAATTTCTCATCAAAACGGCGTTGATACCGATAAGTTTGAAAAATTTTACATAATGCTTATTGACGAAGTGAAGGCTGCTTGTCCCGATATTAAACTTATGCTAATTGCTCCGTATGTACTTGAGGGTGTTGTTTCCTGTAATACCGAAGAAAATCCCAACAGATTTGAAATATTTAAAAAGGATGTTGCTGAAAAAGCGGCAGTAACAAAGAAAATGGCCGAGAAATACGGATTACCGCTTATAGAACTACAGCCAGCATTTGACGAAGCTTGCTTAAAGGCACCGGCAGAATATTGGAGTGCCGATGGTGTTCACCCCACTCCGTGTGGACATGAAATTATAAAAAGACTTTGGCTTGAAAAATTTCAAGAAATGAAATAGTTGAGCAAAATTACTGATTTTGTTTAAGAAAGCCTTGGCTTTAAGACGCACTTAATTCGCGTCACCAAGTTCAAACTACCCAAAATCCCGAATGCGTATGCGTTCGGGATTTTTATTTTTTTAAATTTAGTTTTTTAAGAACCATTAAAAAAAGTGTCATTTTCAAGGAAAAAAACGGACAATTTGGCTTCACCCTTGCACCTCGGTGATTGATATGTTATAATGCGAATATAGTAAGATGTTGGCTCAGCTGACCAAAGTCAGCCTAAAAGAAAGAGGGTTTTTATGACGGGATCAGTATATTGCGAAAACAAGTATTTGTTGGCGTTGGCAAAGGGCTATCCTAATCGCCACGCAGTTACCAGCGAAATCATTAATTTAAATGCTATTTTAAATCTTCCGAAAGGTACAGAACATTTTTTAAGTGATATTCATGGCGAATATGAAGCATATATGCATATACGTCGGAATGCTTCGGGGGTTATACGTCGCAAGGTGGATGCGTTGTTTTCTAAAACGGTTACTGCGCGGGAACGCGCCGAGCTAGCCACACTTATTTATTACCCAATAGAGAAGCTTGAAGAATTACGTATGACCGTGGGCGACCTCGAAGATTGGTACAAGATAACGCTAATGCGGTTATTAGAAATTTGCCGTTTGGTAAGCAGTAAATATACACGCTCTAAGGTTTTGAAGCATCTGCAGAAAACCGCACACGGATATGACTATATAATAAACGAACTGCTTAACAATGAAAATGACGTTATTAATAAAGAAAGATATTACGAGAATATTTATAACACCATTATAAGTATTGGCAGTGCAGAAGAAATTATCGTTGCGGTTTGCTCCGCTATAAAAAGCTTGGTAATAGACCATCTTCATATAGTAGGTGATATTTTTGATAGAGGTCCGCGCGCCGATATCATTATGGATGAGCTGATGAAGGAGCGTTCGTTGGATATTCAGTGGGGAAACCACGATGTGTTATGGATGGGCGCGGCGGCTGGCTCGCGCACCTGTATCGCAACCGTTTTGAATAATTCAATTACATATAAAAACCTCGATGTGATAGAAATCGGTTATGGAATATCGTTGCGACCGTTATCACAATTTGCCAATGAGGTTTACCGAAACTCGAACATCGATAATTATATGCCGCGCGGAAATGATGACGGCGATATCCTATCACGCGATGATGATAGGTTGATAGCGCGTATGCACAAAGCAATCTGTATTATCCAGTTTAAGTTAGAGGGGCAAACAATAAAGCGCAATCCAGATTTTAATATGCAAGACCGTTTGCTTTTGGACAAGATAAATTTTGAGACTGGCACTATCTGTATCGGCGGCGAGGAATATAAGCTAAAGGATAATGATTTCCCCACGGTGCAAAAAGATGACCCCTATGCTTTATCCCCTCGCGAAGAGGAGGTAATGCTATATCTCAAGAACGCATTTATGAGGTCGGAAAAATTACGCCGACATGCACGCTTTTTATTTGAAAAAGGCGAAATGTATACCGTATTTAATCGCAATTTGTTGTTTCACGGTTGTATACCATTAGAAGATGACGGAACTTTTATGCCTCTTGCCGCCGCGCAGGGAAGAAGCGGAAAAGCTCTGATGGATTATTGTGACCGCATTGCGAGGCAGGGATATTTTTCAAAAGAGGGAACAGATGAGCGTCGTTTTGGCAAGGACTATCTATGGTTTTTGTGGTGCGGAAAAGATTCTCCGTTGTGTGCAAGAAAAAAGATAGCCACCTTTGAGCGTCTTTTGATAGATGAATCTTCGACCTGGAATGAGCCTAAAAATGCATATTATAGGTGCTGGAATGACAAAACGATTGCACAACGCATTTTAGAAGAGTTTTCTCTTGGCGGAGAGGGTTCGCATATTATAAACGGACATATTCCAATCCGTCAAAACAAGGGCGAGGACCCGATAAAAGCAAACGGAAAGGTAATCGTTATTGACGGTGGCTTTTGCAAAGCATATCAGCCAACAACGGGAATTGCAGGATATACTCTGATATACAATGCAGAGGGTATACGCATTTCTGCGCATGAGCCATATGCAGGAAGACAAAACGCAATACGAAATAATCAGGATATTATCTCCGATACAGTTGTTTTTGAACCGTCTGCAGACAAGATTTGCGTTAGGGACACTGATGTTGGCAGGAGAATTCAAGAAAAAATAGAAGATCTCACATTATTGCTTGCGGAATATGAACGCGGTGCCATTAAGGAAACTAGTATGCGTTAATATTGGTCATACCGTATTTTGTCTGCAAACATTTCGGCATAATAGAAAGAAAGCCCAAACGCAATGCGTTTGGGCTTTTGATTTTGGAGATTATATATTTTTTCTTGACAAATTGGTCTACACGGTGTAAACTAAAATTAGTCTACAAGATGTAGACTAAAGGAGGGTAAGATATGAACGAATATCAAATGGGCGCTGTAGAGTTTCGTTTTGCCGAAATTATTTGGAAAAACGAGCCAATTTCTTCGGGCAGACTTATAAAACTTTGTGAGGAGGAATTAGGCTGGAAAAAAAGCACTGCATATACCGTGCTTAAAAGACTTTGTGATAAGGGAATTTTCAAAAACCGCGGCGGCGAGGTGGTTTCGCTCATATCCAAAGAGGAATTTAATTCGTTTCAAAGCGAGCGTTTCGTGGAGCAGACCTTTGGTGGCTCTCTGCCTGCTTTTCTTACCGCCTTTACTTCAAGAAAGACTTTAAGTGAGAGCGAAATTGATGCCCTGCGCCGAATGGTGAGAGAATATGATAAGGAGGGCAAATAAATGACTGATTTATTCCTAAAGCTTCTTAATATGAGCATTAATGCCGGCTGGTTGGTTTTAGCGGTTTTGGTGTTTAGATTTGTTTTTAAGAAAGCGCCTAAATTTATCCGACTTATAATGTGGTGTCTTGTAGGAATAAGGCTTGTTTTACCCATATCGGTAGAGAGTGTTTTAAGCCTGCTACCAAGCAGCGAAACGGTACCGCCTGAAATTGTTTATGCAAAAGCCCCTACAATTCACACAGGTGTTGAGCTTATAAATTCTACTGTAAATCCGATTATATCAGGCAGTCTTGCTGCCACACCCGAAAACAGTATAAACCCGATGCAAGTGTTACTGTTTGTTGCGACTAATGTCTGGGCTGTGGGAATAGCAGCAATGCTCATATATGCTTTTGTAAGCTTTGTAAAAATCAGATTAAGGGTGCGGGAAAGCATTATTTTAAGAGAAAATATATATGCTTGCGATAATATCCCCACACCATTCATATTAGGGATTATAAAACCGAAAATTTATTTGCCGAGCGCTATGGACAGGGAAGATACCGAATACGTTATAGCCCATGAGAAAGCGCACCTTAGCCGACTTGACCATTTGTGGAAGCCACTGGGCTTTGGGCTTTTAACTGTTTATTGGTTTAACCCTTTGATGTGGGTGGCATTTATTCTGCTTTGCCGAGACATAGAGCTGGCAACCGATGAAAAGGTTATAAATAACAGCGCCGAAGATATTAAGAAGCCCTACAGTGAGGCGCTTATTAATTGCAGTGCTAAAAAAAGATTTATTACTGCTTGCCCTTTGGCTTTTGGCGAAACGGGTGTAAAGGGCAGAATAAAATCGGTGCTAAGCTACAAAAAGCCTGCTTTTTGGGTAATTATAGTGTCAGTTATAGCACTTATAGTAACAGCGGTTTGCTTTTTAACCAACCCAAAGGATAAGGCAGATTTGGAAAACCTAGGAATAACAGGTACTGTTTCAGCCGCAGAGTGCGAGGATGTTGAGTTTAAGTTTTTGAAAGGCAGCGTAGATAAGCGCAATCCGTATATCGAGGTAGAGTGGGTTAACAATACCGACGATGCCCTTTGCTTCGGCGAGGAGTTCAAGCTCTTTTTCGAGGGTGAAGAACTACCTCTTGCTGAAGGTTATAGTTGGAATTTGCCGCTTTACACGGTGAATAAGGGTGGTAAATCCACACAGGAAATAAGCCTTAGCGGTTTCGATGTTTCAAGAAGCGGTAATTATCGCTTAGAAAAGGAATTCTTTTTAGACAGCAATTCGGATAAAAAGTATAAAGCCTATGTTGAGTTTATAGTAGACCGTAGATTTTCGTTTATAGGGCTTCAGTACAAGGGCGAAAAAATAATTTTTGAGGACGGTATGTATTCCTCTATTCTCATTACCGATGAATCCATTCCACAGTATTGCATTTCAGACGATATGCACCTATACACAAATGACCATCCGACAGGCGTTTGTTTAAGCAGTTGGTATGATGTGGGTGTTCTTTCGAGCTTTAAACTGGAAAAGGAAACCTTTGACGGAATAATTAACAATGTTTCTTGGGATGTGGGCTATAACGCATCAATTCTTCGTGAGAATAATAAAAATGCTTTCAGAGTGGTAAACCAAAAGGATGACAGGCTGTATTATCTTTTGGAACAGGAAAACGGTGAGGTCTATTTAGCTTATGGCTATGCCGACACCTATAGTATCCGTTGGATATTCAAGTTAAAATCTTTAGGTGATTTTGAAAATTCGGTTGACGACAATGTCGGTATTTATGTATACAATGAGTCGCCTGAGCCGATAACTGCACCCTCTCTCACGCTAAACTACACCGATAATACGTTTCATTTTTCATGGTCGCTTTTCAGCAGTTATCTTGCAATGGGAGACTTTGAGTATGAGCGTGATTCGGTTATCTGCACTACCGAGGACGGTAAAAACACTTATGTGTTCCACAAAACTGATTATGGTTATGTGTTTGACGGTAAGCGTTCATCGGCAATCCCGTCATATAAGTATAGCGGGGATACCGAAACCGCCGAGTGCCCTGTGCCCGACGGCGCCAAGTTTATGTCTGCCACAGAGGATAAAAGTGCAGTGGAACAGGGAGGAAATCCATACTTTAACGCTACAGTTTTAGAGGTAAAGGAAAGCAGCGTTTTGGTAGAGCCGTTTAAAGATAGCAACGAATATAAAAGTTGTGATAAAATTTATGTGAGCCTTGATGTTGTTTCAACTAACCCCGTGCCAAAACTTAAAAAGGGCGATGAAATAAGGATTGTTTACGGTGGCGAAATTACCGAGACCTACCCCGCAACTATATATCACGTCTTTGCGATTTACAGTTTAAAAGAGTTAGAGGGCGTTTCATCAGGACCTAGTGTCAGTCAAAACGCCGAAGGCCAGACTGCTGAAGCTGTGAGGGGAGAAGCTATTACTGATAAAGCAGTAAAGCGTTTATATCTGCTAAAAAGAAATAATTCACGCGAAAAATTCCAAATTGAAAGAGCGATTGAGGGCAATCAAGCAGATAAAATGGCTGAATTTTTAACCACCGCTCATTTAGAGCGTAGAACAGAGGGTAACTGGGTGAAATTCAGTCCGGGAAGCCCCAATAACTACGCTATTGCGATAATACTTGATAACAACAGTATGATAATGCTGAATATTCATTTCAGTCTTAATGAGAGCGCTAGATATTATGTTGCAATCGGTATGACCGAGCAAGAGTTTAACATAGAAAGCAATTATAAAAATTTGAATTACGAGCGCTATGTTGCTACAAATGAATTCGGTGAATTTTTAAAGGATTTGTTTAGTTAGACTTGAAAAGTAGCCTGTTAAGTGATATACTCTTTAAACAAGGTGGTGGCAAGTAATGCTTAGCAATTTTCATACACATTCGGTTTTTTGCGATGGGGAAAATACCCTAGAGGAAACGGTGCTTTCTGCTATAAAAAAAGGCTTTTCTTCGATAGGCTTTTCGGGCCATGGATACACCGATTATGATTTAAGCTACTGTATGAAAAATACCGATGGGTATATTAAAGAAATCAAGGAATTAAAGGAAAAATACAGAGATAAAATCGAGATATATTTAGGTGTCGAAGAGGATGCCTTTTGCCCGCAAAAAAGGGAAGATTTCGATTATATTATCGGCTCTTGCCATTATTTATATATCGACGGTAAATACTATTCTATCGATACCTCGCCCGAATATTTAAAGGAAGCTTTAAAGGCTTTGGGCGGTGATGCTTCTTTATTGGCAGAAAGCTATTACAGTAAATTTTGCGAATATATTTTAAAAAGAAAACCCGATATAATCGGTCACTTTGATTTGATAACAAAGTTTGACGAAATGGAGAAAGCGCTGTTTTTAGAGGATGAGCGGTATAACGCTATAGCTGAAAAATATTTAAAAAAGGCACTTAAAGCTGATTGTGTTTTCGAGGTTAATACGGGCGCTGTTTCCCGTGGCTACAGAACAAAGCCATATCCGAGCGAAAATCTGCTTTATATAATAAAAAAAGAGGGCGGACGGGTGATTTTATCCTCCGACAGCCACAGTGCAGACACCTTGGATTTTTGGTTTTCGGAAGCAAAAAAAATGCTTAAAGATATTGGCTTCCGATGTGTTTATACTTTTTCAAACGGTGAGTTTGTTAAGGAGAATATTTAAAAATAAAGGGGCAGTAGATTTTCTACTGTCCCTTTGTTTTAGTTAATTCTAAGCCCTTTTGGGTAGTGGTTTTTTGCAGTGCCCGATACCACCTTTGCGCCGCCCACAGCGCAACCGCTTATTGTTACAACAGCCCAACCGTCAGGGCAGTCGGTCTCGATTTCCTCACCGTGCAGATATTTTCGAGTTTTTTCGTTATCGGGTTCAAGCTCAATTTTCCGCCTCATTTTATCCCCAAGTCCCATAAAGAATTGGTGGTGGGGTTTAAGGAAGTTCTTTTTGACCTCTCCTATTGTTATGCCTGCTGAAAATACGGTGGTATTTTTTATTTCAAAATCGGGGGTAAAATATACAGGCGTGCCGCCGATTTCAATAACATTTTCACCTTTATAATCGGTCAGCGTATCCTCTAAAAACGCAGTGACGACAGGATTTTGAAGAGGTTTTTTAATCGGCTTTGTCCATTCGGGAACGGGTGTGTTTTTATTATGCAGAACTGCCATAAACTGTCCTTCACCGCGAGCTTTGTGTGGATAAAATCTTCGGGAAAGACCTATGTTTTTACATTTACAACCCTCGAAATTTACTCCGTCTGAGGTGCAATTTGCAACAAGAGGATTAACCGCTAAGATTTCAAAATCGGGGTGATTTTCTAAAAAGCGGTCTATAGTCATTTCGTTTTCTTCTAAGGAAAATGTACAGGTGGCATAAACGATATATCCACCGTCTTTAAGGCATTTTACAGCGTTATCTAAAATTTTTTCCTGTCTTTCGGCACACTTAAGCACATTGTCTATGCTCCACTCATCAACAGCTATCTGTTCTTTTCTGAACATTCCCTCGCCAGAGCAGGGAGCATCAACCATTATCATATCAAAGGTTTTTGGGAATGCGGAGGCGAGCCTTTCGGTATCCATACAGGTTGTAACAGTGTTTTTAAGTCCTAAACGCTCGATGTTACCTGTGAGAATTTTGCATCTGGCGGGAACGATTTCGTTGGATACAAGCACGCCTTTTTCCGAAAGCTTATTTTTAAGCTGACTGCTTTTTCCGCCAGGGGCGGCGCACATATCTAAAATTTTCCAGTCGGGATTAATTTCAAGGCACTCTGCAGGCGCCATTGCGGCAGGCTCTTGCACATAAATCATACCTGCGTGATGGTATGGGTGATTGCCAACCTTTTCATATTCGAGATAAAATCCGTTTTCAACATAAGGGATTTTTTCACTCCCGAACACATTGATTTTTTGAAAAGCCTCCAATGAAATTTTTTCGGTGTTGACCCTTATCGCCCTAACAGGAGGATTATTTAAAGCCTTTTCGTAAAGCGGATATTCGTCACCTAAAAGAGCTTTCATTCGGTTTACATAATCTACAGGAAGCTTTTTCATATTTCTTCCCTCAAATTCATTTCACTGTAAAGCATACACATACCTGTTGCGGTTATAGCGGCGGGTTCGGTGCGCAAAATTCTTTTTCCCAATGAGATAATTTCGCCGCCGATATTTCGGGCGGCTTCAATTTCCGTTTCGCTAAAGCCACCCTCTGAGCCTATCATAATTCCAATCCTCATACCGCCTTTGAGCTTAGAAAGCGCCTCTTTTGTGGCAAGCATACCGCGCTCGTTTTCATATGGCACTAATAGGAGGTCTAATTCTTCGGCTTTTTTAAGGGCATCTTTAAAGGTGAGAACATCGTTTATTTTAGGAATAATATTGCGCTTGCTCTGTTTTGCGGCGCTTTCGGAAATAGCCTGCCAGCGAGCCACCTTTGAAGCCTTTTTCTTATCTTCAAGCTTTACCACGCAATGTTCCATCTCGGTGGGAATTATCTCGTAAACTCCAAGCTCAACGCATTTTTGAATAATAAGCTCCATTTTATCGGATTTTGGAAGCCCTTGAAAAAGATATATGTTTATTGGAAGATTTGTGTTGTTAAAATTTTCTTCTATGATTTTTGCGGTAACGGTGGCGTTATCACAGCTGATAATTTCGCATAAATCGCTGCGGTTTTCACAGCTCACAAGAAGCCTGTCGCCAACACCCATACGCAAAACATTTTTTATGTGATTATAGTCGCCGCCGTTTATAAGATAACAGTCACCCATTAGGCAGTTTTGATTACAGAAAAAATTAAACATTTACATCACCAACAGTATTATATCAAATTTTAAATTAATTTACAATCCCGATAGATACAGCAGCCTAAATTTTTATAATAAAAATAAATGAACAAAAAATAAAAAGCGAAAAAGAGCCGAAAAAACGGCTCTTTTTCACTTTTAAGGGGTTTGAGGAGAGAATTTCTCTTTTCGAGAAATTGCACCGAAAAGGGTTGCGGCTCCCTTCTTGGCACAAGCTCATAATAATATAAAAATTTTTCTGTTTCTTATCTTTTTTGTGAACGTTTTTTTAATTTTTTAAAATTGTATAGAGAAAAAATTTCAGTCAATAATAATTTCATAAAGCAAAAGGAAAGGAATGACAGCTTTGAAATATTCAGAATCCTATAGCGGAAAAGGAAAAAAATTGGGCACAGGCTTTTACGTTCTTCTTGCCTGCGGTCTTTTAATAGCAGGCGGCGTTTTATGGTTTGCGCTTTCAAATGTTAATGATAACGGGGTCACACCACCAGTGTCTTCGGGCGAAAACAATTCATATTATGATAATAATTCTTCATATAATGATAATATAACCGATGAACCGCGCGAGCCAATAGGTCTTGAAAATGTTACCCAATCGGTAGAAAACGAGCCTTACGGCAACAATGAAAGCGAAGATGCGCCAAAAACACCGACCGATAGCTTTACAACACCTGTTGAGGGGAAAATTATCAAGGATTACAGCGGCAGTGTGCTTCAGTATTCGGCAACCTATGGTGATATGAGGCTTCACAGCGGTGTCGATATTGCCTGTAAAAACGGGACATCGGTAAGCGCTTGTACCGATGGCACGGTAAAGGAAATTTTAGAGGACGCTATGCTTGGCAAGAGTGTGGTTATTGAGCATTTGGGCGGACTTACTGTAAAATACTCCGCTCTGGAGGATATACGAGTTAAGGCCGGCGACAGCGTAAAGCTTGGAGATATTATTGGCGTGGTTGCAACCGTACCCTCAGAATGTAATGACGAAAACCATCTTCATATAGAAGCTACAAAGGATGGGAAACCGATATCACCCCTAGAGGCAATTGGAATAGGGTGAAAGATTTAAACCCTTCAAAGCTCAAATAATACCTGCCCTCGAAATTTTCGTTTAGGGGCAACTTGGAGTGAGCGAAAATCCAAACTTTGCTTAGAGGTTAGATTTTCGCTTACTCTTTGTTAAAATATTTTAAAAACTCTACCCGACGGATAAAAAAATTCTAATCTGTCAGGCAGAGTTTAATTGTTTTATTATAGGTTTTTTAAAATTTTTTTGCTGTGATAGTACACCGATAACGACAATTAGTATGCCTTATGAAAAAAATCGAAAATATTAATAAAAAATCTTTATTTTTATAATAATTTATGCTATAATTTATTATGTATATTTATGCTTGTGAGGTGAAGCTTTGTGAAAGTTAAAATTTTAGCACTTTTATTTACTTTTGCGCTTATTTTCTGCCTTTGCGGATGTGATTTTTATACTATGGATACAGCAAAGCTTTTAACTCCCCCTGAGCTTTCGGGTGAACTGGCACCGATTGCCGAGGTAATTAAAAAAACTGCCGGAAGCGGTTATACCCTTAAATACCCCGCGCGCGGTGATTACCGCTCGGCTGTGGTGACAGAGGATATTAACGGTGACGGTACCTTTGAAGCCTTTGCTTTTTATGGCACCACAGATGGAGAAACGGTTAATATGCATATCAATGTCATTGTTCAGGAGAAAGAGGGATGGAAATCCGTTGCTGAGCAAAAAATTGTTGCAGGAAGTGTTGATAAAATCGAATTTTCTGACCTTGATAATGACGGAATAAAGGAAATTCTTGTTGGTTGGCAGATATACGGAACAAGTGAGATGCAGCTCGCGGTATACAGTATCGGCAAAAGCTCTATAACACAGCGTTTGCTTCAGAAATACACACATTTTAATGTCTGCAATCTTGATGAGGATGACCGAAACGAAATTCTTATTATAAAAAGCGACACAGCAGAGGTTATTAACAGAGCATCGCTTTTCGCCTTTGTGAATAATGCAATAACTGAACTTTCCTCTTGTGAGCTGGACAGCGCGGCAAAAACACTAAGCGAGCCCGTTGTGGCATCCCTTTCCACAGGCAAGCCTGCGGTTTATATAGATGAAATCAAGGGTGTGGGTGCGGTAACAGAGATTTTATTCATAGAAAAGGGGACACTTGTAAATCCGTTATATCAACCTGATGCGCGTGAAACCGTTTCAACCCTCAGGTCAGCCTCATTTACCCTTGCCGACATTAATGCTGACGGTATTTTTGAAATTCCAATTCAGGAAAATGTGCCCTCGGTTTTAGGGTCGGAGGCTAATGAAAAGCTATATCTTACAAATTGGTGTTCATACAACGGTGAATTGCTTACAGTACAGCTTACAACGATGATAAATGTTAATGACGGTTATTACTATACGATACCGAACAGATGGGTTGGAAATATAGCAATTCTTAAAGATACTGAAAAAAACATCAGGGAGATTTATAAATATAATTCCGCAGATATGACGGTGGGTAGCAGTCTTTTATATATCAAGGCTGTTAAAAAGAAAGCATGGGAAGCCGGTAAGTATAGCACAGAGGGTATGTTCGAGATTGCTAATGACGGTGAAACCTCCTATATATGCCGTATTTCCGATGCCGCCGCAAAAGAGGGATTAACCCTTGAGGATATAAGAAACAATTTTGTTATGACAGGGAATTAGTTTTAGAGTGGGTGATAATTATGAAGCGTATTCTTATTGTTGAGGATGAAGCCGCAATCCGCGAGTTTGAGGCTATAAATTTAAAGCGTGTTGGCTATAATGTTGAGGAAGCAGGCTCGGGTGAAGAGGCGCTTGACATATACGACAACGATTTACAGGGTTTTGATATAGCACTCCTTGATATATCAATGCCCGGTATGGACGGCTTCGCACTTTGTAAGGAATTGAGAAGTCGCAGTGAAAATCTGGGTATTATAATGCTAACTGCACGAACACAAGAAATGGATAAAATAAGCGGTTTGATGCTTGGCGCTGACGATTACATAACTAAGCCCTTTAGCCCAACCGAGCTTCTCGCTCGTGTTGATTCGCTTTACCGCCGTGTTGAAATGCAAAATCAAAAAATGGTGCAAAAAGCACCCGACGATATTACACTAGGTGACTTTACTCTTAATCTTCGCAGAAGAACATTGCTTAAAAACAGTGATAATATCGAGCTTACACAGGTTGAGTTTCAGATGATGGAATATTTTTTCACCAACCCAGATGTAGCGCTTGACCGTACCGATATATTAACGCGGGTTTGGGGAAGCAATTATTTTGGTGAGGAAAAGATTGTTGACGTTAATATAAGAAGACTTCGCAAAAAGATTGAGGATGACCCCTCTAACCCCAAAAGGCTTGTAACTGTTTGGGGTATGGGCTATAAGTGGGACACTAAGGCTTAATTTATTGAATTTTAAAACACAGAAAGGAGACGGTATTTTGCAGCTTGAAATTAAATTTAAAAGTATAACGCTTAGATGGTTTTTAAATATATTTCTTATAGTAGCTATCGTTGTATCTGCGGTTGCAATTATCGCTTCCGCAGTGTTTATCAACATTAACAATGAACGTATAGCCGACCTTGCGAGTGATTACGCTTCAGAATTTTATGCCCTTTCGGGCACAAATTATTCCACCTTTAATGACACTGCGATAGGAATTGCAGGGGAGTTCAGATTTAAGGATAAAATTGAGGTACAGGTTATTGACCTTAACGGTAAGGTTGTGGTTTCTACAACAGGTTTCCCGCTTCAAAAGCAGGAAATGTCGGATTATACCGAAGCAGTAAAAAGCAATGGCACAGTTACAAAAAACATATACAGTGCAGCGGGAGAGCCTATTATGGCATGCACCACACTGATTTATGATAAAGATAATAACTATCTTGGTGCATACAGGTGGATTACATCTATGACAGCCGCCCGTAAAATGACAAATAATTTTATAATCCTTATCACACTGGTTTCACTTTTAATACTCTCTTTGAGTGCTGTTTCGGGAATATTTTTTATAAAGTCAATCGTTCAGCCTATACGTGATGTAAGTAATATAGCGCGAAAGATTGCGATGGGTGATTTTGAGGCGCGGATAGAAATCACAAGAAACGATGAAATAGGTGAGCTTTGTGATACCATTAACTATATGGCATCAGAGCTGAGTCAGGCTGAAAATCTTAAGAACGATTTTATTTCGTCGGTATCCCATGAGCTTAGAACCCCCCTTACCGCAATACGCGGATGGGGTGAAACTGCTAAAACGTCTCTTGAAACAGACCAAGAGCTTGTTAACCGAGGCTTAGACGTGGTGCTTTCGGAAGCTGACCGATTGTCAGGTCTTGTTGAGGAATTACTTGATTTTTCACGCATACAAACAGGCAGAATGACGGTGGTATCACAGCCGCTAAATATTTCGTGGCTTTTGTCAGAATCGGTTGCTATGTATGTTGAGCTTTCTAAAAAGCAGGGAATAGAGCTTATATACACAAAGCCCTTAGAGGAATATCAGGTGTTGGGCGACGCAAACCGATTAAAACAAGTATTTATAAACATCATAGATAATGCTGTTAAATATACTGAGAGCGGCGGTCAGGTGCTTATAAGTCAGGAATTAGAGGAAGCCTGTGTTCGTATAACTGTTAAAGATACAGGTGTAGGAATTCCCGCTCAAGACATTGACCGCGTTAAAGAAAAGTTTTATAAAGCCAATAAAACGGTAAGAGGCTCGGGTATAGGACTTGCTGTTGCGGATGAGATTATAAAGCAGCATCAGGGACTGCTTTTTATCGAAAGCACCGAGGGAGTGGGAACTACCGCTACAATAGTTTTGCCGCTTTATGAGGAGACAGAGGAGACCGAGCCAACAGAGGAAATAAAGGAGCAAGATAATGGGTAAATATACAGCAATAGGCGGACAGGCGCTTATTGAGGGAATACTTATGAAAAGTCCCGAAAAAACTGCAATGGGTGTGAGATTACCTGATGGCAGTATAGATATTTCATATTTTGAGTGCAAAAGCGTCAAGGAAAAATATAAATTTTTAAAACTGCCGATTATACGCGGTGTGGTGAGCTTTGCCGAGTCTATGATACAGGGTTATAAGGCTTTAATGATCTCTGCCGACAAATCGGGCTTCGCCGATTTAGAGGATGAAAAGAAAACTGAGGACAGCGAGCCTAAAGAGGATAGCAAAAAGAACAACGGTTTATTGATATCAATTGTTATGGTAATAGGAACTGTGTTGGGTGTTGCTCTTTCGGTAGTATTATTTATGCTTTTGCCAAGGTTGTTTGTATCTGGTGTTGAATTACTTTTTTCAACCCAGTTTTCAAAGCTTGTGCGTTCGGGTATAGAACAGCTTTTAAAGCTTGCGGTTTTCGTGCTTTATGTTTATCTCGTTTCCTTTATGAAGGACATAAAAAGAGTATTTATGTATCACGGTGCTGAGCATAAAACCATTTTCTGTTATGAAAAAGGGTTGGAGCTGACGGTTGAAAATGTGCGTCAGCAAAAGAGACTGCATCCTCGTTGCGGAACCTCTTTTATGATACTTATGATACTTATAAGCGTTATTTTTTCCACAATAGTTCAGATGATTTTCCCTAAGGTTTATGATATTTATTGGCTCTGGACCATAGTCAAAATACTTATGTTACCCCTTATTTGCGGCGCAGGCTTTGAGGTGCTTAAAATATGCGGTAAATATGATAACGTGTTCACAAGAATTATATCAGCGCCGGGAATGTGGCTTCAGAAGATTACCACAAAAGAGCCTGAGGACAGTATGATTGAAATTGCAATAGCGGCTTTAAAGGCTTGCGAGCCTGAAATTCCCGATGTTGACAGAACGGTAGATAATATTTCAAGCGGTGACGATAAAAATGACAATATTTGAGGCATATAACAGCACAAAAAAGAAATTAGAGGCGGCAGGCATTGAGGACTATGTTTTCGAAGCCAAGGAAATTATAAAGCACATAACAGGACTTGATGCCGCCCATATACTTACTAACTATACTAAAGAGCTTAGTTTATTTCAGTCGAATAACCTTACAGCGATTGTAAGACAACGTGAAATAAGATATCCACTTCAGTATATATTTACAAAGTGGGATTTTTATGGGAGAAGCTATTATGTGGGACCCGGTGTTCTAGTGCCGAGAGCCGATACCGAAACGGTAATTGATATGTGTCTTGAATATTTAAAGGACAAGGCTAATGTTAAAATACTAGACCTTTGCACAGGAAGCGGATGTATAGGTATTACGTTAGCAAAGGAACATCCTACCTCTGTGGTGCTGATGGTGGAAAAGTATGAAGAGGCGCTCAGGTATGCCCAAAAGAATATTGAGCTTAACGAGGCGTTTAATGCAGTTGCCAAAAAAGGTGATGTTTTTGAAAAATCGGGTGCTGACGGTGAATACGATTTAATCGTAAGCAATCCGCCATATATACCCGAAAATGAAATGGAGATTATTTCGCCCGAAACCAAATTTGAACCTGTCACTGCCTTGTTGGCAAGCGACGAGGGTATGGAATTTTATAAGGCGATTATAGAGAATTATACTGACAGCTTAAAATCCGGAGGTATGCTTTGCTTCGAGGTTGGTGTCGGCGAGAGCGGGCGTGTCAGTGAGCTTTTGAGCAATAAAGGATATAAAAACATTAGTGTAAAAAAAGACCTGAACGGTATTGAGCGTTCGGTTTCGGCAATTAAAAATTAGGATAAAGAGAGGAAATGAAAATGGCTAAAATGCAGAATACCAAAGCCCCCGTAAGAAAGGTTGAGGACGAGGAAAAGCAAAAGGCCCTTAAAACCGCGATGGACCAAATCGAAAAAAAGTTTGGTAAGGGTGCGGTAATGCGACTTGGCGAGAACGCCGCGATGAATGTTGAGTGTATAAAAACAGGTTCTTTGATGCTTGATATTGCGCTCGGTATCGGCGGCATACCCAAGGGCAGAATAGTTGAAATTTATGGACCTGAAAGCTCGGGTAAAACCACAGTGGCATTGCATTGTGTTGCCGAGGCTCAAAAGGCAGGCGGCACTGCTGCCTTTATAGACGTTGAGCATGCGCTTGACCCTGTATATGCAAGTCACCTCGGTGTTGATATTGATAGCCTTTTGGTTTCTCAGCCTGATTCGGGAGAACAGGCGCTTGAAATTGCAGAGGCTCTAGTGCGCTCAGGTGCAGTTGATATTATTGTTGTGGACTCGGTTGCGGCACTTGTGACGAGGGCTGAAATTGATGGCGAAATGGGTGACAGTCATGTAGGACAGTTAGCACGACTTATGTCACAGGCTCTCCGTAAGCTTGCGGGTGCGCTTTCAAAATCAAACTGTGCGGCAATCTTTATAAATCAGCTTCGTGAGAAAATCGGAGTTATGTACGGAAACCCCGAAACCACCCCTGGCGGTCGTGCGCTTAAATTCTATTCAAGTGTAAGAATTGATGTGCGCAAGGGCGACACAATTAAAGAGGGCAGCGATATTATAGGTGTGCACACCAAGGCAAAAATTGTTAAGAACAAGGTGGCGCCCCCATTTAAAATGGCAGAGTTTGATATTATGTATGGCACGGGTATTTCTCACACGGGTGAAATCGTGGATGCAGGTGTTGAGCTTGGCGTGCTTAAAAAATCGGGTGCTTGGTTCTATTACGGTGAGACAAGGCTCGGTCAAGGCAGAGACAATGTTAAAAAGCTTTTCGAGGATAACCCCGAATTTGCAGCTGAGATTGAGGAAAAGATTATGTCGGTTGTTGTAGATGGCGGCGAGGCGGTCGAGGCTTATGCTAATTCTGAGGAAGATATTGCAATTATGCCACAGGAGCCTACCGAGAGACCAAGAAAAACGGTTGATATTGATATCGCGGTTGACGAATAATGACGGTTACTGGTATTAAACCCGATAAAAAGCATTTAACCAAATTACTCTTAGATAATGAACTGGAAATCCTTATTGATAACGATGTTATCGCAGAAAAAGGCATTTTGGTTGGCAATCATATAACCGACGAAGCTTTAAATAATCTCAAATATGAGTCGGATTATAAACGCGCAAAAAGCCGAGCGCTTTGGTATTTAGACCGAATGGATTATACCGAAAAGGCGCTTTACGAAAAGCTAATCAAGGCAGGCTTTAAAAAACGCGCTTCGGCGGCTGTAATAGCAAAGCTTTGTGAGCTGGGGATTATTGACGACCGTCGTTATGCCGAAAGGCTGGCCGAACGATTTTGTGAAAGTAATGTTTCAAAACGCGAGGCTATGCACAAAATGCTTTTAAAAGGAATATCTTACGATTTGGCAAAGGAAATGCTAGACAGCCGAGAAACCGACGAGCAAGAAAAGATTAAGAATTTGTTAGAGGGGAAATATGCCCGCAAATTAACAGAGGAAAAGGGAGCGGAAAAGGTTTACGCGGCTCTGGTCCGAAAGGGCTTTTCTTACGGTGCGGTTAGAATGGCTATGAAGAGTTACGCAGAACAACTTGAATTTTGTGAGGATTAATAGATGTACAAGGTTAGTATGGTGTCACTTGGTTGCCCTAAAAATCAGGTAGATGCCGAAATGATGCTGAAGCTTTTAAGCGATGCAGGGCTTGAGATATGCAGTACCGAAGCCGAGGCAGATGCGATTATAATTAACACCTGCGGTTTTATCGAGGCTGCTAAGGCAGAGGCTATTGAAAATATACTCGAAGCCGCCGAATATAAAAAGGACGGTAAATTAAAGGCATTAATTGTTACGGGCTGTCTTGCCGAACGCTATAAAGATGATGTCACTGAGGAAATACCTGAGGTTGATGTTTGCGTGGGATTGGGCTCTAACAGTAAGATTGCCGAGATAGTAGTGAGTGCTATCGAGGGCAAGGCTAAAAATTCTTACGGAGAAAAAACCGACCTCGATTTAAACGGTAAGCGTATTTTAGGCGGATATCCTTTCAGCACATATCTTAAGGTTGCTGACGGATGTAATAACTGTTGTACCTATTGTGCAATACCCCAAATCCGCGGAAAAATGAGAAGCCGCAGAATAGAGGATTGTGTAAGTGAGGCTAAAGACCTCGCAAGAAACGGTGTTAAGGAGCTAATAGTAGTAGCGCAGGACACTACCGCCTATGGCGAGGATATCTACGGCGAGTCTAAATTACCTGAGTTACTCACAGAGCTTTGTAAAATTGAGGGCCTTCATTGGATACGAACTCTTTACACCTATCCTGACAGAATTACAGATAAGCTTCTTGATGTGATAGCTAAAGAAAAAAAGCTTGTTAAATATCTAGATATACCAATTCAGCATGTAAACGGTGAAATGCTCCGCAAAATGAACCGTAACGGAGATAGAAACAGCCTTTCGGAGCTTATCGATAAAATCAGGGCGAAAATACCTGAAATAACCCTTAGGACTACCCTTATCACAGGCTTTCCGGGAGAGACTGATGAGCAGTTTACCGAAATGGCAGAGTTTGTAAAGGAAAAGCGGTTTGACCGTCTGGGCTGCTTCACATATTCAGCCGAGGAGGGCACACCTGCTGCCGAGTTTGACGGGCAGATTGAGGAACAACTTAAAAATGACCGTATGGAAAATATAATGGAAATGCAGATGACCATAGCGGCAGAGAAGAATGAAGAAAAAGCAGGCACTCTTACCGAGGTTATTATAGAGGGATGGGACGATTACATAAAGTGCTATTTCGGCAGAACAGTGGCAGACGCCCCCGAAATTGACGGTAAAATTTTCTTTATGGCAACAAAACCCCTCAAAATAGGCGATTTTGTGAGAGTACGCATTAATGACTGTATAGATTATGATTTGTTAGGAGAGTTAGAAGAATGAATACACCGAATAAGTTAACACTGGCACGTATGATAGCAACCCCCGTTTTTATGGCAATAATGCTTATATCTTTTCCTTACCATTATGCTGTATCCCTTGTTTTATTTGTAGCAGCATCTCTTACCGATATGATTGACGGTAAGATGGCAAGAAAGTATAATATGGTAACCGATTTCGGTAAATTTATGGACCCGCTTGCCGATAAAATGCTTACAACCAGCGCATATCTCGGCTTTATGTTTATCTATGGCGGCACGCGTTTCAGCTGGCACATAGTTATAATAACCTTTATTGTGCTTTTCAGAGAATTTGCAGTTTCCTCTATCCGTTTGGTAGCTGTAACTGCGGGTGGCAAGGTTGTTGCCGCTAATATGTGGGGCAAGTGCAAAACCGTGAGCCAGATGGCAGGAATAATTTTGGCATTATTCTGCTATGCTTTAAATGAGTTCGTTCCGATTTCGGAAGGAGTTTTTGCACTGCTTGATGTAGTTATAATTGCTCTTTTCTGGCTTTCAGCTGTGCTTTGTGTTATTTCGGGAGCCATTTATATTTACGGTGGCAAAGAGTATATTGCAAACGCAAAATAAAACAGTAGGTGACGGTATTGTTTAAACGAATTATTGAGGATGTTAATGCGGTAAGGGACCGTGACCCTGCCGCCCGCAGCTTCTTGGAGGTTTTCCTTTTATATCCCGGTGTTAAGGCGATAAGAATGCACCGCCGCGCCCATTTTTACTATAAACACGGTTGGCTTTTCTTAGCGCGCTATGTTTCGCAAAAGGCGGCTCGCAAAACGGGTATTGAAATTCATCCGGGCGCCACTATTGGTAGACGCTTAGTTATCGACCACGGAACAGGAATAGTTATAGGCGAGACCACCGAAATCGGTGATGATGTGCTGATTTATCAGGGCGTCACCTTGGGCGGTACAGGTAAAGATACAGGAAAGCGACATCCAACTATTGGCAACAATGTAATGATAAGCGCAGGCGCTAAGGTTTTAGGCCCCTTTAAAATCGGCGATAATTCGCGAGTGGCGGCAGGCGCTGTAGTTCTTGAGGAAGTTCCGCCTAATTCTACGGTTGTGGGCGTGCCGGCACGCGTAGTCCGTCAGGACGGTAAAAAGGTGCGTCAACCCCTTGACCAGATACATATTCCCGACCCTGTAAAGCTCAAGATGGACGATATGGAAAAGCGCATCGACGAGTTGGAGAGTATGCTAAACAATTCAAAAGGAGAAAATTAAATGAAGATTTTTAATACCCTTACAAGAAATAAAGATGAATTCAAGCCTATAAACGAGGGTGAGGTTAAAATTTATGCCTGCGGTCCTACCGTTTATAATTTTATTCATATAGGAAACGCAAGACCCCTTTGCGTTTTTGATGTTTTGCGCCGTTATTTTGAGTGGCGCGGTCTTAAGGTAAACTTTGTTCAGAACTTTACAGATATAGACGATAAGCTTATCAAAAGGGCAAATGAAGAGGGTATTACCGTACCCGAGGTTGCTGAAAGATATATAAAAGAATTCTGGACAGATGCTAAGGGACTTAATGTCAGAGAAGCTACAGTTCATCCAAGAGCTACCGATAATATCGAGCAAATTCAGGGTATAATTTCTTCACTTATTGAAAACGGTTATGCCTATGAGGCGGGCGGAGATGTTTATTACAGAGCTAAGAAGTTTGAGGGCTACGGAAAGCTTTCGCATCAGCCGCTTGAAGATTTAGAGGCGGGCGCCCGAATTGAAACAGGAGATATAAAGGAAGACCCTATGGATTTCTGTCTTTGGAAAGGCGCTAAACCGGGTGAGCCTTATTGGGAGTCGCCCTGGGGCAACGGCAGACCGGGTTGGCACATTGAATGCTCGGCTATGGCGGGCAGGTATCTTGGCAAGACTATCGATATTCATTGCGGCGGTCTTGACCTTATTTTCCCGCATCACGAGAACGAGATTGCACAGAGTGAGGCGGCAAACGGTTGTGACTTTGCGCATTATTGGATGCATAACGGATTTATTAATGTTGACAACCATAAGATGTCGAAATCTCTCAATAACTTCTTCACTGTGCGTGATGTTGCCGAGAAATACGGGTACGAGCCTATTCGCTATCTTATGATTTCCTCACAGTACAGAAGCCCTATAAATTATTCTGTTGATATTATCGAGCAGGCAAAGAACTCCATTGAAAGACTTTATACATGTCGTGATAATATAGATTTTGCTATTAAAAATGCCGCAGAGGGCGGTGAAATTCCCTCTTTCCTAGAGGAGTATAAGCAGAAATTCATCGCTGCTATGGAGGATGACCTTAATACCGCTGATGCTTTGGCGGCTGTATTTATGCTGGTAAGAGATATTAATACCGCGATTGCAAACGGTGCTTCTAAGGCTAGCTTGGAGGCTTGCGCAGATACACTTGACCAGCTCACTTGGGTGTTGGGCCTTGTATACAACCGTAAGGAAGAAACCCTTGACAGTGAGATAGAGGCGCTTATCGAAAAGCGCACCGAGGCACGCAAGGCAAAGGATTTTAAAACTGCTGATGAAATCCGCGACAAGCTTAAAGAAATGGGTATTATTTTAGAGGATACCCCACAGGGCGTAAAATGGACGAGAAGCTAATAAAACGCGAGCCTTTAGGAAAAGGCTTTTTTGTAAACGTAACACCGCATCATACCTTTGGTACAGATGCGGTGCTGCTTAGTCACTTTGCAAAACCCAGAAAAAACGACCGTCTTGTCGATTTGGGTACGGGCTGCGGAATAATACCTCTTATTATGCTGCGTGACGGTTTTTTAAAGACCGCTATCGGCATTGATATAAGTAAAGAGGCTATATTTTTGGCGAAAAAAACCGTTGCTGAGCTAGAACTTGGCAATTTTGAGGCAATAAACTGCGACCTTAAAGAATTAAAGGGCAAACTACCGTTTGGGGCGCATACGCTTATAACCTGTAATCCGCCATATAAGGCAGCAAATGCGGGACTTAAAAATCCTGACGAGGTGGAGATGGTGGCGCGTCATGAGGTTGCCTGCACGCTAGAGGATATTATCTCGGTGTCGGCAAAGCTTTTGCAGACAAGCGGCCGACTATGTATGTGCCACAGACCTGAAAGACTGGCAGAGCTAATGTTTTTAATGAGCAAATACGGTATAGAGCCTAAAAGACTTCGTCTTGTGGCTCAACGAAAGGGCGAGGAGCCTTGGCTTGTGCTTGTCGAGGGCAGACGGTGCGGTAATATAGGTCTTAGAATAGAGCCTATGCTTTATGTCGAGGAAGACGGGGAGTTTTCACCTGAAATGATAGAAATTTACGGAAGCTATAAGGAGGCGTATTTATAATGAACGGAAAGCTTTATGTTGTGGGTACGCCTATAGGTAATTTGGGTGATATGAGTCCGCGCGCGGTAGAAACACTACAAAAGGTTGATTTCATCGCTGCTGAGGATACCAGAGTTACCGTTAAGCTTCTTAATCATTTTGATATAAAAAAAGAAATGCTTTCTTATTATGAGCATAATAAAAACGGACGCGGCAATCTTATTATTGAAAGACTGCTTAGAGGCGAAAGCTGTGCGGTGGTGTCGGATGCGGGAATGCCGGCAATTTCAGACCCAGGCGAAGATTTGGTGCGAAAAGCACGTGAAAACGGTATTGAGGTTGAATCGGTGCCGGGACCTAGCGCGCTTATCACCGCTATCAGTATATCGGGTTTCCCTTGTGGAAGATTTTGCTTTGAGGGATTTCTTTCAATGAACAAAATAAGCCGTCGCTCACATTTAGAGGAACTTAAAAACGAAAAAAGAACGATGGTGTTTTACGAGGCACCGCATAAGCTTCCTGCAACCTTAAAGGACATGCTTTGCTATTTTGGAGACAGAAAAATAGTGCTTGTGAGAGAGCTTACCAAAATACATGAAACGGTAAAGAACTCAACCCTTAGCGAAGCGGCAGAGTATTATAGCGAGAATGCACCAAAGGGTGAATTCGTGCTTATTGTTGAGGGCAAAAAGGAAGAGACGGTAGTCTACACTGCAGATGAGGCGGTGGCGCTTGCTAAAAAATTCGTTAAAGAGGGGAAATCCACCTCGGCAGCTGCCAAGGAAGCCTCTGAAATCACAGGAATAAAAAAAGGCGATATATATAAAAGCTTATTAAGAGAGGATTAAAGCTCTAAGGAGAATTTATGAAGGATAAGGATTTTATATTTGATTTTTATATGGGCGATGACGATGCAAAAGATACAAGCAGTTCTGTGCCGCAGAACGAATTGCCTCAAGAGGTCGAGAGTGAAATTCTTTTAAGCTCATTTTCTGATGAGGAAATTGATACTGACGCTAAGAAACAAAGAACTTTTGCTAAATTTAAGGTTTGGTGGCAAAACCGCAAAAAATGGCAAAAAGCAGTCATCATTTCTGCTCTGGCATTTTTTTTAGTTCTGTCTATAGTCACAGGTGTTTTATATTCGGGTATCGGATATAACTATAACAAGATAACCTCGGACCATGAGGACCTCGGTATAGACAATATCATTGATAAGGATATTGTAAATGTTGCCCTGTTCGGTATTGATACGAGAAGCCTTAAGTCTTTCAAGGGCAATTCGGACAGTATTATGATTTTAAGCCTTAACACAAAAACCAAAAAGGTTAAAATTATTTCTATAATGCGAGACTCGTTTGTTCCCATAACATATAACGGTATCACAACCTATAACAAAATTAACAGCGCATATGCAAAGGGTGGTCCTGAGCTTGCAATTAAGGTTATAAACAGTAATTTCGGGCTTGACATTACCGAGTATGCAACGGTTAATTTCTTTGGAATGGTAGATATTATTGATGCGGTAGGCGGTATTGATGCTGAGCTTACAAAGGGAGAGGTTGCAAGTATATCCGCTAACCCCCATGCCATTAACGCAACAATCTCAGAAATCTGCAATTCCTTGAATGTTAGTGCAAAGGAAAATTATATTACTACCCCAGGAAAACATCATTTAAACGGAATTCAGGCGGTAGGATATTCCCGTCTGCGCTACGTTGCAAATATTTGGGGAACGAATAACGATTATGGTAGAACAGACCGTCAGCGGTATGTTATGGAGCAGTTGTTTAACAAGGCTCTTACAATAGAAAAGTCACAGTATATGAAGCTTGTGAAATCGCTTATCCCCTGTAGCGAAACATCTCTTTCTTATAGGGAAATCATAGGCTTGGCATTTGATATTTTGCTTGAATCTCCAAGTTTTGAACAGGCAAGAATACCTCGCAACGATATGACAATGCTCGCACCAAAAACCAATGCGGGCTCGGTTGTTTATTATGACTTAGCGTTTGCAAAAAAGCTTATACACTCATTTATATATGATGATATAGACTTTGACAAATATGTTGAAGAAAACGGTATTGAAAAGAATGATTGGTACACAGAGGCAATTTTAAACAGAAAACCGTCTGGTAATAATTCGGGCAATAAAAATAATTCCTCGGCTTCTAAAAAACCGTCAAAGGATAATGCAGACAAAGATAAAGATGACAGCGGGGTTAGTAATATAAAAGATTCGTCTGATGATACAACTACCTCGATTGGCGACGGAACAACGGGTGACAACCCCACGGAATCCGATGGAAACTCATCTTCTAACATCTCGGATACCCAAGGCTCAAGCGGTAGCGATAAGGGCGAAAATTCAAACAGTGAATTGGTTTCTTCTAATCAGTCGGACGGTAACGAAACGGATTCCTCCAATCAAAATACCGATTCGTCTGACAAAAACAATTCGGGTTCTTCGGAGGATAACTCATCAAATCAATCGGGAGACAGTACCTCGTCCGATAAAAACAACTCCGGTACTTCACAAGCTCCCGAAGATAAAAATCCATCCTCATCGGAGGCTGCCTCTTCGGGAAATAAAACTTCAAGTAGGATAAGAAAGTGATTATAAAAAGAAAAAGGAGATACTTCTTTTCGAAGTATCTCCTTTGTGTTTTAATATAATTAATAAGCCTTACCCCAATAAAGCATAGCCTTTGCCTTTTTGCCGCAGCAAACACAGGTATCGCTAATTTCCTCTTGTTCAAAGGGTATGCAACGGGAGGTAACACCTGCCACCTCTTTAAGCTTATCCTCGCACTCTCTCTCACCGCACCACATAGCTCGGATGAAACCGGGCTTGTTATCGGCGATTTCTTTCATTTCGTCAAGATTTTTAGCGTCATAGGTCATAACCCCGCGGCGCTCGAGAGCCTTTTGGTAAAGACCGTCATGAACAGCTTTTAAAAGTTCTGGAAGCTTTTCCTTCAACTCATCAAGTGAAACCACAGTTTTTTCACCGTTATCACGACGGACTACTACGCAAGAATTGTTTTCAATGTCCTTAGGGCCAAGCTCAATTCTTAGCGGAACGCCCTTCATTTCGTATTCACTGAACTTCCAACCGGGTGATTGGTCGCGGTCATCAAGATGAATACGGCAAACAGATTTGAGAGATTCATAAACCTCACCGGCCTTTTCGAGAACGCCCTCTTTATGTGTTGCAATAGGAATAATTACTGCCTGAATGGGCGCTACAGCAGGGGGCAGAACCAAACCGCTGTCATCACCGTGGGTCATTATAAGCGCGCCTATAAGACGTGTTGTGGTTCCCCAAGAGGTCTGGAAGGGATGAACGGCGTTGTTGTTTTTATCAGTAAATTCAATATCAAATGCTTTAGCAAAACCGTCGCCAAAATAATGTGAGGTGCCGCTTTGCAAAGCCTTACCGTCATGCATAAGAGCTTCTATAGTGTAGGTTGCTTCTGCGCCTGCAAAACGTTCTTTTTCTGTTTTCTGTCCCTTTACAACGGGCATAGCCAACACATTCTCGCAGAATTCAGCATAAATATTGAGCATCTGTATGGTTTCTGCCTTAGCTTCCTTCGCGGTGGCGTGAAGAGTATGGCCCTCCTGCCATAAGAATTCTCTTGAACGAAGGAACGGGCGGGTGGTTTTTTCCCAACGAACAACATTGCACCACTGATTATAAAGCTTAGGCAAATCGCGGTATGAATGGACTATGTTTTTGAAATGGTCGCAGAAAAGGGTTTCGGATGTGGGGCGCACACACATTCTTTCCTCCAGCTTTTCTTCACCGCCGTGGGTAACCCAAGCAACCTCAGGAGCAAAGCCTTCGACGTGGTCTTTTTCCTTTTGAAGCAGGCTTTCGGGTATAAATAGGGGCATATATACATTTTCATGGCCCGTCTTTTTAAAACGGTCATCCATCTGACGCTGAATGTTTTCCCAAATAGCATAACCGTAGGGACGGATTATCATACAGCCCTTAACAGAAGCGTAATCTATAAGCTCTGCCTTAATGCAGACATCTGTATACCATTTAGCAAAATCCTCATCCATAGAGGTTATTGATTTTACAAGCTTTTCCTTTGCCATAACAAAGAGCGCGCATCAGTGGCGCTCAAGTCCCACCTTTCTAAATGTAACCATTATAATGATTATAGAGTGACGTGTTCAAACCGTATCACCTAGACATATTTACATTTATTATAATTTATATCATAAGAATTTGCAAGTGATTTTACTGTTTTAATACAATAAATTTGTAAAGATATAAAAAAAGTTTAAAAAAGCTATTGACAAATCATAAAATAAAACATATTATCTTTTTAGACACTTTTATATGTCGATATTTTTCAGGAGGAAATTTGTTATGGTATTCGAAAAAATAAAAGCTATTTTAGCGGAGCAGCTTGATGCAGATGCAGATGAAATGACAATGGACACTAATATTGCCAAGGACCTAGGCGCTGACAGTTTAGATGTTGTTGAATTGCTTATGTCTATTGAGGATGAATTTGAAGTTGAAATTCCTGATGAGGAAATTGAAAATATAAAAACAATAGGCGAGCTTACAGAATACATTCAGAATAATATGTAAACAAAAATTAAAGCCCTGTGGCAGATTTAAACTCTGCCACAGGGCTTTTTAAATTTAATGTGAGCCAACTCTCTTGTTACTCTAAAGTGATAAAGCCGTAGCTTTCAAGCACCAACAGATATTTTAGAAGCCGCTCGTAAAGAGGCTGAGCCTTTTCTCCGAAATGCGCATCAACACTTTTGCTAAGCTCGGCGATATCCATTTCACCGTCAAGCAAAGGCCATATAAAGCTGCCCATTTCGTCAAGATGAATATAGCTGATTTTTGGCTTTTTAAAAAGCTTTTGTGCCAAAAAATTGAAAAAACCTTTGTTTTGGATTTCGAGCGTCACGACACCGCTTTGGTCGGTATTCCAAACAATGCCCTCTTTTTTTGCGGGTTTCTTATCAAGGAAATTACCGCTTTCGTTTTTTCTCTTCATAGCTTATTTACTACGCTTTCTCCAAAGTGTGAATTTAAGAAGAGTAAGAATAATGATGCCGAAAAGCACCAAGCCACCGATATTTGAAAGGCTGTAAGGCACAAAACCCGAGAGGTCTATAAGCTCGCTTACACCGAATACTGCAAGTAAAGCCAATGCGATACCTACGAGGCCTTCACCTGCAATCATACCTGAGCAGAAGAGTATACCGTCGTTAACAATAGCATCTTTTTCTTGCTTGTCCTTCTTTAGCTTGTCGAGAGCTAAGCGAACAAGACCGCCAACCATAATGCATGCATTAAGCTGAACAGGAAGATAAACACCGATTGCAAAGGGGAGAACAGGTATGCCGATAATTTCAACCACAACTGCAATGAAGACACCTGTAAATACAAGTCCCCAAGGAAGATTTCCGCCCATAACACCCTCAATAATAAGCTTCATAAGGGTTGCCTGAGGAGCGGCTAATTCGTCAGAGCCGAAGCCCCACGCGGAATCAAGGAGATAAAGTGTTCCGCCAATAGCCAAAGCAGCAGCTACAACACCGATGATTTCGGAAATTTGCTGTTTCTTAGGTGTGGCACCAAGCAGATAACCTGTTTTGAGGTCCTGTGAGGTGTCGCCTGCGATAGCGGAAACAATACAGATAATAGAACCGATAGCAATAGCGCTTGCCATACCTGCTACACCGTCACTGCCTGTGAATTTAAGAATAAGGGTGGCAATAAGAAGAGTAGCAATTGCCATACCTGAAACAGGGTTGTTACTGCTTCCTACAAGACCCACCATTCTAGAAGAAACTGTTGCAAAGAAGAAACCGAAAATAACAATAATTACAGCTCCGATGGGATTAACGGGGATTACAGGCACAAGCCATATAACAAGTGTTAGCACCAAAATGGCCGCAAGCACGATTTTAATGCTTAAATCTTTGGCTGTACGCTCGGTAGAAGAAATTCCTGCGCTGCTCATACTCTTCATAGCACCGCCAAAGGTTTTAACTATAAGGGGAAGAGATTTGATAAGGCTTATAATACCGCCTGCTGCCAAAGCACCTGCGCCGATATATCTCACATAAGAGCCCCATATACCGCTAGCGCCGCTCTCGGCAAAGATTTCACCGATTGTAGCATCTACGCTAGGATATAAAACGCTGTTTTCACCGAAAAGAACAATAAGGGGTATAATTACCAGCCAGCTAAGCACACCGCCCGCAAACATAAAGGAAGAAATACGTGCGCCGCAGATATAACCAACACTCATTACAGCGGGATAAATCTGTGTGCCGATTTCACCGGCATAGCCTTTAACTCTGCAAGAAATTTCACCCGACACTAACTTTAATCCGTCAATTATAAACTTAAAGAGAGCTGCAAAGCCCATACCTGCAAAAACGGTTGATGCGTTAGCGCCGCCCTTTTCACCCGCGAGCAGAACCTCTGCGCAGGCTGTACCCTCCGGATAAGGCAAAGTGGCATGCTCTTTAACTATAAGAGCATTTCTAAGGGGTACCATAAAGAATACGCCTAAAAGACCGCCTATAAGGGCAATAAGTGTGATTTCAAGAATACTCGGCTTGTCCATTTTGCCTTCGGCTGCCCATAGGAAGAGGGCGGGCAATGTAAAGATTGCACCTGCCGCTAAGGATTCACCTGCCGAGCCTAAGGTCTGCACGATATTGCTTTCAAGAATTGAGTTTCTGCGCATAATAATGCGGATAACACCCATAGCAATAACTGCCGCAGGGATTGACGCCGAAACGGTCATACCCACGCGAAGACCTAAATATGCGTTTGCCGCACCAAATATAACCGACAAAAGAACACCCATAATGATTGATGTGAAGGTAATTTCGGGGGTGACCTTTTCAGCCGGAATATAGGGCTTAAATTCAGTTTGTTTTTCCATTGTTTCTCCAATCCGTCAGAAAAAGCTTCTGACTGCAAAATTTATATAATTCTATCATAGTTATGAAAATTTTGCAACTTTTAATTATTTACAGTTTGCTAAAAGCTCAAGCAATAATTCATACATATCTTTAGTAGAGGAAATGCTTAGTCTTTCTTTTGTGGTATGAATGTCATAAGCCTTGGGGCCTACCGATATACAGTCGAAGCCATCAATAGCATCGGCAAAAATTCCGCATTCAAGACCTGCGTGTATGGCTTCAACTTTGGGTGTGAAGCCGAAGGCATTTTCAAAATGCTTTTTGTAAAGTTCAACAAGCTGAGAGCTTGAATTAAATTCCCAAGGAGGATAGTGACCGCCTGTTTTAATCTCACATCGGATATTTCCAAAATAGGATATCATTTTATCCTCAAGAAATTTAAGCGCGGATTTTTTATTGCTCCTGAGCGCTGAAGCCATAATAATTCTATCTTCTTCGGTTTTGAGAATTCCTAAATTAAGCGAGGTTTCAACAAGCCCTTCAATTTCAGCGCTCATTTCCAAAACTCCGTTAGGTATGCAGAGTAAGGTGCGGATAAGCTCGTTCTTAATGTCACCAACGGTCCGGAATTCGCCCGTCTCGCCTATAGTAACTTTAGCCTCAAACTGTGGCTCGCGGTGTATAATTTCACTTTTTATAATTTCAATATATTTTTCGGCGTCACATTTAAGCTTTTCAGGGTTTATAGCGCAAAGCTCTATTTGACATTTCAGCGGAATTGCGTTACCCTTGTCACCACCATTTATAGAAATTATCTCAAAGCTGTTTTCAGAGTTATTTATACTCAATATATTAAGCTCATTTAAAATTCTGGCGCTTAGAACATCGGCATTAACCCTGCCACAGTTTATCATAACACCTGAATGACCGCCTTTAAGACCCTCAATAGAAATAGTGACCTTAGTGCCAACGGTTGTAGCTCTTCTGAACGGAATATCGGCTTCAAAATCACTTCCACCTGCACATGAAACGGTAATAACATCTGTATCCTCAGAGTCAAGATTAATCATCTTTTTGGCAGAAAGCAGACCCTTATCAAGAGCTGAAGCCCCAATAAGACCAATTTCCTCATCGGTGGTGAAAACCGCTTCGATGGGCGGATGCGGTATATCGGTACTTTCGAGAATGCTTAGTATCATAGCGACAGCAATTCCGTTATCGGCGCCGAGCGTTGTACCCTCTGCCTTTAAAAAGTCACCGTCGATATAAAGCTTTAAACCGTCACGCAAAAAATCAATGTCACATTCCTCGGTTTTTTGGCAAACCATATCAAGATGCCCCTGTAAAATAATAGGCTCGGCGTTTTCATAGCCTTTGGTTGCGTTTTTATAAATCACAACGTTGTTGGCGCTGTCTCTTACCGCTTTCAAGGAATTTAACCTTGCAAAATCCATACAAAAATCTGCAATCGCGGTCATATTGCCTGAGCCTCTTGGGATTTCACTGATTTTATAAAAATACTTGAAAACCTCTTGCGGCTTTAGTGTGTCGGGAATAAACATAAAATCCTCCTGTTTTTGCGTTTGTAAATGAGTTTGATGCCAAATGACTTGATTAAACATTAAAATTTAAACAATATCATAAACCTCTACAATGCCGCTTTTATGGTAGAGGGAGGGCGTTATGAGCAGAGAATAGCCTCTGCCTGCATCTGCGGTCCATTCAACAGGTCGGTGACGCGGTACTGCAGTGGCTCCGAGCAGCATCATAATAGCTCCGCCATGCATTATAACTCCTGCGTTCTCTATACCGCGTTCGAGCATATCAATAACTATCTGATTAAGTCCTATGCAAAGTCTTTTGATAAAATCTGTGTTACTTTCACCCTCTGGGGCGGTATCAAGTTTTCCCGAAGTCCATTCTATAAATTTAGGGTTGTTTTCAAGCTCGTTTGCGGTTTTGCCCTCGAATATGCCGAAATCATATTCGGTGAGGTTTTCAACAGCTATAATCTCTTTATCTGGAAAAAGCACAGCGCCTGTTTGCTTACAACGCAGCATCGGGCTTGAATAAAGGCGGTCAATTTCGGGATATTCCATATTTTCTTTTAACAGTCTCAGCTCCGAAAGACCTTCAGGGGATAGAGGCATATCGGTTTTAGAGCCGATATACTGACCTAGAATATTAGCATCTGTAGCGCCGTGTCTTATAAGATGTATTTTAAGTGTTTTCATATTTCACACTCCAATAATTCTGTAATAATGCTGTTTGATAAAAGCATACCCTTATTTGTAAGGGAAATGTTTTTATTATCGAGAATTAAAAAGCCTGCTTTATGGAAAAGGCGGCATTTTTCTAAAAATTGTGCTGATAAAGGCTTGCCGAAAAGGGCGGCGTATTCATTTTGATTAATACCGCTTTTGAGCCTAAGTCTCAGCATAATAAATTCTTCCTTGCTGCCGCTCAGACCATCGTCTATAGGAGTATTGCCAGAAATAAACGCCTTTAAATCGTTTGGATAATAAAAACGTCTGCCATCTATAGAGGAATGGGCGGATGGTCCTATTCCCAAATAATCGGTACCGTTCCAATATTTAAGATTATGGCGGCTTTCATATCCTGCCCTAGAAAAATTAGATATTTCGTAGTGGTTATAACCACTGTTTTCAAAAAATTCAGACATAGCAAGATATTGCTCAGACACACTGTCGTCATCGGGAAGCGAAAGAGCGGCTTGTTCCTTGCTGAATAGGGTTTTTTCCTCGATTTTAAGTATATAAGCCGAAATATGCTCAGGCGCGAGTTCGTTTATAAATTGGAGAGAGCTTTTCAGTGTTTGGTTAGTTGAAAAGGGCAGACCTATCATTATATCGAGTGAAATATTGGAAAATCCCATTTTGCGAGCGGAAGAAACAGTTTTTTCTGTTTCGTCGGCGGTGTGGGTGCGGCCTAATATTTCAAGCTCAGCATCAATTGAGCTTTGCGCACCTATTGACAGTCTGTTAATGCCTGCCTCCCTAGCAAATTCCAATAAAGCTGTACTGTTTGAGGCGGGGTTGATTTCGAGGGTGATTTCACTGCTGTTCATTATATTAAAAGAGCTTTTTATGTTCTTTAAAAGCAGTGGTAATCTATGACCTAAAAGAGACGGAGTGCCGCCACCCAAATAAATAGTATCAATGGGGCGGTTATACTTGCCGCCCCATTGGTTAATTGATTTTATTAGTGCATCTGCATAACTGTCAAGCAATTCTTCGGTTACAAAGGCAGAATAAAAATTACAGTATTTGCACTTTTTTTCACAAAAGGGAATATGTAGGTAAAGCCCTGAGGACTTAGTCAAGGATTTCACCTGTGCAGCTTCCGGGAACGCAAGCCGCATTAGCTTCGTCTGTGTCGATGTGCATTGCAAGAGCATAGCTGTCGCTAACGCGCGCTACAACATCACCGAAAACTAAAGCTCTGCCATCGGTAGGGATTTTAACAGATACAATCTGCTTATCTGTGATGCCGTATTTCTCAGCATCAGCAACGGTCATATGTATATGACGTTTTGCAGCAATTACACCCTCGGTGATATCGACCTCACCTGCAGGTCCTATAAGCTTGCAGGCACCAGTGCCCTTAATATCACCCGATTCTCTGATAGGCGCGGTAACACCTATAGAGCGAGCGTCTGTTAAAGAAAGCTCAACCTGAGTATCAGGACGAACAGGGCCAAGAATAGAAGCCTTAAGACTACCCTTTGAGCCTACGACGGTAACCTTTTCTTCACAAGCAAACTGACCGGGCTGTGAAAGGTCTTTTTTGTTTGTGAGCTCATAGCCCTCACCGAAAAGAATATCAAGGTCCTTACGGGAAACGTGCACGTGACGTGCAGAAATCTCAACTAAAACAGGTTTTTGCATTGAAAAAACTCCTTTTTATTTAAAAATCTTTTTTACAGTATAATTGTACCATATTTTTTCAGCTTTTCAAGTGCTAAAAAGCAAAAAGAACAAATATTGTGCAAGTATTGTTGGGCTTGTTCATATTTTGTTCAAAAAAGAGTTGTTTTTTATATAAAAATATGATAATATAATAATATTAATGTCGAAAGCTGTCGAAAAGCAGCGGATGGGAGAGAATATGAGAGCTGACGGAAAAAGACTCAGAAATACCGACCCGATGTATACGGTGGCGGCACATATCATGAACAAGCGTATAGACGCTATGAATATGATTACCATTGACATACCCTATGACCCTATGCAAGATTATCTCAATTTAAAGCGCAAAGAGGGTGTCACCTTAAGCCACATGGCAATTTTGGTGGCGGCATATCTAAGAACTGCGGCAGAGTTCCCAGAGCTTAACCGTTTTATAGTTAACAGCAAGGCTTATGCGCGAAATGAATATGCTGTTGCAATGGTTGTTTTGAAGAGCGGTCAGGCTGACCATGGCACAATGTCCAAAATGTTCTTTAAGAATACCGATACAATTTTTGAAGTGCAAAAAACCATCGATGCTTATGTAACAGAGAACCGTGAGGCACCTGAGAATAACGGAACAGAGAAGCTCATTAAGTTCCTTTTGAGTGTTCCGGGACTTGCAAGATGGGGCGTGCGCTTCTTCAAACTGCTCGACAGATACGGTCTCTTGCCTAAATTTATTATTGATATGTCTCCTTTTCATAACAGTCTTGTTATTTCTAATCTTATCTCGATTAGAACAAATCACATATACCACCACTGCTATGAATTCGGAACAACCAGTCTTTTTATAACAATGGGAAATCTTCGTGAGGTGCCTAAACGCAAAAATGGGGAAATTATTTTTGAACGTTCAATTCCTCTTGGGGTTGTAATGGATGAGCGAATAGCGTCAGGCAGTTATTTTGCTATGGCATTCAGAAAAATGAAGAAATACTTAAAAAATCCCGAGCTTTTAGAGACACCGCCAGAAAAGGTTATAGAGGACGAGGGAATTTAAAGGTAAATTGAAATACCTCTTTGGCGTTGTGTCCTTAAAGGGTACAACGCCAATTTTATTACCCTTTCCTGCTGAAGTTTTTGTAAGGTTGTCGTATCAAAAGGGAAGAGATAAAAACTTATGGAAAGGTTGTTTGTATGGAAGCTCTATTGTTTGCTGTCAATGCGGTAGCACCGATTGTTTTGGCTATTGCGTTGGGATATTTTCTCAAGCGCATCGGATGGATTGGTCCATCTTTTGCCGCAACTGCTAATAAATTGGTGTTTCGGGTGTTTTTGCCCGCCATGCTGTTTTTAAATGTTTATAAAATTGACAGCATTGGGGATATGAATTTCAATTATATTTTGTATGCAGTTGTTGCGACATTTGTGTTGTTTGCAATTTCGGTGCCTGCAGTGAAAATAGTGGCACACAATAGGGAGCAGTGCGGTGTTTTGTTGCAAGGCACGTTTCGGTCTAACTATGCCTTGATTGGCATTCCGTTAGCTCAATCGTTATTTGGTGACGAGGGTGTGGCAGTGGCATCGCTGTTATCGGCGGTAATTATTCCGTTGTTTAATATTTTGGCGGTTATCAGCTTATCAATGTTTCGAGCCGCCGATACAAAAAAGCCACAGCTTTGTCATGTTTTTGGGGATATTTTGCGAAACCCGTTGATACAGAGTATTGCGGCAGGTCTGGTTGCGTTGGCTATCCGAGACGTATTTGTTCAGCAAGGGGTAGCATTCCGTTTGACCGACCTTGCACCTCTTTATTCATTGTTGAAATCTTTATCGGGCGTAGCAACTCCATTGGCCTTGCTTGTGTTAGGCGCACAGTTTGAGTTTTCAGCAATTAAGGAATTAAAACGCGAAATTGTATTTGGCACATTGATGCGAACTGTGGCGGTGCCGATATTGGGTATTGGTACAGCGGTTATCTTTTTTTTCGAGCAGTTTAGCGGAGCTCATTTTGCCGCCCTTGTGGCGATGTTTGCTACACCTGTGGCGGTTTCGAGTGTGCCAATGGCACAAGAGATGGACGGTGATGTGTCACTGGCGGGACAATTAGTGGTGTGGACAACGCTGACTTCTGCGGTGACGGTGTTTCTTGTGGCATTACTGTTACGTATGGCAGGGATTTTCATCTAGGTGCCAAATGTCAAAAAAAGGCGTTCTTCAAAACTGAAACGAATTAACAATCGGTGTTATCTGTTTTGCGGTTTTTGTTTGTGATTGACAAAATATGAGCAATATATTAAAATTAATAAGTAAATTAATTTAAGGAGAATGTAAGATGTCTGTTAAAATTTCACCATCGGTACTAACAGCAGATTTTTTGAGGTTAGAGGATGATATTTCACGTCTTGAAGCTTTAGGGGTTGACATGCTACACCTTGATGTTATGGACGGTATTTTCGTGCCAAACCTTTCTTTTGGTGTGCCGATAATTAAATCTATAAAAAAGCATTCTACTGTACCTCTTGATGTACATTTGATGATAGATAGACCGCACAGATACATAAAAGAATTTGCTTCGGTTGCAGATATTTTAGGCTTCCATTATGAAGCGGGCAGTCCTGTTGCAGAAACCCTTAAGGAAATAAGGGAATTGGGTTGCAAATCCTGTCTCACAATAAAACCCTGTACCGAGCCTGAGGAAATTTTCTCGCTTTTACCACTATGTGATATGGTGCTTGTGATGTCGGTAGAGCCTGGCTTTGGCGGTCAGAGCTTTATGCCATCGGCACTTCCTAAGCTTACCAAGCTAAGAGATGAGTGCGCGCGTCAGGGCTTAAAGATAGATTTAGAGGTTGACGGCGGCATTAACGGTGAAACTGCAGCCTTAGCTGTAGAGGCAGGGGCAAATGTTTTGGTTGCAGGCAGTTATCTGTTCTCAGATGAGATGGAGGAGAGAGTTAAGCTAATGAAAGCGCTTTAAGAAAACCTTTCCATAGCTTTTTATGGCAGAGTTTAAAATTAAAGGCTTCCCATATTCGCGCACATATTCAATATCCCAAATATCCTCGCTTATTTTAGGGCAGAATTCCTGAAGCAAAAAGAATTTTTCTTTTGGGTTTTTACAGCTTATAATAAGATTATAGCTATTATCGGTTTTATAAAGATGGCTTAAAACCTGTCTGTTATTTTCGTTTTTATAAAGGGCAGTTATAGCGTCGGTGAGGGCGTCACCGCTGTGAAATTCAAAAAGGCATTCCGAACGATGAGGTTCGTTTTCGGGTGGCAAAGAGATAAGCGTAATAATGCAACCATTATTTTTTATAAGTTTTATTTTAGCCGAAATTTTAACAGCTTTTGAAAATGACGGGTTTTTTGAAATTATGTCGTTAAGAAGTAATGTAAGGCTGATTTTGGTTTTAGGGGTTAAGGTTAAAAGCCGTTCATATTCGCCAAAACAGGCCATAACCTCGGTGTGCGTGAGGAGAATTTTAATTTTTTTGTCAGATACCACAGAAACGGTCATAAATTCACCTGATTATTCTTCAAACTCTAAGGCAAAAATATCCTTAGAGGTGATTAATATATGAAAAAAGCCAAAAAAACAAATAATGCGAGGCTACTTGTTTTTAAGTCTATGATTTATACGGCTTCGGCTATAGCGCTACTCATTATTGGTTATTATTCGGCACAGTATTTCTTTTCGTAGGAGAGTTGATTATTTTATGGATTACAGTTCACTTAAAAGTGGAACAGATGTCAGAGGTGTTGCAAGCGATAAGGGCGGCAACGAGGTAAACCTTACCGAACAGGCGGCTTACGATATAACCGCCGCATTTGTGGTTTGGTATGTAAATAAATATTCTAAAAATCCATCAGAGTTAACGGTTGCAGTGGGCCACGATTCGCGTATTACGGGCGAAGCGCTGGCGTTTAGTGTAAAAAAAGCCTTTAGTGATTCGGGAGTTACAGTGCTAGATTGCGGTCTCAGCTCTACACCCGCAATGTTTATGACAACGGTTGACCTAAAAACCGATGCTGCTGTTGAGGTTACTGCAAGCCATCACCCGTTTGACCGCAACGGTCTAAAGTTTTTTACTCATGAGGGCGGTGTAGAAAGCTCTGATATATCAGAAATTATTGCTCTTGCGAATAACGGTGAATCGGTAGCGACCTACAGCAAGGGTGCTGTAATTCGGACCGATTATATGGCGGTGTATGCTGCAAGACTTCGCCGCATAATATGTGAAGCCACCCAAAAAAGTGAGGATGAAAAACCTCTTAAAAATTATAAAATCGTTGTTGATGCGGGTAATGGGGCAGGCGGATTTTATGCTGTTAATGTGCTAAAGGCATTGGGAGCGGATATAGAGGGTAGCCGCTTCTTAGAGCCTGACGGTATGTTCCCAAATCATATACCTAACCCTGAAAATAAGCAGGCTATGAACAGTATCTGTGATGCGGTTCGGGAATCGGGCGCCGACCTTGGCATTATTTTTGATACCGATGTAGACAGAGCGGGCTGTGTAGATAGAGAGGGAGAGGAAATTAACCGAAACCGTCTTATTGCTCTATCTGCATACATAGCATCTGCGGGCAGAAAGGGCAGTGTTATCGTAACCGATTCGGTCACTTCTGACGGGCTTAAGGAATTTATAGAAAACGAGCTTGAGGGTCTGCATTATCGTTACCGCAGAGGCTATAAAAATGTTATAAATAAGGCGATAGAGCTAACGAATGAGGGCAAAGACTGTCCTTTGGCTATCGAAACCTCAGGGCATGCAGCCTTAAAAGAAAATTATTTCTTGGACGACGGTGCTTATCTTGTTACAAAAATTGTAATCGAGTTGGCAAAGGGCACAGATATTAACGAGCTGTTAAAGCCACTTAAAATGCCTGTTGAGGAAAGAGAAATCCGCTTTAATATTAAGGCGGCTGATTTTAAAGGTTACGGTCTTGATGTTATTAAAAGACTTGAAGAATTTGCGGCTCAAAATCCCACCTATAAAATAGCAGATGATAACCGCGAGGGTATCCGTGTTTCTACCAAAAACGGCTGGTTTTTGTTAAGGCTCAGTGTTCACGACCCCGTTATGCCGATGAATTTTGAAAGCAATGTTAAGGGCGGCATCGATAAGGATATCGCAGAGCTAAGGGGCTTTTTCTCACAGTTTGAGGAATTAGATATAAGTGGGCTCAATTAAAATTTATCTATAATAAATTTTAATTGAGGTAATAGGTGAAAGTGAAGATGTAATAAGTAATGTGTTTGCTGCGCAAACAATTATATATAGCGTCGCAAAGCGACACAGCTTACTTATTCACTATTACTTATTAACGTTTACTTTAATTTATCCCGAGCATTACGTTTTGTAATGCCCGGGAATTTTTTTATTCCTCAGAACAGCTTTCGCACCCACATCCGCAACCTGAAATATTACAGGGGCGGGGTGGGAAAAAGTCATCAGTTGGGAATTTAATCTTTTTGAAGGCATCACAAGGCTGGTCGTTTGCCGAATCGGTACAGGTTTTTTCGGGTATACAAAAATCATATACTGGGATTAGCATTTGCACATTGCGCACTAACTGAACTATGGTGAAAAGTCCTAGAGTTACGAAAACTGCAGGCTCTCCACGTTCTTGCTCTGTTACAACCTTTCCGCCGATGCATTTGCACACGCAGTCAGGTATGCAGCATACATTTTCATAGCAATCTCTGATTTCGCCGATATGCGCCGAGAGGGGAACAGGGTCTACTGCCTGAACCACGCATTTCGGACAATTATTAGAGCGGTGTGAGGGATTATGGTTTACACAATCCTCACTAATAGTGCTTGAAAATACCTTGACATTACCCTCGCTACCGTAAAGGATTACCCGTTTGTTGTAGGTGGTAATACCGTTTATACAGGTAGGACAGTTGTTAGGAGAGGTGAATAGGTCAAAGCCTAAAAGGAAAAAGAAGGTCAGGTCACAGGAAAAGAAGCCTTTGTTGAAGTTTACAGGCTGTACATCTATGAACACATTAAGTACCTCTGCTGAGCGCAGTCTCACGCTGGTGGCTTTACAAATAAGTTCTTGGTCTTCGGGCAAGAAAAAGCACCGCAAATCTTCGAGGCAGTCGCGGTCACAACAGGAATCATATACCCTGCCGGCATCTATACAAACTGCTTCTTTAAAGGCGGCATCGGTCGGACAACCGTTTTTTAAATCTGCCATAAAAAATCCTCCTATTAATAAAATGTTATTGAAGCTTTCGCAGTCAACTTCAATAACATAATATGTTAAATAGGAAAATTAGTGATAAATTTTATGTTTATTTTTAAATTTTTGCATTTTTTAAGTGAAGAGGTAATAGGTAATAAGTAAAAATTCCAAGAACTTAACGTCCTTGGAATTTTTGGCTGGGGTGGCAGGATTTGAACCTACGAATGCAGCAGTCAAAGTGCTGTGTCTTACCGCTTGACGACACCCCAATGGGTATTGAGTTTTAAGAAAAAAGTGCCGCCACCTTTATGCAGCAGCACTCTGGCTCACGATACGCTATTGCATACCGTAAAAATATGGGGTGGAAGATGGGACTCGAACCCACGGTCTCCAGTGCCACAAACTGGCGCTTTAACCGACTAAGCTACATCCACCATAGCGCAAAAATTATTATACCATAAATATTTGTTTTGTCAACAAAAAAATTTAAATCAAAGCAAAAAATCTTCAGGGCGATAATTATCGCTTATCTTTTGTCTTTCGGGCTTGCGTTTCAAGGGGTCGTATTTGTATTTTCTGCAGCAATCCTTAGCGTCGGTCACACCGCGTTTAATACAAATAACCTCGTTTGAAAACTCGGATTTGCTACCGTGTACGCAGTATTCACAGCATCGCGGTAGGTTTTTATTAAAATGTTTATTCGACATTTTTCATCACCGTAGGTATTATAGCACATTTTATACAATATCTTCAAGTATTTTAGCGCTATATTTTTTTGCGCTTATAGAAATCATAAAAATGATACTCATTACCAGCATAGAAAATGTCAGCGCAGGTGTTGAGTAGAGGGCGCGGAATGAAAAATCACCGCCAGAGGAAAAGGTAGGCAGACCGACACCGAAGATGCGCAAGAATATTTTTGTGAACAAAGCACTTAAAATACCGTGAAGCAGTCGAAATAAAAAAAAGACGGGATAATTCAACCTGATGCCCTTAATGAAGGACATAACCTGGCACCAAACACAGAAACCGCCAAAACCCAAAAGAAAGGAAATCAAGTAAATGTTATCGGTATAGAGAAGAGCGTTGGTCACCTCGGACAAAAGCAACAAGTATTTTAGGGGCGGATAGCTTTGATATAAGGCTTCTATGTATGCATTAACGGTTGAAAAAAGAATAACAAACGAGCAGATGTTTAAAACCGAGCCAGAGGCCTCGGCTGTGGAAAGCACCAAGTTATCAGAAAAGGAGATGCTTTTAAAAAGCTTTTTCTGAGAAGCTTTCGTTTCGGTCTTTATAAACCGACTTAAAATACATATCATCACAGAGGATATAATATGGCTTAAAAACAAGAAATATCCTATTTTTTTACTATTCATAATTCCTGTTCCAACTGCGCCGATTATAAATGCCGGCCCCGCATTAATACAAAAATTCAACATTATGCCGGCTTCTTTATCGGTAATGCTGCCATTATTATGGGTTTCTTTAATAAGCTTTGCGCCAACTGGATATCCTCCAATGAGGGATAGAATAAAAAGTGAAAATTTTTCTCCGTTTATACCAAATATTTTTTGTGTTAAGGGGGATAAAAAATCCAACTTGCCGGTCAGCCCCGATTTTATAATAAAGAGGACACACACTGTAAAAGGAAAAAGCGACGGTATGATAATTCTGCCACAAATAAGAATACCGTTAAAAGCACCCTCCTTGCAAGCAAGGGGATTTACTATTATTAATATAGCAAAGGCAATAACACAGTACAATGAAGCTAAGGTTTTAAACTTTTTTATAAAAAACATTTTAATCACCGAAATAGTATATGTTTGAGTTATTTAAATAATTATTGTTTCATAGTATAAAAAGGGGTGTTTGCGGTGTCGAAAAAACTTAAAATTGAGAAAACGGGGAAACGACAGAAAATTAACCTTTCGGGTAGGCTTGAAGAGACCTGTCAAGCGGCATTTACAGGCCCTCATACCGAGATATTCGGTAATTCGCGGATAAACATTGACGGTTGTTTTGGGGTTGCCGAATATAGAGATACATATATTAAACTGCGTCTTAATAAGGGAATGCTTATTCTTTGCGGAAGCGATTTTGATATTGTCTTTTTTGAAAATAGGCTAATTACAGTGCAGGGGAAGATTTCCTCGGTTGAATTTTGTGTGTAGGTGATAGGGTGCTTTGGCTTTATAGGTATTTAAGGGGTTATTTAGAAATTGAAATTAAGGGTGATTATTCCGAAAAGGCGCTTAATTTGTGTGCGGCAAATCGGATATCCTTGTGGAATTCGGCGATTATAAAAAACGGAATAGTAACCTGTATTCTGATTAAGGATTTTTGGAAATTCAGAAATATTATGCGAGGTAGCGGACTCAGGACGCATATAACCGAGAAAAAAGGACTTCCGATAAAGCTTTATAAAAACCGAAACCGTAAGGGGCTTTTTTTAGGGCTGATTGCTTTGCTTGTGTTTTTAAAAATAATGTCGGGCTTTATTTGGGTTATTGATGTTGAGGGCAACAGTATTACTGAAGCTTCGGATATTATTAATGCTTGCAGTGAGATAGGCATAACTGTAGGTATGAGAAGTAATAAAATAAATCCCAAGATAAAGCGCGAACAACTGCTTTTAAAGTTAGATACACTTGCGTGGGCGGCACTTAATATAGAGGGCTCAAGACTTACGGTAAATGTCACTGAAATAAAAGAAGAGGGCAAAACTGAAAATTCACCTACTAATTTAAAGGCTAAAACCGAAGGTATTATAAAAAATATAGATGTATCATCGGGCTTTTGCATTGTGAAAATAGGGGATACTGTAGCCACGGGTGATATTTTGGTTTCGGGGGTGATTGAGGCATCAGACGGTACAAGATTTGTTCGCTCCTTGGGTAATATAATTGCCAAAACAAGACGCTCTGTTACGGTGGCGAGGGAATACGAATATGCAAGGGAATATGAAACAGGTGCTTCTAAAAAACGCGCGGTGCTAGAGCTTTTTAATATGAAAATACCGCTTTTTATAGGTAATGAAACTAAAGCATATAACGGAGAATTAAGAAATGAGAGAATGTCGCTTTTCGGCAAAAGTCTGCCGATACAAATGCACGTTAAAAAATACCGCTACAAAACCGAAAAAAAGGTTACGCTCAGCAAAGAAAGACTTGAGGAAATGCTGGGCGAGGATTTGAAAAAGAAACTCGAAGAGCTTGGAGTAGACAAATATGAAGTTGTGTCAGAAAGCTTCGAGAATACCGAAAAAGGTCTTAAGCTTACTGCAATCATCGAAGCGACAGAGGATATAGGTGTTGAGGATAGGCTCCTTATTACCCCACAAAAGTGACTTTTAGAACTTATATATTGTCAAAAAGCCCAAATCGAAGGCGCTAAATTGTGATATTATCCAAAAAATTTTTTCTCGCTTGACTTTTGGAATAATATAAGGTATTATAAACACAATAATTGTCATTTAACACTGTTTTGGAGTATCAATGAGGAATACTTTTGTCGAAAATTACAAAAATCTGTCAGAAGATGAAATAATTAGCAAAATCAATGGCGGAGATTATGAGTTATTACAGGTTATAATAGAGCGCTACTATCCTGTGATATTAAGCTGTGTTCGTAAATACTGCCCTAAAGCTTACAGCGAGGATGCAGTTCAGGAGGCCACCTTGGCACTTTATTCTGCAGTAAAAAGCTTTGACGGTGAAAAATCCTCTTTCTCCACATTTGCGACTCTTTGCATTAAGCGTGCGGTTATTTCAGTGATGAAAAAGGCAAAACGAACAAGGAATATACCGGACGAGCTTATAGACCCAATAGATGAATATGAGAATATAGCGGATAGTAACAGTCCTGAAAAAATATTCTTCGAGCGAGAGGATTATGAAAGTCTAGCGGAGATAATAAGACTTGAGCTATCCTCCTTGGAATACAAGGTTTTGCAGCTTTATCTATCTGGGGAAAAATATTCCAGCATTTCAGAGAGACTTGGTATTTCTCAGAAATCTGTTAGCAATGCCCTGATAAGAATAAGGAAAAAACTAAAAGGTTAATTTGCGGCAAAGCCGCTTAATGTGACAGCTTTAGTGCCGTTCACTAAATATGCCCATGTAGCTTAAAGCAGAGCGTTGAAATCAAAGATGTCGGTGCGATTCCGTCCGGGGCCAAAAAACAACCAAGAGAGGTAAAAAAATCATGTTTGAAGACAAGACACTAGTTTGCAAAGATTGCGGTGAGGAATTTGTATTCTCTGCAAGAGAGCAGGAGTTTTACGAGTCCAAAGGCTTTGTAAACGAACCGCAGCGCTGCAAGCCCTGTCGCGACAAGCACAAGAATGCAGGCAGAGCACCCAGAGAGATGCACGAGGCGGTATGTGCCGCTTGCGGAGGAGTTGCAACAGTTCCTTTCGTACCTCGTGACGATCGTCCTGTATATTGCAGTGAGTGCTTCGCAAAGATGAAGGAGCAGGAAACTGCAGAAGCTGCAGAATAAACTTGACCTTTATAAGAACCTACCGCCTTGTTTCAAGGCGGTTTTTTCTTGCGTTTTATAACAAATAATGTTACAATTATTCATATTCTTGTAATAATATTGTTATATTATTTAGATATACAAATAGAAGGTTGTGAAAATTATGATGCAATATAAAATACTTATTGTTGATGACGATGAAAATATATGCGAGTTATTGCGTATTTATCTTGAAAAGGATGGCTTTGAGACCGTTGTTGCTAACGACGGAGAGCAGGCGATAAAATACGCAAGTCTTCATAACCCCGATTTGATACTTCTTGATATTATGTTGCCCTTACTTGACGGTTGGCAGGTCTGCCGAGAAATCCGCAAAACCAGTGACACTCCAATCATAATGCTTACAGCCAAGGGTGAAACCTTTGATAAAATATTAGGGCTTGAATTAGGTGCGGATGACTATGTGAGTAAGCCGTTTGACACCAAAGAGGTAATTGCAAGAATTAAGGCGGTGCTTCGCAGAAGCAATGATAATGATAAGCAAAATCAGGTAAATGAGGTAAAATACGATAACCTTAAAATAAATCTTACCAATTACGAGATGATTGTAAATGGTGTAAGGGTAGATACACCCCCAAAGGAATTAGAGCTTATATATCATCTTGCCAGCAATCCAAACAGGGTTTATACCCGTGACCAGCTTCTTGATGAGGTTTGGGGATTCGATTATTACGGTGATTCAAGAACGGTCGATGTTCATGTTAAAAGGCTAAGAGAAAAACTTGAAAACGTTTCAAGTGAATGGTCGCTTAAAACAGTGTGGGGCGTTGGCTATAAATTTGAAATTACCAAGCTTTGAGGTTAGAGTATGAGGCTCAAACTTTTTAAAAAGTATTTTTTTACCACATTTATTATAATTTCGGTAGCTGTTTTCGCAATGCTTATAATACTTTCTGCGGTGCTTAACAGCTATATTGTAAAATCTAAGCAGGAAGTTTTAGATAAGGCTTGTAGCGAGGTTTGTGACTATATAGATAATATCGCAAAAAAAGGTGAAAAATTAACTAAAAGCGAGCTTTCGCAGATTTTTAATTCGGTCTCAGAGATTGCAGATGCAGATGTTTTTGCCACAGATATCCGAGGCAATATTGTAATCTGCGGATGTGAGCCGAAGGAAGATAATGAAAGCTGTCACCATTTATCAGTAAAGCTTGATGCCGAGCATATAGAGGAGTGGTATAATAAAAAGCCCTTAAAGCTTGACACTCTTAAAATATATGATACCCCTCATTATGTAACAGCAAAGCCGATTTTGAATAACAAGGGCGAAAGATACGGTTTGGTGTTTTCTACCGCGCCTGTGCTTGTGATTAACAGACTTATGTCGGCAGTAACTAAAATCTTTATAGCATCATCAGTCTTTCCTCTTATAATAATGGTTATTGCTATTTATATTATGACATACAGACTGACAAAGCCTTTAAAGCTTATGTCTGAAGCCTCGCGCGCTATGGCAAAGGGTGATTTTTCAAAAAGAATACCCGTTATGAGTGATGACGAAATAGGCGAGCTTTCGGTTTCCTTTAATATGATGACGAATTCTTTGGCTCAGCTTGAGGGAATGCGCAAAAGCTTCATAGCAAATGTATCCCACGAGCTTAAAACCCCTATGACTACAATAGGAGGGTTTATTGACGGAATACTTGACGGTACCATCGAACCCGAAAAGCAAAGCTATTATCTGGGTATAGTATCGGATGAGGTAAAAAGGCTTTCACGTCTTGTACAATCAATGCTGAGTATGTCGAGGCTTGAATCGGGCGAGTTTGTATTAAAGCCCGAACTTTTTGATATAAGTGAGCTTCTTTGCTCAATCGTTATTAGTCAGGAGCAGAGGATTGAACAGAAAGGGATTAACATTATAGGCCTTGACAGAATTGAAAATATATCTGTAAATGCTGATAAGGATTTAGTGCATCAGGCGGTATACAATCTTGTTGATAATGCAATTAAGTTCACAGAGGACGGCGGAAGTATTACGTTTGACCTTAAAACCGAGAATAAGAAGACAACGCTTAGTATTATTAACACAGGTAAGGGTATCCCTAAAAAAGAAATGCCCTTTATTTTCGAAAGATTTTATAAGGTTGATAAATCAAGGTCTGCCAGTAAAAACAGTACAGGACTTGGGCTTTATATAGTTAAAACCATAATAACCGCCCACGGTGGAAATGTGACGGTAAGCAGTAAGGAAGATGAATATACTGCTTTTAAGATAATTTTGCCTTAGGAGGAAAAATAAAGTGAATGATTTTTTAAATGAAAACAATCAAAATGAGAATAACCAGAATTTAAATTCTGAGGAAACCTCAGCGGAGGCTGTTGAAATCGTTGCTGAGGGGGCCGAGGAGACCTACGGGCAAGAAAACTTCACTGAGCAAGCAATAGATAAGCCGGTGGAAAACCCCATTAATTTTTCACCAATAGAGCCCATCAATGATTATAAGCCAATGAGTCGAGGCTTAAAGGTTTTCGCGCTTATTATGGCTGCGGTTATTCTGCTTACGGGCAGTTGTACAGTGGGTTATTTTATGGGTAAAAGCAGTATTAACAGCACACAAAAAACCGTAATTCCAAAAAATGATTTGGCGTCAAGACCAAAGGATTCTAATGAAAAGACACCTGCGCAAATTTACGATAAGGTAAATAAATCAATAGTCGGAATTTTAACCTATAATGATACGGGCGACGGAGGAAATGCCAGCGGAATTGTTTATACCGAGAGCGGATATATCATTACTAATGACCATATTTATGCCGAAATTGCATCGCCGAAATTTAAAATATATACAAGCGACGGTAAGGAATATGACGCTGAGTATGTGGCAGGTGATAAAATAAGCGATTTGGCTGTACTAAAGGTTAAAAGTGTGAAATTAGAGCCGGCAATCTTCGGCAATTCCGATGAGGTGTTTTACGGACAGAATGTTGTTGCAATCGGCAGACCTAACGGTGCTGAAAATGAATCCACAATCACAAACGGTATTGTTTCCTCAGTAAACGAGAGGGTACAGAATGCTACAAACTATTCTGCAAGGCTTATACAGACTAACTGTGCAATTAACCCAGGTAATTCGGGCGGTGCGCTTGTTGATATGTACGGGCAGGTAGTTGGTGTTACCGCTTCAAAGCTTGCAGGCACCGTTTATGATAATGTTGGCTATGCAATCCCTACAACAGTAATGAAAAAAATTGTTGATGAGCTGATTGCTAAGGGCAAGGTTGTAAGTCGCGCTAAGCTTGGAATCACCTATACAGCTATTAATTCTGCCCTTGCTGAAATCAATGGCTATAAGCATACAGGTCTTCTTATTGCCTCGGTTGCTGAGGATAGCGCCCTTTACGGTAAGGCTGAAGAGGGAGACTTTATCACTAAAATTAATGATACGGTTGTTACGCGAGATGATTTAGTGCTTGATATTATCGAAAAATGTTCGGCAGGGGATACGATAACTGTTACTGTTATCAGCAAATCAGGTGATGAAAAAATCATAAAGGCAGTTTTAAAGGCTAATATCGGTGAATCAAGCTATACTAAACACCCCATTTCTAAGGATGAAAATTCTTCTTCGGGTGGCGAAGTGTTTGACTTCCCGTTTGGTGAGTAATAAAAAACGATATAAATCCCAGAGGGATTTATATCATATCGGGTTTATAATAATAAACATATCGAATTCACCCAAAGGGTGAATATATCGATTTTGCAAAGCAAAAATATCGGCAAACAAGCCACTCTTTTTAAGTGGCTTGTTTATTTTATTATAGATAAAATTATTTTTTTATTGCTTCAAATGGGTTTACTTTAAAAACAGACATTATCTTGAACGCAACCTCAACACTTAATCTTTCTGGCTTCTTGATTTTAACACGATTTTATGGTAAATTAGTGTTAAAGATAAGAATTTAGAGAAATACTATTAAAATTAATAAACACACGCTTTATTCATATCATTATCGTGAATAATAGTAATGTATTTAATAGCCGATGCTTCAATCATCATACTGCAGGAATTTCGGTTGAGCTTTAACACAATATAATTTGCGCCAACATCGAAAAGAATACCTATTCTGGTTTCAAGGCGGTTGCCAAGAAGGGACTCTACTTTTACTAATTTGCCTTTATGGTTTTTGAGATACCCTTGAAAAAACATATCACTGCCATAGGATTTGGGAAGAGCAGGGGAATTTTGGTATCGGTTTATCATATTATAGGACTTAGGTTCTATCTTACATGAAAGCTCATTGCTGTTATCAATAGCTTTATCATTTTCCAGATATTCTTCATAAAGATTTAAATCTTTTTCACTTGATATATGTCTGGGAAAATTTCTTTGCATTTATAACACTCCAAAATAAAATTCGTTTGTATATAATATGCAGTATTTTAAATGCTGTTACAGAAAGGATGACATATATGGAAAAGAGAGGCTACACTCCACACATTAACGCTTCGGATGATGCTTTTGCAGAAGCTGTGCTTATGCCGGGTGACCCTAAACGTTCTAAATTTATAGCCGAGAATTTTTTAAAGGATATAAAGCTTGTTAACGATGTACGCGGTGTACAGGGATATACGGGTTTATATAAAGGCGCGCCCGTATCGGTTATGGCGAGCGGAATGGGTATGCCCTCCATGGCAATATATTCATACGAGCTTTTTAATTTTTTTAATGTTGAAAAAATTATCCGCGTAGGCTCGGCAGGGGCATACAGCGAGGATGTCAAGGTGAGGGATATTGTAATAGCCTCAGGAGCCTCTACCGATTCGAATTATTTAAAACACCTAAAGCTTTCGGGTTCGTTTGCGCCTATAGCTTCCTTTGAACTGCTAAGCAAATGTGTGAATAAGGCAGAAAAGCTCGGTTACAACTATCATGTAGGTAATATTCTTTCCACCGATGTTTTTTACAGTGATACTAAAGCTCAGCTTGAAAAATGGGGTAAGGTAGGCATATTGGCAGTTGAGATGGAAGCTGCCGCCCTTTATACAAATGCGGCTGTAAGCAAAAAACAGGCACTTGCAGTTTGCACGATTTCCGATTCGTTAGTTACGGGAGAAGCCCTGCCTCCTGAGGAACGCGAAAGGTCGTTTGAGGATATGATAATATTAAGCCTCCAGACCGCGATATAAAAAACAAAAGCCCGAAGGCATTGCCTTCGGGCTTTAAAATTAGTGTTTCAGAATTACTGAAGCTCAACAGTTGCGCCAACCTCAGCGAGCTTAGCCTTGATTTCTTCAGCTTCTTCCTTAGCTGCAGCTTCCTTAAGGGTCTTAGGAGCACCGTCAACAAGTGCCTTAGCCTCAGCAAGACCAAGACCGGTGATTTCACGAACAACCTTGATAACCTTAATCTTTTCTGCGCCAGCTTCCTTAAGAACAACGTCAAACTCGGTCTTCTCTTCAGCTGCTGCTGCACCGCCTGCTGCAGGTGCTGCTACTGCTACTGCAGCTGCAGCAGATACGCCAAACTCCTCTTCTACTGCTTTAACGAGCTCAGAAAGCTCAAGAACGGTAAGAGTCTTTAACTCTTCAATCATAGCTGTAATTTTCTCTGATGCCATTTTAATTTCCTCCATAATTTTTTAATTTTGTGTTAGTTTGATTTTTTAAATTAATTATTCTGCTGCGGAACCGTCTTCCTTATCAACGATAGCCTGTACAGCACGTGCGAAAGCTGCGATAGGTGCCTGGAAAGCGCCAAGAACTGTAGCAAGGAGTATCTCCTTGGAAGGCAACTTTGCAAGAGAATCGATAGTTGCAACATCTACAACCTTACCGTCAAGGAAACCTGATTTAACCTTGAAGTTTTCGTGAGACTCTGCATATTTGCAAAGAATTCTTGCTGCTGCGGTGTAGTCCTCATTAGAAAGGGCAATAGCAGTAGTGCCTTCAAGAACAGAATTCATTTCCGCTAGGTCAGTACCCTCAATAGCGCGGCTTAACAGTGTGTTTTTAACTACGAAATAGTCAACTCCTGCTTCACGAAGCTCTTTACGGAGAACGGTATCGTCAGCAACGTTGATACCTCTATAGTCAACTACAACGCCTGTGATAGCTGCTGAAAGCTTTTCGGATAAAGCTGCAACCTGCTGTTGTTTTTGCTCTAAAACCAATGCGTTTGGCAATGTGATTCACCTCCGAAACAATAAAAACAATAAATGCCTGCTCCAAGACAAAAGGAACAGGCATAAAAATAACATAAAATAACGGTTAATTTTAAGCACGCACCTCGGTAGGCGATAAGCTTACGGCACAAATGCCACCTACTGTCTTTGGATTGCAACAAAGGGATTATACACTAAAAAAAAGCAAATGTCAAGCGTTTTTTTAAAATATTTTAAATCACGATTGACAAGCACTATATATAGTGCTATAATGCTTTTGCTTTGTTGAAACAGCTATGTAGGATGTGGCGTTTCGGGATTGAATAAACCGTTTTTTCAGGGGATGTTTTAATTGAATATTTTACTTTCTGTCTCTGTGGCTTTGCTTGCAGGCCTTCTTATGACGAGACTTTTTAAGCCCTTTAAATTGCCTGATGTTACAGCATATTTGATTGCGGGTGTTTTAATAGGTCCTTATTGTATAGGTGCCTTAAAAATAGGTGGTTTAGGCTTCAGCACGATGCAGGCAGTAGAGACTTTAGGCTTGGTATCAAGTGTGGCCTTGGGATTTATCGCATTTTCTATCGGTAGCGAATTTCGTTTAGAAGAACTTAAAAAGACGGGTAAGCAAGCCTTTGTTATAGGTATTGTGCAGGCGCTTGTGGCAACCGTTTTTGTTGACCTTGCTTTGATTGCGGTTTATCTGATTATGCCTAATAAAATAACCGTTCCGCAAATTTTGGTGCTTGGCGCTATTGCCACAGCAACCGCTCCTGCGGCAACCCTTATGGTTGTCCGTCAGTACAAAGCACACGGTCCTCTTACCAAGCTTTTGCTTCCTATAGTTGCCCTTGATGATGCTGTTGGGCTGGTTGTTTTTGCGGTTTCTTTCGGTGTTGCTAAAACCCTTCTTAGCGGCGAGGCTGATTTGGTTTCAATAATAGTAAATCCGTTTGTTGAGATTGTTTGTTCACTGCTTCTCGGCGCGGTAATGGGTATTGTACTTACATGGCTTGAAAAAATGTTCCACTCAAATACCAACCGTCTTAATATGACGATTGCCTTTGTATTTCTAACAGTGGCACTCTCTATGATTGATATTCATATAGGCGCAATTCATATCAGCTTTTCTTCACTTCTTGTTTGTATGATGCTCGGCACAATTTTTTGTAATATCTGTCCTTTGTCGGAAGACCTTATGGAACGTTCGGATAAATGGACATCACCCTTGCTTGCGATTTTCTTTGTAATAAGCGGAGCGGAATTAGAGCTCAATGTTTTCACAGATATTGCTATTGTTGGAATTGGTATAGTTTATATCCTATTCCGCTGCCTTGGAAAATATACGGGTACATTAGTAAGTGCAGTTGCTACTAGGTGTGAGCCTCAGATTTGCAAATACCTAGGTATTACACTTTTCCCGCAGGCAGGTGTAGCGCTCGGTATGTGCGGAATAGTCAGTGCCTCTGCCGAGTTTGGTGCTCAGGGCGTTCTAATTAGAAACATAACACTCTTTGCGGTGCTTATATATGAGCTTGTAGGCCCTCTGCTTACAAGACAGTCGCTAACTGCCGCAGGCGAAATAAAGCCTATTCCTCATGAGGTCAAAAACCGTCGTCAAGCAAAGCTTGAAGAAGCGAAAAATAAATAGATTTAAACTTAAAACCCTCGCTGTTTTTTGCAGAGAGGGTAGTTTATTTTGTGGGAAATTTGTTTTTGATTTCAGAAACACCGCAGATATAGTTTAAATCAACATTATAAAGCTTGGCTAATATAATAAGACTGTCCATAGGTATTCGGGTTTTGCTTAGTGATTTAGGTGTGTGTAATAAGAAAAAAGAATGTCGTGCTAAAGAGCAGCAAATTTGCGAAAGCTTTAAATTAAGAAAAGGATTATATACATTAAAATCGTATCCGAATAAAAACGGAATATAGTAGGAAAATAAAAAAGTGTTTCGCAATGCGAAACACTTTTTGTTTGTGCGTTATTAATTATGAATATGAGGGTTCGATAATCTTTTTAACCTTGAACTGACCTACAGCGTATTTATTGATATCAACCTTGAGCTTCTTTGCGTATTCTGCAATATTCTTTTCATGCTCTTCGTCAGCAATGAGGTGACGGACGGTCATATCAAGAGTTTCGAGATAATAGGGGTCGGCACTGATATCTTGCTTAACTGCAAGAACGATACCCGATTTATCCTCAAGCTCGATAACCTGAATGTCACCTGTAGCCATCTTTTTAACAGCCTCGTAATATGCAGCATTGTAGCCTGTATCCTCAGACCCTATAATGCTTGCTAATTCGTCCTTAGCCTTTGATGCGTTAGAGTTATCAGCGGTATTATCGGCGGTTTCATCATCTTTTATTTCGTTATATTCGTTGTAAATATCCTTGAAGGTTCTGTTACCGTTCTTAAGTTCCTTTGCATAGTTATCAAACTTAGTCTTAAGAGCAGTTTTATCAGCATCCTTCATTTCATCGGTATAGCTGCCCGAAAGAATGTTGGCAGTGATGAAGTTTTCAAGCATTTTTGCCTTTACGGTATCCTCAGCAATGGCCTTTTCACCATCTTTGCCGTAAATATGCTTAAAATAGGTTTCTGCATAATAGCTATCCTTCATATGCTGTGTGTATGTAGCCAGACCAACACCGTTGGGCTCAAAATAAGCGGAATAACCGTAGCTTGACCAGTAGTAAGAAGCATACATATCAGCATTGCTTAGCTCTTCCTTGCTGGGCTCAAGCTTGTTTTCTTTACAAAGGGTTTTGTAAGCCGCAATTGTTTTTAAGTTTTCGATAGCCTTTTCCTCAACCCAAGTAACATAATCCTTTTTATCAATCTTTTTAGAGTAAAAGTCAACTTCCTTTTGCTGTTCCTCTTCAGAAAGCTCTTCATAAACTTTGGATTTCGCCTCACTATCGGCATTGATAAGGGCGCACATATAATAAGCGGATGTAAACTCAACATTGCCAACAGTTACAGCAACCTCATTCTTTTTATGACATCCAGCAAAGGAAAGTACCACCAAAAGCGCAAGTGTTAAAGCAATTAGTCTTTTAAAGCTTTTCATATTTTTGCCTCCGAATTTTTAAACTCAAATTAATATATTTATTATATAACACCAAGCCATAAATGTCTATAGTTAATTTTAAAAATGGCAGTTTTAGTTGACACTTTAGGAAATATATAGTAACATAGGTTAAGAATATTAAAAGGTGAATATGTGATGAATAAGTATAAAACCCTTTTGTCGAACACCTTGCTTATAAGTATGGGTACCTTTGGCTCAAAGATACTTGTTTTCTTAATGGTAAGGTTTTATACCGATTATCTTACCCCGTCGGATTACAGCACAGCCGACCTTATTGCTCAAACTGCAAATCTTTTGTTTCCTCTTATATCCCTTGGAATAACAGAGGGCGTTTTTAGATTTGTGCTTGACAGTAATGTGGATAAAAAAAGCGTTTTTACCTACGGCGCGTTGTCTATTACGGCGGGTGGTTTACTGTTTTTTGCAATAGCTCCCTTACTGTCACTTATAAAGGATTTTATTGGCTTTATTTGGCTTATAATTCTTTATACAATGGCGATGTCATATCACGCGTTATGCGCTCAGTATATAAGAGCTGAGGGCAAAACCGCTCTTTTTGCTGTTCAGGGTATAATAAATACCGCACTGGTTATTATTCTTAATATCCTGTTTTTAGCAGTATGGGGAATGGGCGTTACGGGTTATGTGCTATCGGTTATAGTGGCTGACGGCGTCTGCACGGTATTTTTAATTTTCAAAGAAAAGCTTTGGCGCCCACTTACCTTAAAGCCTCAAAAGACTGTGCTGTTTCAGATGCTTAAATACAGCATACCGATGATACCCACAACAATCTTCTGGTGGATTACAAGCGTTTCGGACAGATATATGGTAAACGGTTTTATAGGTAGTGAGGCTAACGGAATTTATGCCATTTCCTATAAGCTGCCCACCCTTTTAACGATTGTGTCAAGTGTTTTTATGCAGGCGTGGCAGTTTTCAGCAGTTACCGAGGCTGAGGGCGATAGTATAGAGCACTCTGAGTTTTTCGGAAAGGTCTGGGGCTCGTTTCAAGCAGTTATGTTTTTAGCGGGCGGTTTCGTAATAGCATTTGCAAAGCCCGCAATGAAGCTTCTTACCACTAAGGAATTTTATGGTGCTTGGGAATATATACCGCTTTTGTCGGCGTCAATGGTGTTTACCGCCTTTGCTTCCTTTATGGGTACGGTTTATGTAGTTAAAAAGAAGAGCAATCTTTCATTTATAACAGCGTTTATCGGCGCTTCAATTAATATTGTGTTGAACTTTATTTTCATACCGTCGCCTTTAGGTGTTCAGGGCGCGGCAATAGCGACACTTGCCAGTTATTTAGTGGTTTTTATCGTAAGGGCAGTGAATTCTCAAAAATATATACCCTTTAAGCTTTACGGATGGCATATCGCGGCTAATACCGTCATAATTCTTTTAATGTCGGCGGTTATGATTATGGCTGTGACTTATTGGGTAATAATAGAAGCTATGGCTCTTTTGTTTATGGCTATAATAAATTATAAATTTTTAAAATTATGTGCGAAAAAAATGTTGTCACCAATTTTAA
>JAZUAL010000017.1:0-8589 GCA_045637925.1 Acutalibacteraceae bacterium | reverse complement strand
CTACGCGAGCCCGGTCTTGTTGTTGATGAAAATGGTAAGACTGTAGCCTTTAAAATCGGTGACGGTGTTACTGCTTGGAACGAGTTGGAATATCTCAATGTTGGCGGCGGCGAAAGTATTACTATAGACCAAACCTATAGTCCTGAAAGCGAAAATGCCCAAAGCGGTAAAGCGGTCGCAGAAGCAATCGAGCAATCAATCGGTGATATATCAACCGCCCTTGATGAACTTCACATATACGCACAAGCACTTATAAATGGGGGCGCTACTGAATGACAATAGCAGAACAAATCTCAAGGGCTAAAACTGATTACGATGACGTTTATGTTGCTGGCTACGAAAAGGGCAAGACCGAGGGTGGCGATACCGAGAAAGCATATAATAATGGTTTTGAGGCAGGTAAAAAAGCGGAATATGATGCTTTTTGGGATATTTTTCAACAAAACGGCAACAGAAGAAATTACAATAGGGCATTTTTTTCTGAAACTATGGCACAATCTGGCTGGAATGATACCAACTATAACCCAAAATATCCTATTATAACCGATGTTGGCACACAGACTTTTTGGTGCAATTTATTTACTGATACTAAAGTACCAATAACATTAAGAAATGGTGCCCCAGCGCAGATGATATTTGGCTCTTGTACAAAACTTGTTACAATTCGCAAACTGATTTTAGAGGGGACAGTGTCAACTTGGGCTAATGCTTTTGTGTCTTGCATTTCACTTAAAAACATAGTTATTGAGGGCGTTATAGGAGCGGATTTTGATATTAAAGGCTCACCATTAACCAAAGAAAGCATAACAGGCATAATAAGTGCTTTATCACCAACTGTAAGCGGTAAAACAGTTACGTTTAAGAAAACCGCAGTAGATAATGCTTTTGGTAGTAGCGAGAGTGAAGAATGGTTAGCACTTAGAGCAACTAAATCTAATTGGACTATATCGTTAGCATAAGAGGTGAGACTATGAAACAGGAAACTATAACAATGATTAAACTTGTGGCAACAGAAGGAATGATTTTAACCAATGGCGAAACCTATGGCAGAGAAATATTTTTAGCCGAGGGCGAAACCACAGACGGTTGGCACGAAATCACCGAGGAAGAGTATGCCAAAATTCAGAAAGCAGAGCTTGAAGAGATGGAGGTGTAAAGGTGTCGGACACAATATTGGTGGCTCTACTATCTCTTTTAGGTACACTTATCGGAACCTTCGGCGGTATTGTAACAGGAAGTAAGCTTATGATGTACCGTATAGAACAGCTTGAAAAAAAGATGAAAAAGCATAACGGGGTTATAGAACGCACATATAAGCTGGAGGGCGAAGTGCTAGAGCTACAGCATGATATAAGAGATATAAAAAATAAATTAAATTAACGGAGGAATTATATTATGAACAGTCCTTATAACGGAAAATTTAGAGTATCACAAATTTTTAAAGGTGCTACACACGACGGTCTTGACCTTGTGGGTGTAGACAGTAAAGAAGTACATAGCACCGTGAACGGTGTGGTTGAAAAAGCAGGTTGGGAAAATGCACTTAATCATAAACAAGGATTTGGTTTATATGTTCGTATTAAACAGAATGGTTCTATTGACCGATATTATTTCGGACATTTATCTAAAGTTAATGTTAAAGCGGGACAGGCTGTACATATCGGTGACGTAATTGGTATCGAGGGTAATACAGGCAAATCAACTGGTCCGCATTGTCATTACTGTGTACGTGGTAATGGTTCAAAATCTCAGATAAGAGATATTAACGCTATTAGTGGTATACCTAACAAACTTGGGATTTATGATGATGGCTATAACACTAAACCTAAGACACCTAAAAAGAGTATTGCCGAGATTGCTCAAGAGGTGATTAAAGGTATTTGGGGTAATGGCTCTGAGCGAAAGAAAAAACTCACAGATGCGGGTTACAGCTACAACGAGGTACAGGCAGAGGTTAAAAAACTTTTAAATAAAACTTCTGCACCCACAAAGAAAAGCAATGAGGAAATAGCTCGAGAGGTTATTGTAGGTAAATGGGGTAACGGTGAAGAACGTAAAAGCAAGCTTAAGGCAGCAGGATACAATCCAACCGTTATTCAGAAGATTGTAAATGAATTAATTTAAGAGGTGTAATTATGAATAAGACAAAGTTTTTTAAATGGCTAAAGGCAGCGGGTGTCAGAGCCGTAAAAACTATGGCGCAGACTGCTATAGCGACAATGAGCACATGTGCGGTACTTAGCGAGATTAATTGGAAGGTAGCAATAAGCTCAACCGTGCTCGCAGGAGTTTTATCGTTGCTTACAAGCGTCGCAGGACTCCCTGAAGTGAAAGAATAATATTGACAAATTAACATAATAGTAATATAGTGTGATTAATAAGCGCCACAATCTTTTAGAATTGTGGCGCTTATTATATCTAAATACTATATGGCGGCCCCGATGGCGAGCTCGGTGCATCTATGCGTTATTTAACACAACGCTATTCCCAGCCATTTAATGAAGTCAAGGGCATCTTAACAGATATAGGTACAGAAGAACTTGCTCATTTAGAGATGGTTTGCGCTATGGTGCATCAGTTGACACGAAATCTTACAGAAAAAGAGATTAAGGAAAGCGGATTTGACAAATACTTTGTAGACCATACTAATGCGGTATATCCAGTGGCAGCTGCCGGTATTCCTTGGCGTGCCGAGTATGTTCAAGCAAAGGGTGACGTTCTTGCCGACCTTCACGAAGACTTAGCAGCGGAGCAAAAGGCAAGAGTAACTTATGATAATTTACTTCGTCTCATAGATGACCCAGATATTTTAGACCCATTAAAATTCCTGCGTCAAAGAGAGATTGTGCATTATCAACGTTTCGGTGAAGCGTTACGACTTACAACCGATAAGTTAAACGAAAAGAACTTCTATGCTTTCAACCCTGGTTTTGATACAAAGCCTTGTAATAAGAAATAGTTTTGTAAAACAATACACCTTAAAACACTGCAGCTATCATAGTTGCAGTGTTTTTATAAGGTTATAACTTGACAAAGGAGGATATATATGCTACAATATATTTAACAATTAGGTTAAATGTTAAATGAAAGGACTGAATTTATGGCACTTCAGCAAACACTAAAGGCTTTATCTGACCCAATTCGTAGAGAAATTCTAAATATGCTTAAGAAAGGCAGATTGTCAGCGGGGGATATAACGGACAGTTTTTCTGTAACGGGTGCGTCAATTTCACGTCATTTATCTGTGCTTAAGGAAGCTGATTTGATAAGAGATAAGCGAGAGGGAAAATTTATATTTTATGAGCTTAATACCTCTGTTTTAGAGGAAGCATTGCTTTGGCTAACAGATTTGAAAGGAGTAAATAAAAATGATTAAAAATAATAAAATTAAGATAATAATTTCTTCTCTAATAATTTTATCACCTATGCTTTTTGGAATACTGTTTTGGGATAGATTGCCTGATTATATTGCAACGCATTGGGGAGTAAACGGTATTGCTGATAGTTACGGTAGTAAGGCATTTACTGTATTTTTATTACCCGCTATACTTTTTGCACTTTTCTGGATTTGCATTTTCGTAACATTAAAAGACCCCAAAAATCACAATCAGAATAAAAAAGCTTTGAATATTGTGATTTTTATAATTCCTGTATTTTCAGTAATCTTAAATGGAATTTTTTATATAACGGCTTTTGACTATGAAATTAATTTCAAATTTTATATTGCAATTCTTTTAGCTATTATGTTTATTCTTATTGGTAATTATTTGCCAAAATGCAAGCAAAATTATACTTTAGGCGTAAAGATAAAATGGACACTTCAAAACGAAGAAAACTGGAATGCAACACACAGGTTTACGGGTAAGATTTGGCTAATTAGCGGCGTTTTAATGTTGTTAAGTATTTTTTTACCTGAGAAAATTTTTGTATATTTTTTACCTATTTTAATAATACCAGTTGCAGTTTTGCCGCCTGTATTTTCATATTTATACTATAAAAAGCAGTTAAAAAACGGCACCGCAACACAAAATTCAATGCAATATCCTAAATTTTATAAAACTTCGGGAATAATTGCAGGCGTTATCATTGCATTAGTTTTGGTATTTATAGCTGTTATAACGTTTACGGGAGATATTGAATTTTGTTTTAACGATACCTCTTTAAAAATCAATGCAGATTATTATAACGACCTTACGGTTGACTATGAAGCAATAAACGATATTGAATACCGCGTAAGCAGTGATGTTGGAATAAAATTTAATGGATTTAATAGTGCCCGTCTTTTGATGGGAGGTTTTAAAAACAAAGAATTTGGTAAATATACCCGTTATTCATACACATCTTGTGAGGAATGCATTATTATAAAAAGCGCTGATAGAATACTTGTAATAAGCGGTGCAGATTACAAACAAACAAAGGAAATCTACAGAGAATTAACCAATAAGATAAGCAGGTGAAGATATGAATGTTATTGAAACTAAATCATTAACTAAATATTATGGCACTTCACGTGGAATAATCGATGTTGATTTAACTGTAAAGCAAGGTGATTTTTATGGTTTTATAGGTCCTAACGGTGCGGGTAAAAGCACCACCATCAGAACGCTTTTAGGTCTCATTAGCGCAACAAGCGGTGAGGCACGTATTTTTGGTATGGATATTAATAAGTATAAAACTGAAATTTTAGCTAAAGTCGGCTATTTGCCTTCTGAGACAGTGTTTTATAAGGGAATGCGCGTTAGCGAGATTTTATCGCTTTCGGCAAAGTTTAGAAATAAGGATTGCACTGAAGAAGCAAAAAAGCTATGTGAACGTTTAGAACTTGATATTGATAAAAAAATAGAAGAACTTTCCTTCGGTAATAGAAAAAAGGTTGGTATTATTTGTGCTTTACAACACTCACCAATGCTTTATATTCTTGATGAGCCAACAAGTGGTCTTGATCCATTGATGCAAAGAGAATTTTATTCAATATTAAAGGAAAGGAATGAAAAAGGTGCTACAATCTTCCTGTCATCCCATATTTTGTCTGAGGTTGGGCGCTATTGTAAAAATGCCGCAGTTATTAGAGAGGGCAAAATTTTAGTAAGCGATACAGTGGAGAATCTTGGTCATACAGGTGTTAAGCGCATAAGTGTGCGTGGAACATTAGATATTCCTAAATCTTTAAACGCTAAAATTATAAAATCGGAAAACGGTATGGTTCAATTTCTTTATAACGGTGATATTAATCTTCTAATAAAAGAAATGGGTAATTTTAGTTTTGAAGATATAAATATTACCGACCCCGATTTAGATGAAGTGTTTATGCATTTCTATAGCAAGGAGGTATAGCTATGAATTTGCTTATTCATGAGATTAGGATTAATAGAATATCCATTATAATTTGGTCTGCTGTAATTTCTTTTATGCTTGGTATATGTGTGATAATTTATCCCGAAATGGCAAGTCAAATGAATGAAATGAGCACCTTGTTTGCAGATATGGGTAGCTTTTCCGCGGCTTTCGGAATGGACCAAGTTAATTTTGGCGAGTTTATGGGATATTTTGGTGTTGAGTGCGGAAATGTTTTGGGCTTAGGCGGGGCATTTTTTTCTGCTATAATTGGTATCAGTGTGTTGGCAAAGGAAGAAGGGGAAAATACTGCCGAATTTCTTCTTACACATCCGGTTTCGAGAAGCAAAATTATTTTTGAAAAATTCATATCCTTAATTTTGCAAATTTTCATACTTAATATTACTGTTGCGACGGTAGTTACTTTAACAATTTTGATTATTGGCGAAGAGGTCAAAATATCCACTGTAACATTATTACTGTTGGCGTATTTAATTTTGCAGATAGAAATTTCATCGATTACATTTGGTATATCTGCGTTTTTACGAAATCGCGAGCTGGGGATTGGATTAGGAGTAGCTTTTTTACTATATTTTTTAAATATTTTTTCTAATCTTTATGATGATGTGATGTTTTTAAAATATATTACACCCTTTGGATATACCGATTCGGCTTACATTATTGAAAATAATAAACTAGACTTTAAATATTTAGCTGTTGGATTGCTGTTTACAGCAATTGGAATTGTTATAGGATTTATTAAATATAATAAAAAAGATATCACATAAAAAACGCCTCAGTGTACGCACTTTCAAAAGGTGCGTAACACTGAGGCATTTTTTATATTACGAAACTTCTTTTAAAATTCTTTTTGATTCAGCATAGTATTTGCTTATATCTTCCTTTTTTTCGAGTAATGTATCAGATACTCTGCGAATAGAGATTGAAAGCTTAGCAGTTAACCGACCGTAATTCTTTGATTTTGTGGATTTGTAAAACTCTTCGTTTAGAGGTATTGGCTCTCCTTCAAAAATTTCACCATTGGTAGTAAGATTATTAAAATATTCAATAGATTTGTTATCGGTTATAAACAACAGAGCCTTTTGATTTGAGGTTATAACTGCTTGAAGCTTTGATAAAACGGAATTTCTATACTGTATATTGCCGTTATTTTGAAAGCTACAATTAACAACATTAACAATAACCTCTCCGTCTTTGTTTATGTCCTTAGTGATTGTCTCAAAATATTCACCAACAAGTGCTGTTTGCTGATCAAAAACAGGGGTATATGAAAAATAAACGATTTCAAGGTCTGGAGTTTTTCTTGTGGCACATTGGGTAATCATAACTGTAAGAACTATAAAGGATATTATCACCGCAATAACCACCCACTTATACTGAAACCAAAAATTATCCCATTTTTCTTTTGGTGTGGTTGGTATAATTGCAATTTCGCTAGGTTTTGGACCCGCTTCCAATTCGCCCTTTTGCATTTTTTTAAGCCTTAAAAATTCTTCACGTGCGCGACGCTGTTCTTCAATAATATCATTCTTTTTATTATCCATATTTTACACCTTACAAGTATTATACTAATGCCTTTCCAAATCTTAGTGTTTAGAAAGGCATCATCAGTTTATTTATTTTTTTTGATTATCTTAATTTTTGACCACAGAGCAATTATTATTTGACCAGGTATGCCAAGTAAAAAAATCTTTGGAAGAGTTATACCGAAAATATAAAAGGTAACAAATAAAACGGTGAGAGAAACCCACATTAGCAATGAAATGATAAGAAAGTTACGACGGTGGTTAAACCAGATTGAATTAAAAATAAGCCATACTATAAGTGTTACAGGCACTGCAAAAACAAAGGGGAGAAAGGAATACTGCAGAGTATTAGTAAAAGCATCTATGAAGAAAAAAACAAGTGTTGCAATAAGCCAAACAGCAAAAACACCCATGCCAGAAATCAATGCTCGATTTTGAATTTTTATGTTTTTTTGAACTTTAGTTTCCACAGGCATTTCTTCTTCACTATGGTCTTTAATTAAGTAATCCAGAGTAATATCAAATATTTGGGCGACAGCCACTAGTGTTGAGATTTCTGGGAGCGATTCGCCCTTTTCCCATTTTGAGATTGATTTATCTGAATAATGTAATTTTTCGGCAAGTTCGAGTTGCGTCATACCGCGTGCTATACGCAAATCATATATATTTTTTGCAATAATTAGTTTTATATCACTCATAAAATACCTCGAAGATTTTATTATAAATTATTTTACCATAAAAATAGCAAAATGTAAAACCCTAATTTCACTTTTTGCAATAAAAAGTATTACGAGAGTAAATATGTGTGCTTTTAAAATTGTAAAATTATGATTTTAAAACAAAATTTACCTCAAATAAAATGTTATATACTTCACAAGATAATATTGCAAACGCAAGAAAACAATTAATTATTATAGGAGAGAAATTTATTATGTCTAAGTATGTAGTACCTGAGGCTAAAGATGCACTCAACCGTTTTAAGATGGAAGCTGCTAACGAGGTTGGCGTTAATTTAAAGCAGGGTTACAACGGTGACCTTACCTCTAAGCAGGCTGGTTCTATAGGCGGTCAGATGGTTAATAACATCTGTCCTGTACGACATATGAATTTCACTCGTAAAAATCGCACTGTAAAAGGCTATGAAAGGCAGATTACATACGGATTTAGAGTGATTGTATAGGCATTATTAAAGGCACGAACTTTCCACAGTTCGTGCCTTTATTGTTACAGATAATTGACTACCGCCAGCTATATATTTCTGTTGAGTTTTTATGACACTTTACGTTTTGGATAGCCTCGAAGTTTACCGTTAAATTCGCCATAGCTTGATATCCATCCTTCTTCTTTAAAATAATTCAATATAACTATATTATATTCAGAATTCTCGAACGAGGGACTTTTTCCATGATTGCACAAATCTTTATAGCGTGTATCACTTAACGTATCCAACAAAGTTTTTAATATATCTTTTGTACAAACATTCTCGGAAATAAACATAGAATAAATACGAGTAGGCAAACATTTTTGTGTCGTGACTATTGAAATTATCCTGCTTGAATTTTGTTTCGCATAATCCAAAACAATTTCTTTAGTTTTCATACCTAAATATTGATATCTTTTCAATATCCATGGCAGATCCTCAACATTAAAATGATTCTTAATAATTTCACAGGTAACCACATCAGAATATTTTTTGTTTTCAATCGAA
>JAZUAL010000016.1:0-9205 GCA_045637925.1 Acutalibacteraceae bacterium | reverse complement strand
TTCCTATTAAATCGGTTCTTTCCATAATTACATTGCCTCGTGGAAGGTACGGCTTATAACCTCACGCTGTTGCTCACGTGAAAGCTTATGGAAATTAACCGCATAACCCGAAACACGAATTGTAAGGTTGGGGTAAGCCTCGGGGTTATTGTAAGCCTCAACAAGAGTGTCACGATTAAGCACATTTATATTAATGTGATGTGCCATTTTTGCAAAATAACCATCAAGAATTGTTACAAGATTGGCGTGTCTTTCATCGTCGGTTCTGCCGAGAGCATCGGGTGTGATAGAGAAAGTATTGGAAATACCGTCGCGGCAGTCGTCGTAACTGAGCTTTGCAACAGAATTAAGTGAAGCCAAAGCACCGTTTTCCTCACGGTTGTGCATCGGGTTGGCGCCTGGGGCGAATGCCTCACCGTCACCTCTGCCGTCGGGTGTGGCGCCTGTGTTTTTACCATACATAACGTTTGATGTAATAGTAAGAACCGAAAGGGTGTGAATAGCGTGGCGGTAGGTACGGGTTTTTCTAAGCTCAGTTATCATTTTGTGGGTGATGTCCTTTGCGATAAGGTCGACACGGTCGTCGTCGTTACCGTATTTGGGGAAATCGCCTACAGTTTCGAAGTCTGTTACATAGCCATCTTCGTTCTTTATAGGTTTAACATTTGCAAACTTCACAGCGCTCAGAGAGTCAGCCACAACTGAAAGACCTGCAATGCCGAACGCCATAAAACGCTCAACCTCGGTATCGTGAAGCGCCATTTGAGATTTTTCGTAGGCATATTTATCGTGCATATAGTGGATAATATTCATTGTGTTAACATAGAGCTTTGAAATCCATTCAATATAAATATCAAATCTCTTGGAAAGCTCGTCATAATCTAATTTTTCGGTATCCATAACAGGCATTTGCGGACCAATATGAATATTACTTGTGGCATCGTATCCACCGTTAATTGCAATAAGCAAAAGCTTTGCTAAATTACAACGCGCACCAAAGAACTGCATCTGTTTGCCTACCTTCATTGCTGAAACGCAGCAAGCAATAGCATAATCGTCACCGTAAATCGGGCGCATAAGGTCATCGTTTTCGTACTGAATAGAGTCGGTATCGCAGGAAACCTTGGCACAGAACTTTTTAAAGCCCTCGGGTAGTGCATTTGACCAAAGCACAGTTAGGTTTGGCTCAGGTGAAGAGCCTAAGGTATAAAGGGTATTGAGAATACGGAAACTGCTTTTGGTAACCAGAGTTTTTCCGTTTTCACTCATACCGCCCACAGCCTCGGTTATCCACATTGGGTCCCCACCGAAAAGCTCATTATATTCTGGGGTACGAAGATGTCTCGCCATGCGAAGCTTGATTACAAAATCGTCAATTAACTCTTGTGCAGTTTCCTCGGTCAAAATTCCGTTTTTAATATCACGTTCAATATAAATATCAAAGAATGTGCTGACACGACCGAGAGACATAGCGGCGCCATTCTGTTCTTTAATTGCGGCAAGGTAAGCAAAGTATGTCCACTGAATTGCCTCACGAGCATCCTTTGCAGGTTCGCTTATATCATAACCGTACATCCAAGCCATTTCTTTCATATATCCAAGAAAAAGTATCTGTTTTGACAATTCTTCGATTAATCTTATATGTTCGGTGTCAAAATCGCCATCCTCAAGTCTTGATTTTTCTGTTTTCTTTTCAGCTAACAGTCTATCAATTCCATACAGCGCTACGCGACGATAGTCACCGATAATTCTGCCTCTGCCATAAGCATCGGGAAGACCTGTAATAACATGGCTTTTACGGGCAAGACGCATTTCGTCTGTATAGGCTCTGAAAACACCGTCATTATGTGTTGTTTTATATCGAAATTCTTCCTCTATTTTATCGCTTAATTTATATCCGTAGGCTTCGCAAGCTTGACGGGCCATTCTTATACCGCCAAAGGGATTAACCCCTCTTTTTAAGGGGCGGTTGGTCTGGAGACCGACGATAAGCTCGTTTGACTTGTCGATATAACCGGGTGAATAGCTAGTAAGTGAGGAAACGGTAGAGGTATCTATATCAAGCACACCGCCATAACGACGCTCAAGTGAAAAAAGCTCGTTAACCTTTTTCATTAATGCATCTGTACGGGGTGTTGCGCCCTCAAGAAAGCTATCATCTCCTGCATATTCGGTATAGTTGCACTGAATGAAATCGCGAACATTGATTTCATCCTGCCACACACCTTTTTTAAATCCATTCCAATTATTGTGTTCCATAGTAATCTCCTTTGATGCGGATTAATGATTTAGTCAAAAAAAGGGCTATCCAGTTTTTGAACTAAAAACTGAATTGCCCAGACGGTCGGCTAATATTTCTTGCGTTCCACCGAGGTTAATCCCCACAATCCGTCAGTCGCGCAAGAACTCGCATCGGCATTTCGTCGGTGCAAAATTATTTTAACCCAAAAAACTCTTTTTGTCAACCACATATTGTGTTTTAATTTAAATAAACCGCAAAATATATCATTTTTTATACCATATATAGTGCTTTGTGGTGCTATATGCACAATAATATTACACAAAAAACTTGACAAATTAAATACGGGGTGATATAATCACTTTGCAATAGGGAGCTTGATGAAACTCAGGCTGAGAGGAAGTCCGTTTTTATTTACTATGACTTCGACCGAATACCTGATGCGGATAATGCCGCCGTAGGGAAATACTATTAATGTATTGCCGCAGGTTTATTGCCTGCGGCTTTTCTGTTATCCGGAGAGCAGAAAACCCTTATTTGCAAAATCAAAACATTTAAGGAGAATGAAAAAATGAAAGAAAATTCAAAAAAACGTGTTTACAAAATTGCAGAATGCGCTGTTTTTATAGCGCTGTCTATTGCGCTTATGCCTCTTGAAATCCCCGGTCCTGCGTTTGGCGGAGATATAGACCTTGTTATGATACCTTTATTTATAATAGCTTTTCGCCATGGGCTTGGCTATGGTATTTTGAGCGGTGCAGTTTTCGGATTTTTAAAGTGCTTTATAGGCGGCGGTATCGGTTGGGGTTTGCCCTCTATTTTGCTTGATTATGTTTTAGCCTATGCTGCAGTCGGCTTTGCGGGAATATTTAAGGGAAAATTCTGGGCTGTGGAGCTTTCAACCTTTGTTGGTTGCATTGCAAGATTTATTATACATTTTATAAGCGGTGTTACAATTTATATGATAACTGTTCCAACTGAGGTGGCAGGCGCAACCTTTGCAAATCCTATTATATACTCAATAGTTTATAATGCACTTTATATGCTTCCAAATACAGTTATTGCGATTATTGTTATGTCACTTTTAAGAGTGCCGCTCAGAAGTTTGCAAAAAAAGTTTAATTAACGATTCACACCTCTAAATATAGAGGTGTTTTTTTACCTAAACACAAGCTTAAAAAATAATAGGAAAAAATATTAAAAAAATACTTGATTTTTTAAAACAGATGTGTTATCATACGTAAGTACGCTGTGAAAATGCGTAAAGCATGCGTTGATGTGGGAGGTGGCCCGTCTCGAACGGGGAAATTTCCACGGAGTATGTCCGATTTTAAACCGGGCGAAAGAATTAGGAGTATGTAGGGAAACTTGCGAGCCTTACGTACAACGGCTAAGCGATTGGCCGTCCGGAATTGACTGTGACCCCAGCCAGTACCGGTTTTATAATGTACCGTGATGAAAAACGCGGCACGTTGTAAGTTTTGCCCGCCAACTATTTAAGGAGGCGAAATTCACATGGCAGTGAAAGAAAAAATCCGCATCAGAATTAAGGGTTACGATCACGCACTTGTAGACCAGTCCCCAGAGAAAATTGTGGAAACCGCTAAACGTACAGGCGCACGCGTTTCAGGTCCGGTACCGCTACCGACCGAAAAGGAGATCGTTACAATCCTTCGTGCTGTTCATAAGTATAAGGACAGCCGTGAGCAGTTCGAGATGAGGACACACAAAAGGCTTATTGACGTAATCAGACCTTCCAACAAAACCGTTGAAGCTCTGACTGGTCTTGAGCTTCCCGCCGGTGTTGAAATCGAGATTAAGCTTTAATATATATTAAGGTGTTTCGTTTCAGCACGGACAGGTCAAGTTGGTGAAAACCAACCAATAACCAAAGGAGGAAAAAACAATGCAAAAAGGAATCGTTGGCAAGAAGCTTGGTATGACACAGCTTTTTGATGCAAACGGAAACGTTGTTCCGGTTACTGTTATTGAGGCAGGCCCCTGTGTTATCGCACAGAAGAAGACAATCGAGAATGACGGTTATGAAGCAGTACAGGTTGGCTACGGCGACCTTAAAGCTGCTAAGGTTAACAAACCAATGAAAGGTCACTTCCAGAAAGGTGACGTTGCTCCGAAGAAGGTACTTCGTGAGTTCCGCTTTGATGATGTAAGCGCTATGAATGTTGGCGACATCATTAAGGCTGATATCTTCGCTGAAGGCGACTCTGTTGACGTAAGAGGTACTTCAAAGGGTAAGGGCTATGCCGGCACAATCAAGCGCTGGAACTTTGGCCGCCTTAAAGAATCTCACGGTACAGGCCCTGTTCACCGTCACGGTGGTTCACTTGGTGCTTGCTCCAGCCCGTCAAGAGTTTTCAAAGGCAAGAAAATGGCAGGACATCTGGGTAACGAACGTGTAACCGTTCAGAATCTCAGTGTAGTTAAGGTAGACGCAGAGAAGAATATTATCGCTGTTAAGGGTGCCGTTCCAGGTCCTAAGGGCGGAATCGTAGTTCTTTTCGATAGCGTTAAGGCTTAAGGGAAGGAGTGTTTAGAATATGCCTAATATAGCAGTACTCGATATGGCAGGTAAGAATGTGGGCGAAATCACATTAAGCGATGCTATTTTCGGAATTACTCCCAACGCTGTTGTTATGCATATGGCAGTTATTAACTACCTTGCTAATCAGCGTCAGGGCACACAATCCACTCTGACTCGTACCGAAGTTTCCGGTGGCGGTAAGAAGCCTTGGAGACAGAAGGGAACAGGTCACGCAAGACAGGGCTCTACAAGAGCACCCCAGTGGAGACACGGCGGTATTGTTCACGCACCCAAGCCGAGAGATTATTCTTACGCTCTCAACAAGAAGGTTAAAAGACTTGCACTTAAGTCTGCTTTATCTGATAAGGTTCTTTCAGGTGACCTCATCGTTCTTGATGAATTAAAGCTTGAAACCTACAAGACTAAGGTTGTTGCTGATTGCTTAAAGGCTATCGGCGCCGGCAAGAAAACTCTTATCATTCTTGAAAACAATGATGCATTTGCTGTTAAGAGCATTGCAAACATTGCAGGTGCTAAGTCTGCTCAGGCAGGCACAATCAACACCTACGACATCATCAATGCTGATACATTGGTAATCGTTAAGGGTGCAGTAGCAAAGCTTGAGGAGGTATACGCATAATGAAAACCGCACAGGATATCATTATTGCTCCGGTTATTACCGAAAAGAGCATGTCAGGCATTGCTGACAAGAGATACACCTTTAAGGTAGCTCGTGATGCAAACAAGATCGAAATTGCAGCTGCAGTTGAAAAACTTTTCAAGGTTAAGGTTGCAAAGGTAAACACAATCAGTGTTCGTGGTCAGGAAAAGCGTATGGGTCGTTACAGCGGTTACACAGCTTCTTGGAAGAAGGCAATCGTAACCCTTAAGGCTGATTCCAAGCCCATCGAGTTCTTTGACGGTCTTATGTAATTGACCGAGCTTGGAAATCGCTACAGTTAATATCAGTTTTTTCGGCGACAGGTGCGGCGAAAAAACACCCTGTAAGCGAAAAACGCATCGTGCGTTTTTTAAGAGGGCAGGGAAGATATCAGAAGGGACAGAGTGCAGTCAAAATCAAAGATTTTGCGAACGGAGTCCCGTCTGAAGAGCGTAGCGAAATTTCCGGTGATGTATGAAGTACATAATGTACTTCGCTAAGCCAAAATAGGAGAGTGAAATTAAAATGGCTATTAAACATTACAAGCCGACTACTAACGGTCTCCGTAATATGACCACTATGGATTATTCCGGTCTTTCAAAGGTAGCACCCGAAAGAAGTCTGCTTGAGCCTATTAAGAAAAATGCCGGTAGAAACAGCTACGGCAGAATCACCGTTCGCCACAGAGGCGGCGGAAATCGCAGAAAATATAGAATTATTGATTTCAAGAGAGAGCGTTTTGGCGTAAACGCTAACGTTCTTACCCTTGAGTACGATCCCAACCGTTCGGCATTTATCGCGCTCGTTCAGTACGAGGATGGCGAGAAGCGTTACATCATTGCTCCTCAAGAGCTTAAGGTTGGCGATGTAATTGTTAGCGGTCCTGACGCTGATATTAAGCCCGGTAACGCATTACCTTTGGTTAATATCCCCGTAGGTACCTTCGTTCACAACGTTGAGCTTCACCCCGGTAAGGGCGCACAGCTCGCACGTTCAGCAGGTAATACCGCACAGCTTATGGCTAAAGAAAACGGAATGGCACTTCTTCGTTTACCCTCTGGTGAGCTTCGCAATGTGCCTGTAAACTGTATGGCTACTGTTGGCGTTGTTTCAAATCCTGAACACGCAAACATCAACTACGGTAAAGCTGGTCGTAAGCGCCACATGGGTTGGAGACCTACCGTTCGTGGTTCTGTAATGAACCCCTGCGACCACCCTCACGGTGGTGGTGAAGGTAAGTCACCTATCGGTCGTCCCGGACCTGTTACCCCTTGGGGTAAACCTGCTTTGGGTTACAAAACCCGTCAGAGGAATAAGGCTAGCGATAAGTATATCGTAAAGCGCCGTAAGTAAGACGACGAAAGGAGATTAAATCAATGGGAAGAAGCATTAAAAAGGGCCCTTATGTGCAACCTGTTTTGCTCAAAAGAGTCAAGGAAATGAATGAAGCCGGCGAAAAGCGTGTCCTCAAGACATGGAGCCGCTCATCAACCATATTCCCCGATTTCGTCGGACACACATTTGCAGTTCATGACGGTCGTAAGCACGTACCTGTTTATGTAACTGAGGATATGGTTGGTCACAAGCTCGGTGAGTTTGCACCGACAAGAACATTCAAAGGCCACGCAGGTTCTAAGACCAGCGGTAAGTAAGCGGCTGAAAGGAGAGTATACAATGCAAGCTAGAGCAATACTTAAATATGCTCGTATTTCACCTCGTAAGGTGAAGATTGTTATGGATTTAATCCGCAATCAAGATGCTGACAAGGCTATGGCTATACTCAAATTCACTCCCAAGTCCGCTTGCGAGTATTTAGAGAAGCTTTTAGCATCAGCTATTGCGAATGCAGAAAACAATCACAATATGGATGTTTCACGTCTTTATGTTGCTGAGTGCTTTGTTTGTCCCGGACCTACTCTTAAGAGAATTCGTCCTAAGGATCACGGTAGAGCACATCGCATCTTAAAGAGAACAAGCCATATGACTATCGTTCTTAAAGAACGCGAAATCTAAAAGGAGGTTAAGTTATGGGCCAGAAGGTTAATCCCCACGGTATGCGTGTGGGCATAATTAAAAACTGGGACTCACGTTGGTTTGCCAATAAGGGCACCTATGGTGATACATTGGTTGAGGACTACAACCTCCGTAAATACCTGAAGAAAGCACTTTTCACTGCAGGTATTGCAAAAATCGAAATCGAACGTGACGAAAAGCGTGTAAGACTTCACATCCACTGTGCTAAGCCCGGTATGGTAATCGGTCGCAACGGTGCTGAAATTGAAAAGCTCCGTGCAACCTGCCAGAATATGCTTGGCAAGACTGTTGTAATTAACATTGTTGAGATTAAAAGTCCTGACGCTAACGCTCAGCTCGTTGCTGAGAACATCGCTATTCAACTTGAAAAGCGTATTTCCTTCCGCCGCGCTATGAAGCTCGCTATCGGCAGAGCAATGCGTCTTGGCGTTAAGGGTATCAAAACACAGGTTTCAGGTCGTCTCGGCGGCGCTGAAATCGCAAGAAGCGAACAGTATCACGAGGGAACAATCCCCCTACAGACACTCCGTGCTGACATTGATTACGGTTTTGCAGAGGCTGATACAACCTACGGTAAAATCGGTGTTAAGGTATGGATCTACAAGGGTGAGGTTCTTTCCGATAACCGCAGAAGTAAGAAGGAAGGATGCCCCCGCTAATGTTAATGCCTAAGCGTGTAAAATACCGCAGAGTACACAGAGGTCGTATGACCGGTAAGGCTCTTAGAGGTAACACTGTAACTCACGGTGATTTCGGTCTTGTGGCTTTAGAACCGGCGTGGATCACCTCTAACCAGATAGAAGCTGCCCGTATTGCTATGACACGTTATATCAAGCGTGGCGGTAAAGTATGGATTAAAATATTCCCCGATAAGCCTATTACTGAAAAGCCGGCTGAAACCCGAATGGGTTCTGGTAAGGGTTCACCTGAATACTGGGTAGCCGTTGTTAAGCCCGGCCGCGTAATGTTCGAAATCGGCGGTGTTAGCGAGGAATTAGCTCAGGAAGCTATGCGTCTCGCAGCTAATAAGCTTCCTATTAAGTGCAAGTTTGTTAGCAAACAGGAAATGGGTGGTGAGCAGTAATGAATGTAAAGGAAATCAGAGAAAAGAATTTGTCTGAGCTCAAAGAGCAACTTGGCAAGTTAAAGGAAGAGTTATTTAATCTGCGTTTCCAACTCGCCATTAATCAGCTCGAAAACCCCATGCGTATCGTTGCTGTTAAAAAAGATATCGCTCGCGTTAAGACTGTTATTCGCGAGATCGAAATCAAAAACAGCCAGAATGCTTAAATTATGGGAGGTAGCTGAAAATGAGTGAAAGAAACCTTCGTAAAACCAGAGTGGGTAAGGTTGTAAGTGACAAGATGGATAAAACCGTTGTAGTTGCTATCGAAGACAACGTAAAGCATCCCCTCTACAAGAAGATCATCAAAAACACTATCAGACTTAAGGCTCATGATGAGAACAACAGCTGTGGCATTGGTGACAGAGTTCAGATCATGGAAACAAGACCGCTCTCCAAAGACAAGCGTTGGCGCGTGGTTGAAATTATTGAAAAGGCCAAGTAGTCAAAAGGGAGGAAAACACTGTGATACAACAACAGAGTTACCTCAAGGTTGCCGACAATACCGGTGCAAAAGAAATTATGTGCATCCGTGTTCTTGGAGGCTCCAGAAGGAGGTATGCCAACATTGGCGACGTTATCGTGGCTTCTGTTAAAAAGGCCGCT
>JAZUAL010000015.1:0-26965 GCA_045637925.1 Acutalibacteraceae bacterium | reverse complement strand
AGGTATAATTTCAAACCTTTAATTATTGAAACTTTTTCCAATTATATTCCCCCTAGCGTTTAAGACATCACTTTTTATATAAAATCAAGCTTTCGGCTTGGATAAAAATAAAGCACCGCTTTTGCGATGCTTTATTTTTGGCAGGGGTAGAAGGACTCGAACCCTCACAAACGGTTTTGGAGACCGGTGTGCTACCATTGACACCATACCCCTTTATAAAAATAATATATTCATATTAAAAACATAAATGCTTGTTTGGTGGGGCGTCAGGGACTCGAACCCCGGACCAACCGGTTATGAGCCGGTTGCTCTAACCAACTGAGCTAACGCCCCAAGCAAGCAAGAATTATTATACCATAAAATAAGAATTTGTCAATACTAAAATATTGCATTTTAAAAGTTTTTATTCGACCTTAATTGACATTTTTTGTATATTTATTTTTGTTTTCTTTTTAATCTTTTGATGTAAAACTACTTTTTGCAAAAATTATACTTGATTTTTGTAAAACAATGTGGTAATATATGTAATACAAAATCATTAGGAGGTATTTTTATGGAAGAAAAACTAAAAATTATAATTGCAGACGATACAACAGAGTTGGGTAAAAACTGTGCCCAAGCTTTTGCAAGCTACGGTATGAAGGTTGTGTTATGTGAGAAGGATGGTAGGTGCGTTTTGGATAAAATCAAGAGTGAAAAACCGGATATGGTTCTTGCTGATGTTTTTATGCCTAATCTTGATATACTTGGTGTGTTAGGTGAAATCAAGGATATGAACACTAAGGACAAGCCTATGATTATGGCAATGTCGGGCTTTGATAATCCAAAACTTGAAAAGGAAATGATTGATGCCGGTGTTAGTTACTATTTTCTTAAACCGTTCGATACCAACATAATAGCAGAGCGTTTAATTCAGTTATCCGGTTGGAAGAATGAAACCGAAACTCCCGTAATTAAAAACAACTTACCCAGTGATACTGAACTCGAGGTTATGATAACCGAAATAATACATCAAATTGGCGTACCTGCACATATAAAGGGCTATCATTACTTACGAGAGGCTATTATACTCTCTGTTAAAAACAGTGATATTGTTAACTCTGTCACTAAGTTACTATACCCAACCGTTGCTAAAACCTACCATACAACAGCCTCCCGTGTTGAGCGAGCTATTAGGCACGCAATAGAAGTGGCTTGGGACAGAGGTGACCTCGATGTGCTCAACTCGTATTTTGGTTATACAATTCAAAATGACCGCGGAAAGCCGACCAATAGTGAATTTATCGCTATGATTAGCGACAAGCTACGACTAAAATTAAAAATTGGTTAATATAAATTTATATAAAAAAGGATGCTTTACCAAAAGGTAAGCATCCTTTAATTTTTATAAATTACATTCTAGCAAGATTTGCTTTGAGGTTGTTAAGCTGTTCTCTAAGCTCTGCAGGAAGTCTGTCACCAAACTTCTTATAGTGCTCTTCAATTTCTTCGGCTTCCTTAGTCCAAACTCCCTTGTCAACCTTAAGGATAGACTTAAGAACATCAATATCCATATCAAGATCGGTAAGATCAATATCTTCAGGCTTAGGAACATAACCGATAGCGGTCTCGGTAGCATCGGCGTTACCTTCGCAACGGTCAATAATCCAATTAAGAACACGCATATTATCGCCAAAGCCCGGCCAAATGAAGTTTCCTTCATCATCGGTACGGAACCAGTTTACATTGAAGATCTTAGGAGCTTTATCGCCAAGCTTTTCGCCCATCTCAAGCCAGTGTTTGAAATAGTCTCCCATATGATAGCCACAGAAAGGAAGCATAGCCATAGGGTCACGTCGAACAACACCAACTGCACCGGCGGCTGCTGCCGTAGTCTCGGAAGCCATAGCAGAACCTACGAATACACCGTTAACCCAATCCTTAGATTGATATACAAGCGGTGCACACTTTGCACGACGGCCACCGAATACAATTGCAGAAATCGGAACACCTGTACCCTTATTAAACTCATCCGAAATGCATGGGCAGTTCTCAGCAGGAGCAGTGAAACGTGAGTTGGGGTTAGCAGCACAGGTCGATTTATCTGCTTTATCAAACTTAGATGCATCCCAAGGTCTGCCAATCCAATCAAGAGCGTTCTGAGGAAGATTTTTATTTAATCCTTCCCACCAAACTGTATTATCATCTAGGTCAAGTGCTACGTTTGTAAAGATTGTATCCTTCTTGGTGCTCTCAAGAGCATTAAAGTTAGAATGCTCATTAGTACCCGGAGCAACTCCAAAGAAACCATTTTCGGGGTTTATAGCATAAAGTCTGCCATCGGGACCTATCTTCATCCAAGAAATATCGTCACCAACCGTCCAGATTTTATAGCCCTTCTTACGTAAATATTCAGGAGGAATAAGCATTGCAAGGTTGGTCTTTCCGCAAGCCGAAGGGAATGCAGCGGCGATGTATTTAACTTCGCCCTTAGGATTCTCAAGACCTAAGATGAGCATGTGTTCAGCCATCCAGCCTTCCTTCCAACCCTGATAAGAAGCTATGCGAAGCGCAAAACACTTTTTACCGAGAAGAACGTTACCGCCGTATCCTGAGTTAACAGAGATAATTGTATTATCTTCAGGGAAGTGGCAGATGTAACGGTTTTCGGGGTCAATATCACAACGCGAATGGAGACCTCTTACCCAATCGTTGCTGTCGCCCAATACTTCAAGAACCTTAAGGCTTACTCTTGTCATAATAAGCATATTGAGTACAACATAGATAGAATCGGTAATCTCAATACCAATTTTAGCAAGAGGTGAGCCGATGGGGCCCATTGAATAAGGGATAATATACATTGTACGTCCCTTATAGCTGCCGCGAGCTATCTTATAAAGCTTTTTATACATTTCATCAGGGTCACACCAATTGTTTGTGGGTCCTGCATTTTCCTTTGTCTTAGAGCAAATAAATGTACGGTCCTCAACACGTGCTACGTCGTTAGGGTTTGTGCGATGCAAATAACAGCCAGGGAGTTTTTCTTGATTAAGCTTAATCATTTCGCCTGTTTTACAAGCCTCAGCGCGAAGTTCTTCTCTCTGCTCATTGCTACCGTCAATCCAAACAACATTGTCGGGCGTGAGGAGTTCTTTCATTTCATCTAACCATTTAATAACTGTTTTGTTATTGGTCATTTTGGGTTCTCCTTTTGGTAAAATTTTTTCTTATATATTATATCCTATATCTTCCAAAAAATCAACAAGTTTGTAATATTTTTAACAATTATTTTAATCATATTAAAGCTAACATAATTTCTAAAATCAGATTAAAGATAAATAAAGTTGACAAAGCGGTGAAAAAGTTTTAAACTAAGTAAAGAACAATATTTTATACTCTGCGGAGGTTACGTATGCGAGACGGGTTTATTAAGGTTGCGGCCGGCATTCCGCAAGTGCATTTAGCGGATGTTTCTGCCAACACAAAAAGCATTAAAGAAATAATACTAAAGGCAGATAACCACAAGGTCAATTTGTTGGTTTTGCCTGAGCTTTGCATTACAGGCTACACCTGCGGCGACCTGTTTTTCAACGATGCCCTTATATCTGCTGCTCGCTCGTCACTTTTAGAGCTTGCAGAATTTACAAAAGGTAAATACCCCGTAGTTGTTGTAGGCCTTCCGCTAAGTTGCAACGGAAAGCTTTATAACTGTGCGGCTGCTCTTCTGGACGGTAAAATTTTAGGAGTTGTTCCAAAAACCCATTTACCTAATCACTGCGAATTTAACGAACAGCGCTATTTTAATTGTATAACTAATTCTGCCGAAGGCTCATATGTGTCTTTAAGTGAAAATTATGGTGTCGATATTTCCAGCAATGTAATTTTTGTATCAAATAATTTTAGTTTTGGTATTGAAATTTGTGAGGACCTTTTTGCTCCTAAGCCTTTAAACCAGAAATTAGCGTTATCGGGTGCACAAATCATAGTAAACCCTGCCGCTTGTAACCAAACCGTAGGAAAAGCGGCATACTGCAAATCACTAATAAAAGATGCTACAACAAGGCTTAATTGCGGTTATATTTTAGCATCGAGCGGTATTGGTGAATCCTCTACCGACACGGTTTATGGTGGACTGGCATTTATTTACGAAAACGGAAAGCTTTTAAATGAAAACAAGTTGTTCGCTAAAGACGATTTAGTTATAACAGAAATCGACGTAAAACTTCTGAATAGCGAAAGACAGAAAAACACCAGTTTTAAATCAAACAATGCCGATTTCAAAAATGTTTTTTTCACACAGAAGCCTTTGCCCATAGAACTTACCCGATGCATCGAAAAATCTCCGTTTTTACCTAATAACACTGATTTAAATGATTATTTCGAAGAAATTTTACAGATACAGTCTCACGCCTTAGCCCGCAGATTTTCGCACACACACTCAAAAACTGCGGTTATCGGTATATCAGGCGGTCTTGACAGTACATTAGCATTGCTAGTGGCTGTAAGAGCTATGAGGATTTTAAGCCGCCCTCTAACCGATATTTTGGCTATCACAATGCCCTGCTTTGGCACTACGAGGCGCACACGTTCAAATTCACAAATCTTGTGTGAAGAACTGGGCGTAAACTTTAAAGAAATCAATATTACCGACGCTGTGATACAACATTTCAATGATATCGGTCAAAATTCAAACACTTTTGATGTAACCTTTGAAAATTCTCAAGCGAGAGAGCGCACACAGGTGCTTATGGATGTTGCCAACAAAGAAAATGGTATGGTTATCGGAACAGGAGACCTTTCGGAATTAGCACTCGGTTGGGCAACATATAATGGCGACCACATGTCAATGTATGGCGTGAATTCAGGTGTGCCGAAAACTCTTATCCGCCACATTGTGCGTTATGAAGCTGAGAACTCCGACGGTGCTCTTAAAACCGTACTTCTTGATGTTCTTGACACTCCTGTCTCCCCTGAGCTTTTGCCGACAGATGATGATGGAAAAATAGCGCAAAAAACCGAAGATTTAGTGGGCCCTTATGAGCTACACGATTTCTTCCTCTATTATATGCTGCGCTACGGTTTTTCACCCCGAAAAATTTTCCGTCTCTGCGTTTTAGCCTTTGAGGATTATGACAAGGAAACTATTTTAAAATGGCTCAAAATCTTTACCCGCAGATTTTTTACGCAACAATTTAAGCGCTCATGCCTTCCCGACGGTCCTAAAATCAGTGATATAAGCCTATCACCCAGAGGTGACCTTAAACTGCCTACAGATGCGTGCTTTAAACTATGGCTTGAAGAACTTGATGAAATCTCCCTATAAAATGAAAAATCCATCTGCATTAGCAGATGGATTTTTGTTTTAAATACTGAAAAGTAAATCACCGTAGCTGGGATAAGGCCAACAATCAGATGGCATAACGCTTTCGGCACTGTCAGCATATTTGCGAATATCTGACATAACACGTAAAATCTTATCATGATACATTTTTGCTTTTTCCATAACATCGGTTGTTTTTTCCGCCGATGCCACCGCCATTTTAAGCTCACCTGTAAGCTCATAAATCTGTTTGTTAGCGGCAGAAAGACGTGCTATTAGTTCGCGTTCAACAGTAGAATTAATGCCGCCAAGACTGTTTTTATTAAGCACAGCAAGACAAAGCTTGTCGGTATAGGCCGTGATTGCGGGCACCACTTCCCTGTTCATCATATCAATAAGGGTAAGAGCTTCAATATGAAGAGTTTTAGTATAGTTTTCTAAAATAATATCAACGCGTGAAACAATTTCGGTACGGTTAAGTACCTTGTGCTTTTCGAACATTTCAATAGTCTTTTCAGTTTTAAGTAAAGGAATAGCATCAACTGTGCTACTAAGATTTAAAAGGCCTCTTCTTTCAGCTTCCTTTTCCCATTCAGCAGAATAACCGTCGCCATTAAATATAATTCTTCCATGCTTTTCCACAACCTCTTTAATGATGAGATTGAATTCGGCATTAAAGTCAGAAGTTTTTTCCAGTCTATCAGCAAACTCAGAAAATACTTCAGCCACCATTGTGTTAAGCATTACATTAGTATCAGAAATAGATGCTGCAGAACCGAGCATTCTGAACTCAAACTTATTACCTGTAAAAGCAAAGGGTGAGGTGCGATTACGGTCGGTATTATCCTTACGGATACTAGGTATTACCTCTGAGCCCATATTCATTTTTATACGTTCTGCATTATCGTGATGAACTCCCTTTGCTACCGAGTTTAAAACGTCTGTAAGCTCGTCCCCTAAGAAAATTGAAATAATCGCAGGCGGAGCTTCATTAGCGCCTAATCTATGGTCGTTACCCGCAGTTGCAACCGATATTCTAAGTAATTCCTGATGTTCATCAACCGCTTTTATTACCGCAGCTAACGAGAGTAAGAACAGTGGGTTTTCCTCAGGATTTTTGCCAGGCTTTAAAAAGTTAATGCCCGTATCAGTAGACAAAGACCAGTTATTATGTTTACCGCTACCGTTCACTCCATTAAAAGGTTTTTCGTGAAGAAGACAAACAAGACCGTGACGCAGAGCTGTTTTCTTCATCATTTCCATAGTGAGCTGATTATGGTCTGCTGCAATATTGGTGGTTGTAAAAATGGGAGCTAACTCGTGCTGCGAGGGTGCTGCTTCGTTATGCTCGGTCTTAGCAAGAACACCAAGCTTCCAAAGTTCAACATCAAGTTCACGCATAAATGCGGCAACACGGGGTTTTAGAACGCCAAAATAGTGGTCATCCATCTCCTGACCCTTTGGCGGCATTGAGCCAATAAGGGTTCTTCCGCAATAAATAAGGTCCGGACGTTTTTCATACATCGCCTTATCCACAAGGAAGTATTCTTGTTCGGGACCTACCGTAGCGTTTACCCGCTTAACGTCTTCATGACCGAAAAGCTTTATAATTCTAAGCGCCTGTTTATTTATAGCCTCCATACTGCGTAACAATGGAGTTTTTTGGTCGAGTGCCTCGCCCGTATAGGAACAAAATGCTGTGGGTATACAAAGGGTTTCGTCCTTAACAAAAGCATAAGAGCTAGGGTCCCACGCAGTATACCCGCGAGCCTCAAATGTAGCTCTTAGTCCACCCGACGGAAATGAAGAAGCATCTGGCTCGCCCTTAATAAGCTCCTTACCCGAAAATTCCATAATAATATGTCCGTCATCAGTAGGGCTGATAAAGCTATCGTGTTTTTCCGCAGTTATACCTGTAAGCGGCTGAAACCAATGAGTATAATGAGTAGCACCTTTAGAAATTGCCCATTCTTTCATAGCAGAAGCCACCGTATCAGCTATGCTACTATCTATTGTTTTGCCCTCTTTAATTGTGCTCTTTAAAATTTCATAAACATCTTCTGGTAAACGTTCTTTCATAACCGAATCGTTAAAAACGTTTATACCAAAAAGCTCACTAACACTATTCAAGGAAAATCCTCCCACCAAAACATATATATATTAGTATACATTTATTAATCGATTTTGTCAATTAGTTGTATCTAAAATAACTGACAAACTTAATTCACTTCATTTAATGAATTGCAAATCACCTTGAAATAATCGGTCCAATAATAACATATCGGCACGGTTATGGCGGTTTCACTGTTTTCTATTATATAAAAAAAATCCTCTTTGCCAAACCCATTATCGCCGATTTTTTCTATAATTTTTCTTACAATCTCACGTTCATGCCTTTTATAATCAGTAGAATAGGTGAACATATCTGCTATTTGCACACCGGTATACCGTAAGAGGCCCTCTTCACTTTCAAGCTCAATACCGCCAACAATGTCTATGATTTGTGCGAATAATTCATTATTGATTTTTATACTGTAATCAATTGGATAACCCATTATACTTTTTTCTATATCAAAGCTTTCGGCATCAAAAATCACATTTAGATTTTTATAATAAAAATCTAAAAAGCAATATGTCTTTTGGTTACCAAGTTCGAACATAATACCTACATTTTCAGGTGTTTCACTGTAATATGGCACCGATGATGTGTTTTGTTTTGTAGGCTTTGTTTCAGAATTAAGATATAAATATCCACCTATAATATAAAATGCACTACAACCCAAGGTTATTATAAGGACTGTTAAAAACTTTTTTATTTTTCTACGCATTCTATCACCCAAAATATTTTACCCTGATTACCGATAAAAACACAAAAAGCCATGCAAATATTTGAATTTGCATAGCTTTTAAATTTTTATTGAGCTTCCATTAATGCTCTGAATTCATCACCCGAAATCTTCTCATTTTCAAAAAGAATTTTAGCAACCTCGTGAAGCTTTGGCATATTATTCTTAAGAAGCTCTAATGCCTTGGAATACTGGTTCATAACAACATTTTCGATTTCTTCATCAATCACAGCCGCAGTCTTTTCGGAATAATTAGGTGTAGACGAGAAATCGCGTCCCAAAAACACCTCATTATTATCGTTGCCGTAAGAAACAAGTCCCAAACGGTCACTCATACCGAACTTCGTAACCATCTTGCGCGCCAAATCTGTAGCACGGTCAATATCGTTAGATGCGCCTGTGCAAACATCATCCTGAGTTAACTGCTCTGCTGCGCGACCGCCAAGCAATGAACAAATTTGCTCAAGCATCTGCTTTTTAGAAACGTGTCCCTTTTCAACATTAGGCAAATACATCGTATATCCTGCCGCCATACCGCGACGTATAATAGAGATTTGATGAACAGGGTCTTGGGTTGGCAAGAAATAAGAAACAATCGCATGACCCGCCTCATGATAAGAGGTAATCATTTTATCTCGATCACTTACTATGTGTGACTTCTTTTCAGCACCCATAACAACCTTAATAGTGGCTTCCTCAACCTCTTGCTGAGTAATCGCCTTTTTACCGTGGCGGACTGCAAGCAATGCCGACTCATTCAAAAGATTTTCGAGGTCTGCACCTGTAAAACCGGATGTTGACTTAGCAATAGTTTTAAGATTAACATCAGGACCTAAGGGCTTTCCGCGAGAGTGAACCTTAAGAATTTCCTCTCTGCCCTTAACGTCGGGATATCCTACCGTTATCTGACGGTCGAAACGGCCCGGTCGAAGCAATGCTTTATCAAGTATATCTGGACGGTTGGTAGCCGCCATAACAATAACGCCTTCCTTTGCGCCAAAGCCATCCATTTCAACAAGCAGCTGGTTAAGGGTTTGCTCTCGCTCATCGTGACCGCCACCAAGACCTGCGCCTCTCTGACGGCCGACAGCGTCAATCTCGTCTATAAACACGATAGCTGGCGCTTCCTTTTTTGCCTCGCCAAAAAGGTCACGGACACGTGAAGCACCCACACCGACAAACATCTCAACAAAATCGGAGCCCGAAATCGAGAAGAATGGAACACCCGCCTCACCCGCTACCGCACGGGCAAGCAAGGTCTTACCTGTTCCGGGAGGTCCCACAAGCAAGACTCCCTTAGGAATTCTCGCGCCTAAATCGTTAAATTTCTTAGGGTCTTTAAGGAAATCAACAATTTCCGCCATTTCCTCTTTTTCCTCATCGGCACCGGCAACATCGGCAAAAGTTGTTTTCTTTTTGCCATCATCCTTGCGAGCCTTGGATTTTCCAAAGCCCATAGTTTTATCTGCACCCATCGAAGCATTCATACGCCTCATAATGAAAATCCAGAATATAATCATTAAACCAATCATAAGTGCCGAGGGAAGAAGATTAAGTATCCAAGCTCCCTCACCGCCACTCTTATAATCGTACTTTATCTCCTTGTCTGTGCCGCGGTTTTCTTGGTTGATTTTCATAACAGCTTCGTTAATATCGTTATAGAAAATCGACGCGTCAGCCACAGTGTAACGGTAGGTCTTGCCATCCTCTCTCAATACATATTTAATTTCACCGCTATATAAATTTAGCTCAAACTCAGATATTTCGTTTTCTTTAACAAGATTTATAATCTCATAGTATTTAGTTTCTGCAGTGTTTTTTGTAAAATAGGATACTGAAAGCATTGTAAGTATAAACACAATGGGTATACCAATATACAAAAGAACATTCTTAAAATTCTTTTTCAAAATATTGCTCCTTTCCTACTTGTCAGCATAAACTTCGGGTGAAAGTATTCCGACAAAAGGTAAATTTCTGTATTTTTCGTTATAATCAAGGCCGTAACCCACAACAAACTCGTCAGGAACAACCCTGCCGACATAGTCAGCCTTAATATCCGCTCTACGATTAGCAGGCTTATCAAGGAATGCGCAAACCTTAATACTTTTTGCGTGTCTTTGCTTTAAAACCTCTTTAAGATAGGAAAGGGTTACCCCGGAATCCAAAATATCCTCAACAAGAAGTATATCACAGTCTTCGGGATTTATGTCAAGGTCTTTCTTAAATTTAACAACACCAGTGGTTTTCGTGCCGCTGTAAGAAGAAACGGCCATAAAATCAATTTCACAGTCACAGGTGATATTACGCATAAGGTCTGCCATAAAAACAACAGCGCCTTTAAGCACGCTCACAAGGAAGAGCTTTTTCCCCTCATAATCCTTTGATATTTGCTCACCAAGTCTTTTACAAATTTGTTTTATTTCCTCCTCAGAAACTAAAACCTCTTTAATATCCTTACTGTTCATACTCCCCAACATCCTTTTTGACTTCAATTCTAATAACACGCTTTGTGCTACTGCTGACAGCACACCTTTGTGCAACACCTATATCAGCTATCCAAACAACACCGACATCATCAGCCATTACCGGTAAATTTTTTCTCAAAGAAACAGGTATTGCCAATTCATTGTAAAGCTTATTCAGGGATTTTGTGCATCCGCGCCCCAAAAGTCTTATACAGTCACCAGGCATTCTTGTTCTTATTACCAATTTTCCTACAATTTTATCACAGTTAAGCAAACTATTTAATAACAAATTATTAATTTTTGGGGTATTTTCAAAAAAAACATTATCGCATTCTGTAAATTCCACACTATATTCGATTTTTTGTTGTTTTTTTTCATTTTCCACCCAAACACAGTTACCGTCTGACACAAAATAAAAATTTTTAGGCAAATTTGTTTTTCCACCTGTCGCAGAAACTTTAAGAGCTTCCTCAATATGAACCGTTTCTGGTGTTATTTCAGGTAACATTTTTTTTAGAAATACCTTAATAACCCTTTTAGCAACTGCGGGATTTAATCTGTGAAAATCAGCGGACATTATTCCGTCTGGCATAATATTTTTACAAACATAATCCTCAGCTATAGATTTTAAGTATTCGGAATCCTCTTTTAAAATAAGCGAGCTTCTCAAAACTGTATTTTCTACCGCAGAATTGATTTCCTTTAAGATAGGCACTATACTATGGCGTATCTTATTTCTTGTATAATCATCTGAAAGATTAGTGCTGTCGGTAACAAAAGGAATTTGATTTTTTTCGCAATAATCCTCAATCTGCTTCCTTGTACAAAGAATTAACGGTCTTATAAAAATTCCACGTTTTGTAGGTATTCCTGCAATACCGTCAACACCGCTGCCCCTGGTTAAATTTAATATTACTGTTTCAAGGTTATCACTTGCTGTGTGGGCGGTTGCAACCGCTCCCCCATCAGCAACACTTTCTAAAAAGTCATACCTGGCTATCCTTGCAGCAAGCTCAGTGCTAATCCCCTGTTCCTTTGCAAGTAATGGAATATCCACCCTTTTCAAAGATAACTCTACATTTAATTTTTCACAAATTCCCTTCACAAAGGCTTCGTCGCGGAAAGCCTCATCCCCTCTTATTAAATGATTAAGATGGGCAGCTTTGATGGTTATACCTAGGCTATCTCTTAAAGAATAAAGTGAAAACAGAAGTGCCATGGAATCAGCACCGCCCGAAAGGGCAACGGTAACCTTTTTAGTATTTTCCAAAAGTGAAAAACGCTCTATTGCTTCTAATAAATTCTTTTCCATTATCTGAACACATCCACAGATGTAAACCTTGTAAACTGACCGTCCCAATGAAGATCCACCGTACCAATTTCACCATGACGGTTTTTAGCCACGATGCACTCAGCTTTATTAGGATCACTTCTATCCTCATCATCAGCCTTTTCATTATCATAATAGTTTTCTCTATAAAGGAAGAGAACTATATCAGCATCTTGCTCAATAGAGCCTGATTCTCGAAGGTCGGAAAGGGCAGGTTTATGTGATTTACCCTTAGTTTCTGTGCCACGTGAAAGCTGTGCACAGGCAATTACAGGAACCTTTAACTCCTTTGCCAGAATTTTGAGGTTTCGGGTGATTTCAGAAACCTCTTGCACACGGTTTTCAGTAGCCTTTGCGGACTTCATAAGGCCGAGATAGTCTATTACAACAAGGTCAGGAGCCGGCTTCATACGTCTTAGCTTTGCCTTCATTTCAGGCACAGTGATTGCCGAGCTTTCGTCAAAATAAATATTAGCTTCAGAAAGTGTTGCGCCCGCCTGAGCAAGCCTCGCCCATTCCTTGTCATCAAGCTCACCGGTTCTTAGTTTTTCACTCTTTATACCCGCTTCACTTGAAAGCATACGTTGTGCTAACTGGTCACGCGTCATCTCAAGTGAGAAGAAGCAAACCGTTCTACCAGTATTGACTGCAACATTTCGCACAATATTAAGCGCAAACGAGGTTTTACCCATACCAGGACGCGCACCCAAAATAATAAGGTCAGACTTATTAAGACCCGTTATCATTTTATCAAGATCACCTATACCACACGGTATACCGATATAATCATCACGGGTTTCGGGGTTAGACATCTTGCTAAGGCGGTCATAGGTCTCATTAACAATTACATCTTTGATGTGTGTGAGACCGCTGATTTCCCTGCCCTGTCTGATTTCAAAAATACGCTGTTCAGCAGAATCGAGAAGCTTTCCAGTGTCTTTAGTGTTTTCATTTACATCCTTTATTATATCGTGCGCGGCGCTCATAAGAGAACGGGCGTAATAATTGCTTCTAATAATATCAACGTATGTAAGTACGTTGGCTACAGAAGGCACAGCCTGTACCAGCTGAGTCAGATAAGCCTTACCGCCTGCTTCGTCATAAACACCCGACTTTTTAAGCTTTTCCAAAAGCGAAACAAAATCAATGCTTTGACTAAGCTCATACATAGAAGCCATCGCACCGTATATTTCCTTGTGCTGTGGAATATAAAAATAGTCGGTCTTCATACTAACAGCGATCTCGCTAAGACAACTTGGGTCAACCAATACCGAACCCAAAACCGCCTGCTCTGCCTCAACCGAATATGGCACTCGCCCACCGTCAAGATTATATATCAGCTTTTCGTTACCCATAACCGATTACTCCGTAACCTTTACTGTGATTTTTGCAATAATACCCTGATAAAGTTTGATTTCTGCGGTATATTCCCCAAAATTCTTAATATCGGGCGCATTCATCTTCTTTTTATCTATCTCTACACCAAGCGTTTTCTTGATTTCAGCTGCGATTTCCTTAGATGTTACCGAACCAAAAAGTCTACCGCCGCTACCCGCTTTTGCAGTTATATTTACAGTTTTACCGTTAAGCAAAGCTGCCGTCTTTTTTGCGGCATTTATTTCCTCTTGCTTGTGGTGAGCAGCAGCTTCCTCGCGGTTTTTAAGCTCGTTAAGTGCGGCATTATCAGCCTCAACAGCCAATTTTTTAGGGAATAAAAAGTTTCTTGCATAACCGTCAGAAGCGTTGCAAAGTTCACCTTTTTTACCTAAGCCTTTAACATCTGCTAATAAAACTACCTTCATTTTAATAAACTCCTTTAACAAATACGATTAATCCAAACCTGATTTTAAAGGCGGGATTTTCGCCTTTGCTTTACTAAATTTCCATAATTATCGGAAGTACCATTGGACTTCGTTTCGTTTTACCGAACAGGAATTTAGAAACCCCTTCTTTAATGCGGGTTTTAATTGTGTTCCAATCCCTTATATTGTTAATATAGCAACGCTCTAATATATCGCATACCAGCTCGTTGATTTCAGCCATTAGCTCCTCTGACTCTTTAACATAAATGAAACCTCTCGAAACGACATCAGGACCAGAAACAACCTCGCGTGAAATACGGTCAATGGATACCGCCACTATAATAATACCGTCATCCGCTAGATGCTTTCTGTCTCTGAGCACGATGCTTCCGACATCACCTACGCCCAATCCGTCAACCAAAACTCTGCCCGCGGTAACCGATTCGCCACATACCATAGCTTTTTCTGTCAGCTCTATTACAGCGCCGTTAGCGGTTATCAGAATATTATTATCCGGTATTCCCATCTGTTTTGCCAGTCCCGCATGCTTTTCAAGATGCTTTTGCTCGCCGTGAAGCGGTATAAAGTATTTAGGCTTTATAATGCTCATCATAAGCTTTAGCTCTTCCTGGCAGGCGTGACCCGAAACATGAACGTCATACATACGCTCATAAACAACATTCGCGCCACGTTTCATAAGCTCGTTTATAACCTTACTAACAAGCTTCTCATTTCCCGGGATGGGTGTGGCAGAAATAATAATCATATCTCCGGGGATGATTTCAATTTGTCTGTGGTCTGAAAATGCAATTCTGTGCAGTGCAGAAAGCGGCTCGCCCTGAGAACCGGTAGTTACCACAACAATCTCGCTAGGGTCGTAATTCCTAATATCTGAAACATCTAATAGCACATTTTCGGGCACATTCAAATAACCAAGTTCCTCAGCTACCGCCACAACATTTATCATACTTCTTCCGGAAACTGCCACCTTACGTCTGCAACGCACAGCTTCATCTATAATCTGCTGAATACGGTGTATATTCGACGAAAATGTCGCAACTATTATGCGATGTCCCTCTGCTTTTGCAAAAAGATTTGAAAGAGAATCGCCAACAAGCTTTTCAGACGCTGTATAACCAGGTCTCTCCGCATTGGTCGAATCGGCAAGCAAAGCCAAAACCCCACGTTTGCCGTATTCCGCAAAGCGACCGATATCTATCACATAATCGTCTATAGGGGTTGTATCAATTTTAAAGTCACCCGTGTGAACAACTGTGCCCGCCGGACAGGTAATAGCAAATGCCACCGCATCAGGTATAGAATGATTTACATGAATAAATTCTACTTTAAATTTACCAAGTGTTACAGTATCTCCAGGCTTTACCGTATTAAGCTTAGCATCACCCAGAAGCTTACTTTCTTTAAGCTTACCCTCTATAAGACCTATTGTTAGCCTTGTGGCGTAAATTGGGAGATTGATATTTTTAAGCAAATACGGTATGGCGCCTATATGGTCCTCGTGACCGTGAGTTACAACAAGACCTTTAATTCTATCCTTATTTTCAAGCAAATAGGAAAAATCAGGAATTACTATATCGATACCCGGCATTTCTTCATCGGGGAAAGACATACCGCAATCTACAAGGAACATATCACCGTCATACTCATAAAGGGTAATGTTTTTTCCTATTTCACCAAGACCGCCAAGTGGAATGATTTTTACAGGCTTTGCAGGTGTCTGCCTGCTACTGTTTCTTTTGGTCGGTTTTGTAGCCTTATTATCCCTTATCTGCTTATCGGTTTTAGCATTTCTATTTAGTTGTTTTCCTTTTCCTGAACCCTTTAAGATATTACCTTTTATTTTCTCTGTTTTGGGCATACTGCCTTTCTTATTGGTAATATTTTTCTTTTTATTTTCATTGGATTGTTTTTTGGGCGTTTTTTCGTTCATCAAATAATTAGCCTCCGTTAAATATTAATTATGTATATGTTTCAATATATTCTGCACACCCTACAGAACACAAAAATTCATTTATAAGTATAATATCCCTTATAATATATCTAATCTATTTTACATTCAGTTATGTATAAAAGTCAAGTAATTTTGCATTTAATTACCAAATATTAATATGTCCACTATTCACGACATTTAATCAAAATATATTTTTTCACAATATAGTGCTTTTTCTTGACAGTTTCTTAACAATATGGTAAATTAAATCTTATGAAAGATAAACAGTATTTCAATGGGAGCTTATATATGAAATATAAGATAGTTATTGTTGACCCCGACCGACAAGAAAGGCGACTTATGCTAGGTCTGTTGGGCAAAAAAAACGAGGTTACTTTTGCAGATACCGTTAACGACGGATACTCTGCTATAACCTCTAACAATACAGATATTATAATAATTGACCCTCTTTATCCTCAAAAAGAGGGAATAGAATTTATTAAAGCAATTCGCAAATGGAGTGATTGCCCTATTATTGCGGTATCCCAAAATGGCACGGAAAATGCTGCTGTAACCGCGATTGAGGCAGGGGCTGACGATTTTATAAGAAAGCCCTTCTTCCCCGCCGAATTTAACGCTAGAATTAATGCTGCAATCAAAAGGATATCAAGAATTAATGCCGCTAAGGGTATTTCATCATCACCTGTTTATTTAAACGGTGGGTTGAAGCTTGATTTTGAGAGCAATCTTGTCTTCATAGACGGAGAGCAACTGCATCTCACTAAAAATGAATTTAAAATTTTATCACTTCTTTGCCACCATTCAGGGAAGGTGCTCTCATATGATTTTATTTTGAAAAATGTATGGGGGCCCAGAACCGATAGTAATACCGGTATTTTAAGGGTTAATATAACAAATTTGCGGCGTAAAATTGAAGGTGGCTCCGATAAGCCGAAATATATTTTTACCGAAAACGGAATAGGCTACCGAATAGCCAAAAACATGGCAGACGGGTAATTAAATCATTCTGAACAAATGCTTATAGCTATCGCTTATCAACAGTGACACATAATCATTATCACATAGAATTATATGGTCTAACACTGCAATATTAATATTCCGTAAAACTTCACAGATTTTTGTTGTGGTTTCAATGTCTCTATTGCTTGGCACCGCCTGTCCGCCTGGGTGATTATGAGAAAGTATAACATATGCCGCGTTTCTTTTAATTGCGGTTTCTACCAGGTTTCTTAGCGAAATAGAAACCTCGCCGACCTCACCCTCTGCTATAATATCAAACCCTAACATACTCCCTTGATTATCAAAGCTTGTCACCGCAAAGGTTTCCTTTGTGCGACCGATATATCTGGTGGTGAGAAAATCGCCCACTTCATCCAAGCTGTAGAATTTCTTTCTTCCAAGGTCTGTCTTTTCTTTCATATAAAGCCTTGTTACATCTGCAATAAGTTTTAAAAGTACAGCTGTGTTTTCACCAACACCGTTCACCTTTTTGAGTTCCTCAACAGGTGCATCAATTACCTTGTCAAATGAGCCGAATTGCTTTAATAAAAGATGTGCGGTTTCGTTAGTGTCTGCCCGCGGAATACTGTAGAACAAAAGCATTTCGAGAATTTTGTGCGGAGGTGTAGCTTCGCTAAAACCATTTGCTAAAAATTCTTCCCTTACGCGCTTGCGATGATCCTTATGAAGCTCCCCAGCCATATTTTACACTTCCCAAAAGCAATATTTTAAATATTATATTACATAAATCAATATTTTTCAAGTAGGTACAAGATGAAAGAGTTTATTATTACTAAAAACGACGCAACATTAAGACTGGATAAATTTATAACAAAAAACTGTCCCACACTCCCAACCTCGTTAATGTTTAAATACATACGTACCAAACGCATTAAAGTGAACAGAAAAAAAGCCGAAATCAGCACCAGACTTAATGTTGGTGACACCGTATCAGCTTATATAAACGATGAATTCTTTGTGTCGGTAAAACCAACATACGACTTCTTATCCGCTCCCTCAAAATTCGATATAGTATATGAGGATGAAAATATTCTGCTCGCCGATAAAAAGCAAGGTATTCTTGTTCACCCCGATAAAAATGAATATACGAACACCCTTATTGCCCGAATACAGCACTATTTGTACGATAAGGGCGAATATAATCCCGAAGATGAAAACAGCTTCCGCCCTGCTCTTGCTAACAGAATTGACCGCAATACAGGTGGAATAGTGATTGCTGCCAAAAACGCCGAGTCGCTACGCATTTTATGTGATAAAATTAAATTCCGCGAAATAGATAAGCGCTATTTAACTATTGTTCACGGTATCCCAAAAAAGAAAAGCGCTTTGCTCGAAGGTTATCTTGAAAAAGACGAAAATAAAAACAGGGTTTATATTTCAAAAAAATCAACCGATAGAAATAAATTTGTTAAGACAAAATATACTGTGTTAGAGAGCAAAAACGGTTTATCTCTACTCGAAATTGAACTTCTCACAGGGCGCACCCATCAAATACGTGCGCATATGGCGGCAATCGGACATCCCTTATTGGGCGAAGGCAAATATAGCAAATCAAATGACAAAAAGCTAGGTTTTGATAAGCAAGCCCTTTATTCTTATAGTTTGAAATTTGACTTTAAAACCGATGCAGGAATACTAAATTACCTGAACGGAAAACGTTTTACAGTAAACGAAGTCTGGTTTGCCGACGAGTTGTTCGGTGATAAATATAAGAAAATGCTGTCGGATGAATGATGAATATTGAGTAATAAAAAAACGAATAATACAAAACGAAAATCCTGCCGACAATCGACAGGATTTTTGTTTTGAAAGGGGTGTATAAACTAGATATCAGCTAAAAGTCTATGCTGTGTATTTGAACTTCGATATATTATTTATAATTAGTCGGCAACGCCGACACCTTTATTTCTTCACTATTACTTCTTACTTATTAGTTCAAAAACGACAAGGCTCTGTCGAACCTTGTCGTTTTTCTGGCGGAGAGGAGGGGATTCGAACCCCTGAACGGGTATTAGCCGTTACACGATTTCCAATCGTGCGCCTTAGACCAGCTCAGCCACCTCTCCAAACGCGACTAGGATATTATACTTTAAAATATCTTAAAAATCAAGTGTTTTTTAAGATTTTAAAAAAAGTTTTTTAAAATCTACTCAATCTCTATTATCACTTTATTGGGCAGGCAGGCTATAACCTCCCCCCTTTTAGATATGGGCTTATGGTTAACACAAATCTGGTTTTTACAGCTTGCGCTTTCTACCCAAACTTTTCCTTTTTCTATTTTTATAAGGTTTGTTTCCAAATCAAATGCCGTGTTGCTATCAAGAGATGCTGTTTTAATAACCTTGTTATTTTGCGAAATTTTCACTGTTCTGTTATTTTCTCCGCTAAATTTAAAAACAATCATAATAATAACTGAAACCAAAAAAACTGTTAGCGCTATTATAAAATCTCCCTTTTTCATTAAAACACTCCTTTGAGAGACAAAATCAAATTTATTAGCTTAAATATATTCTAACATATCTTTACAAAAAATAAAAGTGTGGTATACTGTAATTATGAAAAAATTAACACATATTTATTTTCTAATTCTTACCCTTTGCCTTTGCGGTTGCAATAGCAATACTAAAAACTCAGAAACGCGCTTTATACTTGACACCGTAGCAACCCTTACTGCCGATTGCAGCGATGAGGTGCTTGACGGTGCTTTCGAGTTATGTAAAACCTACGAAAGCATATTAAGTCGTACCGATGAAAACAGCACAGTGTTTGCGCTAAACAGCTCCGACGGTTTTAAAGAAATAGATGAAGAAACACTCGAAATTATAAAACGCTCGATTTATTTCGGTGAGCTTTCAAACGGAAAGTTTGATATTACAATACTACCCGTCAGCAATCTTTGGGATTTTAATAATAATGTTATCCCCTCAAAAGACGAAATAGCCGAAGCTCTTAAAAACGTCGATTATGAAGCTATTGAAATTAAGGGTAATCTAATAAATCTTAACGGTAAAAAAATCGATCTGGGTGGGATTGCCAAAGGCTATATTGCCGATAAGGTAAAGGAATACTTAATATCTAATAAAGCCACTGAGGGAATTGTTAACCTTGGCGGTAATGTTGTGGTTTTCGGCAAAAATTACAAGGTTGGCATCAAACGTCCTTTTGGTGAAGACGCTATAGCAACCATTTGTGTTAAAAACAAATCGGTTGTGACCTCAGGCATATACCAACGTTATATTAAAAAAGACGGTAAGCTTTACCACCATATAATTGACACTGCTACAGGCTATGGAGTAAACAATGAATTGGCATCTGTTACCGTTATTGCAGATAGCTCTATGGATTGCGATGCCCTATCTACCGTCTGTATGCTATTAGGTGCCAAAAAGGGCTTAGAGCTTATAAACCGTATTGATAATACTGAGGCTGTATTTATCTTTAAAAATAACGAGATTTCATTTACCGATGGAATTTATGAAAAAGAAAAGCTTTTATATTTAAAATAATACTATATTTATTAATAAATTTGTGATATAATTATTTAATAAAGCAAAGACGAAAATTATATATTTGAAATCAGTCTCTGATATTCGTTTTTGCTTATTCATTTGTGAGGTAGTTTTATGGGTTTATTACGAACACTTTTCGGTGATTACAGTAAAAAAGAAATAAAAAGAATTATGCCTTTGGTACAAAAAGTTTTAGAGCTTGAAGAGGAATACTCCTCATTAAGTGATGCTAAGCTTCGCCAAAAGACCGACGAGTTTAAGGACCGTCTGACACAGGGTGAAACTCTCGATGATATTCTTCCAGAAGCATTTGCAGCATGTCGAGAAGCAGGTTGGCGTGTGCTTGGAATGAAGCATTTCCCTGTTCAGATTATTGGTGGTATTATACTTCATCAAGGCAGAATAGCCGAAATGAAAACCGGTGAAGGCAAAACCTTAGTTGCCACCCTTCCCGCATACCTTAATGCGCTTTCAGGAAAGGGTGTTCATATTGTAACGGTTAACGATTATCTTGCCAAGCGTGACTCCGAGTGGATGGGCAAGCTCTATCGCTTTATGGGACTGAGTGTAGGTCTTATCATTCACGGTATGGACCATGAGGATAAAAAACAGGCATACAATGCAGATATAACCTACTGTACCAACAATGAATTGGGCTTTGATTATCTTCGGGATAACATGGTAATCTATAAAGAAAAAAAGGTACAACGTGAACACAATTTTGCCATTGTAGATGAGGTTGACTCTATACTTATAGATGAGGCTAGAACTCCCCTTATTATTTCAGGTCAGAGCGATAAATCAACCGACCTTTATCTCAAAGCAAATAGCTTTGCTCGTTCACTCAAAATGATTAAGGTTAAAGAGATGGACGATAAAGCAAGTGATGAGGACGCCAATTACGACGGTGATTATGTTGTAGACGAAAAGGCGCATACCTCTACCCTTACTCCTAGCGGTGTTGAAAAGGCTGAAGCCTATTTTAACATTGAAAATCTCAATGACACCGAAAACATTGCCATTGCCCACCATGTTAATCAGGCAATACGCGCATATGGTATTATGAAGCGCGATGTTGACTATGTTGTAAAAGACGGTGAAGTTATAATAGTTGACGAGTTTACAGGCCGTCTTATGTACGGTAGACGGTATAACGAAGGTCTTCACCAAGCCATAGAAGCAAAAGAGGGGGTTAAGGTTGCTAAGGAATCTAAAACCCTTGCCACAATAACATTCCAAAACTTCTTCCGCCTTTATAAAAAGCTTTCGGGTATGACGGGTACTGCCATGACCGAAGAAACTGAATTCCAAGAGATTTACAGGCTAGATGTTATTGAAATTCCCACCAACAAGCCACTCGCCCGTATTGACGAAAATGATGTTGTTTTTAAAACCGAAAAAGCAAAGTTTTATGCTGTAATAGATAAGATAATAGAAAGTCATCAAAAAGGTCAGCCCGTGCTTGTAGGTACAGTAACTATTGAAAAATCCGAGCTGCTCTCTGCCATGCTAAAAAAACGCGGTATTAAGCATAATGTACTTAACGCTAAGCACCACGAAAAAGAGGCAGAAATTATAGCACAGGCAGGCAAGCTTGGCGCTGTTACTATTGCCACTAATATGGCGGGACGTGGTACAGATATTATGCTTGGCGGTAATGCTGAATACCTTGCTAAAGCAACACTTCGTCACGATGGGCTAAGCGAAGAAATGATAACAGAGGCTACAGGCTTTGCCGAAACCGATAACAGCGAGATTATAAACGCACGCGAGCTTTATAAAAGCTATTACGATAAATTCAAGGAGGAAATCGCTCCTGAGGCTGAAGCTGTAAGAGCTGCAGGCGGTCTTTGTATAATTGGTACCGAGCGTCACGATTCAAGACGAATTGACAATCAGCTAAGAGGACGTGCCGGTCGTCAAGGTGACCCAGGTAATACGCAGTTCTTTATATCCTTAGAAGATGACCTAATGCGTCTTTTTGGAGGCGAAAGAATTTCAACCCTTATGAACACCCTTCGTGTTGAGGAGAATACTCCTCTCGAAAGCGGAATGTTATCCAAAACTATTGAGGGCGCACAAAAGAAGAAAGAGGGCATAAACTTCGCCATACGCAAAAACGTGCTTCAGTATGACGATGTTATGAACAAACAGCGTGAGCTTATTTATACACAGCGTAATCGGGTGCTTAACGGCGACGATATTACCGATACCATCCATAAGATGATTAGTGATACTATTGAAGCCTACTGCTCAATCTATCTTGCCGACAGTATACACGATAATTGGGAGCTTGATTCTCTTCGCAAGCACTTCCTTGGTTGGATAACCACACCCGACGATTTGCATTTCACACCCGAAGAGTTAGGCAACACCTCTAAAGAAGAGGTTGCCGAAACCTTGAAATCTAAGGCATTCCAGATTTATGCCGAGCGTGAGGCAGAATTTGGTACTGAGGTTATGCGTGAGATGGAGCGTGTAATGCTGCTTCGCAGTGTTGACACCAACTGGATGGACCATATTGATGCTATGGACCAGCTACGCCAGGGTATAGGTCTTAGAGCATACGGACAGCACGACCCCGTTGTTGAATACCGTAATGACAGTTATGATATGTTCGAGGGTATGACCAATGCTATACGCGAGCAAACTGCTAAGCTTGTTATGACCGTAAGACTTCGCAAAAACGAAGAGGTTAAGCGCGAAAAGGTTGCAGAGGAAACCTCTGCAGGTGATAATAAGCCCCTTACCGTAAAAGGCAAGGGCGCTGTAGGCAAAAATGCGCTATGCCCTTGCGGTAGCGGTAAAAAATATAAGCGTTGTTGCGGAAAAGACATGGATTAGAGGTGACAGCGTGAAAAGTGTACTTTTACATTGCTGTTGCGCTCCCTGTTCCGTTTCTTGCATTGAGCCTTTAAGGGATGAGGGTATTGAGCCTATCGCCTTTTGGTACAATCCAAACATTCATCCCTTCAAGGAGTATGAGGCGCGTCGCGACTGTCTTATAGAATATACCAAAAGCCTTGATGTAAAGCTTATCATTAATGAAGATTACGGGCTCAGAGAATTTGTTAAGAATATAGCTGATGATATAGACAACCGCTGTCGCTACTGCTATGAACACCGTTTAGAAGAAACCGCAAAATACGCCGCCAAAAATGGTTTTGATGCCTTTACCTCCACCCTGTTTGCAAGCATATATCAAAACCACGAGCTAATGGTAGCTGCTGCAAATAAATACGCCCAAAAATACGGTATCAAGTTTCTCTACCGAGATTTTAGACCAAATTTCAGAGATGGGAACCAAAAAGCACGTGAAATGGGGCTATATATGCAAAAATACTGCGGTTGTATTTTTTCAGAGGAAGCCCGCTACTTAAAGCAGATAAACCGAGATAAAGAAAAGTTTAAATTATAAGTAAAAAGCTTTCCCAAATTTTGTGGGAAAGCTTTTTACTATTTAAGAGAGATTTATTCTTGCTATTTCGGTATAGGTATTGGCATCATAGACCAAAAGTGTTTTTTCGCTCACAAGATAAAATTCTTCACCTATATAAAGTCCTCTAAGGGTACTATACGCTTCATCAAGCTTTATTTTAACCTTTAAGTTGAATGCGTTATTACCAAAACTGAATATTCGGTATTCGCTGCCAAGCTTACCCCAAATAGAGAAACCTATTATATTTCTTTTAACATCAATAAGCGATTCTTTATGATTATAAAGTGCAGGAGAATCATAGGCATCAAGTATTAGTTTTGCGCTTTCCTTAACATCGGATGGCATGCTTATATCAAACATAGAAAGCTTAATACCACTCGTTCTCCCCGTTTTCTCATCGGCATCAAGACCTACACCTAAAAGCTTGCCGTTTCCATAAGGAAAGAGGAAATTCGAGAATCCGGGAATTTTCAAAGCACCTATAATTTTAGGATTTTTTGGGTCTCTCAAATCAACGCTAAAGAGTGGGTCAACCTGACGGAAGGTTACGAAATAAGCAATATCACCCATAAATCTGACTGAGTAAACACGCTCGTCGGGTGCTATATTATCGATACTGCTCACCTTTTTAAGCTCATCATCCAAAACAATAAGCGAATTCGACTGCGAGAATGTATAGGTAACTACATCTCCTCTTCGCACTTCCCTGCCGCCACTTGAGGTTGTAACAAATCTGAAATAGCCACCATATTCATCGATAGAAAACTGATTAAGCAAGGTGCCGTCAATCTCGCCCTCAGCCTTAAACTCAACCTTTCCGTTATCAATCGCAAAACGTGCGATATTGGTTTTAACACTGGCACCCTTACCATAAGAATAATCAGCTGTAACGATATTAGAGGTATTGCAATAAAGGGTATATGTGCCGCCAAGCAAAGACTGTGAGCCCACCAATTTTCCGTTGTTTATATCATATCCGCAAACAACAGTATAAGACGCTCTCAAACAGTTCTTATTTATATAAATATCATCGGCAACCATTGCCCCGTCAAAACCCGCACTTTCAATGCACGGAACGTAGGTTTCAACATCGTTTTTATCAACTTTATCTACATTCACATTATAGTTGGTAATTAAATACAGCTTATCACCGATAAGACGTGATGTGTTATAAAATCCGCTTTGTGAACACTCATAAGCCTTTTCCGCCTTTTCAGGATTGGATACATCATAAATATATGCCACGGTTTTAGAGTCTCTGTTATCACTTCTTGTACCCATAATAACAAGCTTTCCTGCCGCTAAATACATATCGGACATTGGGCTGAATTTAGAATGATGAACCTTTAAGGTTTTTACTAATTTTGGAGTTTTACCTGCTTTAATTATCCTGATTTCACCGTTTGTTGACGAAAAGCTATAGATATATTTACCGTCGGTCTTTATTATATCTGCCTCGTCAACACCCTTTACCTGTGTGTTGGTTTCAGAATACTCGCCGTCTGATTTCTCTGTAGCGTCCTGCTTCGCATTGTTCGAATCTGTAAAGGAAGACGAGGGCTTTTGAGTGCTACCGCTGGTGCCTGCATCCATATCATCAGTTGCATTTTCATATACATACTCATATTCTTCATCAACTGCAAAATCCGCACCCTTGTTGCCAAAATTCATAATGCCCTCAATAAAGTTGCCAAGCATATCGTTTTTTGGAATAAAAGCCTCTATCGTTTTGTAAATATCATTATAGGATTTCTTTTCGCCACCAACTGCAACAGGCAATTTATTACTATCTTTAATAATCAAAACTGAAAACGCAACCGCAAAAGAGGCGGCAATAGCGGTGGCAGCTCTAAATACCAAAACATTGGATTTTCTGTGTTTAGCCTTTTTTTTGCCTTTAAGACTTTTTAATATCTGTTGTTTTACGCTATCCTCAGCGCAAATACCGTCAATTTGCTTCTTATACTCATCTTTGAACATTATATATCATCCACCTTTATCGTTTTTTTAAGCATTGCTCTGGCTCGATTTAGCCTTGTTTTCACCGTAGAGGGATTTGTATTCTCAATCACGGCAATTTCTTTAACCGAATAACCGAAATAGTAATGAAGATGTATAGCAGTTCGATACTTTAGCGGTAGCTTTAACACCTCTTCCAAAACATTATTTTCTAAAATTTCATTTGTGTATGCTATCGTTTCGGAAAGCGGCTCGGTTTTCTTAAACCAAAAGGAAGTTTTAAGACTTTTACTGCAATTCACAGTAATTCTTAAAAGCATAGCCTTAACATGCTCATCGCTTTGCATTTTTTGCCATACCTTCATATAACGCAGAAAAACCTCCTGCAAAATATCATCGCTGTCGTTTTTGCTTTTTGTGCGCACAAAAGCTAACCGATATACTGTATCGGCATATTTTTCGAATGCAACCTCAGGCGAGGCAAAATCCTCATTTTTAATAAACACTGTACTCTTCATAACTATCCCCCTTCATATACAATACTTTTAAAACATTAAAAAGGTTTCAAAATTTTTCCTTTTTATAAATTTTTATATTTCCTTGCTAACCGATATCTTTTTGTATCAAATTCTGTATTTTCATTGACATCACAGATTGTATAACTATTCAATCAATTTACAATTTTTATGTTAAAACACATTATCTATATTTATTTTAACATACGAAAAATATTTCTACAACAAAAAAAGCAATCCTTTCGGATTGCCTTGATTTATATTTATTGCTCACACCCTGAAAACTGAACAAGTATGTGTAGAGAATCGAAATAGGTTAAGCCCTCGGTCTATTAGTACTGCCTAGCACACATGTCACCATGCTTACACTTGCAGCCTATCAACCCGGTAGTCTTCCGGGGACCTTACTAGCTTATGCTATGGGAAATCTAATCTTGAGGTTGGCTTCACGCTTAGATGCTTTCAGCGTTTATCCAATCCGCACTTAGCTGCCCAGCTATGCCCTTGGCAGAACAACTGGTGCACCAGAGGTGCGTCCATCCCGGTCCTCTCGTACTAGGGACAGCTCCTCTCAAATTTCCTACGCCCACGACAGATAGGGACCGAACTGCCCCACGAGGTTCTGAACCCAGCTCGCGTACCACTTTAATCGGCGAACAGCCGAACCCTTGGGACCGAATACAGCCCCAGGATGTGATGAGCCGACACCGAGCTGCCAAACCTCGCCGTCGATGTGGACTCTTGGGGGAGATCAGCCTGTTATCCCCAGGGTAGCTTTTATCCGTTGAGCGACGGCATTTCCACTCACA
>JAZUAL010000014.1:0-11658 GCA_045637925.1 Acutalibacteraceae bacterium | reverse complement strand
ACGCAATTAATAATAGTCGTAAAGATATTGTAATTACTAGTGATAATAGGCGCAATAGTGCAATTACGGACAATGATTTTGAGGGCTATATTATAGTGCCTACGGCTACAATGAAGATATCAAGTAGTAATACTTCTTGGGATAACTTTATTGATGCCAATTCTAAAATTAATATTTGTATTGAAGCTGGTAGCAAAGAGTTAGGTTTCTTTGACGTTTGGCAAATGGGTGCTATATCCTTAGTTAAGGATTTAGACGCATTTATGGCTCAGTTCGAACCTGCTGATGATGGAAATGAAGGCGAAGGTGAAGGCGAAGGTGAAGGCGAAGTCGTTGATACAAATGTAAATGTAATATTCGATGCCGCAAATAATAATCCAGACGAAATTGATAACCTTACATATTCATCTAAAGATACCTACAATATAGGTAGCACTTTAAAGTTCGCTGTAGATGACACAGCAAAGGGTGGCACAGTTATGCTTCAAAATGGTATAGCTGTTGAAGATATTGCAAGCTCTGAAGCTATAGTATATAGCGTTAAGGTTCTAAGAAAACAGAATTTCCCTGCTTTCGCAATATTGGGTGAAAAATTTGACTATATTCATGCTAATTTCATTACCGTTAACACCTTGAACGGCGAAATCCGTCATTTTACTGATATTCCTGGAGTTAACAAAATCAAATTTGAGGATACTGATTTTGAGGGTTATGTTATAGCTCCTATTGAGGGAATGTATGTTGGTGAAACAGCAAAAGTGAAAGTTCCTGTAGCAGATAAATTTGAAGCAAGTGATGGCACACCAACAAAAGCTTATCTTTTCTCTGGTAAATCAGAAAACTCTTATTTTAATGATTGGTTTATTGGAAACGTTGCTTTAGTAAACGATATCGACGCATTCCTTGAAAAAGTAACTGCTCCTAGCACAATTAAGGGCGACGCTAACCTTGACGGTTTATCCGACGTGCGTGACCTTGTTTGCATGAAGAAGGTTTCAGCTGGCAAGGATGTTAAGGTTAATGCCTTTAACGTTATGTCTGATGTAGATGTTACTGTTGATGGTAAGCTTGACACTACCGACCTTGCTAAAGTAAGAAAGCAGCTTTCAGGTATTGCTAACGTTACAAATGACATTGGTATGATTGCATGGGGTCTTAGAGACATAACCAAATGGGATGCTTCTGTTTGCAGTCAATATGGCGCAGCAAAAGACGTATTCAACTATGGTATAGCTTCTGACCTTAAGTGTGTAAAGAATAATGCAAGCCAAGGCGCTGCAAGCTGGCTTAGAGTTCCCGATCTGTTCACAGATACTACTTCAACCGTTATGAAGGCTTCTGCTATTGAAAATTTTGAAAATAAGATTAGCGGTATTAAGCAGATGGGTCTTTGGGATGACGTTGTAGGCTTCTACACAGAGGAATTGAGAACCAGAGCAACCGACGAGCAGTATAAGGCTCTTACCAAGTATTTAAGTAATAGATATCCTGGCAAGCGTATATTGGCTATACTTTCTACTTATGAGGTAGAGGGTAGAGAGGCATACGGCGATAAAGCTGCAATTACACCTGCAAGTTATGATATCTATCAGTATACCACCGATATCGGCTACAATCTCTATGATACAATAGAGAGGTCTAGATACGAGGAATTAAATGCTACCTTAAACGAAAAACTTGAAGGTCTTAATTTCAAAAAGTGGTATTTCCCCAAAACATATGCAAACGGAGACATGGAAGCTGAGAAAAATACAGAGCAGTTTATGATTGCCCATATCCAACTTTTATATGAACTCTTAGCTGCAGAGGAAAATAGAGGTGGCTTATGGCTTTACAGCTGGGTTAGCTATTTTGATGCCAAAGGCGATTACATTGATATTGGTTTAGAAGATCTTGTAAGCGAAGGTTATACTGCTCTTGCTAAAAAAGTTGTAGAAATCGGTGCAAAGATTAAAGATTTGAACGACTAATATTGGTTTCCATTTTTAACCTGTAGATACTTAGCAGGTTGATACTTTCAATTTGGTAAGGGGAGCCCTTGAAAAAGGGCTTCCCATAATCCAAATTAAAAACAGTTTGAATAATTATTATAGTCAAATGGTCCAAACTGTTGAAAGAAGTGTATTTTTATTTAAAATAAATTTCTTTCAACTGTTTGGTTGAGTAATTGAAACATTTCATTTCAATATGTCTAGGAGGTAAAATTATGAAAAAATTGTTGAAATATAAAAGAGTGATTTCGCTATTAATTGCGGTAGTTCTTTTATTTTCTTCACTTCATTTAGGATTAAATTCGTTTGCAAACGGAAGCAGCAATTCTGTTGTGCTTAACGATTGTTCTAATACAGGTAGAAATACAACGACCTATGTTCCTTCAAAAACTTTCACACAAAGTCTTGACATTAGGACTACTGCTGATGGTAATGCCTTTAAGTTTGCAATTAAGGATGGCGCTATCTCGCCGGGCAGCACCAAGAATGCAGTTATATCTTTTGATGCTTTTAAGGCAATTAGCACGCTTAATTTTGAAAATTTCAAGGCTTTAAGTATATTTATAGATATCCCACTCAGCAAAGAGGGTAGCGTTATCTTCAGTTTCAAGGCTAGAGGCGAGGCTGGAGTTTTCAAAGGCACTGTTTATGCTGTAGGTCAAGACGGTAGCTATACTACCGGTGACAGTGCTATAGCTCTTAACGGTTTCAAGGGCTTAGTAACAATCGTATTAAACGAAGACGGTCCGATTTCTAAGGGCGGCACTTTAATGTCCTTAGCAGATTTCCAAACCAGCAACTCTGTTACAGACATAACGATGGCGATGAGAAATCTTAGAGCTGATACCGGCTATATTACTATGGATAACATCACAGCTTATTATGACGCTCAAAGCGCTCTTGATGCTATTGAAGAGGCAAGACGTTTTGTTCCAAAGCCAATATTTAGTTATGAGGGTAATACCGTTTTGCCAAATCAAGAGATTAGCCTTACCACCGAGCAAGGCGCACTTGATATGTACTATACCCTTGACGGTACAGATCCTACAATTGAGTCTAATAAGTACGATGAAACAGCGCCTATTAAAATTACTGAGGATTGCACTGTAAAGGCTGTGGCATACAGAAATGAAAACTACAGTGAGATAGTTTCACAGCAATATAAGATTTATAACGAAAGCGATTATACAACCGAAGTTTTACAGGACGGTTCAAGTGTTGGAATCTTCGATTATACACTAAAACAATCGGTTACTGCTAATACTGCAGGTATATCACCTGACGGTAGTTGCGTAAAGGTTGAGTTATTATCTGCTAATGCTAGTGCAATGAACACATTGGTGCAGCCAAAGGCTCTTTCAGCACTTGCTGCTGACGAAATCACATCTGCATATTTCTGGCTTAAAAATCCGATTGGTAACGGTGAGATAGAACTTAATTTCGGTAGTCTCGTAGGAAGCGCTCTAAAAGGCTTCGTACCCGGTACATATTATTTAGTTGATTTAACTACTGCTACTTATACTAAGGTAGAAGCTACTTCAGATTATCTAACCATCCCTGACGGTTTTGAGGGATATGTTGTTTTCGATACTAAAACCGCTAGCAATATAGCTGATATTGAATCCGATAATTATGTTAATTTAGTAATGCAGTATAAGCTTTTAACTATGAAAGCTTCTGACAGTTGGTATTATGATAATATCACTGTAAGTAATGTAGAGGCAGAATTTACTGCTTATAGCTTAGCAGCATCAACTGTAACTGCTCCTTATGTTTCAACTATTACTAACTATATAAAAGCCGGCGAAAAGATTGAGCTTTTTGCTGAAGAAGGCGCAGAGATATACTACACAACTGATGGTACTGTTCCTAGTTTAGAGTCAACAAAGTATGATGCTAGCAGCCCGATTGTTATCAATGCCGATACTACTATCAGAGCTATAGCTGTTATTGACGGCTCTAAGAGTGCTGTTGCTGACTTCAAATATTTCTTTATAAATGAAAATCAGCCTAATGTTACAATCCTTAATGACGGTTCTGTTGCAGCTGATTTTTCAAATAATGTATCTGCAAATACCTCTGTTATAGACGGTGCTTCTCCAAACGGTGTTGCTTACAATATGTCCGGTACCGCTGGAACAGGTTCAGGTGTATTTAAATTCAATTTAGATGATATTGATACCAATTATATGCTTGCTCATGATGCATTTGCATTCTGGGTAAGAATCCCCGGTAACAAGACTGTGACTCTAAATCCGAATTTCTATAATGCAAGCACTAACTTCAAGGGTAATATTGCTACATTTGATACCGATAATGGCAAGGTAACAGTATATGAGAAAGCAAGCTCTGTGGTTCTTTCTGGCTTCGAGGGTTATGTATTACTTATGCTTGATGATGAAGCTGTTATCGGCGACCAGAAGTGGGATGAGATGTTAAAGACTACTAAGCCTGATGTATTCGTTCTTACCATTCCCAGTTCTGAAATACTTAATACAGGTATAGTATTTGATAGCTTTGGTTTTGTATTGAATTATGATAAATTTGTGGCAGACACTTCTGCTGTAAGACCTAATGCTCCTTATACTGACATTTCGCAAGGTCTTGTAATTGAGGGTAAAAACCTGTTATTACACGCAGGTGAAAACACAGATATTTATTATACCTTAGACGGTACTACACCTACTACTGCTAGCACAAAATATGTTCTTAGAAGCGAAGGCTACGGCGGTGAGTTCTCACCTATTGATATTGAGAGCAGTTTCACAATTAAAATGATTGCTGTAAGAGAAGGCGTTTCAAGTGGTATTGCTTCTTACACATATGTTCTTGACCCCAAATATACAGGTCCGAACGCTGTTATCTTAAATGACTGTTCTGATGAGGGAGAAAATACAATTGAGTATCCTGCATCCACCTTTGATAAGGCTGTTGTTAATGATGCTTCTGAAGACGGTAAAGCATACAAGTTTACCCTTAAGGAAGGCGTTTTAGAAGAAGGCAAAACAAAAGATGTTGGCTTCTATTTCCAACTTCCAACAGAGGTTCCATCCCCAATGCAGATTAAGGCATTTAGTCTTCGTGTAGAAATACCCGAAACTGCAGGTCGCGCACCTATTTTAAGCTTTAAGCATGCCGGCGATGCTAATGCTTTCAAGGGTAAAGGTATGTTTGGTATCGGTGACGATGGCACTGTAAAACAGTTTAACAGTAATAGTGCGACATTCAGTGGCTTTAAGGGAACATTGTTGTTTATTTTGGACGAAAAGGAAACCATCGGTGTTGATTATACTTCATATATTCTCGATATGGAAAACTATGTAAAGAACTTTGGCTTTGCTAATGACATATTTACATTATGGGTGAAGTATTACAATGCTGACAATGATTATATAGTTCTTGACAACCTTACAGCATACTATGATGCTCAAAAGGCTCTTGAAGAATTTAATATAGAAGGTTTGCTTGCTGATTACAGTATCAATACCTACGAAAACGCTAATATGATTGTTTCAAACGATTGTAGCGGTGCTAAAGTAAACGCAGGTCTTTTAGGATTTACTGATACACTTACTATCAAGAAGTCTACCTATTCTAAGGATGACCGTAACATAGAGGTACTCTTTGGTAAGGGTGAAAGCTATATAGAATTCCTTAACAGCTGTAAGGATGAAAATGCTGTTATTGCTGAGGGCGCTACATTCTGGGTAGAGCTTCCCAAGGGCAGCGGAAATGTTGCTGTTGATTTCAAAATTAATGAAAATTATCAGGAATTATTCCAATATGCTAATAAGTACCATCATTATCAAATAGATGTTGACGGTGTAATTAGCAGAGTAGAGGGTGATATAATTTTACCCGATGGCTTTAGAGGTTGGGTAGTTATTCCTAAAAACAGCACTGTTTGTCTTGAAGATAGCCCAGAGTTTGTTAACGGTCGTATCGACTTCGGCGCGGTTGTTTCAACCTCTCTTGTTTTCAAGAATAAAAATAACGCTCTTGACGGTAAAACAGTTTACATTGATGATATATGCTGGTACACTAATTTCACAAAGCTTGTACAAAGCAGAGCTTATCAATGGGCAGGTCAAGTTTTTGATAAGTAAAATTTAGAAGGGAGCTATCTTAATAAGTGGTTTTTTAATTGCTTATTAAGATAGCTTTTATTATTGTGGGGAAACTTTATGAAAATTAATAGTAATTTAACTGTAGAACAAGCTCAAGGCTTTGAAATATATCATTTTGCCCGCGAGGGTATGAAAGGTTATCCTTTACAAGAAAAGTATCGTGATTTGGGATTTATGAATGTGTATAAATACTATGACCACGATGATGTAAATGAGTATGCAATGCAACGTGAAATGGGCAAGAAAGGCGCTCGTTTTTGGGTATACGGTCATTTCGGATTTGAAACAGTCAGAACTGAAGACGGTAAGCGTTACGAAAGGCTTCTTGACAACTGGCAAGAGCTAATAGAACAGGAGGTCGCTAAGCTTAAAGAAAACGGTTTATGGGACTATGTGTTAGGCTTCGATTTTGATGAACCAATGCTACACGTTTCTAACGATAAATTCTTTAAGGTTTCTGAATATCTTTCAAGATACGGCAAGCGTCAACGTGCATTGTTTTCGGATTATGAAATTTTTGAGGGTGCACATCCAAGGTCAAACGACCCTGAATTTGGAATGGTTGCTCACATTATTGATAAGGAAAGCTGCAAGTATTTGACCGATATTGGTGCTGATGAATATTACTGTCTCGATTATGACAAGCGTAAAGCTGCTTACGACGAAATGAAAAGACGCATTGGCAGAGATGACGTTCATATTTGGTATGTTCCTTGCACTTGGGCTTATACCGGTAACCGCGTAGGACAAGACCATTGCATAAAGCATTTAAATCTTTGTTACAGAATGCTTCAGGAGGAGAAAAATCCCGGCGGTCTTACATGCTATAACTGGTATTCCTTCAAAAACGACGGAGCAGAGGGCGAAAGCCTTGATTGGATATTTGCTGAGGAAAACAAGAGCCGATGGAGTAGACTTGAGGAGCGTATGATTGAAATAGGAAACGAAATCATAAAAAAACCGCTTAGCAAATTTTAAATAATTTTTTAATTTTAAAAGGAAGAATAAATATGCTTAATTCTATAACACCTGAGCAGGCAGGCATTTCTTCTGCGCTTGTAGAAAAATTTATCAGAACTTTGGAATCTCGCGGTCTTGTTATGCATAGTGTTCTTATGATGCGTGGCAATGACATTTTTGCCGAGTATTATTGGAAACCTTTTCACAAGGATTTTAACCATAGAATGTATTCGCAGACTAAAAGCTATGTCGGCGTTGCTATCGGTCTTTTAGAGGAGGATGGCAAGTTAAATCTTGATGACCCGATTTATAAATATTTCCCCGAAAAAATTGAGCGTGAGCTACCTCCTTATTTAAAAGAGCTTACAATTAAAAATATGCTTACTATGGAAACCGCGGGCGAAACTCCTTTTTGGTTTACGCTTGAAAACCGCGACCGCGCGCATATCTATTTAAATCAAAATCGCGCAAACCGTCCTGCAGGAATGACCTTCGAATATGACAGTGACGGTTCACAGCTTCTTTCCATTTTGGTGGAAAAACTTGCGGGTATGTCATTGTTTGATTTTCTTAATGAAAGAATTTTCAAACATCTTGATGCTTTTAAAAACGCTGAAATACTAAAGGTAAAGAATGATGACAGTTTTGGTGATTCGGCGCTTATGTGTACCTCTCGCGATATGGCAACCTTTGCAAGATTTGTGATGAACTACGGTATGTGGAATGGCAAACGCCTAATGAATGAGGAGTATTTAAGAACTGCTACCTCTAGGGTGGTTGATAATTTAAGAGGCGGCTTTGATGACGTATATACCGAAGGCTACGGTTATCAAATATGGTCAGCACGTCACGGAGGCTTCGCATTTAACGGAATGGGCGGTCAGTTGACGGTATGTATTCCGGAAAAAGATTTTATTTTCACTTGCACAGCCGATGTTCAAGGCTTTCTTGCTGCTAAATCTTTGATTTTGACTGCAATGTATGAAATAATTTATGATAATTTAGAGAGTGTTGCATTACCCGAAAACAAGTCTGCTTTTGATAGTTGTGAGAAGCTTAAAAACGAGCTTGAGTTATTCGCTATGAAGGGTGAAAAAACGTCGGTAGGCGCTACGCGGATTAACGGAAAAACCTTTGTTTGCGATAAAAATCGACTGGGGATAAAAGAGTTCTCGCTTCATTTTAAAGACGACGGTATCGGCGAATTCCATTATATAAATGAACAAGGCACTAAGGTACTGCCATTTGGATTGTGCAAGAATGTTTTCGGCAAATTCCCTCAAGAAGGATATTCTACGCTTCACGCAGGATTGCCTAATGACGAAGGCTATCTATATGACTGTGCTGCCTCTGCCGCTTGGCGTGAGGATAATAAAATGATTATGAAGGTGCAGCTGATAGATAAATATTTTGGTAATTTCAGTGCGGTTTTCTCCTTTAAGGATGATATCGCCTTTGTTAAGATGAATAGAACTGCTGAAGAATTTTTAAATGAATATGAGGGTAGTTTTATAGCAAAAATTAAATAGTTTTATAAAAGGGAGGATAATTTTTTTGCTGGTTATAGATTATAAAAAATTATCCTCTTTGTTTTAAGGAAAATAAAGAGTAAAAGTTCTTCCGTTATTACAGGAGTAATATTTAAAAATGATTAAATTAAAAGAATTATCAAATTATTTTATTATTATAATTATTGCTATAGTTTTAGCTTTATCATACCAACTGTTCATTCTTGAAAATAATTTTGCCCCGGCCGGACTTAATGGCTTGGCAACGATGATACAGTATAAAACTGGTTTTAGCATAGGCTATATGTCATTAATTATAAATTTGCCTTTATGCTTGGTTTCATATTTCCTTATTGACAGTAGTTTTGCAAAAAGAACTTTAACATTTTGCTTGAGCTATTCTGCAGCGCTTCTATTATTGCAACAAATCGGTTTGGAAAATTTTCAGTATAAAGCTAACGGTCATGATACTATATATCCTGTTATTTTAAGCGGTGTTATAAGCGGAATAGTATATGGAATATGTTTCAAAAAAAATTCTTCAACAGGCGGAACTGATATTATTTCAAAGTATATCAGTAAAATAAATCCGAGTTTTAATTTCTTTAAAATCACATTTATTTTAAATGCCATTGTTGCTATAATTTCGTTTTTTGTATATGCTGAGCCGCAAGATGACAATGTATATTTGTATGATTATAAACCGGTTTGTTTGTGCCTCATATATTGCTTTATTTCCACCTTTGTCGGCGATTTTATGATTAAAGGTACCAAGAAAGCACACCAGTTTACGATTATAACAAATTGTCCGGATGAAATAATTAAAGAAATAAGCGAAAAATTAAAGCATGCTGCGACAAGGGTTGCTGCGACCGGTTCATATACAAATGATGAAAAAACGATACTTATCTGCGTTGTTAACCGACACCAAATAAACGATTTGAAAGAAATTCTAAGTAAATATGAGGACACATTTTCTTTTTCTGAGGTTGTCAGCGAGGTATATGGCAATTTTAAGAAAATAAAATAAAGAATTCAAATATATAAAGAAAAAATCACCGAGATTGTATTCTCGGTGATTTTTTTGTCAACTATTATTTAAAATCTTGTTTATTATGTGTGCGAAGGTCAGTAAAGACTGTTGGCTATTAATGATTTGAATTAAATTACAAATGAGCACAAATACTAACAGCAGAAAGGAGTATATCTATGAATGATAATAAAAAAACTGAGCAAAAACCCGAGCCTGAAATAAAAGTTGATAAGCCGTCTATTAAGGCGGGAGAAATAATTGGCAAAATTGATGTTCATGATACGCGCGAACGCAGAGACGGTCCCGGTGGCGATTAAATAGAAAATCATCATTAAAGGCAGTAAAACAGCGGTGTCTCTTAGTGATGCACCGTCGTTTTCTTTGTAAATGTTCTTTTTTAAAGCCCTTCTGCATACAATTAATTAAGTCCTTTTAAGGTGGTTGTTGTATGCGAGATTTTTGTGATGACAGAGCGGTAATGTTAGGGCAATACATAATAGATACAGGTGATACTGTTAGAGCTACCGCAAAGGTTTTTAAGATTAGTAAAAGTACAGTACATACAGTAGTAACAATAACGAACGGTTCGTATGGTTGGTAGCATAAACACTCAAAAACCGCATAAATAAAGGCTTTACAGCACGGCAACGAGCCGTGCTGTTTTTGCGTTAGGGAGAGATATATTATATAGGGTATCTTTCTTTTTAACCAAAAGCTGATTTTACATCGATTTTACACGGATATGATTACCAATTTTACACCCTCGCTGTAAAATAATCGTAAAATGCAGGTAAAATGCGTTTGAAGAATAGATTATAAAGATATGAGGTTATGTAAATGAACATTTTTGACGTACTTACGCTCATAGGCGGACTTTGTTTATTCCTCTTTGGAATGAACCTTATGGGCGATGCGCTTGAAAGAAGCGCAGGCAGTAAACTTGAAATTATGATCGGTAAACTCACTACCGGCAAACTTGCAGGACTTCTCACCGGTCTTGGAGTAACTGCCGTTATTCAGAGTTCTTCTGCTACGACGGTTATGGTTGTTGGTTTTGTAAACTCCAAACTTATGACTTTAAAACAGGCGATCCATGTTATTATGGGTGCCAACATCGGTACTACCGTAACCGCTTGGATTTTGAGTCTTAGCGGTATTTCGGGAAGCAATATGTTCCTGAAGCTTTTAAAGCCTTCCTCTTTTACGCCCGTGCTTGCTCTTATCGGTATTGTGCTGTTTATGTTCACAAAGAGCAATAAGAAGAAGGATATTGGTATGGTTCTTCTTGGATTCGCAACCCTTATGTTTGGTATGGAAACGATGACCGGCGCTGTTTCGGGTCTTAGAGATGTTCCTGCGTTCCAAGAGTTGTTCCTTATGTTTAAGAATCCTATATTGGGTGTTGTTGCAGGTGCGGTTCTTACCGCTATCATTCAGTCGAGTTCGGCATCTGTTGGTATTCTTCAGGCTCTTGCGGCTACCGGCGCAGTTTCTTACGGTGCGGCAATCCCGATTATTATGGGACAGAACATCGGTACTTGCGTAACCGCTATGATTTCTTCGGTTGGTACAACAAAGAATGCAAAGCGTGCCGCACTTGTACATTTATCCTTTAACGTTATCGGTACAGCGGTTTGTTTGAGTGCGTTTGCTTTGGCAAAAGCTTTGTTCGCCCCCGTGTTACTTAACGAATCCGCTACCTTTGCTGGTATAGCAACAGCACACTCCATCTTTAATATTGTGTGCACATTGCTCCTTCTTCCGATGTCGGGACTTCTTGAAAAAATTGCATATAAGCTTATTCCCGATGCAAAAATGCCTGAAAAGGTATCTGAGCTTGATGACCGTCTTCTTGCCACTCCTGCAATTGCACTTGAATGTGCACATAACCTCACCTTTGATATGGCAAAAATTGCAACTGATGCATTGAGAAGTAGTATTGAATGCCTTGGAACTTATGATAAAGCTAAAGCCGAAGCAATTCGTGAAGCAGAAGATAAAACCGATCATCTTGAAGATGTAATTGGTAGTTACCTTGT
>JAZUAL010000013.1:0-6482 GCA_045637925.1 Acutalibacteraceae bacterium | reverse complement strand
TATTATGGCGTCAACTCGATTAGCCAAATTATCTAAATGCTGTTTAATCACCTTGTTTTGCACAGGGTTAAAGCTTGTATCTGAGATTTCGCTGTCTACAAGAAATTTATTCTCCCCTATTATAGCATCCACATACTGCTTGACAACTCTATTTTCAACAGGATTTGGACTTGTATCTGAAATTTCGCTGTCTACAACATATTCAATATCAATCATACCTCCGGCGTTTCCGCCGTCAAGCTCTAATTCCAGCTGTGTATCCAAGGGCAAGTAGTTTGCAAGGGCGCTTGCAATAGCTTTACCGCTTTGAGCATTTTCGCTTTCGGGGTTATAGCTTCGGTCGGTCTTAGTACCCTCTTCGCCTTTAGGTCCTGGGTCACCCTTTTCGCCTTTAGGTCCTGTATCGCCCTTTTCTCCCTTGAAAAGACCGTTATCCGCATCCTCTCTTACAGACTCCGCTATATGTCGTGTACTCTCGCTTAAGCTAATTATTTGCTGATATTCAGTTGCTGTCGGTAATGCGGGTGCAGTGCCGTTTTTATAACCGCTCTCTAACACCTTAATATAGGCTTTGGTGGCTGTGGCTATTTTATCATCCAAAACACCAAAAACCGAAACATCGAAACCGGGCGCTTTTAACACCTCAAAGGGTATGAAACACTCGTTTTCACTTTTGCAAAGAGTATTATTTTTGCTTAACACAATGTTCACCGCGGTACCGTCAGCCTTATAAAAAACCGCAGTTTTAGTAAAAAGTTCCCAAGCTTTTGGAAATTTAAACTCAATTGTTTCAAACTTCACGCTGTCAGCTACAACATTATTCTTTATAAGAATTACATTGTTTTGTAAAACCTCTGCTTTTATCATATTTCTCCTTTCTGCCTACATCCGCAGTCATTATACTTTAAAAAAAATTGCCTGTCACCGCCCTTTTTTAAAATAACAAAAGGTTGTCGGCAAATGGCGGTAAATGGCATAAATATAACCAAAGCTTTTGAATATTACTTAATCAAACAAAAAAAGCCTTTGCTACCAAAAGTAGCAAAGGCTATTCACTAAAATCTGATTATATTTAATTTTCTATTCGTGTAGAATTACACTAACTCGGACACAGCTTTGGTATCATTCTTATTCTTCTTTCGGGCTTTATATTCGCAAACCCTATGCTTCACCTGTAAATCATCATAGGTTTTTTTAAATGAAACTCTGCCATTAAACTTAAAGCCGCAATCCTTACACTGAAAATCAGCAATAAACCATCTGTTGCAATATTTCCAGGTTTTAAGCCTCTTGGTTTTGCCCTTGCATTTAGGACATTCAAACTGCAACTCAGAGGGTTTAATATTGCTATCCTTAATATTTGAAATAGGATATGCTTTAAATCTTAGCCTTGAATAGAAATCAGCCTTGCTTGTATCCCTTTTTAGTGCCTCAAATTTTTCTGCATTATAGCACAGCTTTAAAAGCGCTGCACAAACCCTACAATCATCTAACGCATTATGCAGTTCAAACTCGGCAGTATCAACCTCTAAAAATTCAGCAGCAGCCTCTAAGGAAATTTGATTTTTGCTCTCATACCCCAGCTCATAGAGTCGGCTCTGAACAAGCTTTTGCAAATCGAGATAAGAATTCATTTTAAATTTCAATCTATTATTAAGCAAAAGCTCCTCGTTTTCAACAATGGTGTATAAGTCCGAATTGCTCCACGTCATTGTAACAGCTGCGTTTTCTGCAAAACGATTATATTCCTCTAAAGCTTCCTCAAACGGTATACCATCTCTCATAATTTCGGTGGTAATTCCCGTAAGCTTTGCAAAGCGGCTTGTAACCTTTTTAGAAACCGAAGAACATATAATTCGGTTAAAGGTATCCACCGTATTAAAGCCTTCATCCAGCTTTACTGCTCCTATTTGAAGTATTTGATTTACAAATTGTTTTTTAGGCGGAAAATAAACATTATCCCACTCTAAATCAAGAATAATATATTCCATTATTTCCTTTTCGACTCCGCTTTCATACGCTCTTCCTTGCCAAGAATACGCTTTCTAAGTCTTATATTATTTGGTGTGATTTCAACCAGTTCATCATTCTTTATAAACTCAAGAGACTGTTCAAGACTAAGCTTTGAGGGTGGCACCAACCTAAGTGCATCGTCCGAGCCTGAAGCTCTTGTATTGGTCATCTGCTTTTTCTTACAAACATTACATACAATGTCCTCGCTCTTTGGATTTTCACCAACTATCATACCCTCATAAACGGGAACACCCGGACCTATGAAAAGTCGACCTCTGCTTTGAGTATTAAATAATCCGTAGCCCGTAGCCTCGCCCTGTTCATGAGCTATAATAGAACCCGTAGAGCGTTGGTCTATATCTCCCTTATACTCCTGATAACTGTCAAAAACATGGTTCATAATTCCGTTACCGTTAGTATCGGTCATAAACTGCGAACGATAGCCCAAAAGTCCGCGTGCAGGAATTAAAAATTCCAGATGCGATGTCCCTCCGTCACGCGTTCCCATATTTCTTATCTCAGCCTTGCGATTGCCGAGACGCTCCATAACCGTGCCGACATATTCCTCAGGCACCTCTATCATAAGCAGCTCGATAGGCTCTAAAAGGGTACCGTTATCGTCCCTTTTATAAATAACCTCAGGAGGTGAAACCTGAAACTCATAGCCTTGACGACGCATGGTTTCAATAAGAATAGATAAATGCAGCTCGCCTCTGCCCGAAACCTTAAAGGTATCTGCCGAATCGGTTTCCTCAACTCGAAGACTGACATTTGTCATAACCTCTTTAAAAAGTCGGTCACGAAGATTTCGCGAGGTTACAAACTTACCGTCCTTACCTGCAAAGGGCGAGTTATTAACCATAAAATTCATAGCCAAGGTTGGCTCGTCAATCTTGACAAACGGAAGCGCTTCTATGTTGTCAGTAGCACAGGCAGTCTCCCCTATTTCAAGCTCAGAAATACCCGCAACCTGTATAATATCTCCTACTGCGGCACTTTCTGCTTCTACACGCTTTAATCCTTGATACATAAAGAGCTTTGCTATCTTAACATTTGAAGAACTACCGTCCTTATGACAAAGAGCAACTGTTTGTCCCGCCTTAACACTGCCGCGGATAACTCTGCCAACACCTATTCTGCCAAGATAATCGTCATACTCTATATTAGTGAAAAGTATCTGTAGCGGTGCTTCCTTGTCACCCTCAGGCGCATCGATTTCCTTAACTATTGCGTCAAATAGCGGTTTCATATCACTGCCTGCCACATCTGGTGAATAGGTAGCGTATCCATCTCTGCCGCTTGCGAAAATCACAGGGAACTCAATCTGCTCGTCGTCAGCGCCAAGCTCAATAAACAAATCTAGAACCTCGTCCACAACTTCATGCGGGCGTGCCATAGGTCTATCTATCTTATTAACAACCACTACCGCTTTTTTACCAAGCGCCAAAGCTTTTTTAAGCACAAAACGGGTTTGCGGCATACAACCCTCAAAGGCATCAACAAGCAGTAAAACACCGTCCACCATCTGTAAAATACGCTCAACCTCGCCGCCAAAATCGGCATGGCCCGGGGTATCTACAATATTAATTTTGATGTCCCCATACATAACGCTTGTATTTTTAGAGAGTATGGTTATTCCTCTTTCTCTTTCAAGGTCGTTAGAGTCCATAACTCGCTCATTTACATTTTCATTAACTCTGAAGGTACCGCTCTGCTTTAAAAGCTGGTCAACCAAGGTGGTCTTACCGTGGTCAACGTGCGCGATAATTGCAACATTTCTTAAATTTTCTATCTTAGCCATATAAAACACCTTATCTTTCAACATTAAATTATACTATTAATAGCTTTTATTGTCAATATCGGCAAATTCGTGATAAATGAATTTTTTAGAGTTTGTTGCTTTTTGGTATATTTTAGCTTCAATTCGATTGACAATATTAAAATTAGTGTGTAAAATATATAAGTTAACGAAATCTTTCGCATGTGAATATAATGGGTATAAAAGCGGCGGTATTTACATAGATAAAGGTCAAGATTAATTAAAACATTTAAACTAAAACAAGGCGGTTTTATAAATGATTTGCAACAATATATTAGAAGCAATGGGCAACACCCCTATTATAAGGCTTAATAATATGACCGAGCCGGACAGCGCACAAATTCTTGTGAAGTTTGAAGGACTTAATGTTGGTGGCTCGATAAAAACCCGAACAGCCTACAATATGATACTTGACGCTAAAAACCGTGGGCTTATAAATTCTGATACAATAATTGTTGAGCCCACAAGCGGAAATCAGGGTATTGGTTTAGCCCTCGTTGGCGCTGTTATGGGGCTAAAGGTTAAAATAATTATGCCCGACTCTGTAAGCGAGGAGCGCAGAAAACTTGTAAACCACTATGGTGCTGAGGTTATTTTGGTGCACGACGCAGGTAATATAGGTCTTTGCATTGAGGAGTGCTTGGAGTTGGCTCTTAAAATGAAGGCAGAGAACCCCAATGTATTTGTGCCACAGCAGTTTGAAAACCCTGCTAACCCCGAAATTCAGCGCAAGGGTACAGGCGCTGAAATCTTGGAACAGGTTGACGGCAGTATCGACGGTTTTTGCTCAGGCATCGGCACTGGCGGTACAATTACAGGTATTGGCGAAACACTTAAGTCTAAAAACCCTGATATGACTATTTGGGCAGTTGAGCCTGAAAATGCCGCAATTCTATCGGGTGGCTCTATCGGCACACATATTCAGATGGGAATTGGCGACGGTCTTATACCTGATATTTTAAACACTAAAATTTATGATGATGTCTGCATCATAAAGGATGAGGAGGCTATAAAAGCCTCTAAAGACCTTGCTGCTAAAGAGGGTATTATGTGTGGCATAAGCAGTGGCACTAATGTTGCAGCCGCCATTAAGCTTGCTAAAAAATTAGGCAAAGGTAAAACTGTGGTAACTGTTCTGCCCGACACTGCAGAAAGATATTTTTCAACCCCGTTATTTGACGAATAATAAGAAAGCCGATAAAAATCGGCTTTTTTACATTTTTTACATAGGAGAGCGAAATGTTTAGTGTGATATTTGATATGGATGGTACTCTGCTCAACACCCAAAAAATCTGTATACCCGCTTGGGAATACGCTGGTAATCTGCAAGGAATAAAGGGTATGGGTGAGCATATTTACAAAATTTGCGGTATGAATGAAACTGGTTGGACCGCATATCTTAGCAACAACTTCCCCTCCCTTGATATATCTAAATTCAAGCAAGATGCCAGGGCATATATTATAGAAAACGGTAAAGTGAAGTTTAAAAAAGGTGCAAAGAAGCTGCTTGATTACTTTAAGTCAAGAGGGATTAAGATGGCTATTGCCTCAGGCTCATCTATGCAAAGCATTAATCACCATTTAAATGAGGTTCACGCCGCAAAATACTTCGACGCCATTGTAGGCAGTCATGATGTATTGAACGGAAAGCCTGCGCCCGATGTTTTTTTGCTTGCCGCCAAGAAGCTATGTGTTAACCCATCAGACTGTTTTGTTTTCGAGGATTCTGCAAACGGAATAAAAGCCGCCTACGCCGCAGGAATGAAATGTATCGGAGTGCCTGATTTAGTTGATTTCGAAGGCGAAATTGCCGAGCTTTTGTTTAGGAAACTTTCAAGCCTTGACGAAGCTATTGAACTATTCCAAAATATAGTAGATTAACCTTTTTAGGAAAGCGTTTTTTATTGACAAAATTCGCTTGTTATGATAACATAATTGTAGATTATTCTATACAGGGAGGAAAACTTGTGAAAGCTCTTGAAGAGAAGATTTTAAAGGAAGGACAAGTTCTTCCCGGTAACATTTTAAAGGTTGGTAGCTTTTTAAATCATAAAATAGATGCCGACTTTATGATGGAGATGGGCAAAGAAATTGCTCGCCTTTTTAAAGATTCGGGTGTTAATAAAATTCTCACCATTGAAACCTCAGGTATTGCTATTGCTATGGGAGCCGCTGTGGCTATGGGCGTTCCTTTGGTTTTCGCTAAAAAAAATAAATCAAAAAATCTTGGTGGCGAGGTTTTCAGCACTATAGTTCATTCCTATACCCATGGAACCGACTATACCGTTGTGGTATCCAAAGAGCACCTATCACATGATGATAAAATTCTAATAGTTGATGACTTTTTGGCAAACGGAAAAGCGCTTTTAGGGCTTATTGATATTGTGGGACAAGCAGGCGGTGAGGTTGTCGGTTGCTCTTGCGCTATCGAAAAGGGCTTCCAGAAGGGCGGAGATAACCTTAGAGCCGAGGGTATTCGCGTTGAATCCTTAGCTATTGTGGAGAGTATGAGCGATACAGGACTCACATTTCGCAAATAATATTAATACTTAGGCTTAAATTTGTTATGTAATTTCAATTTACATAAATTAAGGGCTAAAAGTCCAAATTTTAAAAAGAGGAGATTTTTGAAATGAAAAAGTTACTCGCA
>JAZUAL010000012.1:0-23105 GCA_045637925.1 Acutalibacteraceae bacterium | reverse complement strand
CAGACCGCACTTTCAAACGAGGAGCTTGAAAAAAAGATAGGGGAACTGTCTTTTGGGCGGTTTGATATTCTTTAAAGGAGAAAAAATATATGTTTGAACACAAAACCGTAAGCAAACACGAATAATCCGAACCTGATTTTAAAGGCTCAATTTTCGTCTTTGCATTGTTAAAATACTCGTTAATCCGTCAGGATTAACTGCGTTTTGTGCCTCGCACAGCCAAAAATTCAACTCTTTAAAATTCTGCGACCTAAAACGGGCAGAATTTCGAGTGATTTTTGGTGCGGAAGAATCCGTCAGGCTAACGCCTACGGGTGATGACAAACCGAAAAGTGCCGAAAGAATGCCGTTTTAGGCAGGTTCGGATTATTCGTGTTTGCTTATCCCTTGTCGAGCAGGTTTTTGAACATCTTGAAACAGATATATTAAGCGGGAAATACAGCCGTGGTGAAATTCTTGCCGAAGGAAAACTGAGCTTGAAGCTGGGGGGTGGTCGTACCGCAGGATATATGGGGAGGTGACGGCAGGGGATAGCGTTCTTGCATCCAAATATGCCGAATAGCATATTAATAATTCCCATAAACATATAAAGAAAGGATAAATACAAATGGGTTTAACGATAGCTCAAAAAATCATCAAGTTGCATATGCTTAGCGGAGATATGAAACCCGGAAGCGAAGTGGCACTTAAAATTGACCAGACATTAACTCAGGACGCTACAGGCACTATGGCATATTTGGAGTTTGAAACCATGGGTATTGACCGAGTAAAAACCGAGTGTAGTGTAGCTTATATAGACCATAATACATTACAGTCGGGGTTCGAAAATGCGGATGACCACCGATATATTCAGACCGTTTGCAAGAAGTATGGTATCTATTTCTCGCGTGCGGGTAACGGAATTTGCCATCAGGTGCATCTTGAACGTTTTGGAAAGCCCGGTAAAACCCTTATAGGTTCGGATAGTCACACACCCACAGGCGGCGGTATCGGTATGCTCGCAATGGGTGCCGGCGGTCTTGATGTTGCTGTTGCAATGGGTGGCGGTGCTTATTATATCACAATGCCTAAGATGTATAAGGTTAATCTTACAGGGAGGCTTAACCCGTTTGTGAGCGCTAAGGATATAAGTCTTGAAATTCTTCGTGTTTTATCTGTTAAAGGTGGCGTTGGTGCTATAATTGAATGGGGTGGAGAGGGTATTAAAACACTTTCGGTTCCCGAGCGTGCAACAATTACCAATATGGGTACCGAGCTTGGCGCTACAACCTCAATATTCCCGTCAGATGAAACCACAAAGGCTTTCTTAGAGGCTGAGGGCAGAGGCGAGGATTATGTAGAGCTTTCAAGCGACCCCGATGCTAAATATGATAAGGTTATTGATATTAATCTTTCAGAACTAAAACCCCTTATTGCTTGTCCTCACAGCCCCGATAATATTGTTACGGTAGAGTCACTTAAGGGCACTAAGGTAGACCAGGTGTGTATCGGCTCTTGCACTAACTCATCACTTCTTGATATGCTAAAGGTTGCAGCACTCCTAAAGGGCAAGGTTATTGACCCGATGGTTAGTCTTTCAATTTCACCGGGCTCTAAGCAGGTTTTGAAAATGCTTGCTGATTGCGGCGCTTTAACCGATATTTTAGCTAGCGGTGCAAGACTTCTCGAATGCGCTTGCGGTCCTTGTATCGGTATGGGCTTCTCACCTAACAGCGCAGGTGTGTCGCTCAGAACATTTAACCGTAACTTTGAGGGTAGAAGTGGTACTACTGACGGTCAGGTATACTTAGTATCACCCGAGACTGCAGTTGCGGCGGCACTAACAGGTGAAATTATCGACCCACGCCTACTTGGTATTATGCCCGAAATCAAAATGCCTGAAAAATTCCTTATCGACGATACTGCTGTGATTGAGCCTGCAAGTGTAGATGAGGCAGAAAGCTTAGAGGTGTTAAGGGGTCCTAATATTAAGCCTTTCCCGACAGAAACACCGCAGGAAGACACCCTAACTGCCGAAATCAGCTTAAAGGTAGGTGATAATATCACAACCGACCATATTATGCCGGCAGGGGCTAAAATTCTTCCCTACCGTTCAAATATTCCACATCTTTCACAGTTCTGCTTCGGTGTTTGCGATACCTCATTCCCCGAGCGAGCAAAGAATTTAGGCAGAAGCATAATTGTTGGTGGCAGTAACTACGGACAGGGCTCTTCACGCGAGCATGCCGCATTGGTTCCTATGTATTTGGGCGTTAGGGTTGTGATTGCTAAGAGCTTTGCCCGTATCCACGTTGCAAACCTCATAAATGCAGGTATTATGCCATTGACATTTGAAAATCCTGATGATTATAACAGGCTTTCAGAAGGCGATAAGCTCACCTTATTGGATGTGTTTGATGGTATGGATAAGGGCAAAATCGCATTAAAGAATGAAACCACCCACCAAAGCTTTGAACTTTCTGTATCCTTTACCGAAAGACAAAAGGCTATACTTAAAGCCGGGGGGCTTTTAAGTTATACAAAAAGTGGCAAATAACCGAAAGGAAAGATTATAAGTGGAAAACTATGTAAACAATGCGGTTGAGCAATTTCGCTCTATTTTAGAGGAGCAGATTGACAGACAGAAGAAAATGGAGAAAAATACTGCCTATACGGATTATAGAAAGCTTAATAAAATAATTATCGGTGTTTGCGGTGGTGATGGAATAGGGCCTATAATTTCTGCCGAGGCTGTTAGAGTTCTTAAATTTATTTTAAAAAAAGAAATAGATGCCGATAAGGTTGAAATTCGTGATATCAAAGGTCTCACTATTGAAAACCGTATAGCGCACAATAAAGCTATTCCTGATGATGTGTTGTCAGAAATCAAGGCTTGTAATGTTATTCTTAAGGCTCCCACTACAACCCTTAAGGGCGGCACCCTTGAAAGCGCTAATGTTGCAATGAGACGCGAGCTTGATTTATATGCAAATGTTCGTCCTGTATCAGTCCTTGAGGATAATATTGATTGGACCTTTTTTCGTGAGAATACCGAGGGTGAGTATGCTTTAGGCTCTCGCGGTATAGAAATTCCCAATACCTTGGCTTTCGATTTTAAGGTTACAACAAATGAGGGTACTAAGAGAATTGCGCGTGCGGCTTTTGAGTATGCGAAGAATAACGGTAAAAACAAAGTTGCAATAGTTACAAAGGCTAACATTATAAAAAAGACCGACGGTAAGTTCTCGGAAATCTGCCATGAGGTTGCTAAGGACTATCCTGGCATTGAGGCAGAGGATTGGTATATTGATATTATGACTGCAAACCTTGTAAACCCCCGAGTTCGTTCAAAGTTTCAGGTTTTTCTGCTCCCAAATCTTTACGGTGATATTATTACCGATGAGGCGGCTCAGCTTCAAGGTGGTGTTGGTACTGCAGGTAGCGCAAATATAGGCGATGCCTATTCAATGTTTGAGGCTATTCACGGTTCTGCACCTCGTATGATAGAGGAGGACAGAGGTATATACGCCAACCCAACAAGTATGCTCAAAGCCAGTGAAATGCTGCTTCGACATATTGGCTTTACTGAATATGCCGATAAGCTTTGTAAGGCTATTCATATCTGTACAGCTGTTGAGCCTAAATATGTTATAACAGGCCGAAGCGACGGTGCAACCTGTTCAGAGCTTGGCGCTTATGTAATGGAAACAACATCAAAGCTTTAAAATAAAAAATACTTGACCAAAAAAATGGTCAAGTATTTTTTTATTGCTGTTTCAAGAATTCCAAAAGCTTTTCTTTTTTATTGTTTTCGGGATTGTTGATTACATAATTTTTTAAAAGCTCTAAATTCTCGCCGATTTTTTTGCCTGATATACCAATGCTTTTTAATTCCTCACCGTTTATATTTAAATGGGATATAAGATAAGGCTCGTCATTATTTAAAACCTCATTTAATAGGCTTTTGAGGTCATTCAAATTGTCACCTGTAAGCACTTCTTTAAATTCAAAATAATCGGTTAGTATTTCATAAGAAAAATCACCTAAAAGAAGTTTTAAATCGGTTTTTGTTTTAGGCGTATCAAGCTTTAAAAGTTTTAGCATATCCGTAGCATATTTTTTATTGTAGTTTGATTCCTTAAGCTCGTCTAAAACAGAAATCACATCACAGTCGGAAAGATATAAAAAAGCGAAAAGCGAAAGCATAGGCTTTTTATTTAGTCTTTCAAGTTTAGTAAAATTCGGGCAACCGTTTAACCCTAAAAATTTAAGTGCGCCGCTTTGGGTAAGTGCTGAAATTATTTTGATATTTTGTCCCATCACCGCTTTTTTGAGTTCTGTTGCTATTCGTTCTCGGCTTATATTTTCAAGCCCGCCGCTTTGCTTTAATGCGGCATCAAACGTTTTTGGGTCAATACTGAAATTAAGTGTTGCGGCAAAACGGAAAAGGCGTAAAATTCTCAGAGCGTCCTCTGAAAACCTTTTTGACGGTATACCTACGGCTCTGAGCGTTCGGTTTTCCAGGTCTTTCAAACTGTCGAAACAGTCTATAATTCCGCTTCTATTATTATAAGCTATAGCGTTTACAGTGAAGTCGCGGCGAGACAGGTCCTCAGATAGAGATGCTACAAATTTAATGTTTTCGGGATGGCGGCTATCATTATATCCGCTCTCGGTTCTGAAGGTTGTAACCTCAATAGGCTCTTTATCAATAATAACCGTAACAGTTCCGTGTTTAATACCTGTTGGAACAGTTTTTGGGAAGATTTTCATTATTTCTTCGGGCTTTGCAGAGGTGGTAACATCAAAATCAAAGGGTTCTATCCCTAAAAGCATATCTCGCACACAGCCGCCTACTATATAAGCTTCAAACCCATTTTTTTCTAACTGCTCGATAACATATTCGGTTTTTGGGGGTATTTTAATCATATTTTTCACTTCCGTATAAAAAAGTGTTTATTTTTTACTCTAAAAGTAGTAATATATTAGTGTGATTGGTTGGAGTTTATGTGCTTTGGCTAAAAGAAGACAAATCGTGAGGTGCAGATAATGAAACAGCTACGCTCAGAGGATAAAATTATTTCAAATGTAAAACGAATTCATATGATAGGTATCGGCGGTAGCGGTATGTGTCCGCTCGCAGAAATTCTGCATAGTAAGGGCTATATTTTGACGGGCTCGGATAATAATGAAAGCGACCCTTTAAAACGCATAAAGGGAATGGGCATAAAGGTCTTTATGGGCCACAGCAAAGAGAATATTAAGGGAGCAGAGTTGGTTGTTTACTCTGCCGCAATCGCTCGGGATAATCCCGAAATTGTTGCTGCAAACGAAAAGGGAATACCCACAATGGAGCGTTCGCATCTTTTAGGTGCGCTCACACGCTATTATGATAATGTTATAGGGGTTAGCGGTACCCACGGTAAAACCACCGTCACCTCTATGATAACACAAATTCTCGTTTTAAACAAGATGGAGCCAACAGCGGTTATCGGTGGCAGACTGCCGCTTATCAATTCAAACGGAATTGCTGGAAAGAGCGAAACAATGGTTTGCGAAGCTTGTGAGTTTGTTGATACTTTTTTGCAGATGTCACCCGATATTACGGTACTTCTTAATATAGATAATGACCATCTTGATTATTTCAAAACAATGGATAATCTAGTATTATCTTTTCATAAATTTATTAAAATGTCAAGAAAAGCTTATATAAACGGTGATGATAAGCTTTGTTCGAAAGCGGCACAGGGTATTGAGGCAGATATTGTCACCTTTGGTTTTAGCAGTAATAACCGTTATTATGCTGAAAATATTGCGGCTGGGAAATTTGGCTTCTGCTACGATGTGATGAGTAATGGCAAAAAGCTCACTTCCTTAGAGCTTAAAGCCCCAGGCAGACACAATGTGCTTAATTCATTGGCGGCATTTGCGGTATGCTTCGAGCAGGGTGTAACTGCAGAGGGTATAAAGGATGCTTTAGAGACCTTCACGGGCGCTGGCAGAAGATTTGAATTTTTAGGCGAATATGATTTCACCTTAGCAGATGATTATGCCCATCATCCCACCGAAATCAAGGCAACACTTAGTGCCGCAAAGGAGCTTAATTATAACCGAGTGATAGCAGTTTTTCAGCCGTTCACTTTTTCGAGAACAGCACTTTTAAAGGATGAGTTTATAGATGCGCTTTCTGTTGCGGATAAGGTGATTTTAACCTCTATTATGGGCTCGCGCGAGGTTAATACTTATGGTATCAAGTCAGAGGATATAGCTGAAAAACTAAAGGATGCTGTTATTGTGGATGGTTTCAATAGTATCGCAGACAAAATAATCGAGGTAGCCGAAAAGGGCGATATTGTAATAACAATGGGCGGCGGAGATATTTATAAAGCGGCTCATATAGTACAGGAGAAATTAGGGTGACAGAGAAATTATACGATATAGATTCACATTTAAAGGAATTTACTGCAACTGTAATTGATTCCTATAAAAAGGCGGAGGGGTATCTAACGGTTTTGGACCGCACCGCCTTTTTTCCTGAGGGTGGGGGACAACCGTCCGATACAGGATACATAAACGGTATCAGAGTTTATGATGTTAGGATTTGCGATGGGATTATTTATCACTATACCGAACAACAGCTGGCTAAGGGTGAAAAGGTTGATGCAAGGCTTGATGCACTCCGCCGCTTCGATTTTATGCAGCAGCATTCGGCGGAGCATATTGTTTCGGGAGTGGCATATAAGCTTTATGCTTGCGAAAATGTGGGTTTTCATTTAAGCGATGAAATTGTAACCCTTGATTTTGATAAACCTCTTACCAAAGAAGATATTGCAAAAATTGAAAGGCTATCGAACGAGGCGGTTTTTTCAAATGCAAAAATCAAAGCATTTTATCCTAAATCAGAAGAGCTTGCAGATATTAGCTACCGCAGTAAAAAGGAAATAGAGGGTGCGGTGAGAATTGTTGAAATCGAGGGCATCGATGCTTGCGCTTGCTGTGCGCCTCATGTGAAAAATACAGGTGAAATAGGTCTTATAAAACTGCTTGGCACTGAAAAACTAAGGGGCGGCGTGAGAATACAGCTAAAGGCGGGCAGTCGGGCTTTTTCGGATTATAGCGAAAAGCATTCCAGTGTGCTTCAAATTTCAAATGCGCTTTGTGTTAAGCAAAATGAGGTTGCAGCTGCTACCGAAAGGCTTTTGGCGCAGATAAGCGAAATGAAATATGAGCTTACAGGTCTTAAAAATAAAATAATGGAGCAAACGTTAAGTACTTTTATTTCTGATAGGGATATTTCTGCGCTTTTCTTAGAAGGGCTGGGTGTGAAGGAGTTGCAGGCAGCGGCCGACGCGCTTTATAAAAGACTGGGAGGTATCCGTGCAGTTTTAAGCGAAAGTGAGAGCGGTTTTGTCTTTGCTATTTGTGGCGGAGAAGTTGCGCTTAATAAGTTTTTTGAGGGATTTCGTCAAAAATTTAATGTTAAAGGCGGCGGCAGAAACGGTATGGTACAGGGAACGGTTATTGCTTCCCGTGAAGAACTTGAAGCTTTTTGGACAAAAAACATTGACTAATTTTTCTTATTAAGGTATAATTATTATAATTATTATTTGAGGTGGGTTGGTATGGTATATTCTTTTGCAGATTTTAAAATTGAATATGAGAATATGTATGATATGTTTGCCAAACAATGTACCGACTACATATCGGAAGAAAAACACGAATTTAAAATTGAACTCACCGAACAGGATATCAAAGCAGAAAGAGCTTTATCAGAGGATGAGTTTTCTGATGCCTATCTTGAAACAATAGCTTTTTACAGAAAATTAGCAGAAACTTTACCGTCTAAAAATGCCTTTGTGCTTCATTCGGCATTTTTCGAGGTTGAGGGCGAGGGCGTTGCTTTTGCGGCGCACAGCGGAACGGGTAAAACAACCCATATGCGTCTTTGGAAAAAGCTTTTGGGAGAAAATTTAAGAATTGTAAATGGTGACAAGCCGATTATAAGATTTTTTGATAACGAGCCTATGATACCATATGGCTACGGCACCCCTTGGAACGGTAAGGAGCACCTCGGAACAAATTCAAAAGCTCCGCTTCGGCATATTTGCTTTATAGAGCGTGCCTCTGAAAATTCCTGTGAGCCGATAGAGGCATCAAAGGTCGTTGATTTGATTTTCAATCAGGTTTATATGCCTAAAAATCCTTTAGCGGCAGTTGCAACAATAGAGCTTATAAATCGACTTGTTAACAGCTGCAAATTGTGGAAAATCAAATGCAATATGGATATCGAAGCCGCCGAGACGGCGTATAATACAATATTTAAAAAGTAGGAGAACGATTATGAAATTAAAGTATAATTTTGTAACAAATGAGGTTGCCGATAAAATTGTGGCGGTAGCTGTTGGCGAGGATTTAGCTAAATTTAACGGTTTTGTAAAAATGAATGATGTCGGCGCGTATATTTTTAATATGCTTAAAGATGATGTCACCTCAGAAGATATTATTGATGCTATGAAGAAGGATTATGTCGATACTCCCGAAGAGGAGATAAAGGAAACTGTTGAGGGCTTTATAGCACAGCTTAATGAATCGGATTTGTTGGCATAATGGCAGATAAAAAATTTAATGCCGACGAATTGCTCCAGATTAGCGAAGAGGTACACGTTCTGACCAGTGGCATCAGTATGCGTCCGATGCTTAGAGAACATAAGGATATTGCAGTAATAGAGCGTGTAAACAGAAAGCTTCAAAGGAATGATGTTCCTCTTTACAGGCGCGCAGGTTGTGATAAATTGGTGCTTCACCGAATTTTAAAGGTCACAGATAACGGATACGTAATAAGAGGGGATAACCTTTTTTACAAGGAATATGATGTAACCGACGAGGATATTGTCGGTGTGCTCAAGGCATTTTATCGTGAGGGCAAGTATTATGATTGTGCTACGAGTAAAATCTATCATATTTATATTTTTTTAAACCGTTTGAGCTTTCCTTTCAGGTATTTATGGCGATTAAAAATAAAGCCATTTCTGGCAAAAATCAAGCATTTAATTTTAAAATAATTTAATCTTTAAGCAGTTGGTATTGATGCCGACTGCTTTTTGGTTTTAATCAATTAAAAAATATTAAATATATATAAAAAAGTGCAAATTGTTGTTTACAATATACATTGGTTTGTGGTAAAATATTAAAATAGAAATAATCTGTTTAAAATAGGAGTAATATATGTCGTTTCCGTTGGAGAGAATCAGAAATTTTTGTATAGTTGCGCATATTGACCACGGTAAGTCCACACTGGCAGACCGTCTTTTAGAGCTTACTCAGTCGGTAGCCGAAAGAGATATGGAAGAGCAGATACTAGACAGTATGGATTTAGAGCGCGAACGCGGTATTACCATTAAGGCGCACGCTGTAACTCTATATTATACTGCGGCTGACGGTAATGAGTATGAGCTCAATCTAATAGATACCCCTGGCCACGTGGACTTTAACTATGAAGTTTCACGTTCTCTTGCTGCCTGTGAGGGCGCTGTTCTTATTGTTGACGCTTCTCAGGGTATAGAGGCTCAAACTTTAGCTAACACCTATCTTGCGGTAGACCACGGACTTGAAATACTGCCTGTTATAAATAAAATCGATCTCCCCTCTGCCGAGCCAGAACGCATCAAGGTGGAAATTGAGGATATTATCGGTATTCCTGCCGATAATGCTCCGTTGGTTTCGGCAAAAACGGGAATTAATGTGGGAGAGGTGTTAGAGCGTATTGTGACCGATATTCCTGCACCAAAAGGGGATGCCAACGCACCCCTTACTGCCCTTATATTCGATTCTTATTATGACTCTTATAAAGGCGTAATTGTTTATTTTCGCGTTATGGGAGGTAAAATTAAGAGCGGCGATAAAATTAAAATGATGGCGACAGGTGCTGAGTTTGATATTGTAGAGCTTGGCAGAAAGCGCGCCACCTCACTTGAGCCTTGCGATGTTTTAGAGGTGGGTGAGGTTGGATACTTAGCGGCTTCTATCAAAACGGTAAGTGAAGCCCGCGTTGGTGATACAATCACCTTAGCGGATTCTCCTGCTGCAGAGGCACTCGCGGGTTACAGAAAGGTGAACCCTGTTGTTTTTTGCGGCATTTACCCTGCTGACGGTGCAAAATATCCAGACCTCAGAGATGCTCTTGATAAGCTACAGCTTAATGATGCGTCACTTCTTTTTGAACCGGAAAGCTCTAATGCTTTAGGTTTTGGTTTTCGTTGCGGCTTTTTAGGACTTCTTCATATGGAAATAATACAGGAGCGATTAGAACGCGAGTATAATCTTGACCTTGTAACAACCGCGCCGAGCGTTGAATATAAATTTAAGCTTACAAGCGGCGAGGAAATCACGGTTGATAACCCAACCAACTATCCTGACCCCGCTGTTATAGCCGAGGCTTTAGAGCCTGTGGCAGATGTTCATATTTATAGTCCGAGTGATTATGTGGGCACAATTATGCAACTTTGCGAGGAGCGACGCGGTGTTTATACAGATATGAAGTATATGGGTGACCGTGTTGATATTCACTATGTTATGCCGATGGGCGAAATCGTTTATGACTTTTTCGATGCTTTAAAATCTCGCACTAAAGGATATGCCAGCTATGACTACGAGACTAAGGGTTATGAAAAATCCAAGCTTGTAAAGCTTGATGTAATGCTTGCGGGCGATGTTGTGGATGCGCTTTCTTTTATAGTTCATACCGATAATGCCTATGCCAGAGCGCGCAAAATAGCAGAAAAGCTAAAGGACTTCATACCCCGTCAGCTTTTCGAGGTGCCTATTCAGGTTGCGGTTTCGGGCAAAATTATCGCAAGGGAAACAGTTAAAGCGCTCAGAAAGGACGTTCTTGCAAAGTGCTATGGCGGTGATATAACCCGTAAAAAGAAACTGCTTGAAAAGCAAAAAGAGGGTAAGAAGCGAATGAGAAAGCTTGGCTCTGTTGAGGTGCCGCAAGAGGCGTTTATGGCAGTGCTTAAGCTTGATGAATAGAGGTAAAATAATGAAAAATAAGAGAACAGCCCGTAGAAAAGCAATCATAAAAAGAAGAATGTTTTTAGGGGCTTGCTTTATAATTTTGGCGCTTGTTGTAGCACTGTTGGTATTTATTATTTCTTCTGTTTTTTCTGCCCGTGACGGAGATAATAATGCTGACAGCAGTGATGTCTCATCCGATATAATTTCTTCTGAAATTTCATCAGATAGTGAAAATTCAAAAACCGAGAGCGAAAAAAATGATGAAGCTGATTTTGTAACTATGGGTGAATATACACTTGATGCTTCTTTTGAAAATCTATTGCTTGTGAACGGTGAAAATCCTTTGCCGGATACCTATGACAGCGAGGTTAAAGCAAATCTCGTTGAGGTTGATAAGCAATACCGAAATAATGATTATGTAACACAAATCCATAAGGATGTTTATCCGTATATAACTGCTATGGTGGCTAACGCACAAAATGACGGGGTAGATTTAAGGGTATGGTCACCGTTCAGAAGCTATGCTATACAAAAGGATTTATTCGATAAGCAGGTGGCACGCGTAGGCGGTGACGAAGAGAAGGCGGCTACCGTTGTTGCAAGACCGGGCACTAGCGAACATAATACGGGTCTTTGCGCTGACTTTAATATGGCAAGTGATGCCTTTGAAACCACAAAAATGTACGAGTGGATGGTAGAAAATGCCGAGGATTACGGATTTGTAATGCGTTACTCTGCAGAAAAGCAGAGCATAACAGGTGTAATTCACGAGTCGTGGCATTGGCGTTTTGTTGGTATTAACCATGCAAAGAAAATGAATGAGCTCCAAATGTGCCTTGAGGAATATGTGGAGTATTTAGAAAAAGAAAAGAACGGTAATTAAGAAGTTAAAAAATAATCGACGATTAAATTTGGGGATACTTTTATGAAAAAAGGGTTTGACAATCAAAAATATATAGAATTACAGTCAGAAAATATAAGAAAACGAATAGCGCAGTTTGGCGGCAAGCTTTATATGGAGTTTGGCGGCAAGCTTTTCGATGATTACCATGCGGCAAGGGTGCTTCCCGGATTTGAGCCTGACGCAAAGGTTAAAATGCTTTTAGAGCTTAAAGATGATGCTGAAATTGTAATCGTTATTAATGCTGATGCTATCGAAAAAAATAAGCGTCGCGGCGACCTTGGAATTACCTATGATTTAGATACTTTGCGTCTTATAGATGCTTTTAGAGAAATAGGTCTTTATGTTGGAAGCGTTGTTATCACATGCTATACAGGTCAGCCTTCGGCAGAGACGTTCGAAAAGCGTCTTAAAAGTCTTGGAATTAAGGTTTATCGCCATTATCATATAAAGGATTATCCTTCAAATATACCGGTTATCGTAAGTGAAGAAGGCTTTGGAAAAAATGATTATATAGAAACATCGCGCAAACTTGTTGTTGTGACTGCTCCGGGTCCGGGAAGCGGAAAGATGGGAACCTGCCTTTCTCAGCTTTATCATGAGCACAAGCGAGGTATTACCGCGGGCTACGCTAAATTTGAGACCTTCCCCATATGGAGTATTCCGCTGAAGCATCCTGTGAATGTGGCATATGAGGCGGCTACCGCTGACCTTAATGATGTTAATATGATAGACCCCTTCCATTTGGAAGCATACAACGAGACGACCGTTAATTATAATCGCGACATTGAGATTTTCCCTGTGCTTAATTCTATGCTTGAAAGCATTTTGGGAAAATCACCCTATAAAAGTCCTACCGATATGGGCGTTAATATGGCGGGCTTCGCTATATGTGATGATGAGGCTGTAAGAGAGGCTGCAAAGCAAGAAATTATAAGAAGATATTATGCTGCTCTTGTAAATGCCCGTCAGGGTATGGGAGAGAGTTCTGATGCTTCAAAGATAGAACTTCTTATGAAACAGGTTGGAACTACAGTAGATGACCGCGCTGTTGTTCGGGCAGCACTTAAAAAAGCAGAGGATACTTCTGCGCCTGCAGTAGCCATTGAGCTTCAGGACGGAACTATTATTACAGGTAAAACCTCAAGCCTTTTAGGTGCTTCATCATCGTTATTGCTCAACTGCCTAAAGGTGCTGGCTGGCATACCTGATGATATTAATCTTATTTCACCAACAATTATTGAGCCTATACAAAAGCTTAAAATTGAAATTATGGGTAACCACAACCCAAGACTTCATATGGATGAGATATTGATTGCTTTGTCCATCTGTGCCGCGACAAGTGATATAGCTAAAAAAGCCCTTGACCAAGCATACAAGCTTAAGGGATTAGAGGCACATTCAAGCGTAATTCTTTCTCGAGTTGATGAAAATGTTTTCAGAAAGCTTGGTATCAATATTACATTTGAGCCTAAATATCAAACTAAAAAGCTTTATCATAATTAAGAAAAAATTAAATTAAAATAATTAAGGGGCAATCTCGAAAAACGGGATAGCCCCTTTTTGATGCTCGCAAAAGAGTAAACATAAAATTGAGGCATTTTATAACGCCTTAATAAATCTTGATTTTGACTGTTTTAAGGTATATAATATATTGGGTGATTATTTATGAAAAAAACTGAAAAAAGCTATAAAACGGGTGTGCTTATAAAACGTTTTATGCCTTATTATACAAAGTATATTCCAACCGTTGTTTTTGATTTGTTTTGTGCCTCTCTCACCACTATTTGCGAAATAGTATTACCACTTATTATGCGCGAAATAACCAATGCGGGTATGAACGATATAAGTAGGCTTACGCTTGATTTTATACTAAAGGTCGGTATTCTTTATTTGCTGTTAAGAATTATAGATGCCGCCGCTTACTATTATATGGCTTATATAGGTCATGTTATGGGCACTAAGATTGAGACCGATATGCGACGCGACGCTTATGCCCATCTGCACAAGCTTTCAAATACATATTTCAATAATACAAAGGTCGGTCAGATAATGGGTAGAATAACCAACGACCTTTTTGATGTCACCGAATTTTCGCACCACTGCCCAGAGGAGTTTTTTATAGCGGGAATAAAGGGGATAGTATCATTTACTATTCTTATGAATATAAACATACCCCTTACGGTTATTATATTCGTTATTATTCCGATAATGGTCTTAATCTGCAAAAGGCTAAACAGAAAAATGCGTGAAACCTTTAGAAGTCAGCGTGTTATGATTGGCGAGCTTAATGCAAGAATTGAGGACTCACTTCTAGGTCAAAAGGTTGTAAAGGCTTTTGCTAATGAGGATATCGAGCAGGCTAAATTTGAAAAGGATAATAAGGAATTTTTCTCAATAAAGAGGCTTTCTTATAAATTTATGGGTGCCTTTTCCACTACAACCCGTATGTTTGACGGTATAATGTATGCCGCTGTAGTTATAGCAGGCAGCCTGTTTATGATGAAGGGTAAAATAACCCCCGGTGACCTTGTTGCTTATCTTTTGTATGTTACTACATTTATTGCTACCGTAAGGCGCATAATTGAGTTTTCAGAGCAGTTCCAAAGAGGGCTTACAGGAATCGAGCGGTTTTTACAGATAATGGATGCCGATATCGAAATATTCGACGAGCCCGATGCGGTTGCTCTTATAAATCCCAAGGGAGATATTGAATTTTGCGATGTTTCCTTTGAATACCCTGACGACCATAATCGAGTGTTTACGGGGCTTAATCTTAAAATCAAGAGTGGAGAAAAAATTGCTTTTGTGGGGCCATCGGGCGGAGGAAAAACCACACTTTGCAATCTTATTCCCCGATTTTATGATGTTAGTGGCGGTGAAATTCTGCTAGACGGTAAAAGCATCAAAAAATATACCCTTAAATCCCTCAGAGACAGCATAGGTATGGTGCAACAGGATGTATATCTTTTTTCGGGAACGGTTTATGAAAACATTTCCTACGGAAAACCGGGAGCTACTCTCGAAGAGGTGATTGATGCGGCAAAAAAAGCAGGGGCTCACGAATTTGTGACCGAGCTTAAGGATGGGTATGATACCTATGTGGGCGAGCGCGGCGTAAAGCTTTCGGGTGGACAAAAGCAAAGAATAAGCATAGCGCGTGTTTTTCTTAAAAACCCGCCTATTATCATATTGGATGAGGCTACAAGCGCGCTTGACAACGAGAGCGAATTTGCTGTAGCAAAATCCCTGGCCAAGCTTTCAGAGGGCAGAACCACAATAACTATTGCTCACAGGCTTTCAACAATTCGAAAGTCTGACCGCATATTAGTGCTTACAGACGAGGGAATTACGGAAGAGGGAACACATAAGCAGTTATTAGAGCAAAAAGGAATTTATTATAAATTTTATGAAATGACAAACGAATTAAATTAGGAAAAAGTGGTTGCTAAACACTGTAATCTTTCATTGACAATACGTCTTAAAAGTGTTAAAATGTATTATGTATTATTATATGGTTATTGTATTTATTTTTATATAAGATATTGGAAGTGTATATAATGAGATTTGAAAAGCGTATACCGTTAGCAACTCCCACTATGCACGATGAAGAAATGCTTTATGTCAAAGAGGCTTTTGATAAAAACTGGATAGCACCGCTTGGCTTTAATTGTGACGGATTTGAGGCAGAGATGTCGGCGTATTTGGCAGGGAATACCGATAAGAAATATCACTGTCTTGCATTGTCGTCAGGTACTGCCGCACTGCATCTTGCAATGAAGCTGGCGGGAGTAAAGGCGGGGGACACTGTTTTCTGCTCAGATACAACCTTTGCCGCAACGGTAAATCCGGTCTCCTATGAGGGCGCAAAACAGGTTTTTATTGATTCGGAATATGAAACCTGGAATATGGACCCAGTAGCTCTAGAAAAAGCATTCCAAAAATATCCCGAAACAAAAGTGGTGGCTCTTGCGCATCTTTACGGTTCACCTGCTAAAATGGATGAAATACTTGCAGTTTGCGAGCGTCATAATGCGATACTTATTGAGGATGCCGCCGAGGCACTTTCTGCTACATATAAAGACCGTCAATGCGGCACTCTCGGTAAATACAATATTTTCAGCTTTAACGGTAATAAGATTATCACCTCTTCGGGCGGCGGTATGCTTATAACCGAGGATAAAACTGCCAGAGATAAGGCGCTTTTCTGGGCAACTCAGGCTCGTGAGCCGGCACCTTGGTATCAGCACGAAGAAATCGGATATAACTACCGAATGTCTAATGTTGTTGCAGGTATAGGAAGAGGGCAGCTTATTCACCTTGAAGAGCACCGCGCGACTAAGGAAAAAATTTACCGCAGATACGAAGAAGGCTTTAAGGGATTGCCTGTTAAGATGAATCCTTATCTTAGGTGTAGCAGACCTAATTTCTGGCTTTCCTGTATGATTATAGACGAGGGCTGTTCGGTTTCCTCGATGGATATTATGAATATGTTAAATGAGGCAAATGTTGAAGCTCGTCCTATCTGGAAGCCAATGCATATGCAACCTGTGTTTAAGGATAACGATTTTATAACAGTAAAAGAAAAATCAGTTGGTGAGGATATTTTCAGACGCGGTCTTTGTCTGCCAAGTGATATTAAAATGACCGAAGAAGAACAGGATATAATAATTGATTTAATTAGAACTATATTTTAAGGAGTTACATAATGTACGCTAAGTATATAAAGCGTCCCCTTGATTTTTGTTTATCGCTTTTTGCGATAATAGTTTTATTGCCTGTTTTGTTGGTGCTAGCTGTGGTTGGTGCGGTAATGATGAAGGGGAATCCTTTTTTCACACAGTCAAGACCCGGTAAGGATGAAGAAATTTTCAAGCTTATCAAATTCAGGACTATGACCTGTGAAAAGGATGCGGACGGAAATTTTCTGCCTGATGAAAAAAGGCTTACTAAATACGGTAAATTTTTGCGTGCAACCTCACTTGATGAATTACCTGAGCTCATAAACATTCTTATAGGTGATATGTCAATAGTAGGACCGAGACCGCTTTCTATAAAATATTTAGGATTTTATACAGAAATCGAAAGGCATAGACATGATGTGCGACCGGGTCTCACGGGACTGGCTCAAGCAAAGGGCCGCAATTCACTTTCTTGGGAAGAAAAGTTCGGTTTAGATTTGGAATACATAGAAAATATAAGTTTTGCAAATGATGTTAAAATTATTTTTTTAACGGTAGTTTGCGTATTACAGCATTCAGATATAGGTCAAGGGGAAGAAGCTCCTCTCAGTCTTCACATTTTGAGGGCGGAAAAACAAAATACTGAGGTGTTAGCAAATGATAATTAAGTATGAAGATATAATTTTAAGAGCAATAGAGGTCGAAGACCTTGAGCTTATAAGAGAAATGATTAATGACCCCGAGATTGAACATATGACAGGTGGCGGCGGTTTGCCGGTGTCAAAGTACCAACAAGAAAATTGGTTCAAATCACTTGAAAACCGTAACAATGAAGTAAGATTGATGATTGAAACAGAGGACTGCGGTACAATCGGTATGGTAATGCTTACTGATATAGATTACAAGAACTCAACCGCCCAATTCCATTCAAAAATTGCCACAAGTAAAAATATTCGTGGCAAAGGCTATGGAACAAAGGCTACAAATGCACTTGTAGAGTATGCATTCAATCAGTTGAATCTAAATTGTATTTACAGTCATATAATCGAGTATAATATTGCTTCACAGCGTGTAAAAGAAAAATGCGGATTTAAAAAAGACGGAGTTCTTCGCAAGCGTGTTTACAAGGACGGCAAATATCACGACATAGTCGTTTGGTCTATATTAAAGAACGAGGAAGACTAATAAAAAATTAAGCAGAAGGAAGAATAAGCTGATGTGGGATAAGCATTACATAGAACGCCTTTTGGAAAGAGAAAAAAAGATGCTTTTGGGAGGCGGAGAAAAAAGAATAGAAAAACAACACGCCTCTTCAAAGCTTACAGCACGTGAGCGAATTGAAATACTTTTTGATAAGGACACCTTTGTAGAGGTTAACGGTTTTGTTGAATCTCGTATAGATGATTTTGATATGAATAAACGCCGTGTACCTGGTGATGGGGTAGTTACAGGTTACGGAAAAATTAACGGTAGGCTTGCATTTGCTTCTTCGGAAGATTTCACGGTTATAGGTGGAACCTTGGGTGAATATCATTCGGTTAAGATATGCGAAATTATGGATATGGCACTCAAAATGCGGGCACCGTATATTTCTATAAATGATAGCGGTGGTGCAAGAATAGAAGAGGGAGTATGCTCTCTTAGCGGTTATAGCGGAATATTTTTGCGCAACACTTTAGCTTCTGGTATTATACCGCAAATTTCGGTGATTTTAGGACCTTGCGCCGGCGGGGCGTGTTATTCACCGGCAATTTGCGATTTTGTGTTTATGACTAGAAAAACTTCAAAAATGTTTATTACCGGACCTAATGTTGTTAAATCTGTAATAGGCACAGATATTTCGGCTGAAGAGCTTGGCGGCGCTGATGTACATTCTTCTGTCAGCGGTGTTTCACATTTTACATATGATGATGAGCGTGAGTGCCTCGACGGTGTACGCAATTTGCTAAGCTATTTACCGCAAAATTGCGATAACAAAGCCGAAAAAATAGAGGGAATATCTGTTGATAACAGCGAACTTCTCACAGAGATTATACCCGATAATCAAAAGAAAGCTTATGATGTTAAAAAAGTTATAGAAACGTTTGTAGATAAAGATAGTTTCTTTGAGGTGCAAAAGGATTTTGCTAAAAATATTGTTATCGGCCTTTCAAGAATTGATGGCGAAACGGTTGGCATCGTGGCAAATCAGCCAAGTCATATAGGTGGAGCTCTTGATATAGATTCCTCTGATAAAGCAGCAAGATTTGTTAGAACATGTGACTGTTATAATATCCCTATTCTTACACTTGTGGATGTCACAGGCTTTTTGCCGGGTGTAAATCAGGAGCATGCCGGTATAATTCGTCACGGGGCGAAGTTATTGTATGCATATTCAGAGGCTACTGTGCCTAAGATAAGCCTGATTTTACGCAAGGCATACGGTGGCGCTTATATTGCTATGAATAGCAAGAATATGGGTGCTGATATTGTGCTTGCTTTACCGATTGCGCAGATAGCTGTTATGGGTGCTGAGGGTGCAGTAGAAATAATATACAGAAAAGATATAGAAAATTCCCAGAATCCCGAACAACAACGCAATGATTTTATAAAGAGGTATGAGGAAAAGTTTATGAACCCATATCTCGCGGCAGAGCGTGGATATATAAATAAAATTATACATCCCGAAACTGTTCGTGAAAACATTGCGCAGTCTTTACAGATGCTTAAAAATAAGTCTGTTGATAATGTGAAGAATAAAAAGAAACACGGAAACATACCGCTATGATGGAAATTGGCAGTGAGTTTTGGGATGTTCCCGTTTGTGAACGGGATTGTGATATTTTTCCCAATAAAACGCAATGGTATCTATCTGGCAGAAGTGCATTAATAGCTATTATCAACGATATTAAAAAAAGGTGTTCCTTTAATAGTGTGGCATTACCGTCTTGGTGTTGCGATTCGATGATTTTGCCTTTTTTGAATGAGAATATATCTGTAAAATTTTATACAGTTCTATTTGAAGATAATTGTGTAAAATGCGATTTTTCAAATGTTAAAAATTGTGATGTAATGCTTATAATGGACTATTTTGGTTATATAAGAGAAATAGAACATAATTTTAAAGGATTAATAATTAACGATATCACACACAGCGTTTTTTCAAAAAAAATTCATAAATCGGATTATACATTCGGCAGTTTGAGAAAATGGGCAGGCTTTTTTACGGGCGGATTTGCATATAAAAGTGACGGTAGTAAGCTGGAAGAATATCAAACAGCAAAGAACGAGGAGTATATTTCTGTTCGTAGGCTTGCGATGAGCAAAAAGTTAGATTTTATAAACGGAAAAACTGATAGTAAGGACTTTTTATCGGATTTTTCTTTTGCTGAAGATATTTTAGATAGATATCCTTGCAGCAAGGCTGATGATTTTGACGTTATAAGGGCTGAAAAATTAGATGCGTCGTTCATTAAAGAAAAGCGTCGTGGAAACGCGTTGGTTATACTGAAATATTTTAAAGACCTTGCGGTTTTTTCCGAAATCAAAGCCGATGATTGTCCGTTATTTGTTCCGCTTATTATAAAGAACGGTAAGCGAGATGCTCTTCGCAGGCACCTCATAGATAAAAAAATATACTGTCCTGTGCATTGGCCATTAACAACTCTTCATAATTTAAATGCTGAGCAGTTAGAAATCTATAATAATGAAATAAGTATTGTTTGTGACCAACGGTATACAACCGATGATATGGAGCGGATTTGTAGGGAAATTAAAAGTTTTTTAACTGAGGTTGGGAAATGTTAAAAATTTACACTTTAGAAAACAGAGAAGAATGGGATAAAATAGTTTCTTCCTTCAATAAATACGACGTTTATTATTTGAGCGGATATCTCGTTGCTTTTAAGCTTCACGGTGACGGTGAACCCTTACTTATATATTATGAGGGAGCAGGCTTAAAGGGTATAAACGTTGTAATGAAGCGTGACATATCAAATGTGCCAGAGTTTAATGGCAAATTGCCGAAAGGCTCTCTTTTCGATTTTTCAACCCCCTACGGTTACGGTGGTTGGATGCTTGAAGGGGAAATGGAAGAAAGAGATATTCTTTTTAAAGAATATGAAAATTGGTGCATTGAAAATCATATAGTAAGCGAGTTTGTGAGGTTTCATCCAATTATTGAAAATTATAATTATGTAAATGAAGCCTATGATGTTATCCTTCTGGGGAATACCGTTACTTTGGATATTTCCTCGCCTGAAATTATTTGGCAAAATATTATTAGCAAAAACAGAAATGTTATTCGCAAAGCTGAAAAAAACGGTGTAGAAATCAAAACAGGTAATTCACCAGAAATTTACGAAAAATTTACTGAGATTTATAATAAAACAATGGAACATGATAATGCTGATGAATATTACTTTTTTGGCAAAGAGTTTTATGATAGTATCCGTGGGGATTTAAGCAATAATTCTAAAATTTTTTATGCCGAGAAGGACGGCGGAATAATTGCAGCTTCGATAATGCTTTATGCCAACGGAAAACTTAATTATCATTTATCAGGTTCTGTTTTTGAATACCGAAATTTTGCGCCAAGCAACCTATTGTTATATAAAGCGGCTCTTTGGGGATATGAGAACGGTTATAAAACATTCCATCTGGGCGGCGGCGTTGGTTCGCGAGAGGATAATTTGTTTAAGTTTAAAAAATCTTTTTACCGTGGTGAAGATTTGACGCGTTTTGCAATCGGTAAAAAAATATTTATTCCTGATGAATATGACCGCTTGGTTAAAATGAAAGGCGATTTTGATAGCAGCTTTTTCCCCAAGTATCGCGCCACTAACATTTAATTTGCAGATTGGTGATTATATTGAAAATACTTTTTATTACAATCGGTGCTTTTGAAAATTCTAAAAGTCAAGGTATATATAGTGATTTGATGAGGGAATTTGTCAAGAACAATCATAGTGTCTATGTTGCTTGCGCAAATCAAAATGGAAATGATACCTTTATTGAAAATGAATCGCAACTACACATTCTAAGGGTAGCTACTGGCAAGCTCACAAAGACCAACATTATAAGAAAAGGTATTTCTACCCTTATGGTAGAAACCCAGTTTAAAAATGCAATAAAAAAGTATTTTAAAGATGTTAAATTTGATTTAGTAATGTATTCCACGCCACCGATAACCTTTGCCGATGTTATAGCTTTTGTGAAAAAGCGTGACGGCGCCAAAAGTTATTTGCTGCTTAAGGATATTTTCCCTCAGAACGCTGTTGATATCGGTATGATGACCAAAAGCGGTCCAAAATCTATAATTTATAAGCTTTTTAAGCAAAAAGAGCAAAAGCTTTATAAGATTTCTGATTTTATAGGCTGTATGTCACAGGCCAATGTTGACTATATTTTAAAGCATAATCCAAATATCAATCCCGATATAGTACATATCTGTCCAAACAGCATTGAGATTAATGAATACGAGCTTGATAGTGCGAAAAAGAGCGAAATTTATAATAAATATGGTATACCCGAAACCGCTCGCACCTTTATTTACGGTGGCAATCTTGGAAAACCTCAGGATATACCCTTTGTTATAGAATGCTTAAAGGCAAATCAAAACAAGAATGATAGATTTTTTATAATCTGCGGCACAGGTACGGAATATTCAAAAATTAAAGCTTATGTTGATGAACATAAACCAAAAAATGTTTTGCTTTTGAACGGTTTGCAAAAGGCTGAGTATGAGGAATTTGTAAAAGCCTTTGATGTTGGTCTAATTTTTTTGGACCACAGATTTACAATTCCGAATTTCCCATCACGTTTGCTTTCTTATATGCAGAGTAAAATGCCAATACTTGCCTCTACCGACCCTAATACAGATATAGGCAAGGTTATAACCGAAAATGGTTTTGGCTGGTGGTGTGAAAGCAATAGCACCGAGGCTTTTACCAAAACAGTTGATGAGGCTGTAGGCGCTGATTTAAAAGCTTTGGGTGAAAACGGATTCCTGTATTTAAAGCAAAACTATACTAGTGAGAACAGCTATAACATTATAATGGAAAGGATTAAATGATGTCTGTATTTTCAGCAGGAAAACGATTATTGAATAAATTCCCTTTTTTAACAAAAATTGTGGCCTTAGGCTATAATTTGTTTGCAATGAATTCATTTAAAGGTATGAAAAACAATTCGCTAAGCAGAGATTTTGCCTTTATGAAAAGGTGTAAGATACGAATAAGAGGTACGGGAAATCAAATTATTCTAGGTAAGAAATGTTTCCTTTCTAATTGCGAGGTTATTATTACAGGTAATAACAACAAAATAATATTAGATAACACAGTTTATGCCGATAGTTGTACGTTTTGTATAGAGGATGACGGTAATGTCATTTCACTAGGTGCCGATACTCATGTTTTTGGAGAATGTGAATTTGCGGCAATAGAGGGTACTAGAATTGAATTAGGAGAAGGCTGTTTAGTATCGTCTAAGACTGTGTTCAGAACGGGGGACAGTCACTCTATTCTTGATTTAGAGGGTAATAGAATTAA
>JAZUAL010000011.1:0-3086 GCA_045637925.1 Acutalibacteraceae bacterium | reverse complement strand
AACTTTTCAATGAATCCCCGAGGGGATTCAAATTTTTCGCCGTAATACATCTCGACCTTAAGTCTGCCAAAGAAGTTTTCCATTATGCCATTGTCCATACAATTTCCTTTTCTTGACATACTTTGTGTAATGTTGTGTTCGGCAAGTAGTCGTTGATATTCGGAATGTTGGTATTGCCAGCCTTGGTCTGAATGGAATAAAGGTCGAGCATCAGCAGGAAGCTTTTTAAACAAACCATTTAACATATCTCTAATTTGCTGCAAGTTAGGACTGGTGGAAATAGCATAAGAAACGATTTCACGATTGTACATATCTAATACAGGAGAAAGGTACACCTTTTCATCTCCAACCTTAAATTCTGTAACATCTGTGGTTAGCTTTTCAAAAGGCTTGTCTGCATAAAAATCTCTATGTAACAGATTATCTGCAACCTTACCAACATCTCCCTTGTATGAATGATATTTACCGTTTTTGCTTTGCTTACCACGCAAATTAAGGGCTTTCATCAACTTTAACACTGTTTTATGGTTAATTGTATAACCTTTTGCTTTCATCGCGGCGCAAATTCTTCGGTAACCATACCTTCCTTTGTTGCCGTTGTAGATTTCCAATATATCTTCTTTTTCGCTTTCGTATTTGTCTTTTTCTTTTTGTTTTAGATAGTAATAGTATGTGCTTCTCGCTATACCGGAAAGCTCTAACAAATCTTTAAGCGGATATCTCTGCCTTAGTTCAGCAATTATGGACGCTTTTTGCCGTTCTTTTGCTCTTCCGCAAGAACTAAGGCACTCAGTTTTTTTAAGTATTCTATCTCCATTCTGAGTCTTTGATTCTCGGCAATTAAATCTTCTTGTACCTTCTTATCAAGCTTTGGCGGTCTGCCTTTCCTTGTGCCGCTTGCTTTGCAAGCTCTGCCTCGTCTTTCTTTCATTAGACCTTCGGCTCCTTCTTCTAAATATATGCGTTCCCACCGCCTTAATATATCTAAATAGTTTGCTTCTTGAGGCTTTTCTACTTTCCAATATTTTCTCACTGTTTCTCGATATCCTAAATGGTGTTCTCGCATATCCATTATAACATGAATTTTGAATTCTGCACTATATTTCTTTGCTTTTTGTTTCTTTTTTGACATAAAAATATGCACCTCCAAAAGTGTCTAACTTTTGGGGTGCATATCAGAACGTGCGAGTTTTTATGTTTATTTACTTTCATCAATTTTGTATGTAGGCACAAGGTCATGAACTAATTGCTTCATTTTTGTGCTTTCTGAATATGCTTCATCATAAAGCACATTAAGAGCATCAAATAGCTTTTGCTCATCAATCTCAAGAGGCTTACCAATGCTAATTCTATCATTAGCAGTTTTCTTAAGTCCTTCCTCGGCCATAAGTCTTTCCTCATATAGCTTTTCACCAGGACGAAGACCTGTAATCTTTATTTCAATATCCTTTTCAGGCTCATATCCTGATAGCTTAATAAGATTGTAAGCAAGATCATAAATTCTTACCTGCTCACCCATGTCAAGAACGAATATTTCGCCGCCCTCGGCATAAGCACCTGCTTGAAGCACAAGACTAACCGCTTCAGGAATTGTCATAAAGTATCTAATAATATCCTTGTGTGTAACAGTAACAGGACCGCCTTCTTCAATTTGCTTTTTAAATAAAGGAATAACAGAGCCATTTGAACCAAGAACATTACCAAAACGAACCGCAACAAACTTTGTTTCGCTCTTTTTAGCAAATGCTTGAATAATCATTTCACAAACACGCTTTGTAGCCCCCATAATATTAGTAGGATTTACCGCCTTGTCAGTGGAAATTTGAACAAATCTCTTTACCTTATATCTGTCAGCACATTTAGCAACCTTGTATGTGCCGATAATGTTATTTTTAACGGCCTCATTAGGGCTTGTCTCCATTAAAGGCACATGCTTATGTGCCGCCGCATGGAAAACAATAGCAGGCTTATATGTTCTAAACACATCATCCATCTTAACACTGTCACGAATAGAAGCGATAAGTGTTAATAGATTTAATTCTGGATGCTTGCGCTTTAATTCTTGCTCAATTTCATAAGCACTGTTTTCATAAATATCGAGAATTATTAATTGCTTAGGCTCGTGAGCGGCAATTTGACGGCAAAGCTCACTACCGATTGAGCCACCGCCACCAGTAACGAGAACAACCTCATCCTTGATATATCCCATAATCTCATCAGTATTTAATTTGATAGGGTCTCTACCAAGTAAATCCTGTACATCAACATTTCTTAAACGAGAAACAGAAATTTCTCCGTCAAGCATTTGATAAATGCCTGGTAAAATCTTTGTTTCGCAATTTGTTTCAAGACATAAATTAGAAATATGTTTTATTTCCTTAGCGCTTGCTCTTGGAATTGCGATAATAATTAAGTCCGCGTCAGTAATGTCCGCATAAAGCTTGATGTTTTCAGGAGCACCAAGCACCTTAACACCGGAAATATATGTGCCGATTTTATTTGTATCATTATCTACAAAGCCAACAACATTATACTTAATCTTATTAGATGTTTGAATTTCCTTTAAGATAATATTTCCCGCTGAGCCTGCACCAACAATAAGCACTTTTTTGTCTGGATGTGTAGCTCTTTCAACTCTTTTCTTTAAATAATCTACCATTCTACTTGAAAATACAAGACAGGATGTTAGCATAAAGAAAATAAGAGCAGTAACTATACTGTGGTTAACTGCTACACCTGGCATGATTAATGAAACGATAACATTGACAGCTAAAATGATAAAAGCAATAGCTCCTAGCTTAATGATTTCACCAATGCTTGCATGCCTATATGAGCTTAAATGTAAATTAGTTATGCAGGATAAAAGCACAATAAGTACAATACCTAAAATAGCATTTACATAATCATATTGCATAAAATCATCTATTTTGTAGTCTAATAATAGGGTGGTGAATACTGCAGAGGCAAGATAGCAAAAAATAAAGCCTAATACTGCCAACACCGATTTTAAATGTTTATTGATTTTAATCTTCATAATAAAGTCCTTTACTTGATTTGCAAATATATTATAACTAAAACAGCTATCA
>JAZUAL010000010.1:0-23920 GCA_045637925.1 Acutalibacteraceae bacterium | reverse complement strand
TTGGCTGACGACTTTATAATAGCATCGGCGGCAACCTCTAATGAAGAAATCGGCAACCCTGTTTACCCGCCTGTAAGAGCCCTTTTGAGCCGCAGAGGAATATCAACCGACGGTAAGCGTGCTGTACGGGTTACTAAGGGTGATTACGGTTATTATGACTATCTTATTTGCATGGATAAAAACAACCTTAGAAATTTGAGCTTCATCATAGGCGAAGATACTGATAACAAGGTATTCAGACTGCTTGATTTCACCGACCGTAAGGGTGATGTTGCAGACCCTTGGTACACTGGTGATTTTGATGCGACCGAACGAGATATTAATGAAGGTTGCGAGAAACTGCTAGAATATATATTTAGCAATAACTGATTAGATAAAATAAAAAGGTCAAGTGCTCAAAGAACACCTGACCTTTTTGTTTTATTGAACTTTTAAATTAAGCCTTTATTTTCTTAACAGAAACTACAGCAGCCGCCATAGCTAAACCAAGAACAGCCACAACAATAGCAAAGCTATTATCACCTGTTTTGTCGGAAACACCAATGTTAGTTGCTGTTTCTTTATCAACAATCACTGAAAGCATCTTAACGGTTGGATCCAAATTGAACTCCACCTTGCCCTCAGCGGTAATTACTGCTGAAATCTTTATAACGCTACCGTCAGCTTTTTTTGCTAAGATATAAACGGTAGATGATTTCTTAACGCCCATAATTTCAGCAAAAACCTTCACATCGTTTTTAATATCGCCTGTAACCTTAACAGTATACTGACCGATAACGGATTCGTTTTTATTGGTAGGCTTAAGTGATTTATCGAGCTTATTAAAATCAATTTTTATAAGCTCAACAGATGCTTTATTACCCGCTTGATCTAGGATATCAACGATATTAATCACATCATCCACTTCGGGAGAAGGATCTGCACTTACAGTAAATGCAAAACCGCTAACCACAAGAATTAATGCTACTAAAATTGATAGAATTTTTTTCATTTTTATCACCTTTTCCTTTGTTTATTTAATTATTTATCATAAGCCACCGTTTAGGTGGGTGACAACTACCCATTTTAAAGATTAATCTAGTTTCTTTCTACATAAAAATTTTCTAAAACTAAGCTATAAAGCTTTTCTTTATTGACCTCAAAGGTCTCAAATTTACCGTCAAAACCTGTTACACCATCAACACTAACTGTCTTGATTTTTGAATTTACTAACTGGGAAGCCATATATGCAACACTTGAAACGTCTACATTTGTAGCCACCCTTTTGGCTATTTTTTTATAGATATCAACCGGTAAAGACAAATCTTTTGATGTTTTAGACTTTGCTAAAGCTACAAATTTATTGATAAAATCTTTTTGCCTCTCAAGTCTCGGGGCATTACTCTCCCCTCGCGCTCTTAAATATCTTAACGCATTGCTACCGTTAATAACTATTTTATCACCCTTAGATTTATTTGGGAAAGCTAAGGGAAGGTCTTCGTTTAATATTACCTCTACACTACCAACAGCATTTACTATATCGGTTGCCGCATCTAGATGTATAGTATAGTATGCATTAATCGGTATACCATAAAATAGCCTTGAAACCGATTTAGCACAATTCAATGAAGATTGCTCATCTGTCTTACCATAAGCATAAGCTAAACAAATCTGCTGGTTTTCGGTAGCATAATAATTACCATCTGCACCGAAAATATCAACATCAGCCAATGTGTTGCGCGAAATCGCGAAAATATTTACCTGCTTTTCCTTTGTATTAATTGAAGCAAGATAAACCGCATCAGCCTGACCTTGTGATTTTTTATTGTCAGTAAATTTATCTACACCTAATATCAAAATATTAATTATTTCATCATTATAATAATATGCTTTACCGTTATGATAAACATCAGCGGAATAATCAAAATCATCAGAAAGCTCTATTTTCTCATCTGCTAAAAGGTCGTTTTTTAAACGGATTTCACCAATCTTTATAAAAATGAAAATTGTAGCAGCAAAGGTTAGTAAAAATATCAAAATAATACTTACTGCTATTATAAGCTTTTTATGCTTAATCTTTTCTACTGTCATAAACCAAAACCCCCTGTACTAAAAAACGTTGATCGTCCTTATTTGTGCAGGTAGATAAAGTAATTATTTTATCATCTGTAGTAACCGTCATATCATCTCTGAAATGATTACTAAGGCTTTTATACCCATAAATCGTCTCTAAATAAAGCTGACGGTCATACTCATCGGCAAAATTAAAACTCATTAAAATGTGTCGGTCATCAAAAGTATATGCGGCAAAGATGCGGTATTTGAGTATTATTCCAGGCATATAAACCTCAATATACTGATTAGAATCAAAAAAGGTTTTATCGCGAAATCTTTTCAGACTTCCAAACATTGTACCGTTTTCCATATTATGACCATAAACAATGGTATTGTAATCGCTAAAATCCTTACTGTTATAATTCTGAGTATAAATAGCGCCGTAAGCCGATTTCTGCTTGTTCACATTATGAGTTAAATAATAACTTCTTTCTTCCTCACTCTGTAAAACAGGATAATTAACATTCGCATTCGGAATACTTATCCAAGCATAAATTTCATTATTTACAGACTTATATTTTTCAAAATCCACAGGGGTTTCAACTGTTTTTTCTGCATCAGTGCTTACAATCTCTGAATTTTCAGAATAATTGGAAAACAGTTCTGTATCCATAGGTTTGTTTTTAAAATACCCTACCCCAAACCATATGAGGCAAGCTGTTATAACAGCGACAGCGATTGTTAGCACAACAAGCCAAAACATTTTTTTCTTGTTCGTATCAACACACTCCCAAAGTTATATCATTACAGAATGATTATAGCATAACCAAATACTGTTGTCAATCAAAAACACAAATCATACATGTAAAATCGCCTGCTTGGAAAACCCAAGCAGGCGATTAAAAACGGTATAAACCCTTTATTGATTTGCAATTTCAGCAATACTGTCCTCAATCATTTTTATCTTTTCAAGAACCTTACTAAGACCTGCCTTCTGCTGCTCAACAAGACTTGCGGGCGCCTTGGCTAAAAATCCTGGGTTATTAAGCTTCTTTTCAAAGAATTCTTTATCGACCTCAGCCTTTTTAAGCTCCTTCTTAAGTCTTTCAAGCTCGGCTGTGAAATCAACAAGCTCCTTCATAGGCATATAAACAGTTGCTGCATCTGTAATAACACGAACTGCACCCTCGTCACTATAGCTATCCCCTGCTAAAACCTCAGTTGCGAAAGCTAAACGACAGATATATGCGGTACCCTTAAGGAATGTGTTATTATCAGCTGATACAATAAATACCTTAGCCTTTCTGGAAGGCGGAACATTCATTTCAGCTCTTCGGTTGCGAATTGCCTTAATAACTGTCATAATCTTCTCGAAATCAGCCCCTTCAGCCGAGAATTCAAGTTCTTTGCTGAACTTAGGCCATTCGGTAATCATAAGAGCCTCGCCATTATGTGGCATCGACTGCCAGATTTCCTCTGTAATAAACGGCATAAAGGGGTGAAGCAATGCTAAAGTATTTGTAAATACATAAACTAACACGCTTCGAGCTACATTGGCAGCCTTTTCATCCTCACCGCTCAGACGGGATTTTGCAATTTCTATATACCAATCACAGAAAACATCCCAGATAAACTCATAGAGCTTACTTACTGCAAGACCTAATTCAAATTTATCAAGATTATCTGTAACCTCAGCAACAAGGCTGTTGTATTTAGACAAAATCCACTTGTCCTCAAGTGCTAAATTACCCATATCAAGAGGAATAATTTCATCACTGTTTAAATTCATAAGAATAAATCTTGCGGCATTCCAAATTTTATTGGCAAAGTTGCGGCTAGCCTCTACTCTTTCGGGGATATAACGCATATCGTTACCTGGGCTGTTACCTGTGGCAAGTGAAAATCTTAAAGCATCTGCGCCATACTCAGCAATAATCTCAAGCGGGTCCACACCATTACCCAATGATTTCGACATTTTTCTGCCCTGAGAATCACGAACAAGTCCGTGGATAAGCACTGTATCAAAAGGCACTTCACCTGTCTGTTCAATTCCTGAGAACATCATTCTCATTACCCAGAAAGGTATGATATCATAGCCTGTGACCAAGGTGTTTGTGGGATAATAATGCTTGAAATCCTCTGTTTCCTCAGGCCAACCAAGAGTTGAGAATGGCCAAAGAGCAGAAGAAAACCACGTATCTAACGTATCGGGGTCTTGCTCTATATTTTTACTGCCGCAATGTGCACAGCACTTAGCATCCTCTTTTGATACGGTTATCTCACCGCAATCAGCACAATACCAAGCAGGAATTCTGTGTCCCCACCAAAGCTGACGTGAAATACACCAATCCTTGATATTTTCAAGCCAATGGAAATAAACCTTTTCAAATCTTTGTGGAACAAACTTGGTTTCTCCCTTTTTAACTGCATCGATAGCAGGTGTAGCAAGTGGCTTCATCTTAACAAACCACTGCTTAGAAACCTTAGGCTCAACAGTTGAGCTACAACGGTAGCAGGTACCCACATTATGTGTGTAATCCTCAACCTTCACAAGAGCTCCCTCAGCTTCAAGGTCAGCAACAATAGCCTTTCTTGCATCGTATCTATCCATGCCTGCATATTTGGGATAATCGGCAACTATCTTAGCATCATCGGTCATAACATCTATAACCTCTAGGTTGTGTCTAAGACCTACCTCAAAGTCATTAGGGTCATGTGCAGGTGTGATTTTAACAACACCCGTACCAAAATCCATTTCAACATAGTCATCAGCAACAACAGGGATTTCGCGGTGAACAAGTGGCAAAACAAGTGTTTTACCGACCACATCTTTATAACGCTCGTCATTGGGGTTAACAGCAACCGCGGTATCGCCAAGCAGTGTTTCAGGGCGTGTGGTTGCAAGCTCTAAATAACCGCTTCCATCTTTAAAAGGATAGCGAAGATGCCAAAAATGACCTGCCTGCTCCTCGTATTCAACCTCTGCATCAGATATAGATGTTTTGCAATGTGGACACCAGTTTATTATACGCTCTCCGCGGTAAATAAGACCTTTTTCGTAAAGCCTTACGAACACCTCTTTAACCGCCTCACTGCAACCCTCGTCAAGAGTAAAGCGTTCTCTATCCCAATCGCAAGAGGAACCGAGTTTTTTTAGCTGTTCTATAATTCTGCCGCCGTACTGTTTTTTCCAATCCCAAGCGCGTTCTAAAAAGCCATCACGACCGATATCAGCCTTTGTAACGCCCTCAGCCTTCATTTTTTCAACAATTTTAGCCTCCGTCGCAATAGAGGCATGGTCGGTGCCAGGTACCCAAAGGGTATCAAAGCCTTGCATTCTTTTAAAACGGATAAGAATATCCTGTAAAGTATTATCAAGTGCATGGCCCATATGAAGCTGACCTGTTATATTCGGTGGCGGAATAACAATCGTATATGTTTCCTTATCCTTTTCACATTTTGCGTGAAAATACTTACCGTCAAGCCATGATTTATAAATTCGGTCCTCAACATCTTTAGGGTCATATTGCTTGGCTAATTCTTTTGCCATTTATTTCACAACCTTTGGAAAAATTTTCTTATAATAAATTTAAATCTACTACACAAGATACTATTGTCAGCAAAAGGCGTTTGCGACAAAGCTGACAAAAGAGCTGTCTTAATGAATAAACAGTAAAACCGTTACAACATAAAGTGAAGAATTGCTTTAAGGCGAAACGGTTTTTAATGTTTCGTCTTAAGGCAGTTTCTTTTTATACAGTTTTTAATTATACAGTATTGACGCTTAATGTCAAGTTATATTTCAAGCATAGCTTGTTCTGCATTACCCGCAGGAAGCTTACTGCCCGCGGCAGGCAAATTTCTTGTTCTGTAACGGTGGTCGCCTTCAATCTCGCCCTTTGTATACAATGCCGCCTCCGATATTCTCTGACCTTTTTTCTGTGTCATAACATTTATACCGCCATTATCCTTGGTAGCCTTTGGAGGAATTGCCGCTGTAGACACAATAAGCATTCTTCCGTTTGTTGATTTAAGCAACAACTCTGTATCCTCTTTTATATAAAGAATGGTATGAATAGTAAATTTTTCAGAATAAGCCTTTATTAGTTTTTTACGATTAGTCTTGGTTTCATAGGAGTTAAGAGGAACCTTAGCAATTCTACCGTTATCAAAGATAAATAGCATATATCCACTGTAATCGGTAGTTTCCACCATATAAATAGCGCTTTCGGCATCATCAAATTCAAGCTTAGAGGGTATATACTCACCCATAACACTTGCCTTACCATCGCTAAACTCGGCGGTTTTTGACTTATAAACCTGACATTTGTTTGAAAAGAATAACAAATCAGCCGCATTGGTTGACTCAATAGTTTGGATGATTTCGTCACCCTCTTTAAGCTTTTGCTCACCGCTCATTCTGAGTGACTGAGGTGTTATCTTTTTAAAGTAGCCATCGTTTGTGAAGAAAAGTGTTACAGGTGAATTATCAACCACAACCTCTTCCTTATCAACAGCCTCGGCAACAGCGCTTATAATCTGTGTTTTACGTTCTCTGCCGTATTTTTCGATAACCTTTTCCAGCTCTTTAATTATAATTTTAAGCACCTTTGTTCTAGACTTCAATATACCCTCCATTTCCTCAATCTCAGCAATTAAAGTCTCTATATCCTTAGTGCGCTTTAAAATATATTCTCGGTTTAAATGACGAAGCTTAATTTCAGCCACATATTCTGCCTGGATTTCGTCAATACCAAAACCAATCATAAGATTAGGTACTACCTGAGCCTCTTCCTCGGTCTCTCGAACAATTTTTATAGCCTTATCAATATCAAGGAGTATTTTTTCAAGACCCTTTAACAGATGCAATCTATCCTTAGCCTTAGAAAGCTTAAAATAGACCCTGCGACGAACGCACTCTTCGCGGAAAGCTACCCATTCAGATATGATTTCCTTAACACCCATAACATTAGGTGAGCCAGCAATAAGAATATTGAAATTACAAGAAAAACTGTCCTCTAAAGGTGTCATTCTCATAACCTTTCTCATAAGTGTTTCTGGGTCCGCACCGCGTTTGAGGTCAATAGTGATTTTAAGACCTCCGAGGTCGGTTTCATCACGTATATCATTGATTTCGGTAATTTTTTTAAGCTTTACAAGCTCAATCACCTTTTCAATTATAGCCTCAGATGTTGTTGTTGGCGGAATTTCAGTAATATCAACACAATTGTTTGATTTATCATAGGAATAAACGCCCCTAACCTTAAAACCGCCTCTACCCGTTTCGTAAATCTTTTCCATTTCGGCACGGTTATATAAAAGCTGACCACCTATTGGGAAATCGGGTGCTAAAAGGGTATCTGCCACATTTATATCATTGTCTTTAATATAGGCAATGGTGGTTTCACAAACCTCTTTTAAGTTAAAAGGACAAATCGAGCTTGCCATGCCCGCGGCAATGCCTGTATTAGCATTTACAAGCACCGAAGGAAATGTGACGGGGAAAAGCGTCGGTTCTTTCATTGTAGCATCATAGTTGTCTACAAAATCAACAGTATCCTTTTCTATATCGGCAAAAAGCTCAGCCGCAATAGGCGCTAACTTTGCCTCGGTATAACGGGATGCCGCATAAGCCATATCACGCGAATAAGCCTTACCAAATGAGCCTTTTGATGCAACATACGGATGCAACAACGCTTCGTTTCCTTCTGACAGACGCACCATTGTTTCATAAATCGCCGCATCACCATGAGGGTTTAACTGCATAGTTCTACCCACAATATTTGCAGATTTTATAGTACCGCCATTTAAAAGCCCCATATTATACATAGTATAAAGCAGTTTTCTGTGAGATGGCTTAAAACCGTCTATTTCCGGGATTGCACGGGAAACTATTATACTCATTGCATAGGGCATAAAGTTAGATTCAAGAGTTTCGGTAATCGGTTGCTCAACAGTCAGTCCCGCACCCGCAATATAGGCATTAATATTTGGCTTTTTAAGTGTATTTGTTTCTTTTTTCTTTCTTGGAGCCATTAAAAAATCTCCTTTGATTTTTAAAGTAAATAAGTAATAGATAATAGTGAATAAGTAATGAGTTTTTGCGGTGCAAAAACATATATATTTGTGTAGCTTTGCGACACCCTTACTTATTACCTCTTCACTATTATATCTTCCCTGTTAATGCCAAGCATTAACTAATATCGGCATCATCAAGATACATATATCCGTTTTCGGAAATAAAATCCTTTCTACCCTGCAAATCGTCACCCAAGAGCATATCAAACATCTGGGCGGTTCTTTCGGCATCCTGAGGCATAACCTTAACAAGACGACGGGTTTCGGGGTTCATTGTTGTAAGGTTCATCATATCGGGTTGGTTTTCGCCAAGTCCCTTAGAACGCTGAATAGTATATTTAGCGTTTCCGATTTTTTCAAGAATTTCAGTCTTTTCCTTTTCATCGTAGGCGAAATAGGTCATATCCTTTGTGCCAATTTCATAAAGTGGGGTTTCAGCAATATAAATTTTACCTTCTGTAATAAGGGTTGGCATAAGCCTATGAATCATAGTAAGAATAAGGGTTCTGATATGGAAACCGTCGACATCGGCATCGGTACAAATTATAACCTTATTCCAACGAAGAGCACTTAGGTCAAACATAGTAAGCCCTTTATTAAGCTTTGACTTAACCTCAACTCCGCAACCGAGAACCTTAATTAAATTTGTTATAATTTCACTTTTAAATACCTTTTCATAATCAGCCTTCAAACAGTTAAGTATTTTGCCTCGCACAGGCATTATAGCTTGAAAAGCTGCATCTCGTGCCAGTTTGCAGGAGCCTAAAGCCGAATCACCCTCAACTATAAACAGCTCTCGCTCGGCAACATCCTTTGAACGACAGTCAACAAACTTATCCACACGGTCAAGCATACTGTTAGAGCTTTGAAGTGCCTTTTTGATATTTATACGCTCTCGCTCGCTTCTCTCTCGACTGCGCTTATTGACAAGCACTTGGTCGGCAATCTTGTCTGCCTCTGCTTTATTCTCAATAAAATACACCTCTAACTGATGGCGTAAGAAATCAACCATTGCTTCATAAATAAACTTGTTTGTTATAGCTTTTTTGGTCTGGTTTTCATAAGAGGTCATTGTTGAGAAAGAAGAAATAACAAGCACTAAGCATTCCTCAACATCAGAAAAAGTTATCTTGCTTTCGTTCGATTTGTACTTATTTGTCTGCTTGATATAAGCATCTATCTGAGCTACAAAGGCGCTTCTTGCCGCCTTTTCAGGAACACCGCCATGTTCCAGCCAACTTGAATTATGATAGTATTCTTTAAGTATGTGTCGGTTGCTAAATGCGACAGCCGCATTTATTTTAACCTTATATTCGGGCTTGTCCTCGCGGTCTCTGCCCTTTCGTTCGGTCTGCCAGAATTGGACGCTCGAAAGCTTCTCCTCGCCTACAATCTCATTCACATAATCAACTATACCGTTGTTATAAACGATTTCATGCTGAATAAACTTATTTCCTTGCTGTTCTCTGAAAACAAAGAGCAATCCATCATTAACTATAGCCTGTCTTTTGAGGGTATCTATAAAATACTCCGAGGGGATTTCGGTTTCTGTGAACACCTCTAAATCAGGCTTCCATCTTGTTTTAGTACCCGTATCCTTACCAGAATATTCCTCTTTTTTGAGACCGCCGACATTAAAACCTTTTTCGAAGTGAAGATTATATTTATATCCGTCACGCTTAATTTCAACATCCATAAACTCAGAAGAATACTGAGTTGAGCAAAGACCTAAACCGTTAAGACCTACAGAATATTCGTAATTCGCACCGTCATTAGTGTTATACTTACCGCCCGCATACATTTCGCAGTATAAAAGCTCCCAGTTATAGCACTGCTCTTTATTATTGAAGTCAACAGGTGCACCTCGTCCAAAGTCCTGCACCTCGATTGAACCGTCAGAATATTTAGTAACTATTATTTTTTGACCGTATCCCTCTCTGGCTTCATCAATAGAGTTAGAAATTATTTCAAATACGGAATGCTCGCAACCGTCAAGACCGTCAGACCCGAAAATAACACCGGGACGCTTCCTAACCCTGTCGGGACCCTCTAATTTTTGAATACTGTCATTACCGTATGAGGTATTGGTTTTTGGCATATCGGCATATACTCCTCAAATTTAATAGCATTATACAGATAACATTATACACCATATTTTGTGGTTTAGTCAAGTAAAAAGAACTAATTAATGTGATAATATGTATGTTTTTTCACATTTACTGATTGACATTATTAATATAATTATAGTATAATTAGACATTAAATTTGAATTTTGAGGAGAGGCTTTTCTTATGATTGAAAAAAGCATTAAAAAGCTAGTCTGCTACGGACTTAACTGCGGTCTTTTTACAAAGCGTGACGAAATTTATGTTACAAACCGAATTTTAGAAATTTTGGAGCTGGATAGCTTTGACTGTGGAGAGAACTTTGAAAGCGTTAATCTCGAAGAAACATTGAAGGAACTTCTTGATTTTGCTGTTGAAAAAGGTCTCATTGAGGATACTATCACCCACCGCGACCTGTTTGATACAAAACTTATGTCTGCTTTAATGCCAAGACCAAGCGAGGTCACAGATAAGTTTTACGAGCTTTATAAAAACTCTCCGAAAGCCGCAACAGATTATTTTTATAAGCTTAGTTGTGACAGCGACTACATACGCCGCTACCGTATAAAAAAGGATATTAAATGGATTACCTCCACCGAATACGGTGACCTTGATATTACAATAAACCTTTCAAAACCCGAAAAGGACCCTAAAGCCATTGCCGCCGCAAAAACTGCCGTTCAGTCAGGATATCCTAAGTGTATGCTTTGCCGCGAATGTGAGGGATACAGTGGAAGAATTAATTTTCCAGCCAGGCAAAACCACCGAGTAATACCCGTAACAATTAATAACAGTGATTGGTGCTTCCAATATTCCCCTTATGTTTATTACAATGAGCACTGTATTGTTTTTAACTCCAAGCACAGCCCAATGTCAATTAACCATGCAACCTTTAAAAAGTTGCTCGATTTTGTCATGCTTTTCCCCCACTACTTTGTAGGCTCTAATGCCGACCTTCCTATTGTTGGTGGTTCAATTCTTTCACACGACCACTTCCAAGGCGGTAATTACACCTTTGCAATGGCTAAGGCGCCTATTGAACATAAGCTTTCCTTTCATGGCTTCCAAGATGTTGAAGCAGGCATTGTTAAATGGCCTATGTCTGTAATACGCACAAGAAGTGAAAATCCCGACCGATTAATTGCTCTTGCTTGCAAAATTCTTGACGCTTGGCGCGGTTATACCGATGAAGATGCTTTCATTTTCGCAGAAACCGATGGCGAGCCTCACAACACTATAACCCCTATTGCCCGTAAAAACGGTGACTTTTATGAGCTTGATTTAGTGCTTAGAAACAACATTACGACCGAAGAGCACCCAATGGGTGTGTATCATCCCCATACAGAGCTTCATCATATCAAAAAGGAAAATATCGGTCTTATTGAGGTTATGGGTCTCGCTGTTCTTCCCGCACGCCTCAAAACCGAAATGGCAATGTTAAAGGAAGCTATGCTTAAAGGCTCTGATATCCGCGAAGATGCTGAGCTTTCTAAACATGCCGATTGGGTTGACGAAATCAATAATAAATACGAAAACATTACAAAGGATAATATTGATGGTATAATTGAAACCGAAATAGGTATTGTCTTTTCTAAGGTGCTTGAGCACGCAGGCGTATATAAGCGCACCGAAGATGGTCTAAAATCATTCCTTAAATTTACGGAGAGTATTTGTTAATGTTTATCGATGTTTTTACGCAGGTTGTAATTTTGCTTTTGCTAATTATGGTAGGCTTTGTGCTTGCTAAAGGCGGTGTGCTTACCGAAAAAGGTGTCAAAAGTATGACCGATATGGTACTGATACTTGTGACTCCTTGTGTTATTATTAAGTCCTTTATGAGAGAATATGACCCTTCCTTGCTCAAAAATTTGCTTATTGCTTTTTTGATAGCTATTCTCTCTCACCTTGGCTTTATACTTGGCGGGCATTTTCTTTTAAGGGATAAGGATATTTCCAGGGAAAAGGTTTTAATATATGGTGTTGTTTTTTCTAATTGCGGATTTATGTCCCTACCGCTTCAGCAGTCGGTTTTGGGGGATATGGGCGTTTTTTACGGTTCAGCATATATTGCAATTTTTACTCTTTTCGTATGGAGCTACGGTATAACCCTTATGAGCGGTAACAAAAAATATATGACACCTAAAAAACTTATAATAAACCCAGGTATAATTGGTCTTACCATCGGCCTTATAATTTTTCTCTTTTCTATCCCAACACCAAAAATCATCAACGAAACGGTCTATTATATAGCATCGCTTAATACCCCTCTACCTATGATTATTATAGGGTTCCATTTGGCAGGCAGTAAGCTTTCTGACGGCATCAAAAATATTAAATGCCTTTTCGCCATAATGCTCAGGCTCTTCATATTCCCCCTAATTGCGTTAGGAGTTATGTTTATTTGCAATATCCGCGGTGATATGCTTATTTCCTCCTTAATTTCATGTTCCGCACCCGTAGCAGCAATCACCACGATGTTTGCAACAAAATTCAATAGAGATACCTCAATTTCAGTTAATATGGTGTCCCTGAGTACATTATTCTCTCTCATCAGTATGCCACTTTTAATAACCTTAGCTCAGTATATTGCATAAATCAAATCACCTCTGCTAAAAATAAGCACGAGGTGATTTTTAATGCAACTAACACAAAAAGAAACTTCTTTATTAAAGGATTTAAAAGGGCAGGAAAAGCTCTGTGTTGAAAAATACACAAAGTATTCCTCTCAGGCACTTGACCCACAGTTAAAGGAATTGTTCACATCTATTGCAAATACCGAACAACAGCACCTTAACACACTGACACAGATTGAAAGTGGCACTGCACCTAATACAAACAGCGGCTCAGGCGGGCAGACTATCAAAACAACCTTTTCGTCTAATTACGGTATGGGTGACACGCCCGACAAGCAGGCAGACTGTTACCTTTGCTCCGACCTTTTGGCAGATGAAAAGCATGTATCGGGTCTTTATAACACCTGCATTTTCGAGTTTTCCGACACCGCAGTGCGTGATGCTCTGAACCATATCCAAAAAGAAGAACAACAGCACGGTAAAGCAATCTACGAATATATGTCTGTTAATAATATGTATTCATAAAATTAAAGAGAGCATATCAATAAGAAAATAACGCAGAGCTTTTAATGGCTCTGCATTATTTTTGTTTTTCTATTCTGCTGTTTTAACCTCTGGCAGTCCTGCTATACTTGTAAGTAACGATAAAACTCCTGCAAGCACAGTTGAGCTTAGCGCCACTTTCCAATCAATTTCGCTAAGCATTGCGCTTGTACTCATAGTTGCAATAGCGGTTTGTGCCATTGTTTTAACCGCTCTTATAAGCGCCGCCTTAATCCATATTTTTGTTTTTCTGCTCATTTTTTCACCCTTTTTTAATTAAATTGTTTACCAATTTTTGAATTTCCGAATAATTATAGCCTGCACTCACAAGCTTCTTCTTTCTTTCGGCACCGTTTCCCCATTTCCCCGCAATCACCTCGCGTGCTATCTGCTCATTGGTTTTCTTAGGATTTTCTGCCTTTTGGGATGCTAGTTTATTCACCTCGTTTTGCACCTCTTGATAATTATACCCCGCCTTAGCAAGCCTTTGTTTTCGTTCTTCACCGTTACCCCAATTTCCAGAAAGTACCTCGCGCGCTATCTCGTTAACGGTTTTCTTTGTGACTTCCTTAACCTCATAAGCACCGAGCTTATTGGGTATACCGCTAATCTCAGAAACGTTTCTGACCTCGGATTTAAGACCGTTACCTCTTATGCAGTAATGACAGTGTGAGCCTGTAGAGTAGCCTGTGCTACCCTCTATTCCTATTATATCTCCTGCCTTAACCTTTTGCCCCGCGCCGACCATTACCTTCGAAAGATGCCCATAATAATACTTGTCGGTGCTATTTTCCTTTCTGATGCGTACATAAAGCCCAAAGCCTTGTTTTTTGTTTAGTGGATTTTCCCATGCCGCTTTTTCTACAACACCGTTTACTGTGCTATGAACCGTCTTGCTGTCAATACCGACTAAATCAAGACCGTCGTGAGCCGCTCCTTTAAAAATTTGTGTTACTTTAAATTTACTTTTGTAGGGACTGTTCATTTAATAATTCCTCCGTTTTTATTTTTTGGGAGAGAAAAATGTTTAGCTCTTTATACCATAATATTCTCTCATAGCTTTTATTGCCCTTGTTTTAAGCCTGTTAACTGCCTGACGACTTATATTAAAGAACTCTGAAATCTCAATATCACTGTAACCGTATATATATTTATATGTAATAATCTGACGTTGCTTTGGGGATAAAAGCCCTAACATATCCTTTATCATTATCTGCTCGTCAAACGGAACGGTATATGAATAAATATCATCCACCTTTCCTAGCGCTATTTTTTCATATACTTGTTTCTCATTTGATAGTGCAATATACCTGTTACGCAAAACCACCGCAATGTACCTTTTTACGCTATCGGAACCATCGCATTTGAATTTCTTGGTATTAATATTCGATAAAATTTCAATAAATGCCGCACGCAGTTCTTCAAGATAATCCTCACCTCCCAATCTTCTGGCATAGCAGTATATAAGCCTTTCAAATTCCCTGTTCAAAATCCCCAAGGAAGACTTGTCCTGCTTTTTAAATTTTTCAATCAGTTCAATAATACATGAGTTACACATTTAACTATCCCCTTTATTTAGAAAGAAAATAGTCCTCTAAATGTAAACCTGTATTTTATAAAAATTTTTTTAAGCTATATTCTTCCTTTTTTGTGATTTCCTATCGATTTCGGTTTCATTTTAGATTAAAAGGAAGAATAAAAAACGAGAACTCTGTCGAATGCGATATATTAAGGTTTAAGCTAGTCAAAATACAATATATTTTCGTGGTATTTTTTCTATTTACTTTTAGGTGAAATTGGTGTAAAATTAATGGGTAGTTTTTTGGGGTGGTGAAAATTTGAAAAGCATTGTAATAGTTGGCGGCGGTCCCGCAGGGCTTATGGCAGCAATAACCGCAGCGCAAAAATATAAAAATAATTCTGCTTCGGTTACGCTAATCGAAAAAAACGAGCGTATTGGCAGAAAACTTATTATAACAGGCAAAGGCAGATGCAATGTTACAAACAACTGTGATGTTGATACACTTATAAAAAACACTCCTAAAAATGCGCGCTTTTTGTATTCTGCGTTTTCTAAATTCACACCGCAGGATGTGATGGAATTTTTTGAACAATGTGATGTACCGCTTAAAACAGAACGTGGAAACAGAGTATTTCCCGTTTCCGATAAGGCGGTAGATATTGTAGATGCTCTATCAAAATCCTCTAAAAAAAGCGGTGTTAAAACCGTTTGCGGCGAAGTTTCAGATATCATTTTAAACAATGGTAAAATCGAAGCTGTTGCACTTAAAAATGGCAATAGCATAAAAGCTGACGCGGTGGTTTTAGCCACAGGCGGAATGTCCTACCCCGTTACAGGCTCTACGGGGGACGGTTACAGAATTGCTAATGCTTTAGGGCACACAGTTACCGAAATTAAGCCCTCTTTAGTTCCTCTCGAATGTCATGAGGGATTTTGCAGTCGGCTTTCAGGACTTTCCCTTAGAAATGTAACCCTTTCAGTTTTTGAAGATGGCAAGAAAAAGCCTGTGTTTTCTGAACAGGGCGAAATGCTATTCACTCATTTCGGCATATCCGGACCGCTTGTTATGAGCTCTTCTGCATATATGCGGAAGATAGATAGTAAGCATTATATCGCTGTTATAGATTTAAAGCCCGCATTAACCGCCGAACAGCTTGATAAACGCATTTTGCGCGATTTTGGTGAACAGCCAAATAAAGATTTCTTAAACTCTCTTGATAAGCTTTTGCCTAAAAGTCTTATACCTGTAATTGTGAGCCTTTCGGGAATTTCTCCTCATTCTAAAGTAAATCAAATAAGCCGCGAAGAACGAACGAGACTTGTTTCACTCTTAAAAGGCTTAACACTTAATATCACCGGATTCAGACCAATAGAAGAAGCTATTGTAACAAGTGGCGGTATTTCGGTTAAAGAAATAAATCCCGCTACAATGGAATCCAAAATTATAGAAGGTCTTTATTTTGCTGGTGAGATAATAGACACCGATGCTTTTACAGGCGGGTTTAATCTGCAAATAGCTTTTTCTACAGGTTATTTAGCAGGAAGTAATGTATAAGGAGTTAAAAATATGATTTCAGTTGCTATTGACGGTCCTGCAGGTGCAGGAAAAAGTACCATTTCAAAAAAAGCCGCACAAATATTAGGTTTTATCTATGTTGATACGGGTGCGCTTTACCGCACAGTAGGTCTTAAATTTTTACGTTTAGGCTTTGATACCGAGCTTAACTGTGATATACAAAAAATCTTAGAAAAGACAACAGTTGATATCCGCTTCGTAGAGGGAGTTCAACGTGTTTTTCTTGACGGTGAGGATGTTTCTGACCTTATCAGAACACCCGAAGCCTCAATGATGGCTTCGGCTGTTTCAGCAAAACCAGTTGTTCGCGCATTTTTACTTGAAATGCAAAGAAAACTGGCGCGTGAAAACAATGTTTTAATGGATGGCAGAGATATAGGCACCGTTGTTTTGCCTAATGCTACCGTAAAAATCTTTCTCACTGCTTCAGCAGAATCAAGAGCAGAGCGCAGATATAAAGAGCTTATTGAAAAAGGTATGAATGTAACCTATGATGAAGTTTATGAGGATATGGTTAAACGCGACTATAACGATACTAACCGTGCCACTGCTCCATTAAAGCAGGCCGATGATGCTATTCTTGCAGATACTTCAAGCTTAGGATTTGAGCAATCCTTAGAGCTTGTTTTAAAGATTATTAATGAAGGAATAAATAACAAATGAAAATTACCTTAGCCGAAACCGCAGGCTTTTGCTTTGGAGTTAACCGTGCAGTAAATATGGTATATGAACTTTTGGATAAGGGTGAAAAGGTTTGTACCTTAGGTCCTATTATTCACAACCCTCAGCTTGTTGAAGAATTAGCAGATAAGGGCGTTAGAATTGTCCAAAATCCATCCGAGGTTAAAAATGATGAAATCTTGGTGATCCGCTCTCACGGTGTATCACGCGCGGTAACAGATGAGGCGGAGAACTTAAATATAAAGTTCGCAGATGCCACCTGCCCTTTTGTTGCAAAAATTCACAATATAGTAGCTAAAAAAAGCAGTGATGGATATTTAGTGCTTATTGCAGGCGACCCTGAACATCAAGAGGTAAAGGGCATAATCGGGCACTGTATGGGTGAATGTCACGCCCTTGCCACATTAGAAGAATTTGAAAATTTTATCGAAAATTATGATAATATTTCTAAAAAACGCATAATTATGGTGTCGCAAACAACATTTAATGCAGAAATTTGGAATAAATATCAAAAAATTTTAAAAAAAGTATGTACAAATGCAGAAATTTTTGATACAATATGTATTGCTACGTCCAAAAGACAGAGTGAGGCTGATAAACTATCCCGCGAGTGTGACATTATAATTGTTATCGGCGGCAAGCACAGCTCTAACACAGCAAAGCTTTATGATGTTTGTCGGAAGAACTGTGGCCGCACGTTTTTCGTCGAGTCTGCAAAAGAACTCGGCAGTATTGATTTTAAAAATTGTGCTTCTGTTGGAGTGGTTGCGGGTGCATCAACACCTGCAGGTATAATAAAGGAGGTAATTGATACCATGTCGGAAAATTTACAACCGGTTGAAGAACAGATGGAGGTTAAAGAATCTGTTCAAAAAAGCTTCGAAGAAATGACAGATGAAGAGGCATTCGAAGCTTCTCTCAGCAGCTTAACAGGCGACCAGAAAGTATGCGGTACAGTTATTGCTGTTAATCCCACTGAAATCACAGTGGACATTGGCAGGGGTGTTACAGGCTATGTTACCGCTGCAGAATATTCTTCCAATCCTGATGCTAATATGGTGGATGAAGTAAAGGTAGATGATAAGCTCAATCTTATCATTATGAAAATCAGTGACCAGGAAGGAACCGCAATGCTCTCAAAACGCCGTTATGATGCTATTGCCGGTTGGGATAATATAGTAGCCGCTAAAGAATCAGGTGAAATCATCACTGGTTTTGTTAAGGAAATTATCAAGGGCGGCGTTGTTGCTTACACAAACAATGTTAGGGTATTCATTCCCGCTTCTCAGGCAACTGCTTCAAGAAACGATTCCTTAGAAGAGCTTAAGGGCAAAGAGGTTTCTTTCCGTATTATCGAAATCGGCAGAGGCCGCAGAGCTATAGGTTCTATCAGAAGCGTTCTCCGTGAGCAGAAGAAGGCTGCAGAGGATAAGATTTGGGCTGAAATTGCTGTTGGTGACCGTTTCACTGGTACTGTTAAGTCTCTTACAAGCTACGGTGCTTTTGTTGACATTGGCGGTGTGGACGGTATGGTTCACGTTTCAGAGCTCTCTTGGGCTAGAATTAAGAATCCTTCCGAGGTTGTTTTGGTTGGCGATACTGTTGAAGTATACGTTAAGGCTATTGACCCCGAAAAGAGAAAGATTTCTTTAGGTTATAAAAAGGCTGAGGATAATCCTTGGGTTATTTTTGAAAACAACTACAATATTGACGATACAGTTAAGGTTACTATCGTTAGTATGACTACATACGGTGCTTTCGCACGTATCATTCCCGGTATTGACGGTCTCATTCACATTTCTCAAATTGCAAATAAGCACATTGCTAAACCTCAGGACGAACTGACTGTTGGACAAGAGGTAGAGGCTAAAATCACAGCTGTTGACTTTGAGAAGAAGCGTGTCAGCCTTTCTATCCGCGCTCTTTTAGAGCCAGAGATTAAGGAAGAGGCTCCCGCTGTAGAGGAGATTGACGAGGTCGTATACGAGACTCCTGAAGAGCCCGTAGCAGAGGCTGTTGAAGAGGTTGCCGCTGAACCTGCAGCTGAAGAAACAGCAGAATAATTAAATCTCTTGATACTAAAAGCTGTTCCACCGAGTTGGAACAGCTTTTTCTTTTTGATTATAATATGATTTTCTATTGATTTTTGAGACCACTTAATGTATATTTATATAGGTGAATTTTATGGATTTTTTAAATGAACTTTCCAAAACACTGCTTGGTAGAATTTTTTTGAGCGGTGCTGTTGTTAACTTTTTTGTTGTACTGATCGCAGGTCTTTTAGGTCTGCTTATAAAAAAAGGAATTCCCGAAAGGGTTAAAACCGCATTGATGCACGGTATGGCACTCTGCGTTCTTTACATAGGTATAACGGGCTTTTTTGAGGAAGGCGTTAATATAATTATTGTGATTATCTCTTTTGCAATTGGCTCGGTTTTAGGCGAACTAATTGATTTTGATAAAAGGATAAACGATATCGGCATAAAGCTTCAGAACAAACTAAGTCGCGGAAATGACAGTAAGTTTGCCGAAGGCTTTGTTACTGCCACCCTTCTTTTTTGTGTTGGCGCTATGACCGTTGTAGGTTCTATTGAAAGCGGAATAAAGGGCGATAACTCTATGCTATATTCAAAAACTGTTATTGACTCGGTTTCAACCATTGCGCTTACTGCCACTTTTGGTGCAGGTGTAGTCTTTGCCGCTCTTCCCGTTCTTTTGATTGAGGGCGGTATTACCCTTTTGGCAGTTTTTGTCTCCCCTGTTCTTACCGAAACTGCAATAACCCAAATGTCAGTAATCGGCTCAGCACTTATAATTGCATTAAGCTTTAATATGCTGGGCATAACAAAAATAAAGGTTATGAACTATTTACCATCTATATTATTCCCTGTTTTAATTTGCTTATTTATTTAAAGGAAGTCTTAAAATGAAGAAAAAAAGAACTCGCCGCCAAATAGCTATTATCCGACGCAGAATTTTTCTTTCTTGTTGTGCTCTATTGTTGGTTAGTATAATTGCCCTCCTGTCATTTGTTATACATTCAATTGTGTCTAAAAATGGCAGTCCGGATAAAAACGGACCTACACAAACTGAATCCACGGTTTCTGAAGAATCTGTACCCGAAGTTAAAGAAACCTATGCTAATGTGCTTAGCACCGGTGATATAATGGTCCATAGCACTCAGCTTGACGGTGCTTATGACGCCAAAACAGGCGGTTATGATTTCAGTGCATTTTTCAAAGAATGCTCCCCCTACTTCAAGAATTATGATTTATCGGTTGCAAATTTAGAGGTTACTTTCGGAGGCACTGAATCGGGTAAATTCAGTGGTTATCCCGCCTTTAACACTCCCGACAGCCTTGCAGATGTTATTAAAGCTTCTGGACTTAATTTTTTGCTGACATCCAATAACCACAGCTACGACACAGGTCTTTTCGGTTTGAAAAGAACTGCTCAGGTGCTAAAACAAAAAGGCATTGAGTTTATAGGAACAAGAGAAACCGAAAGCGACCCATTATATACCGTTAAAGAGATTAACGGTATAAAAATAGGTATGGCAAATTACTCTTATGAAAGTGACCCCGAAGGAAAGCTTGCGGGCAGAAAATATATTAATGGTTCTATTATTTCAGCCGAAGCAAACAATCTGATTTCATCTTTTTCTTATTCTGATATTAACGCATTTTATACCGACGCCGAGAATACAATAAATAGTATGAAATCAAAAGGTGCAGAGTTTATAGTGTTTTATATGCACTGGGGTAATGAATATAAAATTAGTGCTAACTCTTGGCAAAAAACCATCGCTCAAAAGCTTTCAAACCTTGGTGTTGATATAATCGTAGGAAGCCATCCCCACGTAGTCCAACCTGTTGAGCTTATATATTCTGAAGACGGACAAAACACAACCATTTGCCTTTATTCAACAGGAAATTTGGTTTCAAATCAACGTCAGGAAATTATGGATAGCTGCCCCACAGGTCACACCGAGGACGGATTATTCTTTACCTATAAACTTAAAAAATCTTCCGATGGTGTTACACTTGAGGATATTGATATTATACCCACTTGGGTTAACAAATACCGAGGTGGCGGAGGCTACCAATACACAATTTATCCTTTAGAAAATAAGGATTGTGGCAGTAGTAAATATGGGCTTAATTCTACCGCAGCAAATAAATCCCAAAAAAGCTATGAGCGAACAAAGAATATCGTCGCCGAGGGCTTAACCTCCTGTCAAAAGGCTATCGGTTGTGATGTCACATTCCCCGTAGAAAACCAATGAAAGACAAATTAACATTTATACATTTTACTTAAGGAGCGACCCCGAAAAATGATTGACGAACAATACAAATTATGGTGCGAAAAGGCTGTTGACGACCCCGACTTAGTTCATGAACTCAAAGAAATAGAAGGTAAGAATGAGCTTATTTCCGACGCTTTTTACAAAAGCCTTGAGTTTGGCACAGCAGGTCTTAGAGGCATTATTGGTGCCGGCACAAACCGTATGAATATATATACCGTAGGTCAAGCTTCACAGGGCCTTGCCGCCTATGTTAACAGCGTAACCGAAAACGGTTCAATCGCAATCGCTTATGACAGCCGTATTAAATCTGATACTTTCGCACGTGTGGCAGCTTCAATTTTTGCCGCAAACGGTATTAAGGTTTATATTTATAAAGAGCTTATGCCTACACCTATGCTCTCTTTTGCGGTTAGAAGGCTTAAATGCGATGCAGGTGTTGTAGTAACAGCAAGTCATAACCCCGCGAAATATAACGGTTATAAGGCATACGGACCCGACGGTAGTCAGTTAGGCCCCGAAGCCGCCGAATTCGTACTCTCGATTATGCAAAGTGTTGATATCTTCTCAGGTGTTAAAACCACCAATTATGATGACGCTGTTAAAAGCGGTATGATTGAATATATCGGTGACGATATTATTGATGAGTACCTAGATAATGTTGAAGCCCAGCGTGTTGAAAAAGATGCCGACCTTTCTAATTTAAGGGTTGTTTACACCCCCCTTAACGGTACAGGAAATAAGCCTGTTAGAGCCATTCTCAAGAGAATTGGAATAACCAATATTGCAGTCGTTCCCGAACAGGAATATCCCGACGGTAATTTTCCCACTGTCCCCTATCCAAATCCCGAAATCCGCCAAGCCTTTGAATATGCCTTAAAGGTTGCAGAAAACTACAACCCCGATATTTTGCTTGCAACCGACCCTGACAGTGACCGCGTTGGTATTGCTGTAAATTTAAAGGGTGAATTTGAATTATTCACAGGAAATGATGTTGGTGTGCTATTACTCAACTATATTCTTGAGCGTCGCAAGGCTAACGGTACTCTACCAAAAAATCCTTTGGCGGTTAAAACTATTGTTTCAACAGAGCTTTGCCAAAAAATAGCTGATGACTATGGATGTACCCTTGTGAATGTTCTGACCGGCTTTAAATTTATCGGAGAACAAATAACCATTCTTGCCGAGAAGAACGAACAGGACCGTTATATTATGGGCTTTGAAGAAAGCTACGGTTATCTTGCAGGTAGCTATGCCCGTGATAAAGATGCTGTTGTAGCTTCAATGCTTATCTGCGAAATGGCAGCGTATTATAAATCACAAGGAAAAACCTTAGAAGATGTGCTTAACGATATCTATGAAAAGTACGGTTATTTCTATACACAGCAAAAAAGCTTTACCTGCGAAGGTCAGAGCGGTATGGAAAAAATCACAAATATCATGGCTACCCTTCGTGAAAATGCACCCAAAGAGATTGATGGAAGCAAAGTAATTAAAATCAACGATTACGGTGAATCCCTATCTATTGATACCGTAGCTAATAAAAAAACCGTTCTCACTCTTCCAAAATCCAATGTTCTTTGCTATTTCCTTGAAAATGGCAGCTCATTTATTGTTCGACCTTCTGGCACAGAACCAAAAATTAAGATTTATATATGTGCTGTCGGTCGCACACACTCAGATGCAGAAAGCCGAAAGCAAAGCCTCGTAGAAGCCGGCTCAAAGCTTCTGGGATTTTAACTGATTTTTAACCTAAAAATAATAAATGTCAAGCACTAATCTGTGCTTGACATTTATATTAATTATGATATAATAATTTTTGTGCTTTGAGCTGAAATTATAAGGTCAAAAACTTAATATGCGGATATGGCGGAACTGGCAGACGCGCTAGATTCAGGTACTAACGCGCGAGAGGGTCATCAAGACCTCTGCTGTTTTCTCCGAAGAACCGCATAAAATCAAGGGGTTTCACGATTTTTGACCTTGATTTCTATTTGTTCAAAAATCTCAAAAAAACACTTATTTCTAACGGATTTCTAACAAACTGTTTTGGTTCTAAGATTTTCGAAAGGATTTAAGTCATATATGCGGGTATGGCGGAATTGGCAGACGCGTTAGATTCAGGTTCTAATGGTCGCAAGGCTGTGCAGGTTCAAGTCCTGTTACCCGCACCATCATCTCTCAAACCTAGTGTTTATGCGGGTTTGAGAGATTTTCTTTGTCTGAAAACGCCTTGAAATCTAAGTGATTTTAATGTCAAAAATGAGGCTATTTCTACCAAAAATCCGTTAGAAATCTGTTAGAAATAATTTATGTATGGGACGGGATTTACCCGTCCTTTGTCTTTTCTTCAAGGCTCAAGTTTTCTGCAATCTTGTTAGCAGACTTGACCTTGGCTCCATACTCTAAATGGCTATAAATATTTGCCGTTGTACTAAAATCCGAATGGCCTAACCAGTCTTGGATTTCTTTTAAAGATACACCGTTGGCAAGTAATAACGAAGC
>JAZUAL010000009.1:0-86506 GCA_045637925.1 Acutalibacteraceae bacterium | reverse complement strand
AGCAGCGCAAGTGCCGGTAGCACGGCGGGGAAGAATCTTAGCACGCTCAGAGATGAACTTGCGAAGACGGGCTACATCCTTATAATCAATGCTTTCAACACGATCAACGCAGAAATGGCAAACCTTTTTGCGAGGTTTTTTGTGCATAGGTCTATCGTTTCTCTCGTTTTCCATTTTAAAAGCCTCCTTGTAAAATTTTAGTTTTTAGAACGGCAAATCGTCGTCCGTTGCATCGCCCAAATCGGCGAAATCATTAACATCAGCATTGCTGAAAGAGGCGGGAGCAGCATCACCCATAGGTGAGCCAGAATCTCTCTTGCTTTCTACAAACTGAACATTGTTTACGACTACTTCAAAAGCGGTACGGTTGTTACCATTCTTATCTTGATATCTTCTGGTCTGAATAGAACCCTCGATACCGATTAGATTGCCTTTTTTGAAGTATTTTGTTATAAATTCCGCAGACTGACGCCAAGCTACGACATTGATAAAATCGGTCTGACGCTCTTCTCCAGAACGGTAACGGCGGTCAACAGCAATGGAGAAGGTTGTGACAGATAAGCCGTTAGAAGTGGTCTTAAGCTCAGGGTCAGCAGTTAAGCGGCCTGTTAAAACTACTAAATTAAACATTTTTTATCCTCCATTACTTCTTAATTACCATAACGCGTAAAACACCGTCGGTAATCTTTACGATACGCTCAAGCTCAGCGGGGAAATTAGGCTCGCTTTCAAAATTATAGAAAACATAATAACCCTCAGCCTCGTCATTGATAAGATATGCAAGACGGCGCTTGCCCCAATCATCAACGCTTTCGATAGTACCGTTCTTTGCGATAAGGTCATTAATCTTTTCCTTTAATGCTGCGGTAGCTTCTTCACCGTTTGCTACAGAAAAGATAACGCCTGCCTCGTACTTATTGGTCATTTTCTTTGCACCTCCCTTTGGACTTTTGGCTTCGCACACAGTCGAAGCAAGGAGCTAATGGCATATTAATCCATTAAGCAAACTGTATTATAACAATTAACAAGCCACTTGTCAACAAAAATATTGATTTTTTAAAAAAATACTATATAATAAGTAGTGAAAGGATGATGTTTATGCTTCTCACAATAGATATTGGCAATACAAATATTACTTTAGGAGCTTACGATGCGGGGGTATTGAGCTTTACTGCGCGTCTTGCTACCGAAACTGCCAAAACTGCTGACCAATATGCTGTAGAGCTTAAAAATCTACTTTCACTCGAATGTATTGGCTCTGAGGAGATAGAGGACTGTATTATTTCTTCGGTAGTTCCTTCGGTTGGGAAGAGCCTCAGCTCTGCTGTATCCAAACTATGCCATATAGTTCCGCTTATGTTAGGGCCGGGAGTTAAGACGGGTCTTAATATTAAAATTGATAATCCGGCTCAGCTTGGTGCAGACCTTGTTGCAGGTGCTGTTGGTGCGCTTGATGCTTATACTATGCCTTGCGTTATTATTGATATGGGTACTGCATCTACCGTGAGCGTGCTTGACAGAAACGGAACATTTTTGGGCGGTGCTATTGCCGCGGGCGTAAGACTCACCCTTAAAGCACTTACCGAAAATACTGCTCAGCTGACTTCAATTCCAATCGAAGCGCCTCCCTCTGTTATAGGCAGAAATACGGTTGAATGTATGCAGTCAGGGTTAGTTTACGGTACTGCCGCTATGATTGATGGTATGCTTGAAAAGATAGAGGAAGAGCTTGGAGAAACACCAACGGTTGTAGCGACAGGTGGACTTTCTAAAGAAATTATTGTACACTGTAAGCGAAATATTATTTATAGCGAAAATCTTTTGCTTGACGGTCTTCGTGCAATTTACGAAAAGAATAACTAGGTAATTGCTGTTTAAAAAACAGATTACAAATATTATTAAGAGCTGTACCGTTTTGGACAGCATCGGAGGTAATTAAAATGATGAATTCAGAAAAAAGGAAGAAACAAACGAAAAGTTTAGTACTAGGCGCAGTAATGACCGCTTTGGTTATTATTCTTCAGCTTATAGGAACAGTAACAACCTTTTTCGGTCCTTTTTCAACTGCAGTAGCATTAATTCCTATAGTAATAGGTGCTGCTATGTGTGGCACTGCTGTAGGTGCTTGGCTAGGCTTTGTGTTCGGCGTGGTTGTATTGGCATCGGGCGGTGCAGCGCTATTTTTAGCGTTTGATATTCCAGGAACAATAATAACAGTGCTTTTAAAGGGTACTGCTTGCGGTTTGGCAGCAGGTCTTATTTATAAATTGCTTGAAAAGGTTAATTCGTTTTTAGCGGTTTTATTAGCTGCAATCGTTTGCCCTGTGGTGAACACATCGGTATTTTTACTTGGTTGTTTTGTATTCTTTATGGATAGTGCTGATGCTATAGCTTCACAGTTAGGACTAACGGTTTCAGGAATGGCGCTTTTCTGGGCTCTTGCTATGGGTAATTTCTTCTTAGAAATTGCAACAAATGTTGTTTTAAGCCCGGTAATTGTAAGGGTTTTAAAGATAGAAAAGAAAAATAATATTTAATCAGGAGTGGCTTATGGCTTTTTTGCGCTTTTTAGAGGGTATCAGAAATCCTGTTCTTGATTCCTTTTTTTCTACAGTAACCCATTTGGGTGAAGAAACCTTTTTTATTCTTTTCGGACTGATTTTCTTTTGGTGCATAAATAAAAAAGAGGGATATTATCTTTTATCAATTGGCTTTATAGGTACAGTAGTTAATCAGTTTTTAAAGCTATGGTTCAGAGTGCCAAGACCTTGGGTCAAGGATAAAAACTTCACCATTGTAGAGGCTGCAAGGGCAGAGGCTACGGGCTATTCCTTTCCGAGCGGTCACACACAGTCATCTGTCGGTGTATTCGGTGGATTGGCGCGTTTTAATAAAATTAAGTGGTTTAGGATAGTATGTATAGCGTTTTGCATTTTAGTGCCGATTTCAAGAATGTATCTCGGTGTACATACACCCGCCGATGTTTTGGTGTCTTTGGCTATTGCTTTAGTGCTTATTTTTGGTCTTTATCCGCTTATCGAAAAGTGCTTTGAAAATCTTAAGGTTATGCGCATGCTTTTGTTAGGGATGATGTTACTCTCGGCAGGTCTTCTGGCATTCGTTATATTTTATAAATTCCCAAGTGATGTAGATATAACAAATCTTGAGAGCGGCACTAAAAACGCATACAAAATGCTCGGCTGTACAGCGGGTATTTGGATTGCTTTTGAGCTTGATGAAAAATTTATCAAGTTTGATACAAGCGGTAGTCTAGTTTCGCAAATTCTTAAATTTATTATTGGTGTAATTCCGCTATTGCTTATAAAATCAGGTCTTAAAGCACCGCTTTATGAGATTTTTGATGGAAGCTATTTGGCAGACGGCGTAAGATATTTGCTTGTTGTTTTGTTTGCAGGTTGTGTATGGCCCTTAACATTTAAGTGGTTTGCTAAAATAGGGCAAAAATAAAAAACAGTTAAAATCTCCGTAATAATTCGGAGATTTTTTATTTATATATGATGTCGAAAATGTTGTAATTCTATTCAGTTAATGCTATAATTGGCATACAATTTTTTCTAAAACAGGTGATTTTATGATGTGGCTTATTATGGCAATTTTATCAGCCTTTTTTGCAGGGCTTACTTCAATCCTCGCAAAATGCGGAATTAAAAAGACCGATTCTGATGTTGCGACCGCACTCCGCACAATAGTGGTTCTTATATTTTCTTGGATAATGGTTTTTTTGGTAGGCTCACAAAATACTATGTCCGAGGTTAGTGGAAAGTCATTTTTGTTTTTAATACTTTCGGGAATAGCTACAGGCGCTTCTTGGATATGCTATTTTAAGGCGCTTTCAATGGGTGATGTTAACAAGGTTGTTCCAATAGATAAGTCAAGCACCATTTTAACAGTAATACTTGCAATAATTTTATTCGGCGAAACTCAAAACATTGCGGTTAAGCTTATAAGCACAGCAGTGCTAGCGCTCGGTATTTTTTTAATGATAGAGAAAAAGAAAACTACTGCACAGTCAAAAGATAAAAAATGGATGGTTTATGCGGTGATGTCTGCCGTTTTTGCCGCACTCACATCAATTCTTGCAAAAATCGGAATTTCGGGTGTGGAATCAAATCTTGGAACAGCGATACGCACTTACATTGTGCTTATAATGGCTTGGATAGTTGTATTTGCACAGGGTAAGCAAAAGGCAATAAAAAGCCTTGATAAAAAGGAACTTATATTTATCTCACTTTCGGGAGTGGCAACGGGTGCATCGTGGCTTTGTTATTACTATGCAATCCAGAACGGAATTGTCAGCGTGGTAGTGCCTATTGATAAAATGAGTATTCTTATTGCAGTAGCTTTTTCATACTTTGTGTTCCAGGAAAAGCTTACCAAAAAATCCGCTCTAGGTCTTGCACTTATGACCGTGGGCACACTTGCAATGGCTATTTGGAGATAGATGAAATCTCATAAAACTTAAAACCCTCGTCTTAAAAGGCGAGGGTTTTGTGCATCTATTTGGATTTTTGGTCTGAGTGGCGGGACGCACCTTGCCTTCGGCAATCTGCCCTGCTTGACGACCGTTGTTTCGCAACAGTACCCGTCTGCACACCTGCTCATTAAAAAACAGTCCACCGGACTGTTTTTCCGGGCATTCGCAGCCCTCTTAGGCTTCAAGTCCCGTCAAAAAACAAACAAAAAAATTCCCAAACCAAACCCTTCGGTCTGCTTTGGGAATTTGGTCTGAGTGGCGGGACTTGAACCCACGGCCTCTACCACCCCAAGGTAGCGCGCTACCAATCTGCGCCACACCCAGATATATGTATTTTTAAATGTGCTGAATTTATCAGCAATAAACATTATAGCACAAAATTTTTATTTGTCAATAAAAAAATAGGTGTCGATAAAAAATATTTACCGACACCGAAAAACATTAATCAGCGAAACCGGATTCAACAAGTGCTACAAGACCGTCAAGAGCTTCTTTTTCATCGGAACCGTCAACAATAATCTTGATTGTTGTGCCGCCTACTATACCTAAAGAAAGAACACCTAAAAGGCTTTTTGCGTTAACCTTTCTTTCGTCCTTTTCAACCCAAATAGATGACTTGAATTCGTTAGCCTTTTGAATGAAGAAGGTGGCGGGACGGGCATGAAGACCAACCTGATTTTGAATAACTACATCTTTAACGCACATAGTAAAATCTCCTTATTTGATTAATGGACATCATTTTTAATGTTACAAGCTAAATGCTATGTTTGTATTATACCACAATTAATGCGTAAGTCAATTATTTGTGAATAAGTTCTAATATTTATCCAACAAACTGGTAATTGCGGTTCGCCTATTTGTATAATTTTACTACAATTATATTTTGCTGTCTACTGAAATTCCGTTCTTTTTGAGTAGCTTAATATCCTTTTCTGAAAGCTTATCCCAAGATAGCAAATCGGGGCGTTCTTTTATTGTGATAAGTATGGATTGAATACGCCGCCAATCGTTAATTTTTGCGTGATTTCCCGAAAGTAATACCTCAGGCACCTCACGTTCATTCCAAACAGCAGGTTTTGTGTATTGAGGATATTCAAGAAGCCCTGAAAAGTGGCTTTCTTCCTCGAAACAAATATCGTCGGAAAGCACGCCTGGTAGCATTCTGCAAACGGCATCGGCAACTGTTAGGGCAGGGAGTTCTCCGCCTGTTAAAACAAAATCACCGATAGATAATTCCTCGTCAACAATTTCGTCTATAACACGTTGGTCAATACCCTCATAGTGACCGCAAAGCAAAACCAAACGGTCTAGCTTTGATAATTCAATAGCTTTTTTCTGGTCAAAGGTTTTACCTTTGGGGGATAAATATATCAGATGAGGTTTTTCCTCGCCCTCGTTATAAAGACTTTTATAACAGTTATAAATTGGCGAAGCCGCCATAATCATTCCCATTCCGCCACCGTATGGAGTATCATCAACCTTGTTGTGCTTGTTGCCCGAAAAATCGCGTATATTAGTGCAGACAATTTCCACCTTGCCCGCTTTTTGTGCTCTGCCTATAATACTTTCATTCATAACCGTTTCGCACATTTCGGGGAAAAGGGTTAAAATATCAATTTTCATCTTCAAAAATCCCCTTTAAAGGTCTTATAACGACGCTGTTGTTAATAACATCTACAGATACAACAACTTCGTCAATAGCAGGAACAAGATATTCTTTACCGTCCTTTTTTATATGCCAAACATCGTTGGCTCCGGTTTCAGATACATCAGAAAGCTCACCTAAAACGGTGCCTGTAGTAGCATCGGTAACAACACAGCCAATAAGGTCGGCAATAAAATAGCGGTCATCCGGTAGCTTCGCATCCTTACGCGCAATATAAATAACCTTATTTCTAAGTGCTTCAGCCTTTTCGATAGTATCAACACCCTTAAGTGTCATAAGCACAATATTACCGTGGGGTTGAACAGATTTAATTTCATATTTATTATTACCGTTTATATCGATATATATATATTTGAACTGCTGTAAAAATTCGGCAGAATCGCACCAACCTTGAACACGAAGTACACCGCGAATTCCGTGAGTGCCGACAATTTTACCTGTTTCAAGAAATTCTTTAAGCATAAATCCTCCAAAAAACTTTTTTAATATTTTATCACAGGGTTATAATTATTTCAAGCGGGAGTTATGACCCAGTTGCATAAATCAGAAAAATATGATAAAATATTATAAAAACTAAAAAGGAGAATTTGTATGGGATTTAACGTTAACAGTCCTATTTTATTCATTATTGTAGGTGTTATAATTTCTGTGGTTTTAGCGCAGTCCTTTTATTTTCTTATAAAGGCTGTAAGGCGCGCCAAAGAGCTCGGTATCGAAAGCTCTACTGTAAAAAAGACAATCTCTTCTTCGGCGGTGTTTACAGTAGCACCTGCAATAGCAGTGCTTGTGGGTGTTATAGCACTTTCAAAAAGTCTTGGAATTGCATTGCCGTGGCTAAGGCTTTCGGTTATAGGCTCTATCACCTATGAAACGGTTGCTGCCAATAATGCTCTTAATGCAGCAGATGTAGGTGCGGGTACTACAATTAGCAGTGCTTCTATGTATGTAACAGTGCTTTGGGTTATGACTTTGGGTATAGCGATAGGTCTTATTTTAGTCCCGTTTGTAACTAAGCGTATTCAGGGCGGTATGAATAAAATCGGTATGAAGGACAAGAAGTGGGGCGAAATATTTAATAACGCAATGTTTCTTGGAATGATTTCTGCCTTTTTAGGCTATGTTTTTTGCGACGTCTCTGATGTTTTTAAAGGCGAAACTGCAGGTCTTACCCCTGTCTGTGTAATGGCTGTCTCAGCGGTTATTATGATAATTTGCGGTCTATGTTCACAAAGGTTTAAAATCAGATGGCTTACCGATTATGCGTTACCGTTAAGTCTTGTTGGCGGTATGGCGGCGGCAATACCTCTTGCAGAGTTATTAGGATATGAGGTGATTAAATAATGGGTATAAAACAAGAAATGACATATATGGATTCTGTTCACCGTGACGGTAAAATTTGGGGAATTGCTATTTGCGTTTTACTTTTTGCATTTCCTGTTGCAGTATCTGTTATATTTGGTGCTGTGCCACAGTGGACACCTCTATTAAAGGGGATTTTTGCTACGATGCCTATGTATTGGGCGGTAGGCTTAGTTGAAATTTTCACTTATGTTCCAATGCTTGGTGCGGGCGGAACGTATCTATCCTTTGTGACGGGCAATATTTCAAATTTAAAACTTCCTTGCGCTGTGGATGCTATGGAGCGTGCAAATGTTAAGCCGAGCAGTGAAGCGGGCGAGGTTATATCAACAATCGCGATAGCAGTCTCAAGCATTGTTACCACAATTATTATAATTTTAGGTGTAGTCCTTATAGTTCCGTTAACACCAATTCTTGAGTCACCCGTGTTAGAGCCTGCATTTGACCTTATTTTGCCCGCACTTTTCGGTGGACTTGCGGTTGTTTTTATTTCTAAAAATGCAAAGCTTTCTATAGTGCCTATAATTTTAATGCTCACATTATTTATATTCGTTCCTCAGCTTAATAAGGGCACGGTTGGTATTATGGTGCCGGTAGGGGTTATCTTTACGGTTATTACTGCAAGAATTATGTATAAAAAGGGTATGCTTTAATATGATAATATTTTTAATTATTCTGGGTGTTTTGGTAGGCTTTTTAGGTGTTATATTAATCAGAACACTAAGATTCAAGCCAAAAGAAAATGCGAAGGTTTTTAGTGAAGAAATATCATTTGACGGTGAAAAGGCGGTTGAAAACCTACGCGAATTGGTGCGTTGTAAAACTATTTCTTATAACGATAGTTCTCTTGAGGATGATGGAGAGTTTCAAAAGCTTATTGCAAAGCTACCATACCTTTATCCAAACGTTCTTAGTATTTGTGATTTAAAGGAACTAGAGGATAGGGCATTGCTGTTTAAATGGAAAGGCAAAAAACATGATGAGCCCACTGTTTTAATGGCACATTATGATGTTGTTCCTGCTCTTGAGAGCGAATGGGAAAAACCACCTTTTGAAGCTATTCTCGAAGACGGGGTTTTGTGGGGTAGAGGAACCCTTGATACTAAGGTTACCTTTAACGCTGTGCTTTATTCTGCTGACTGTTTGATAGCAGACGGTTTTATACCTGAGAATGATATTTACTTTGCCTTTTCGGGAGGAGAAGAGATTAACGGCAATGGAGCGGTTAATATTGTTGATTATTTTCTCGAAAACGGTATAAAGCCGGCATTAGTAATTGATGAGGGCGGTGCTGTTGTTGAAAATGTTTTCCCAGGTGTGAAGTCTGCTTGCGGTCTTATCGGTATTGCCGAAAAAGGAATGATGAATGTGGAATTTTCCTGTAAATCGTCAGGCGGTCACGCTTCTGCACCTAAACCACATACCCCCTTGGTTGAATTATCTAAGGCATGTGTAAAGCTTGAAAGTAAGCCATTTAAATCACATCTTACAAAGCCAGTTGCCGAAATGTTTGATATCTTGGGCAGACACTCTAGTTTTTTATACCGTATGATTTTCGCAAATCTTTGGGCATTCGGTTTTGTGCTTGATATACTTTGTAAAAAAACGGGCGGTGAATTAAACGCACTTATGCGAACAACCGTTGCTTTTACAAAGGCAAAAGGCAGTGATGCCGAAAACGTTATCCCACCCAAAGCGAAAATCGTTTCAAATATGCGTCTTAACCCCAAGGATAATATAGAAAGTGCTTTAAAATATATTAAAAACACGGTTGATAATGAGCGTATTGAGATTAAGCTTTTAAACGGTATAAATCCAAGCTGCATATCAGAAACCTACTGCGCTTCTTGGGACAAGATAGCGACCGCTGTTGCTTCTACATGGCAAGGCTGCATAGTATCTCCTTATCTTATGGTGCAATGCTCGGACAGTCGCCATTATGGAAGAATTTCTAATAATGTTTACAGATTTTCCGCTATGGACCTTACGAGTGAAGAACGTGCCACAATTCACGGAAATAATGAAAGAATTCGTGTTGAAACTGTAAAAAAAGCGGTTGAGTTTTATCTAAGACTTATCAAGCAATGTTAATAATTCAAAATGCAAGCAGAGTGTAGCATAATGTTCTGCTTGCATTTTTTATTTATATTAATAAAAATTATAAGTATTATATAATATATACTTGACAGTCGCGAAAATATAAATAAAATAAATATATGTGTATTATTTTATAGAAAGTGGATATTTTAAGTGGTTTTTTCTAATCTTTTGTTTGTATTTGCGTTTTTGCCTTTGAATTTATTGTTTTATGCTATAGCTCCCACGATTAAAGCGAAAAATACCGTAATGTTGGTTTTTTCGTTGATTTTTTATGCTTGGGGAGAGCCACTTTATATAATTTTAATGGTGGGAATGGCTGTTATTGATTGGCTGCTCACTTTACAGATTGAAAAGAGCGAGGGAATATTCAAACGTCGCAGATTACTTTTATTTGCGGTGGTTGGAATAGATTTATTGTTATTAGGAGTATTTAAATATGGTAGTTTTATGCTGTCTAACCTAAACCTTTTAACAGGCTTTCCAAAAACAATACCGTCTGTGGCATTACCCATAGGCATATCCTTTTATACCTTTCAGCTTATTACCTATTGTGTGGATGTTTATAGGGGAGATGTTCCTGCACAAAAGAGCTTCTCAACACTCCTCTTGTATGTAAGTATGTTTCATCAGTGTATAGCCGGTCCGATAGTACGATATAAGGATATATGTGATGAGCTGACCGAACGCCGAGTATCGTATGCAGGATGCTATGAGGGTATTATGCGTTTTACTACAGGTCTTTTTAAAAAAGCCTTGCTCGCAAACACTTGTGCCGCACTTGTGGCAAAGCTGTTAGTAGCAGATGGGGTTGATACAGCAGCTCTTGCGTCACGCAGCGGACTTGCCCTTTGGATAGGAATGCTTAGCTTTTCAATGCAGATTTATCTTGATTTTTCTGCATATTCCGATATGGCAATAGGTATGGGTAGAATGATAGGCATTCATTATACCGAAAACTTTAAGTACCCTTATATTTCAGCTTCGGTTAGCGAGTTTTGGCGCAGGTGGCATATAACTCTTGGCAGCTTTTTTAAGGATTATGTTTATATTCCTTTGGGAGGTAGCAGAAAAGGTCTTGTAAGAACTATTTTAAATCTGTTTATAGTTTGGGGACTTACAGGTCTTTGGCACGGTGCCTCATGGAATTTTGTGCTGTGGGGTCTTTATTTCTTCATATTTATTGCACTTGAAAAGCTTTTCCTGGGAAAAATACTGAAAAATGCAAGGGTAGTTTCACATATATATCTTTTGATAATTGTTTATTTCGGTTGGATACTTTTTAAGTTTGAATCTGTGGGTGATATACTGACGGTATTAAAGGGTATGTTCTGCGCGAACGGTAATGCTTTTTGTGATTTTGAAACTCTTACTATTTTAAAAAGTAATATTATTTTCTTGATTGTCTGTATTTTGTGTTGCACTCCGCTTTTTGCACAACTTTACAAAAAGCTTGAGGAAAAGTCGGTTGTATCGCTATCGGTATTTTCGGTTTATAGTATAAGCAATATGCTGATACCCTTGATTTTACTCATACTTTCGGTTGCGGCACTTATCGGAAATAGCTATAACCCATTTTTGTATTTTAAGTTTTAGAGGAAATTATGATAAAAGAAAAGCAAAATGTTTTTAAGGAAACTAAGGAAAAAGAAATTGATGAGGTTGAGCTTTTAAAACGCCTTAGAAGAATCAGAATATCAAATATATGGACTGTAAGAATATTTTTTGCGGTCTTTTTCACTATTGCTGTAATAGCATTTATTATTCCTTTAAGACCTACATATTCGGATACCGAAAAACGCGAACTTACCAAATTTCCAAAATTCAGTGTTTCGGCGCTTTTTTCGGGTGAATATTTTATAGATATTGATAGATGGTATTCTGATACCTTTCCCGCAAGGGATAGCATAACCGATTTAAATGCACGTATTACTATGCTTTTCGGCAAGAACGATGTGCAGATTCACGGTGAGGTTGAGGATGGAGATGAAATACCTGCGGTTGATGAAACGGTAAATACGGATGAAAATGATACCTCGTCTAAAAACAACTCTGCTGATAACACTGAGAGTAATAGTGAGGATGCTACATCAAATATGCATTCAAGCAGCACCGTATCATCGGGAGTTTCTGATAACTCAAATATATCTGTTGTTGCGCCACCGTCCCAAAGTGGTTCACAGGCACAGTCTGGTGCTTCTTCACAAATACAGTCTGCTAACAGTGCTACGCAATCTGTACCTCCTATAGCTTCTCAGTCGGGCAGCTCAAATGCTCCAAGCAATCCTGTTGCCCCTACAACACAAACTATGGGTGCGTTACTTATAAATGGCAATACGGCGTATGAATACTATAATTTTTCAAGGGAAACAGCTGATAGATACACAGCGGTTATTAATAGGGCAGGGGCGTTGCTTAACGGTAAGGCTCAGGTTTATGATATGATAATACCGACAAGTATGGGAATAACCGCGCCCGAAAGCCTGGTATCAAAGATTAACACATCTAACCAAAGAGATGCTATTAATTATATGAGTGGAAAGCTTCAAAGCAGTGTAAAATTTGTTCCGCTTTATGATATGTTAAAATCGCGTTCTAATGAATATATATATTTTAGAACAGACCATCATTGGACTGCGTTGGGAGCTTACTATTCCTATTGTGAGTTGATGAAATCTATGGGCGAGGCACCTAAACCTCTTGAAAGCTATATTAAATATGAATTTTCGGGATTTTTGGGTAGCTTTTACACAAGTAGCGGAAAATTACCACAGTTGGCGGCAAAACCTGATACGGTTTATGCTTATCAACCACCTGAAACAAATTCGATGAGAATACTATCTAATAAGGGCATATGGTATGATAATAACATAATTTCTGATATGACGACCGCTTCTGCTTCTAATAAATACATAACCTTTTTGCGCGGAGACAATGCGTGCTCCATTATTATTAATCCAAAACAAAACAATAGAAAAGCATGCGTTGTTGTTAAAGAATCTTTTGGAAATGCCTTCGTTCCGTTTTTAGTGCCACATTATCAATACCTTTATGTGATTGATTACAGATATTTTAATAAGCTTGATCATCGAGGTCTTGTCCAGTTTCAAACAGATGCTGTAGCTCAGGATGTTATATTTATTAATAATATATCAGCAACCCGTAACAAAACATTAGTAGGTTATATTGATGCTTTTGTAAGGTAGTAGCAAAAAGGGCTTGACAAAGTAATAGCACGTTGCAAATTTGTCGGCTCAATCACATAAAGCTTTATAATCATTATAGTATAAAAAGGTAAAGCCTTCGGATGTACCGAAGGCTTTTAAATATTATCTTGATAGGTAAATTAGCAATACCGAAATATCAGCAGGACTGACACCCGAAATTCTTGATGCCTGACCTATGTTGGCAGGTCTTATTTTTTTAAGCTTTTCAATAGCCTCAAGACGAAGCCCTTTAATGATGTCGTAATCAATATCCGCCGGGATGAGCTTGTTTTCAAGCCTTAGCATTTCGTTCACCTGAGCTTGCTGACGGGAAATATAACCCTCATATTTAATTTCAACCTCGACCTTTTCGCGAATAGCATAGGGGAGAGAAGGACGTTCCTTATCAAATGGTGCTAGCATATCATAGGTTAATTGAGGACGTTTTATAAGATCGGAAAGCCGCATACCTGTTGTCATAACAGCGGTGCTGTTTTCCTTTAAAAGTTGATTAAGCTCTTGATTTGGGGCTAAAAAGGTGGACTTAACACGCTCTATTTCCTTTTCCTTTAGCTCACAACGGTTGCGAAAATCAGCATAGTCCTCGTCACTTACAAGGCCTATTTTGTGACCGATAGGCATAAGGCGTTCGTCGGCATTATCCTGCCTCAGCAGTAAACGGTATTCACTGCGTGAGGTCATCATTCTGTAAGGGTCCATACATCCTTTTGTAACAAGGTCATCAATTAGTGTTCCTATATAAGAGGATGAACGCGAAAGGACAAGCGGATCCTCGCCTTTTATTTTGAGCGCGGCATTTATACCTGCAATAAGACCTTGCCCCGCCGCTTCCTCGTAACCTGAGGAACCGTTAAACTGCCCGGCACCGTAAAGCCCTTCAAAGCCTTTCATCTCAAGGGTTGATTTCAAAAACAAAGGGTCAACGCAGTCGTATTCAATAGCATATGCATTTCTCATGATTTTGACATTTTTAAGGCAGTCAATGGTTTTATATAGTTCTATCTGTACCTCTTCGGGAAGGGAGGAGGAAAGGCCCTGTAAATACATTTCCTCGGTGTTTTCGCCACAAGGCTCGATGAAGAACTGATGTCGTTTTTTATCGGCAAAGCGAACTATTTTGTCCTCTATACTGGGGCAGTAGCGAGGACCCACACCTTCAATGTCACCTGCATATAGGGGAGAGCGATCAATGTTTTCAAGTATAACACGCTTGGTTTCGTCATTAGTATATGAAATGTGGCAAACAACTTTGTTCTCAGGGTCGGTTTTTGTTGAAAAACTAAAGGGTACAGTGTGTTCATCACCGGGTTGCACTTCTAGAGATGAAAAATCGATGCTGTCGCGCGCTACTCTTGCGGGTGTTCCTGTTTTAAATCGGCGAAGCGGAATGCCTAGCTTTTTAAGGGATTTTGAAAGCTCGGTAGCAGGAAAGCTACCGTCAGGTCCTGCGGCATAATTAACCTCGCCAACATATATTCTGCCGCCTAAAAATGTGCCTGTTGCAATAATTACAGCTTTAGCGGAGAAATCTGCGCCTAAAAGTGAAACACAGTGCCATATACCGTTTTCACGGTAAATATCTGTGATTTCACATTGTTTGACATCTAGACCGTTTTGAAGCTCTACAGTGTGCTTCATATATTCACTGTAAGCTCTTCTATCAATCTGAGCTCTTAGAGAATGAACCGCAGGCCCTTTGCCGAGATTTAACATTCTGCTTTGTAGAGTATGCTTATCTGCAGCTTTACCCATTTCACCACCCAAAGCGTCAAGCTCACGAACAAGATGACCCTTGGCAGTGCCGCCGATTGATGGGTTGCAGGGCATATTACCTATCCAGTCAAGTGTTACAGTGAACATAACAGTCTTTGCGCCTAGTCTTGCTGCCGCTAACGCTGCCTCTATTCCTGCGTGACCGCCACCGATTACCGCAACATCATATTCACCTGCATTATATCGTTTAATTGACAAAAAAATCGCCTCGGTTATTTGTTTAATAGCTTTTGCTGACGAATATCAACACCTAGAAATTTGTTCCATTCATATTCGCCGATAAAGCGTGAGGAAATTCTGGCGGTATATTTAGCCTCTATTTCCTTCAATGAAAGATTTGTATTAATTATAGTAGGTTTATGGGAGAGTATTCTTGTGTTAACAAGATTATAAAGAGCAGACTTTGTGAACTGAGTTGCCATTTCTGTGCCTAAATCATCGATAACCAAAAGGTCACAGTTTAGAATCAAATCATAAGTGCCTCTGCCTTCACCCGAAAATTTCTCAGTCTCAATTTTTGAAAAAAGATTTTCGGCAGAGCTATAAAAGGGCAAATAACCCTTTTCGATAACACCTGATACAATAGCAAGGGTTAAATGGGTTTTACCAAGACCTGCGCTTCCCATAAAGAGTAGATTTTTAGAGGTATCAGGGTTAAAGCTTTCAACATATTCTCGACATTGCCTTAAAATAGATGTCATTCTTCTGCGAGGATTATCACCGTTTTCGTCGGTCTTATCAGAATAGTATTCTAGGTTGAAGTTTTCAAATTTGCTTTCGCCGAGAGGCATTTCGCGGGAAAGCTCTTGCGACATTATAAAAGCTGCTTCTCGTTTAATACAGTCGCACACCTTGCCACTTATAAGTCCTGTGTCCTTACATAAATCACATTCAAATATAATTTCTTTAACTTTGTGCTTTTTTAACAAATCGTTTTTTTCATCAGAGAGCGCTACAGACTGTTTTTTAAAAGACTCAAGCTTTTGGGTGTTTCCGGAAAGCGCAGTTATTGCTAAAGAAGCACCTATTTGGGCTAGGGTTTGGTCGATAGCATAAAGGCGTGGTTCGGCTGAATAAGCCGCTTTTAGCATTGTTTCTCTTTTAAGTTGTTTTTCTTTAAGTCTTAAAGACTTGTTTTGAAAAGCTTTTTTGTATGTAGTTTCTTTTGTTATCATAATTTATCTAATCCTTTGAGTTTATCATTTTTTCAAATAAATCAAGGTCGTATGCTGCAATGTTGCTTGAAGCGCCATTGTCCTTTTGTTTTTTATCGATATCCTCGGGTTTCTTGTAGCCCTTGCTATGCCAATTTTCTAAAATTTTTATGACATATGAGAATATGAATTTAGATTTTTGGTTCACGCATTCTTCATAGGCGGCAACCAACATTTCTTTGGAAAGCTTCCATTCCTCAATCCATAAAACTGAATAGTCGGTTTCCTTTTGGCTTGGTTTTCTGCGCTCTAGTCCAAAAGCAGAAGAAACAATGCCCCAAGCCTGTTCGCCCAAAGCCATTAAACGAAGTTCTTCGTCAGCGGCAGTTATACTGTCAATACCCTTATCAATCCATCGAACAGCTGTAGATTCAATAAAACGGATATTGGCTTTTTTATGGGCAACAGCATGCTGAATTATAAGAAGTATAAGTGAAACATCAAGACCTAAATCATCATAAAGCCAAACCAGTGTGTTGCTTTCGTTTGATTTAAGATTGCGACCGAACTTGAGCTGTGCTTCACGTAGCAAATAACGGATTTTAGGGTCTTCGTTTCCACGCTTTAAAACATCACTGCGATTGGGCTTTTCAGATTTTAAAGCAACCTTTTCATGCTTAGAGGATTCGGTCAGTTTTTCCTTAGGACAAAGAATGCCTGCATCTGCCCAATAAAGTAAAGCTTCTTCCACATCGTATTCACTAAGGTCGGTAGCCTCGGATATTATAGAAATTTCGTCAAAATTTGCTATATTTCGCAAAACATAAATAAGTACTTTTAAATGTTCAGCTTTTGCAAATTTTAAATGATTATCAGCCACAACGCTCGGCACGGTAAAAACCGAAGTGAGATAGGCTGGGTTTATGTAATAATTCATTTTATTACTCCGTATAAATAATAATATTATTATTATGATTATACCAATTAACTTTCATTTTGTAAATAGCAATAATTTTAAATTTATTACTTATTGCCTTGACAAAAGGTGGAGTATGTTATAAAATTAGCGATAGTAGATTTTTGGAGGGGTATTAAATGTCCATTCTCGTTACCGGTGGCGCCGGTTATATCGGAAGTCATACCTGTGTTGAAATATTAAATGCTGGCTATGATGTGGTTGTTATTGACAACCTAGATAACAGCAGCTGTGAGGCCTTAAAGCGCGTAGAAAAAATCACAGGAAAAGCTGTGAAATTTTATGAAGAGGATGTTCGCGATAAGGAAATTTTGCGCAAAATTTTTGCTGAGAATAAAATAGATGCTGTAATTCATTTTGCAGGACTTAAGGCTGTTGGCGAATCGGTAAGAGAACCTATAATGTATTATGATAATAACCTTATAAGCACTATTGCGCTTTTAGAGGTTATGAATGAGTTTGGAGTTAAGAAGATAGTTTTTTCTTCGTCGGCTACAGTTTACGGTGTTGCAACCGAAATGCCACTCGTAGAGGGTATGCCTTTAGGTGCAATTAATCCTTACGGCAGAACAAAATATTTTATTGAGGAAATGCTTCGTGACCTTTATATAGCTGACAAGGAGTGGAGTATAGCCCTTCTTAGATATTTTAATCCTATAGGTGCTCATAAATCAGGGCTAATCGGTGAGGACCCCAAGGGTATTCCTAATAACCTTATGCCTTACATCAGTCAGGTGGCTGTAGGAAAGCTCGAAAAACTTCATGTTTTTGGTAATGATTATGATACAGTTGACGGTACAGGCGTTCGTGATTATATCCATGTTGTCGACTTGGCAATAGGTCATGTTAAGGCTGTGGACTGGGCAATTAATAATCTTGGCTGCGAGGCGTTTAACCTTGGAACAGGTAACGGAATCAGCGTTTTACAGCTTAGAGATGCTTTTGTTAAGGTTACAGGGGTAGATGTGCCTTATGTAATCGACCCTCGCCGCCCCGGTGACCCTGACGAAGTTTATGCAAATGCTGAAAAGGCTAAAAATATCCTTGGTTGGACCGCTAAATACGGTGTTGATGAAATGTGTGAGGACACTTGGCGCTGGCAAAGTGGCAATCCTAAGGGATATCAACAATAATTAATGATATCAATAGGGGAGGGTATCCACACCCTCCTGTTTTAATATTAACCGTAATATTTCCGCTCGTGGCGCAGCTGGATAACGCAGCAGATTCCGATTCTGAAGAACGGGGGTTCAAATCCCTTCGAGCGGGCCAAAATCGACAAATCTCGCCAGAGGTTTGTCGATTTTACTAAAAGGTGTCGGCGTTGCCGACGAATCATAAAAATCTGTAGGAGTTCAAACTCATAGGTCAAAAATCTGAATTATCTTGGATATGTGCAAGCCTTTCAATAAAAAAGGACCAATCCTCTTGGATTGGTCCTTTTTAAAATTATTGTGATACTTTAATAAGTTAGTTAACCGGTTATTAGTCCAAAGGTTTCATTGTCGGGAAGAGGATTACTTCTCTGATGGAATCGGAGTTGGTGAGGAGCATTACTGCTCGGTCTACACCAATTCCCATACCGCCTGTTGGGGGCATACCGTATTCCATTGCGGTGAGGAAATCCTCATCAAGCATCTCGGCTTCGTCGTCTCCGCGTTCACGAAGTTCTAATTGCTTTTCAAAGCGTTCACGCTGAACGATTGGGTCGTTAAGCTCGGAATAAGCGTTGGCGAGCTCGCTGTGACAAATAAAGAGTTCAAAACGCTCGGTAAGTCTTGGGTCTTCGGGGGATGCTTTGGTGAGGGGAGAAACCTCAACAGGATACATCGTAATAAATGTAGGCTGAATAAGTTTTTCTTCAACTCTCTGGTCAAAGCAAGCATAAAGTGCGTTGCCCCAGGTTTTGTCGGCAGTATCTGCTAGCTCAACGCCAATAGCTTTGGCGGCTTCAACAGCCTCGGCATCATCAGTGATAGCACCAAAGTCGATACCCGCATATTCCTTAACTGCGTCAACCATAGTAAGTCTGCGCCAACCGGGTGTAAGATCGATTTTCTCACCCAACCACTCAACCTCATAACTGCCGTGAATTTCCTTAGCCGCACCTGAGATTATGCCCTCTGCAATATCCATCATATCATGGAAATCTGCATAAGCCTGATAAAGTTCAACAGTTGTGAATTCGGGGTTGTGCTTAGGGTCCATACCTTCGTTACGGAAAATTCTGCCGATTTCATAAACCCTATCCATACCGCCAACAATAAGGCGCTTTAAGGGAAGCTCGGTAGCTATACGCATATACATAGGTATGTTAAGAGTATTATGATGTGTGATAAAAGGACGGGCTGCAGCACCGCCAACGATTGTATTAAGTACGGGGGTTTCAACCTCGATGTAATTCATATCGTCAAGATATTTACGCATAAACTTAATGAACTGTGAGCGAATTATAAAATTTCGCTTAACATTGTCATTCATAATAAGGTCAACATATCTTTGACGGAAACGCAAATCGTTATTAGTAAGACCATGGAACTTTTCAGGCAAAGGGATAAGGGATTTTGACAATAGCTTGATTGCAGTTGCATGAACTGAAATTTCACCTGTCTGTGTCTTGAAAACAGTACCCTCAACGCCTATGATATCACCAATATCCCACTTTTTGAAAGCGGCGTAAATATCCTCACCAACATCGTCACGGCGGACATAAAGCTGAATTTTGCCTGTGGAATCCTTAAGTCCTACAAAGCTGGCTTTACCCATAATTCTACGGGCTATAATACGTCCGGCAATGGTAACAGATTTTCCCTCAAGCTCATCAAAGTTGGCTTTGATGTTTTGAGAATCATTATTAAAGTCAAATTTAGTGATTTCGTAAGGATTGTTGCCGGCTTCCTTTAAAGCATTGAGCTTTTCACGGCGGAGTCTTAATATTTCATTAAGCTCGGGTTCCTTTGGTTGATTGTTTACATTCTTATCAGACATTTTTACCGTTCCTTTTTGATGGGATTATTTTGAAATTTCAACTATTTTAAGCTTGAATTCACCGCCGGGAGCTTCAACAATTACCTCGTCACCGATTTTTTTGCCGAGCAAAGCTTTGCCAACGGGGGATTCGTCTGAAATTTTACCGTCGCGTGGGTCTGCTTCGGTAGAACCTACAACTCGGTATACCGATTCATCACCGTATTCTGTGTCAAGAACCTTTACCTTAACACCTATAACAACGGTTTTTGCCTTTCCTTTTACATCTTCAATGATTTCAATGTTTTTAAGCATAGCCTCAATTTCCACGATACGCGCTTCTATTTTAGCCTGCTCGTTTTTTGCTTCATCATATTCGCTGTTTTCTGAAAGGTCACCGTAGCCACGTGCTACTTTAATTTTTTCTGCAATATCTGCACGACCCTCAGTTTTTAGGGTTTCAAGCTCCTCTTTAAGCTTTTTGAGACCATCATCGGTGATTTTAATAGTTTTAGCCATGAAAATTACCTCTTTCAAATATTTTTTAAACTTGAGGCTAACCTTTTAGCCCAATGGGAAATAACAGAATGCATACAGCCTATTATATAATTTTTATTATCGGTTGTCAAGAATAAGTTGTTACTTGACAAAACCGTCCGCGATAATATATTATATGTGTATAATAATAAAATATTTTAACGATTGGGGATAGTTATAATGAAAAAGAAAATACTTTGTTTAGCATTAGGTTTTTTACTTGTTTTTGGATTTATATTTGTAGGTTGTAAGGGTGAGGATAATGTAACCATTTCTGTTGGTTCGGCAACAGCTAAGGTTGGAGATACTGTAAAGTTGCCTGTAACTATAAAGGGCAATCCCGGAATAATGGGTTTAATTATCGATTTTAAATTTGATTCTGCACAGCTGAAGTTCATAGGCTTTGAAAAGGGCAAGATTTTCAGCGATTACGAAACATCTGATGTTGACGGAACGGTAAGACTCACATGTCTTGAGGACGAGGATGTTAAAGGCGACGGTGAGCTTATAACTCTTGAGTTTAAGGTGATCGGTAAAGAAGCTGCCACAACCGAAGTTGATGTGGCTTTAGAGGAAAACAGCATTTGCAATTACAATGAAGAATTAATCCGTGCTAATGGTGAAAGCGGTACTGTGAAAATTAAAAAGTAATACATATAATATAATCTTGTGTTATTCAAGGCGTATTGGAGCGGGTTGAATGAACATTAAAATTCTACACCTTGTTGAAGGCGCCAAAAAGGCTAAGGGTGTTACTGTTATTATTGATGTTTTCAGAGCATTTACGGTTGAAGCTTATTTAATAAGTCTTGGTGCTGAAAAAATTTTCCCTGTGGGTGATATAGGTTTTGCTTATAAATACAAGGCGGAGCATCCCGAAGCTTTACTTATAGGGGAAAGACACGGTAAAATGTGTAAGGGCTTTGATTACGGTAATTCGCCGATGCAACTTGTGGGGAAAAATTTCAAAGGCAAAACGGTTATACATACTACGAGTGCGGGAACGCAGGGGATAGCTAACGCTACCAATGCCGAGGTTTTGCTGACAGGCAGCTTAACAAATGCAAAAGCTGTGGCAGAATATATAAAAAGTCTAAACCCCACAGATGTATCACTGGTTTGTATGGGACTTGAAGCTTTAGCTCCAACCGAAGAGGATACTCTTTGCGCCAGATACATAGAAAGCATTTTATTGGGCAAGCCTTTGAATCTTGTAGGGGAAATAGAAAGACTGAAAATAACAAGTGGTGCTAAATTTTTTGATGAGGCACAGAAAGAGGTCTTTCCAAAAGAGGATTTTTATCTTAGCACAAGGATTGATATTTTCCCGTTTGTGCTAAGGGTATTAACAGATGAAAGCGGAATGGACTATGTCAAAAGAATTGATATAGAAATATAATACAACTTGTTTTTTGTTGCAAAAAGCAGTGGCTAAGCCACTGCTTTTATTTTTTTAGAAAAAATTTATAATTTTTGAAAAAAACACTTGATTTTTATGTAAACCAAGAGTATAATACTAAATAAGTGGTGAAAAGTGTAGCAAAAAACCATTAAAGTGTATTAAAGTGGTGAAAACGGAGGTGAAAATCTATGCTTTTCGGAGGATTTGATCATAAGATTGATAAAAAGGGCAGGGTTTTCATTCCGTCTGCCTTTAGAGAAGAACTGGGCGAAAGCTTTATTATATGTCGCGGTATTTATGGTAAGCGTTGTCTTTGTGTTTATTCGGCAGAGCAATGGAGCAGACTTGTGGAAAAAATCGGCACATTGCCTAGTGGTCGTTCAAGCTCTGTGAAACGCTTTTTGTATGATGGTGCATTCAATGTTGAGTTTGACACACAGGGCAGAATTTTGGTTCCGCCTACGCTTAGAGAGTATGCAGGCTTTGACAGTGAGGTACATATTATAGGTATGGACACTAACCTTGAAATTTGGGATACTTCGCTCTGGTCCGAGGAGAACGAGCAAAATACACTCGAAACAGTTTCCGCGGTTATGGAAGAACTTGATTTTTAATTATGGAATTCAATCACAAATCGGTGCTTTTGTGGGAGTGTATAGATGCGCTTAATATAAAACCCGAAGGCATTTATGTTGACGGAACAGCCGGCGGTGCGGGTCACTCGTCGGAAATAGCAAAAAAGCTAAATGGTGGCAAACTTTATGCTTTAGACCGCGACCCCGATGCAGTGGTAATTGCTAGTGAACGGTTAAAAAATCTTCCGGCTGAGGTTATTAAAAGTAATTTCAGCGATATGAAAGAGATATTGTTCGAACGGGGAATTGAAAAGGTTGATGGAATACTTCTTGATTTAGGGGTTTCCTCGTATCAGCTTGATACAGCAGAGCGCGGTTTTTCTTATCATAAGGATGCGCCGCTTGATATGCGAATGAGCAAGAGCGGAATAACCGCAGCGGATGTTGTTAATACTTTTAGTGAAAAAGAGCTTAGCGATATTTTCTTTCGCTTTGGAGAAGAAAAGTTTGGCAACAGAATAGCTAATAAAATTGTTGAAGCACGAAAGCTTAGTAAAATAGAGACCACGTTACAGTTAGCTGAAATAATTGCCGAGGCAGTGCCGGCGGCGGCAAGGCGAGACGGTCATCCGGCAAGGAAATGTTTTCAAGCGCTTAGAATTGCGGTTAACGGTGAGCTTGATGCGTTAGCTGAGGCATTGGATAAATGCTTTGCAATGCTTAATAATGACGGCGTATTGGCAATAATTACTTTTCATTCTCTTGAAGACAGAATGGTCAAGCAAAGGTTTAAAGAATATTGTACAGGTTGCACCTGCCCGCCTGATTTTCCAATTTGTGTATGCGGGAAAACCCCAAGAGGCAGACTGTTAACAAAAAAACCTATTGAACCTTCAAATAAAGAGCTTAGCGAAAATCCCCGCAGCAGAAGTGCAAAATTAAGGGTAATCATTAAAAATTAAAGGAGCAGCAAAATGAATAATCTTAAGTACTACAACGAAAGTCTAGCTTATGATTTTGAGATGTTTATGCCAAAGTCTAATGCAGTCCCGAAGAAAAAAGATAATATTGTAGTAATGCCAAAAGTTGCTGCCAAAGCCAAAAAACGCAGAGTGGCGGCTACAAAGAGCCTTTCTGCTCCCATGGCATTTCTTATGTGTGCTGTCTTTGTGTTGGCGGGTCTTTGCGGAAATATAGCGTTAAGGCTTCAAATAAATGAGGTTAATGATGAAATCAATTCGGTTAAATCTGCAATTGCAGAGCTTGATAGCGAGCAAGTTTGCTTAGAGGTGGAAATGCAAAGAAGAATTTCTTATTCTAATTTAGAGCTTGAGGCGGTACAGCTTGGAATGAAAAAGCCGGATAAGGAGAATGTAACCTATATAAGAGTAAATGATAAAAACGCCGCAAGAACAAGGGACGGCAGTTTTATAAGTGAATAGTAATAAATAGACAATTAGTATAAATATAATTAACAGGTATAGCTTACGAGAGTTGGATTTTTTCGACTCTCGTATTCGGGTATATAACGAATGTAAATCAAAAGATTGGGAGGAAGCATAATGGTAGCAAAACCGGGAAAACAAATGTCTACACGGATTTTTATAGTTATGCTGGTTCTGATAATTGCTATGGCAGGCGTGTCGGGATACAGGCTTATTAACATTATGATTGTTAACGGTGAAAGATTTCAAAGTGATGCTTCCGAACAACAGCTATATGACAGTTTGATATCGGCACCAAGAGGGGATATTTACGACCGAAATATGCAGCAACTGGCGACAAGCTCTAGTGCATGGACGGTTTACATAACCCCTAACGGAATTAACAAACTTGAGGATAACACAGAGAAAGAAATGGTTAGAAAGACCATTGCCGAAAATTTAAGCACAATACTTGAGGTAGATTACGATAAGGTTTATGAGGATACCGCGAAAAAATCCTATTATGTAATTGTAAAGAAAAAGATTGATAAGCCTGTTGCCGATAAGGTGAGGGCGTTTTTGGCAGACGAAAAATATGAGGATTTAGAGCTTGTAAGATATGTTGGCCTTGATGAGACAACCAAAAGATACTATCCTAACGATAGCTTAGCATCGGTTGTATTGGGCTTTGTAGGCTCTGACGACCAAGGTCTAGCAGGAATTGAGAGTTATTATGATAATGAGCTTACAGGTGTTGCGGGGCGCGTGGTTGCGGCCAAAAATGCGGCAGGCACGGATATGCCGCTTACTTATGAAAGGGTAGAGGCGGCAACAAAAGGAAAAAATCTTGTTTTAACTATTGATTCATATATACAGTACACTGCCGAGAAATATCTAGATATGGCTATTGCTGAAAACAAAATTGCTGAACGCGGCGCTGCTGTTGTTATGAATGTTAATACGGGCGCAGTGCTTGCGATGGCTGTTAAGGGTGATTTTAATCCAAATGAGCCGTTTACATTGTCGCAAGCTGATAACCAAAAGATAGAAACTATAACTGTAGAGGAAGAAAAGCAGAAACTAGAGAATGAGCTTTTAAACCGTCAGTGGAGAAATAAAGCTGTATCTGATACGTATGAACCGGGTTCGGTATTTAAGCTTATTACTGCTGCTGCAGCTATTGAAGAAAATCTTATAAATAAAAGCAACACGTTCTTCTGCAACGGTCATGCTACCGTTGCGGGTCAGCATTATAGCTGTCATAAGAAATCCGGTCATGGAACTCAAAGCTTAGAGATGGCGGTATCAAACTCTTGTAACCCTGCGTTTATTACAATAGGTCAACTGGTTGGCGTTTCTACTTTTTCTAAGTATTTTGAGGCTTTCGGCTTTTCTGAGAAAACCGGCATTGACCTTCCGGGTGAGGCCAATTCCACCTATCACAAACAAGAAAATATGGGTCCTGTAGAGCTTTCATCGTCTTCTTTCGGTCAGACATTTAATGTAACTCCCATGCAAATGATAAGTGCGGTTTCTGCCTGTGTTAACGGCGGATATTTAGTGCAACCGCATTTGGTGGCTAAAATGACCGATGAAAACGGCAAGGTAGTAAAATCTGCGACAGAGGGTTATAAAAGACAGGTTATTTCAGAGACTACATCGGCTACAATGCGTGAGCTTATGAAATATGTGGCTGAAAACGGAGCTAAAAATGCATTGGTTCCAGGTTATGATGTAGGCGCAAAAACCGGTACTTCACAGAAGGTCTCTAAAATTCAGGCAACAGGCGACCATTACCTTTATATCGGTTCCTGTATTACCGTAGCACCCGCAGAAAACCCTGAAATCGCGGTTTTGGTAATGCTTGATGAACCTAAGGGTGACAAATATTACGGTGGTATAATTTCGGCGCCTGTGAATTCTCGTATTATGATGGATACCTTACCATATCTTGGCTATGAAGCAAGCTACACAGAAGACGAACTCAAAAAGCTTAATATAAGCGTTCCTGAGGTTACTAATTTTACTTTAGAAGAGGCAAAACAAAAGATAAGTAATTCAAAGCTTCAATATCAGGTTGTGGGTTCGGGAGACACGGTTATACGTCAGCTTCCTGAGGGCGGAAATCAAGTGCTCACAGGCGGTGTGGTTATTCTTTATACCGAGGATTCGGGAGATAAGACTGCAATAGTCCCTAACTTTGTAGGGCTTACCGCAAACGAGGCTAACAGAGCAGCGGCAAAAGCCGGTCTTAATATTGAATTTTCGGGAAATACAACCTCTTCAGGTCTTAAATCATATATGCAAAGTGTTGAGGCAGGACAAAGCGTTAATGCCGGCACGATTGTTACTGTTTACTTCAGGGATGAAACAACTGTTGACGGGTAATCCCTTTTTGTCAGGTGATATAAATGAAACTTATTAATTTGATTGAATGTGGCTCTAATTTGGCAGATTTGGAAATCACAGGGATTACCTGTGATTCGCGTGTTGTTAAGCAAGGATATCTGTTTATATGTATTAAGGGCTTTAAAAGTGATGGACACGAATTTGCTTCTATGGCTTTGGAAAAAGGTGCTGTAGCGGTAATTACAGAGCGAGATTTAGGTCTTACTTCACAAATAGTTGTTGAAGACACTCATGCGGCTTATGCCGATATTTGTGCTAATTGGTTTGGCAATCCTGCAAAAGCTCTTAAACTTATCGGTGTTACAGGTACTAATGGCAAAACCTCGGTCACTTATATGCTTAAAAGGGTATTAGAGTCGGCAGGTTATAAAGTGGGACTTATAGGTACTATTCAAAATATGATTTGCGATGAGGCAATAGCTACTGAGAATACAACACCAAATGCGTATGATCTTAATTCGCTTTTTGCACTTATGAAGGCAAAGGGATGCACCTATGTAATTATGGAGGTTTCATCCCATGCTCTTGACCAATGCAGAGTATACAACCTCGATTTTGAGGTGGCTATGTTTACAAATCTTACTCAAGACCATCTCGATTATCATATAACAATGGAAAACTATCTTGAGGCTAAGAAAAAACTCTTTAGAATGTGCAAAACCGCGCTTATTAACAGTGATGATGATTATGCTACACAGCTTATGGATGGGCTTGACTGCAAGATTTCAACCTATTCTAAGGGAGATAGCTCAACATACAGCGCAAAGGCAGTAAAATATAAGCCTACAGGCGTTGAGTATGAGTTCGTTAGTGATAATGATTTATGCCATATATCTGTTAATACTGGCGGCGGATTTACAGTATATAATTCCTTGTGTGCGGCGGCTTGTGCAGTTGAGTTAGGGCTTCCCATAAAACAGGTAGCTACTGCTATAGCAGAGCTTCCCGGTGTTAAGGGCAGAGCAGAGGTAGTGCCTTGCAATCTAGGATTTACTATAATTATTGACTATGCACACACCCCAGACGGTTTAAAAAATATTCTTACCACATTCCGTGAGTGTGAAAAGAACAGACTGACTGTTGTTTTCGGTTGCGGTGGTGACCGTGATAAAACAAAGCGTCCCGTTATGGGCAGTGTTGCAGCAAGGTACGCAGATTTTGTAATTGTTACAAGTGATAATCCGCGTAGCGAGGAACCGTCCGAAATAATTAAGGATATACTTGTTGGTATGGATGGCACAACAACTCCGTATAAGGTGATTGAAAACCGTATAGAAGCTATAAAATATGCCGTTGAAACTGCTAGCAAAGATGATATAATAGTATTAGCGGGCAAGGGCCATGAAACCTATCAAATTTTAAAGGATGGCACAATTCATCTTGATGAGCGTGAGATAGTGGCAGAAGCTCTTGCTGAAAAATGCTGAGGAGTGAAAAATTATGGATTTAACTGCAATTATAGCGGCTTTGGTAGCTTTAGCGGCTACTGCGGCGTCGGGTTATTTTGTAATTCCGTATTTAAGAAAACTTAAATTTGGGCAAACTATACTCGATATAGGTCCAAATTGGCATAAGGAAAAACAGGGAACGCCCACAATGGGTGGTATAATGATGATTGGCGGTCTGCTTTTAGGTCTTGCGGTAGCGTATGGTTATTCGGCAATTTCTAGAAACAGATTTGCACTTGAACTAGAGAACAGTTATCGTCTGACCAATTTTATTGCAGGCTTAGTAATGGCACTGCTTATGGGTAGTATAGGTTTTATGGACGACTATATAAAGGTTGTTAAAAAGCGTAATCTTGGTCTTACGGCAAGGCAGAAGACTTTAATGCAATTGTTTGTTGCGGCGGGTTATCTGTTAACTCTGTTTTTAGGCGGTATGCGAACAACCAATATTCCTTTTATCGGCGATATTGATTTAACACATGGCTTCGGCCTTTTGTTTTGGCCTATTGCTCTTATGTTTATATATGGCTTTACCAATGCTGTCAACCTGACCGACGGTATTGACGGTCTTGCATCATCGGTAACCTTGGTGGTTTCCTGTGCTTTTATGTTGGCAGCGGGTTTTTTGAGTGTTATACCTATTAATATTATGTCCGCCGCTTTGGCAGGCGCTTGTGTAGGCTTTATTTTTTGGAATGCTAATCCCGCTAAGGTATTTATGGGTGATACAGGCTCGATGTTCCTTGGCGGTATGGTAGTTGCAGTTTCTTTTGGTATCGGCAGACCTGTTTTGCTTATTTTTGCAGGCTGCACCTATTTCCTTGAAGCAATTTCTGATATTATTCAGGTGCTTTATTATAAAAAAACAAAGAAGCGCTTCTTTAAAATGGCTCCTCTTCATCATCATTTCGAGATGTGCGGTTGGTCTGAGCAAAAAATAGTTATCGTATTTTCTCTGATTTCATTTGTGGGATGTGCAATAGCGCTTCTACCAATAATTTTAAGACTATAGTTTATGGAGGCAATGTATGGCTGTTAATAATATAAAAAAACGCAAAGCTAAGGATAGCCAAGGCAAGATGGATATTGTATTTTTATCCTTGGTTTTTATGCTATTAACCGTTGGTCTTGTTATGCTTTTTTCAGCCAGCTATGCCTTTTCTTTGGAATATTATAAAAACAGTTATAAATTTATAAGTCGTCAGTCTCTGTTTGCAGTGGTTGGCGTTGCGGTTATGCTTATTATTTCACGCATAGATTATCATTTTTGGCGTAAATTTGCTCTTGCAATTTATATAATAAGTGTTTTAATGCTTTTAGCACTGCTTGCTTTTCCACCAATGGTCGAGGGAATGGATGTTAAGCGATGGATTGTTATCGGTTCTTTTAGCTTTCAACCGTCTGAAATAGCAAAGTTTGCTATAATATTGTTTTTTTCCTCGCTTATTGCTGCAAATCATAAGCAAATTAATAAACCTACAATACTTATATTTTTAATAGCGCTTTTAGGTATCGTGTGTGCACTTATAATTGCTGAGCCGCATCTTTCGGCAACTGTTTTAGTTTTTTGCATTGGTGTGGTTCTAATTATAGTTGGAGGTCTTGCAAAGAAATTCATTGTCGGTGGTGTTTTACTGGCAGGACTTGGCGGTGCAGTTTTCGCCTTTTCGGGTGCTATAAGCTATGTTGCAGACCGCTTGCAGTATTGGCGTGACCCTTGGTCCGATGCTACGGGTAAGGGATTTCAAACCATACAGTCATTATTAGCAATAGGCTCAGGCGGGATTTTAGGTAGAGGTATAGGTCAATCTCGGCAGAAGTATCTGTATTTACCTGAACCGCACAATGATTTCATTTTTTCAATAGTATGTGAAGAATTGGGACTTATTGGTGCAATGTTTGTGATATTGCTTTTCTGCTTGCTTGTGTGGCGCGGTTTTAAAATTGCTATGAATGCCTCAGATAAATTTGGAGCACTTTTGGCTATTGGCCTTACATTTCAAGTGGGACTACAAGCAATGCTTAATATCTGGGTTGTAACAAATACCATTCCAAATACAGGTATTAGTTTACCGTTTTTTAGTTACGGTGGAACATCGCTTCTGATACTTTTGGCAGAAATGGGAATAGTGCTTTCGGTATCGCGAGGGGCTAGTCTTGAAAAAACATAAAAGAGGAGTAGAGGTATGCATATTTTATTTGCAGGCGGTGGCACTGCAGGGCATATAAATCCTGCTCTTGCAGTGGCGGGATATATTAAGGAACGCCATCCCGATGTTAAAATCAGTTATATTGGAACAGCAAAAAAATTAGAGGCTAAATTAGTTCCCGAAAAGGGATACGATTTTTATACAATAGATGTTGCGGGCTTTCAGAGAAGTCTTTCTCCTCAAAATATTTTGAAGAATATATCGGCTGTAAAAAAGGCTGTTGTATCATCTGTTAATTCTAAGCGTTATTTACAGGAATTAAAGCCTGATATAGTTGTCGGTACAGGCGGTTATGTTAGCGGTCCTGTTTTAAAACAGGCACAAAAGCTTGGGATTAAAACTGCTATTCATGAACAAAATGCCTTTCCGGGTATGACGACTAAAATGTTAGCACCGAATGCGGATGCAGTAATGTTGGCTATGCCGGAGGCGAATAAATACCTAAAGCTTAAAAAAGAGCCGATAATTACAGGAAACCCTATAAGAACTGAGCTTTTAAGAGTTTCACGTGAGGAAGCACGTAAAAGATTGGGCTTTGATGATAGACCTGTAATTCTTTCGTTTGGGGGCTCTTTGGGTGCACAACGCATAAATGAGTCTGTAAGCGAGCTTATAAAATGGCATAACGGTACAGATAATTACTATCATATTCACGCAACTGGTAAGTTTGGATATGAAGATATGATAGGGTCTTTAAGTGGTGTTAATCTGTCTGATAAGATTAATATCAGAGAATATATAAATGATATGGATATCTGTATGGCGGCCGCAGATTTGGTGATTTGTAGGGCGGGTGCTATCACTTTGGGTGAGCTTTCAGCTTGCGGCAAACCTTCTATTCTTATTCCATCACCATATGTTGCAGAAAATCATCAATACCATAATGCAATGACTTTAAAAAAGGCTGGCGCCTCAGAGCTTATTGAAGAAAAAGAGCTTAGCGGTGAAAGTCTTATAGAAAAGGTGAAATATCTTATTGATAATAAGCCTCGCTTGGAAGAGATGGGCTGTAATGCTAAAAAAAGCGCAATAATTGATGCAAACGAACGTATATATAATACTTTAATGAGACTTTATACTAATTCGTGACAAAAACAGCATTTTCACATAGTATGAATTGTGCAAATACTTACTGTGGGAAGGTGCTTGTTATGTCCGAGATAATTATAAATGGCGGGAGGAAGCTGAATGGTGAAATAACCGTTCAGGGCGCAAAAAACAGCGTGCTGCCTGTTTTGGCGGCGACGGTGCTGTGTCAAGGTGAATGTGCTGTACATAACTGTCCCGAGTTATCTGATGTTGAAACCTCGGTTAAAATTTTAGCCAGACTAGGATGTAAAGTTTTAAAGGACAGTAATACGGTTTTGGTGGATGCAGGTGAAATTTGCGGTTTTGAAATTCCCGAAGAGCTTATGCGAGAAATGCGGTCTTCGGTTGTGTTTTTAGGCGCAGTGATTGGTAGAATGGGCAAAGCAGTTATCAGTAGTCCGGGCGGTTGTGAATTAGGTCCGCGTCCTATTGATTTGCATTTGTCGGCGCTTAGAAAAATGGGCGTTAATATCCGTGAAGAGCATGGATTTTTATATTGCGATGCACCGGGCGGAATAAAAGGCACAGAAATTTCACTTGGATTTCCAAGTGTAGGTGCTACCGAAAATATAATTTTAGCAGCGGCTACGGCCGAGGGTACAACGGTTATTCATAATGCGGCGCGTGAGCCTGAAATTAGTGATTTGGGTGACTTTTTAAACAGTGCGGGTGCACGAATTTGCGGATGCGGTTCAGACACTATATATATTAAAGGCGTAAAGCGTCTGCACGGAACAGAACATTCAATAATTCCCGACCGAATAGCTGCAGTAACTTATATGGCATGTGCAGCGGTTACAGGCGGCAAAGTTAAACTTGATGCGATTATGCCATCACATATGGTATCTATGCTTTCGGTTTTTAGAGAGTGCGGCTGTTGTATTGATGTTTCGGGAAAATCCCTTGTTATTAGTGCTGATAAAGGATTAAAACGAATACCGACGGTGAGAAGTCTTACCTATCCCGGTTTCCCGACAGATGCAGGTCCTATAATCATTTCAATGCTAAGTCAAGCTCGTGGCACATCGGTTTTTGTTGAGAACATATTTGAGAACCGATTTCGGTATGTGGATGAATTAAAGCGGCTTGGCGCCAAAATAAAGACCGAGGGTAAGGTTGCGGTCATCGAGGGTACGAGGTCTCTTTCAGGTGCAAAATGCAAATGTACAGACCTTAGAGGTGGTGCGGCTCTGGTTGTTTTGGGACTTGTGGCAAAGGGTACTACTGTTATTGAGGAAATTAACCATATAGAACGTGGATACGATGATATTGTAGGTCACCTTAAATTGCTCAATGCGGATATAAGCTATCAATAAAATATTTGATATCCGAATTATTATATAAAGGAATGGTTTTTTGAATAAAAACGTAACACCACAGGATGACTTTCTGCGAAAAAGAATAGCCAGGCAGAGAAAAATCAGAAAACGACGGCTTAAAATATTTTTCACTCTGTTTGTGATTTTTTTGCTTGGGCTAAGTGTTATTCTATGCCTTACGGTTTTCTTTCCAATAGAGAATCTCAGTGCAAGGGGTAGCCAATTATACAAAGCACAGGAAATTATAAAAGCCTCAGATATTGAACTTGGTGATAACCTTTTTGCTATTACGGAGGGTAACACACTTAAAAAAATTAAATCAAAATTACCCTATATAGAAAGTGTTAAATTTAAAAGAACGTTGCCCGGAAATCTCAGTATTACGGTTAAGGATGCTGAAGAATATGCTTGCTATTTTGATGGTAAAGCTTATTATACGGTAAGCGAAAGCGGTTGGGTTTTGAAAAAAGAATATGAGAATCCCGAAAACATTTTCACCATAAAGGGCGCAAAGGCAGAATGTAAGGTAGGCTCTGCCGTTGTTTTCAAGGATGAGGAAATTCGAGAGCTTATTGAAAAGCTGATAGCAACGTTAAAGGAACAAAAGCTTTCTATAAATACCGTGGATGTATCTGATAAGCTCTCAATAACCCTTAGAATTGAGGGTAGATTTAATGTTGATTTAGGTACAGCTAACTATGTATCCGAGAAAATTAAACATTTAGCCTCGATGGTGGAAAATATTTCCGCCGAAAAGGCGGGCAAAATCAACCTTAGTATGTGGACTAATACCAATACACAAGGAACTTTTGTGCAAGAAACTAACGAATAAATAAAAAAATGACAATTTTGTAATAAAACTATTGAAATTTAAAAAAATATATGTTAATATCATAGTATATGAATTCTAAAAGTGAAAATTTACATAAATACGGAGGAATAGAAAATGCCATTTGAAACAATTGAAGAGGCTAATGTAGTTCAGATTAAAGTTGTAGGTGTCGGCGGAGGTGGCGGTAACGCTATTAACCGCATGGTTGATGCCGGTGTTAAGGGCGTAGAGTTTGTAGCTATCAATACAGATAAGGCTGCTTTAATAAAGTCAAAAGCAAACCAGAGAATTCAAATTGGTGATAAGACCACCGCTGGTATGGGTGCCGGCGGTAACCCTGATAACGGTCGTGCTGCTGCTGAGGAGTCTAAGGATGAAATCGCTGCTGCTATCCGTGAAGCTGATATGATTTTCATTACTGCCGGTATGGGCGGCGGTACTGGTACAGGCGCTGCTCCAGTTGTAGCTTCAATTGCTAAGGAACTCGGTATCCTTACGGTTGGTATCGTTACAAAGCCCTTTGCTTTTGAGGGTAAAAAGCGTATGACTCAGGCTGAAGCAGGTATTGCTGCACTTCGTGAGCATGTTGACAGCCTTGTTGTTATTCCTAATGAGCGTCTTAAATTCGTTACAGAAGAGAAGATTACCTTTAAGAACGCATTTAACATTGCTGACGATGTTCTTCGTCAGGGTGTACAGAGTATTTCAGAGCTTATCAATGTTACAGCCCTTGTTAACCTTGACTTTGCTGATGTTAAGTCAATTATGCTTGATGCTGGCTATGCCCATATGGGTGTTGGTGTTGCTTCAGGTCGTGATAAGGCAGAGCAGGCTGCTCGTATGGCAATCAACAGCCCTCTTATTGAGACCTCTATGGATAACGCTCGCGGCGTAATTATCAGTATCACAGGTTCTGAGGATATCGGTCTTGAAGAGGTTGAACTTGCTTCCTCTATTATTTCTGATATGGCTCATCCTGATGCTACAATCATTTGGGGTGCTCAGCTTGACGAAACTCTTGATGATACTATCCGTGTGACTGTTGTAGCTACAGGCCTTGGTGACGATAAGAAGGATGAAGCAGGTGATTTAGCATCTTTCCTTAACAGCAACAGCAATGATGACGATGAAGCTTACGGTGATGTTATGAGCTTCTTTAAGAAAGACTAATTAAGTATGTTTAAAGCGGTGATACGTATTTTGCGTATCACCGCTATTTTTTTATCCGTCATAATCCTCAATTGCTGATATTGCTTCCTGTTTTGTTGCGAAGATTATCCCGTTGTTAAGTAACCGTCGGTCCTCTTCAGGCAACGTATCAAGCATAATAGAGCCGTATACCTCAACAATTTTATCCCCGTTATAAAGCGCAACATTATTACCGTAGGAATGAAGTACCCAAGGTAATGGATTTCTACTTTTAAGCATTATTGCATAACTTATTGTTATAATAATTGCAATAGCACAAACAGAAACTGCTGACACAGTAATCCAAACAACCGTTTTTTTAGAGACTGACATTAATTTCCACCGTCCTTATAATGATTACAGATAGTAGAAATAGTGTGAATCCGCACTATTTCGCCACCAAATCTTTGATTTGGTTATGTCCATTGCAATGAATATAGGCAAAATTAAATTTGTAAAAAATTAATTTTGCTTAAGCCGATAAAATCGGCTTGTCGAAACACTTTTTAGCGTTTCGACATTCTATTATCATTATGAATAGTTTTGGCGAACTTTTTAAAAATTATACAATTTTAGGGGATTTGACCCTCCAACAATAGAATGGCAACACTTGCCATAACAGAAAAAGGAGAATAATTTTTGCTAAGCTTTATATTAAATTCGGCAGGTTCAATAATTTTGCCCTTTAAATTGGTTATTCGGCGTTGCAGGGTTATAAACGGTATGTTGTTATCGAGGCTTGAAAGCGTTACGGTGTTTTTAGCGTTCATACCGCAAGTTATTACGGGTATGTGATTTTTATGAAATAAATCAAGCGCTTTTATGTTTGTGTCCTCGCAAACGCCAATAATTCCAGTAGGAAAGCGTTGGCTTTTAAATCTGTCGGTTATGTCGCAAATAACCGCAATACCGTCGTTAAGTATTAAATCAATGCACTTATACTCGCTTACAACAGTAAAAGCACCCTCTGTGGAGCATACCGTCTTGTCCGATATATAGCTTGCTCCAAAGAGGGTGAGAATTTCAATTATTTCTTTTTCTGTTTTACTTTTTCTGTCAGCAAATAGAATAACCACGGTTTTCACCCGCTTAATATTATGCGCAGTGAAGTCGTAAATATTTAATAGTTATATTGTTTTTTCTTTGCTAAAATAAATATAAAGGTAACAATTAATGCCATTAATTCTGCAATAACAATAGATATCCAAATTCCATCAACATCAAACAAAAGTGGTAAAAGCATAACTGCCGCAACCTGAAATACTAAGGTTCTTAAAAAGGAAATTAGGGCAGAAACAAGTCCATTGTTAAGTGCGGTGAAAAATGAAGAACCGAATATGGCAATACCTGCAAATAGGAACGAATAAGCAAACACAGAAAAAGCTTTTACGGTTAAACTATAGAGGTCATTATCATATCCTGTAAACAGGTTAGCAAGAGGACGACTTAAAAGCTTAGCTGTAAAAAACGTTGTAGCAGAAAATCCGCCTATTATTACATAACTTTTCTTTAAAAGGCTTTTTAGCTCACTATGATTTTCAGCCCCGTAATGATAGCTTATAACAGGTGCTGTGCCTATGGAATAACCTATAAATGCTGCTAAAAAAACGAGATTTACATACATTAAAACACCGTATGCGGCAATTCCGTCTTCGCCTATGTATTTTATTAGCTGAATATTATAAAGCATATTGACGAGTGACATTGAAAGATTGCTCATAAGCTCGGAAGAACCGTTTGTGCAAGCTTTTATAATTGCTTTCCAATCGAGCGAGGTTTTGGTAAGTCTTAAAATACTTGAATTTTTACGTGAAAAATAAATAACAGCAAATATGGCTGCAGTGAATTCACTTGTGGCAGTGGCTGCCGCGGCGCCGACGATACCCCAATTAAATACAGCAATAAATAGTGCATCTAAAACCATATTTGTAACACCTGCGGCAACGGTCACAAACAATCCGAGTTGTGGTTTTTCGGCAACCACAAAAAAACTTTGAAATTCAAGCTGCAAAATAAAAGCAGGCATTGAAATTAGTGATATTCTACCGTAAAGCAGACACAATTCCAGCATTTCGCCTCTAGCGCCTAAAAGTATAGCAATAGGCCTTAAAAATATGAATGCCAAAATTGTTATAGTAACACCCATAATTATTGCTATGTATATGAAAAGCGAAAACAGTTTTATTGCTTTTTCCTTATTACCTTCACCGTAGGTTTTAGAAACGAGGGCACTTCCGCCTGTGCCAAACATAAAACCTACTGTGCTTAAAATCATTAAAAAAGGCATGATAATATTTACTGCGGCAAAGGGTGTTTTACCAACAAAATTTGATACAAAAAACCCGTCAACAACCCCGTAAATCGATGTGAATATCATCATAAATATAGAGGGAAGGGTGAATTTTATAAGCTTTGCATATGAAAAATGGTCAGATAGTTTTATGTTCATTTGGAGTTTTTAAACCAATCCTTTGCAAAGTTTGCAATACAGGGTGATAGATTTTTAATTTCCCAATCTGTTGTATTAATTATAAGGTTATAAAAGCTACGCTCACCCCAACGATTGCCCGAAATAATAGCACGGGTTTTAGCTCGGTTTTTATCAATAGTGCGTATTTTTTGTTTTATTTTTTTGGGGGTTAGTAATTCATCATTTTCTGCACGGTCAATGCAACGCTTAATACGAGCCTCAATATCGGCGCACACAAACAAATTAAGCGGGTTGTAGTTTCTTAAAATAAAATCCGCATTTCTTCCCACAATTACGCAATCCTTGCCGATTTTAGCAATGCTTTCAAGCACAGCTGTCTGCTCAGATAAAAGCTCGGTCTGGTGATGCGGAGTATGAATAATAGCACTACTTGTAAAGGAATGGCGGTATGTAAGGGGAATGGTTTGCCAAGCGTGATTTTCGAGCATATTTTCCACATAATTAGGGTCAAGCCCTTTGTTGTTTGCAATAGCAGTAATTATTTCGCGGTCGTAATAATCGAAGCCTAAAATATCGGCAATACGCTTTCCAAGCTCGCGTCCGCCACTGCCAAATTCACGACTGATAGTTATAATTTTCATAACCTATAAACCTCTCTGAAAAAATTGAAATATATAATATCACTTTTGAGTGCTATTGTTAGGTAAAAGCTTTGGATCTGAACTTTTATCATTTGTATATTATATATTATATAATTATGCGTATACAAGTCAAGAAAAATGATAATATTGTCTGCTTATTGATAGAATGTTTAACTTAATGGAACTTAGCAATAGTCGGCTTTAATTAAATGAGGACTAGCTGGAATATTTGTCTTTGCTTAATCTGTAATTAATAAAAAAGCCAAAACATAATATTTAGTGATATTTTAAAAATGGGGGTTTTGTTTTGAAAAGGTTGGTATGCTTTGTTTTAACATTTTCTTTAATTATTTCTTTCGGTTTTTGTGTAAGTGCTAAGGATGTGACGGTTACGAGTGAATGCGATATATCAGACGTTAATGTGCCCATAGATGCGGTAACAACTAATGCCGCAAAAGGCACAGTTCTTGATATAAAAGCAAAATCGGTAATTTTAATGGAATGCAATACGGGTAAAATATTGTATGAGTCTAATTCTGATGAAAAATTATCACCTGCATCTATCACAAAAATAATGTCACTTTTGCTTGTTATGGAAGCTATAGACCGCAAGGAGCTTAGTCTTGAAACGGTAATCACAGCAAGTGAGCATGCTTGTAGTATGGGTGGCTCTCAAATTTGGTTAGAGCCCGGTGAAAGTATGACGGTAGACGAATTGCTTAAAGCGGCTGTAATAGCGTCCGCAAATGATGCGTGTGTTGCTTTGGGTGAGCAAATTGCGGGTAGTGAAGAAGGCTTTGTGGCGCTTATGAATGCGCGAGCAAAAGAGCTTGGAATGAATAATACAACATTTATAAATTGCACAGGTCTTGATGCTGATGGTCATTTAACCTCGGCACATGATGTGGCGGTAATGTCCTGTGAACTTATTAAACACGAACTTATAAAGAAGTATTCGACAGTGTGGATGGATTCTTTAAGAGATGGTAAAAGCGAACTTGTAAATACAAACAAGCTTGTGCGTTTTTATGAGGGTACGACAGGTCTTAAAACAGGTACAACGGGAATAGCAAAATACTGTCTTTCGGCAACAGCTGAAAGAAAAGGTTTAGAGCTTTGCGCTGTTGTTATGGCAGGTGAGTCCAGTAATGACCGCTTTAATGGTGCTAAAAAACTACTTGATTACGGTTTCGCAAATTATAGCTTTTCTGTTTTAGAAGCAGAGCTTAAGGATACCGATGTCAAATTAAAAGGCGGTGTTAAGCGCAATGTGGGTGTCAAGGCAGACGGAAAGGTGAATTGTTTACTTGCAAAATCTGAGTCTGCAGATATTAAAAGAATAACCGAATGGAATAAAAAAATAGAGGCACCGATTAAAAAAGGGGACATTTTAGGTTATGTTAATGTTTATTCGGGTGAAAGCCAGCTTGGAAGAATACCGATAACCGCTACCGAAAGTGTGAAAAAACTGTCTGTTTTGGTCGCAGCGGCTGAAATTTTTATAAAAATTTTTAAATTATAAAAACTTTTAGTGAATATATAGTATTTAGTCTTGAAAATTTTTGGAATATATTGTACAATAAGAACAGAAGCAAAACGGAGGTAATATAATGGCAATTAGTTTTAATTCCAAGTATGCTGCAGAGTTTATCCGTGAAAATGACCTTTTAGGGCTTGAATCACAGGTTGCAGTAGCTCACGAGACCGTGAAAAATAAAAGCGGACTTGGGAATGATTTTTTGGGTTGGGTTAATCTTCCTGCCGATTATGATAAGGAAGAGTTTGCAAGAATAAAAAAAGCTGCCGAAAAAATTCGTCAGGATACAGACGTTTTATTAGTAATAGGCATTGGAGGCTCGTATCTTGGAGCACGTGCCGCTATAGAGTTCCTTAAAGGACCTTATTATAATTCTTTGAGAAACGGTGCTCCTGAAATTTATTTCACAGGTAACAGTATAAGCGGTTCTGATCTTGCAGATGTTATTGCTCTTTGTGAGGGCAAGCGTGTATCTGTTAACATTATTTCAAAATCAGGCACAACTACCGAGCCTGCAGTAGCTTTCAGAGTTTTCCGTAAATATCTGGAAGAGAAGTACGGCGAAAAGGAAGCGGCAGAGCGTATTTACTGCACAACAGATAAGGCAAGAGGAACTTTAAAGGCTTTGGCTGATGAGAAGGGTTATGAGTGTTTTGTAGTTCCCGATGATGTAGGTGGCAGATTCTCTGTTTTAACCGCTGTAGGTCTTTTACCTATTGCTGCAGCAGGTGCTGATATTGATAAGCTTATGGCAGGCGCGGCAGAGGCTTCTAAGAAGTACGACGTGGCTGATATTTATAAGAATGATTGTTATCGTTATGCAGCTCTTCGAAACGCTTTTTATCGCAAAGGCAAATCTGTTGAACTTTTGGTTTCTTATGAACCTCGTTTTACAATGATGGCTGAATGGTTTAAGCAACTATTCGGCGAGAGCGAGGGTAAGGATAATAAGGGCTTGTTCCCGGCATCTGTCACATTCTCTACAGACCTTCATTCAATGGGCCAGTTTGTTCAGGATGGTAGCAGACTTATGTTCGAAACCGTTGTCACCTTTGGTCAAAGCGATAAAGACGTTGTTATTGAGGAAGAAAGCAATAACGGTGATGGTCTTAATTTCCTAGCCGGCAAAACGATGTCTTATGTTAACAGCAAGGCTTTTGAGGGTACTGTTTTAGCACATACTGACGGTGGAGTTCCAAATCTTGTTATTAATATTGATAAGCCCGATGAGGAAAATCTCGGTGAGCTTATTTACTTCTTTGAAAAGGCTTGTGCAATTTCGGGATATATGCTCGGTGTTAATCCTTTTGACCAACCTGGTGTTGAAAGCTATAAGAAGAATATGTTTGCTCTTTTGGGTAAGCCTGGTTATGAAGATTTAAAGGCAGAACTCGAAGCAAGACTTGGTAAATAATATAAAAAGAAATAACTGCCGTTTGGCAGTGAAATATAAAAGGAGTTGATTTTTATGATTAAAATCATTATCGGAAAAAAAGGTTCGGGTAAAACCAAAAAGTTGGTTGACTTAGTTAATGAAGCAACCGCTAAAAGTTTAGGCAATGTTGTCTGCATAGAGAAAGGTGATACCTTGACTTTTTCTGTTACACATAAGGCACGTCTTATTGACGCTGATGCTTTTGGTATTTCCGGTTACGGTGAATACTATGGTATGGTTTGTGGCATTAAGGCAGGTAACCACGACGTTACACACATCTTCGGCGATGCAACACTTCGTATCGGCACTCGCAATTACGATGAGCTTGTAGCCTTCTTAGAGAGAGTTGCTAAGATTGATGATGTTGAATTCCTTTTCACAATATCTGCTGATAAGGAAGAGTTGCCCAAGAAGTTATTTGATATAGCTGAAGTGGTTTAATCAGTATTAAAATCGAGAAGCACCGATAGAAATATCTTTCGGTGCTTTTAGTTTTAAATGGAGTTGTTGTTATGATAGATAAATTAACAATCATAAATTCAAAGGATAAAATATTAAGGGTCATAGAAGGCAGTTCGCAATTTTCTGCTCAAGAGGTTGAGACTGAGTATCACAAAATAACAACAAAACTGATAGAAAAACCACTTACCATTTCTACTATGGAAAGCTGCACTTCAGGACTAATAGCATCCCTTATTACCGATAGCGAGGGCGCTTCAGCAAGTTTTAAGGGCGGATTAGTTACCTACAGCAACGAGGCTAAAATTCTAAATGGTGTTCCTGAAAAAATTATTAAAAATTACGGTGTTTATTCATTTGAAACAGCTTCGGCGATGGCCAATGCCTGTCGTGATTTTTTCGGTGCAGATATTGGAATAGGGGTTACAGGAACTCTTGGTAACACCGACCCTAAAAATGACGATAGCGTCAAGGGCGAAATTTTTATCGGTATTTGTTTTAGAGGGGAAAACTTTTTGAATAAAGCGGAGATTACAGGTGTTGCCACAAGAAAAGAGTGGAAGCTTGCTGTGGCAAAAGCGGTGGCAATTTGCTTATTTATGTTATTTTAAAAAGACGGGAAATGAAAAATTAATATATATAATAAAAAGCTCATCTACTGGAACTTCAGTAAATGAGCTTTTAATATGCTTTAAAATTATTTAATCATACCTGTTGAGGTCTCTTTTTGAATAACGTCATGTGCGCCGCCTTCTATAATACTTGTTGACGAAACAAGGGTAAGCTTAGCTTTTTTCTGAAGCTCAGGGATAGTGAGGGCACCGCAGTTACACATTGTGGATTTAACCTTGCTGAGTGAAAGACTAACATTGTCCTTTAAAGTTCCGGCATAGGGAACATAGGAGTCAACACCCTCTTCGAAGGAAAGCTTCTTGTCACCGCCAAGGTCATATCTTTGCCAGTTACGAGCACGGTTAGAGCCTTCGCCCCAATACTCTTTATAATAGTTGCCGTTAATTGCAATTTTGTTTGTAGGACTTTCGTCAAAGCGGGCAAAATAACGACCGAGCATCATAAAGTCGGCGCCCATAGCAAGAGCTAAGGTCATATGATGGTCGTGAACAATACCGCCATCAGAGCAAACAGGAACATATACACCTGTCTTCTCAAAATATTCATCACGTGCGGCGCAAACCTCAATAAGAGCTGTTGCTTGTCCGCGACCGATACCTTTTGTTTCACGTGTAATACAGATAGAGCCGCCGCCGATACCAACCTTAATAAAGTCAGCACCTGCCTCTGCTAAAAACATAAATCCGTCACGGTCTACTACATTACCAGCACCAACCTTTACGGTGTCACCGTATTTTGAACGGATAAAAGCGATGGTTTTTGACTGCCACTCGCTAAAGCCTTCAGAAGAGTCGATACAAAGAACATCAGCACCTGCCTCAACAAGAGCGGGTACGCGCTGTTCATAGTCACGAGTATTTATACCCGCACCAACAATGTAACGCTTTTCTTTGTCGAGCAATTCGTTGGGGTTTTCCTTGTGAGCATCATAATCCTTACGGAATACAAAGTATTTTAATTTTTGGTTTTTATCAATAATTGGAAGAGAATTAAGCTTGTTATCCCAGATAATATCATTGGCTTGCTTTAAGGTTGTGCTCTCATCAGCAACTATAAGAGACTCAAAAGGTGTCATAAATTCTTTAACCTTAATATCGGTAGACATGCGACTTACTCTGTAATCTCTGCCTGTAATTATACCTAAAAGCTTACCGTTTGCAGTACCGTCATCTGTTACAGCAACGGTGGAAAAACCATTTAGAGCTTTAAGCTCTAAAATTTTAGCTAGTGTATCTTCGGGAGTAACATTAGAAGCACTTACAACAAAGCCTGCTTTATATGACTTTGCTCTAGCTACCATAGCCGCTTCGTCCTCAATAGACTGTGAACCGTATATGAAAGAAACACCGCCCTCGCGTGCTAAGGCTACTGCCAGACGCTCGCCCGAAACCGACTGCATTATAGCAGAGGTCATAGGTATGTTCATAGAAATTGCAGGTTCTTCACCTTTTTTGAATTTTACAAGCGGAGTCTTTAAACTTACGTTTGCGGGGACACATTCGGATGAAGAATAACCCGGAACTAATAGGTATTCGTTGAAGGTATGGGAAACTTCGTTAAAATAAAATGCCATTTCTTTTACTCCCTTTTTAAATATATTTTTATTATTATAAATATATTTTTGCACAATGTCAACCTAAAAAAATTAATTGTTGAACTTTACACAAAAATATTCTACAAAGTCCACTCAAACAGTAAAAAATGCTTGCTAAATTATAGAGTTAATGTTATGATAAATATGTATGTTTATCTCTGTTTCGCAAAGAAAGGTAAGGGTTTATGGAAAAGATTTTTAAAAAGCTTGTTATCATTTTATCTTTTCTTTTAATAGTGTCTGTTTTGATGGGTGCGGTGGCTGTGCCTAAGTATAAAAAGGCGGGCTATAGATTAGATATCTTTTCTTCAAATATTATAGCCGAAAATATAAAAAATCTTGAGCTTAATATGACCTCTGTTATCTATGTGAAAGACGAGGCAGGCAAGTGGCAGGAATATCAGCGTATCCACGGTGATGAAAATCGTATCTGGGTAAGCATAGATAAAATGCCAGAGAATTTAAAAAATGCTTTTATTGCTATTGAGGATGAAACCTTCAAAAACCATAAGGGTATTAATTGGCGACGCACAGTAGGTGCAATAGGAAACTATTTCTTTAAATTTGATGATACGGAATTCGGCGGTTCCACCATAACACAGCAGCTAATTAAAAATATAACGCTTGATAAGGGTAGAAACGCTTTAAGAAAAGTGCGTGAAATTATAAGGGCTATACTTATAGAACGCCGTCTTAATAAAACACAGATTTTAGAAGCATATCTCAACACGATAGCGCTTGGAAACGGTATATGCGGTGTTCAGGTTGCAGCTAACTATTATTTCAATAAAAGTGTTGAAGATTTAACTCTTATTGAATGCGCCACTTTGGCTGCTATCACCCAAAATCCGTCTAAATATAATCCTGTTACAGGGATGGAAAATAACAGTGAGCGCAGAGATTTGGTTATTAAGAAAATGTATGAACTGGATTTTATATCTGCTAAAGAGTTTGTTAATGCTTATAAAAAAGAGGTTACGCTCGATAATACTCAGAAGGATGATTTTGAGGTAGAAATTAACAATTATTTTGTAGATGCTCTTGTTGAAGAAATAATTTCAGATTTGGCGGTAAAGTATAATTGCAGTGAGGATATAGCCTCAACAATGCTTTATAATGGCGGTTTTAAGATTTATTCTACTTTGGATACTTCTATTCAGTCGGCAATGGAAGAGGTTTATCTTAATACGGATAAGTATTTCAAGCTTAAGGGTAAAAATATGCAGGGCGAAACTGTGCACGCACAGTCGGCGATGACTATAATGGACTACGAGGGACATATCGTAGGTATTGTAGGCGGAGCAGGTGAAAAGACGGTTAATCGAGGGCTTAACCGTGCTACAGGTGCTCCAAGGCAACCCGGTTCTACTATGAAGCCACTTGGTGTTTATGCGTTAGCTATTGATAAAGATATTGTTCATTATACTTCAAAGGTTCTTGATAAGCCTATTGAAAATTACTATCCGGACGGTAAAAAAGGACCTAAGGAGTGGTACGGATATTATAAGGGTGATATAACGGTTGACTATGCAATTAGAAAGTCAGCTAATACTATACCTGTTCGTTTGCTACAGGAAATAGGTGTAGAAACATCATATGATTTTTTGGTCAATAAATTAGGTTGCAAGCACCTTACGGAAACCGATAAGAATTTGGCATCGTTGGCCCTTGGCGGTTGTGCTTACGGTATGACGACTACTGAATCTGCCGCAGCCTATGCTATATTCGGTAATAACGGTGTTTTTCATGACCCTACTACATATCATAAGATAGAAAGCACTGACGGTGAGATTGTGCTTGAATACGATACCACCGGTAATCAAGTAATAAGCCCTGCCTCTGCTACCATAATGAATCATCTTTTGCAAGGCGTTGTATACGGTAGTGAGGGTACGGGAAGTGGTATACGCGGTTTTAACTATTCATTAAAGGCATTTGCCAAAACAGGTACATCAAGCGAATCAAATGACTTATGGATGGTTGCAGGCTCGCCTTATTATGTAGGCTCTGTTTGGTACGGTTTTGATATGCCTCAGCAAATCAAAAGCACGTCGGCGGCTGCTACTATTTGGCGTGATGTTATGAAAACAATACATAAGGGTGTTGAAAAAAAGAAATTTGAAGACAGTGAAGATGTTTTCAATAAGGGCACAGGCTATTATAAAGTTGGTACCAAACCCGATAATTATACAACCTTCGGTGATTCAAGCTCCGACGAAAGTTCTTCATCAAATTCTAGTTCTGGTTTGGCTTCTAATTCCTCTTCGCCGAATACAAGTACTCCGGATGGATTAACATCCAGTCAGACTGCACCTAGCACACCGCAAAACAACAATTCAAACACATTAACAGGCTCTAAGCCTACGGTATCTAATTCATCTTCGCAAACACCTTCTTCAAGTGGTGATACAGCTTCTAATAAGCCGCAATCATCAAAACCAAGTGAATCTTCAATGGTAGATGCTTCAAACTCTATAGAGCCTTCAAAGCCTGCGGAATCGACACCACAGGATACATCGCAACCGTCGAATTCTGAGAGTTCTTCATCATCCGAAGCGAGTTCGGGTGCTGACGGAACACAGTCAAACACATCTTCAGAACTACAACATACAAATTAGGGAAAATGTATGGTATTTACAGTATGCTACTCAATAAGTCTGGTAATGTCTTAGGTGTGAAATATAAGATATAATTGAATATAAAAAGCAAAAGCCTGTGTAAACACGCAGGCTTTTGCTTTTTATAGGCTTAATAAATATCATTAGGTTCTTTTTCGAATTTTATAATTGCCCCGTCTGTTGCGCTAATATGATAGTCATATTCGAAATCTTTAGTATCAAAGCTTATCTCATAGGTAAGAATGCCTTTTTTTAGGTCAAGCTCATTTTCATAATCAAAAATATCACTTTCGTTAACACCCGCATTTTCTAAGGCAATTCTTTTAGCATCTTGCTTTGAGAGTTTAGCATTTTGTGTGATTTTGGGTGTGCTTGAAATCTGTTCGTCATTATTCTTATTTGTTGAGGGCAGGGAATTGGTGATATTGTTGTTTTTAGGGGAAGCACATCCTATAATAGAGAACAAAAGAACTATGACAAGAGCAAAAAGTGATAAGGCTTTTTTCATTTTTGTTTTCCTCCTAAATTAAAAAAACAGGAAAGTCCAGATTTTAGGCTTTCCTGTTTAGTCTATGCAAAATTATTTAAAATATCTGCCGAGAAGTCCCTCAAATGCCTTGCCGTGTCGAGCTTCGTCACGAGCCATTTCGTGAACGGTGTCATGGATTGCGTCAAGTCCAAGCTCCTTAGCAAGTTTTGCGAGCTCGAATTTGCCGAGTGTAGCGCCGTTCTCAGCGTCTACACGCATTTCGAGATTTTTCTTGGTAGAGTCGGTAACAACCTCACCTAAAAGCTCAGCAAATTTTGCTGCGTGCTCAGCCTCTTCCAAAGCTGCCTTCTCCCAATACAGACCGATTTCAGGATATCCCTCTCTATGTGCTACGCGTGACATTGCAAGGTACATACCGACCTCACAGCACTCACCGTTAAAGTTTTCGCGAAGACCTTCGATAATTCTTTCGTCAACGCCTTGAGCAACACCAACAACGTGCTCTGCAGCCCATGTTTTTTCACCGGCTTGCTCTTGGAATTTAGAAGCGGGGGCATTACAAATAGGGCACTTATCAGGTGCTGCATCTCCTTCATGAGTGTAACCGCAAATAAGACATACATACTTTTTCATTTTTCTTTCCTCCAAAATTTAATTGATTTTTTTGCATTTTTCACAGATACCGTATACCACATAAACCGAAAGCTTTGGCGTGAAATTGTGTTTGGCCGCAATATCAGATAACGGATTATTGTCCAGATATGCATCGGTTATACAGTCACAAGTTTGGCAGTGCAGATGAGCGTGCGGTTTAATATCACCGTCAAAATGCTCGAAACCGTCACCAACATTAATGCTTAGTATATCGCCAGATTTGCTTAATGCTGAAAGATTTCGGTAAACAGTGCCAAGACTGATGTTGGGGATAACCTCGCGCACCTTAGTGTAAATCCAATTAGCTGTGGGGTGGGTATCTGTTGAGCGCAAAACCTCTAAAATAGCTTCGCGCTGTCTTGAATAATTTTTCATTTGAATCACCAAATCAGTAATGATTACTATTTTATTATACAAGAAATTTTCGTTTTGTCAATAGTTTTTTTAAAAAAATTGAAAAATTTTTAATTTGCGTTTTATCACCTTGATTATAATGCTATATAACATATTAGCTTGACTTTTTTATAGATTGGTATTATTATTAAAATAGATAATTTTGTGAATATGGAGATTTTTATACATATGAGCTATAATATAATATCTAATTCTGTAATAAAGCGTTTGCCTAGATATTACAGATTTTTGGGTGAATTAAAGAATATGGGATTTACCCGAATTTCATCAAGAGAGCTTTCTGAAAGAATGGGACTTACAGCAAGCCAAATCAGGCAGGACCTTAATTGCTACGGTGGTTTTGGTCAACAGGGATATGGCTATAATATCGAAATCTTGCAGACCGAGATTGGTAAGATTTTGGGTATAGACCATCCAAAAAACACCATACTTATAGGTATGGGTAATTTGGGCAGAGCGGTTACAATGCATATTAATTTTGAATCAAAAGGATTTAGACTTACCGGTCTTTTTGATTGCAAGGAATCGCTTGTGGGACAGGTGGTTAGAAACCTGCCTATAAGAAATACGTCGACTTTAGATGAGTTTTGTAGAGAAAACCGTCCAGAAGCGGCGATTTTATGCATACCAAAAGAGGCCGCCAGAGATATTTGCGACCAGTTAGTTAAGCTTGGTATTAAGGGCTTTTGGAATTTTAGTCATTACGATTTAACAATGCAATATCCTGATGTAAAGGTTGAAAATGTTCATTTCGGAGATAGTCTTATGACCCTCTCATACAGATTAAACAATGATTAATATTTAATTGATATTGTGCCATTGGATTTTGCCGATGGCATTTTCTTTTTAAAAAATGGGATGTGTGCTGTTTTTGATTAATTATTTTTTGAAAAGACCTTTGCTTTTTAGCGGTCTTATATGTGCTATAGCTTCAGTTTTAGGTTATTACTATAAATTTTTTATTCTTGTTATGTCTGGTATTTCTGTTGCGATTCTAATTTGGTTGATACTTAGTAATAAAAGTGTACATTCAAAAATCATAACAGTTGCCTTAATTCTGGTGTGTTTATCTTTATTTCTCACGCACGGTGAATCTGATGCACTTAACAAGCATATCGGTAAAAATGCGGAAAGTGAATTTATTGTTACTGATATAACATATAGTTCTGCGAATTACAACCGTGCAAATATCGAGATAACCGACAGCTCAATACTTCCAAAAGGCACTAAACTATCTGTAGGTTATTATGACTGTGTTTTAAGTATTGGTGATATGGCAAAGGGAGACATAAATATAAGCAAGATAGAGGATAGTTTTAAGAAAGCAAATAATAGTAATAAAATATTTATAAACGGTAGTTTAAGAAATATTGAAATATCAACGAGTGAACAGGATGGTGTTCTAAAAGGGTTAGAAAAAATTCGCACTTATATAAAGAATACCTTATTTAGTAACTTACGGTATTCTAATGCTTCAACGGTTTGTGGAATTGTTTTGGGCGAAAATCAATATTTTACTAATGAATTTTACTGGAATATTAAGGCGTCGGGTGTTAGTCACGTTATGGTTGTATCTGGTATGCATTTGTCGGTTTTTGTAGCTATAGCAACTGTTTTGATTGAAAAAATTTTTTATAATAAATATTTGCGAGCCTTTTTAATATGTGTAACAGTATTATTTTTAATTGCTGTTTGCGGTTTTACCGCTTCTATGCTAAGGGCAGGTTTTACATATTTTCTTATGGCATTATCATTACTGTTTAACCGAAAACCTGTTCCCGAAAACACGCTTGGCGCTGCTGTAACTATAATTCTTATAATAAATCCGTTTATGGTATTGAATATAGCTTTTCAGCTATCGGTATTAGCAACATTTGGTATATTGGCGGTGTCTTTGCCGACATTAAGATATCTTAGAAGTCGTAAAATTATTGAAAATCCTATAATATTAACCCTAATTTCTGTGATTTTAACAACACTAAGTGCTACCTTACTGACCTTACCTGTTATCATATACGAGTTCGGGTTTATATCGTTAGTTTCTTTGTTTACTAATCTGTGTATTACGTTTGCGGTCAGTTTGGTAATTTGGGTTACCGCCTTGGCTTTGGTTATTAATTTGATATTTCCTGTAGTTGCAGGCTTTATGTTTACGGTTTGTGAGCCTGTTGTTGAGATTGTCAATTCGGTTATAAATGAGTTTGGAAGCATAGAAAATGCGATTTTGGTTACACCTGAGTATACCTTGCCGATAGCAATTTTTATATTATTATTTATCTTTATTGTATTGCTTGCTTGTAAAAACAGAATAGATGTGTTAAAATTAAAAGAAATGCGTAGAAAAATAATTACGGAAGGCGGAAAACGTAAAAATGGCGGTAGTTTTTGAAGAAACGTTAAAAAAGAATATTGCCGCAGATGTTTCAGGAATTTATCTTTTATTTGGTGAAGATAGTTTCCTTAAAAAGAACTATGCCGAAAAAATAGGCAAAAAAGTTGCTGATACAGATGATGTTTTCAATTACTGCAGGTTTAATGGAGATTGTGACCTACAGGATGTTTATGATGCGACGATGCAAATACCTTTAATGTCAGATAAAAAATATATTGAGCTTTGCGATTATGATTTTGAGCATTGTTTAAAGGCTGATTTTGACAAGCTTTGCGACCTCGTATTAGAAGCGCCCGATACCGCTGTTCTGTTAATAAGATTTGACAGTATTGAGGTTGACAGTAAAAAAAGTAGTAAGTTTAAAAAGCTTGCTTCTGTGATAGATAAGGTTGGAGGATTGGTGGTAAAGCTTGACCACCGAAAAATGCCTGAGCTTATAAAAATGCTGGTAGACGGTGCCGCTAAGCGTGGAGTTAAAATGGAACCTAGTGCTGCGAAGTATCTTGTTGAAACAGCGGGCGATGATATTAACACCCTTAAAAACGAGCTAATTAAACTATGTTCTTTCTCAAAAGGCGACGTAGTTACTAAGGAAACAGTTGATAAGGTTTGCGCAAAAACGGTTGAGGCTTCGGTTTACAATCTATCGCGGTTTATTCTAAATACCGAAACCTCGGCAGCACTATCCTGTTTGGACGAGCTTTTCTTTATGAGAATTGAGCCGATGATAATTCTTCATACCGTTTCTTCTGTATATGTTGATATGTTTCGCATTTATTCTGCAAAAGAGCAAGGCTTAGGCATTAAAGAGGTTAACGCACAGTTCGGATATAAAGGTAGGGAATTTGTGCTTGAAAAAGCGGAGCAGAACCTCAGAAAGTTTGATTTTAAGCGTCTTAACCTAAGTCTTAAAGCGTTGACACAGGCAGATAAGAGCCTGAAATCCTTTGGTGCAGATAGCAGAATTGTTTTGGAGCAGTTAATTATAAGACTTATTTATATTATAACAAAGGGTGAAGCGGTTGATTAGGGTAGATAAACCGATAATTGTTGAGGGGAAATATGATAAAATTACCCTCCAAAATGTTGTGGACGCCCTTATAATTTCAACCGATGGTTTTGGGATTTTTAAAAACAAAGATAAATGTCGTATGATAAGGGCATTGGCGCAGAAGAATAACGGTATCATTATTATGACTGATAGTGACAAGGCGGGTTATCAAATAAGGGCGTATCTTAAAAATATTATAGGGGATAGTCCTATTGTAAATGTTTATATTCCTTGCTTAGAGGGAAAGGAAAAACGCAAGTCTGCAAAAAGCAAGCAGGGGCTTCTTGGTGTTGAGGGTATGAGCGGTGAAATTATTTTGAAGGCGCTTCAGAAAAGTGGAGTTACTGCACAAAATAATGCGTTACCGTGCCTTAAAATCACTAAGACCGATATGTTTGAACTGGGTCTTTCGGGAAGCAGTGACAGTAGTCAAACGCGAAAGAAAATACTAAAATATTTGGAATTGCCCGAAGATTTATCCCCTAATGCGATGCTTGATATTTTAAATAATATTTTGAAGCGCGATGAATTTTTTGAGGTGGCTAAAAAATGTCTAAAAGAGCAAGACAAAAATTAAAGCTTATTTATACGCTTGAAATTTTAAAAAAATATAGTGATGAGGAAAACCCTTTAACCGCCAATAAAATTGCCGAAAGGCTTTTAGATTTCGGCATTGAAGCTGAAAGAAAGTCAATTTATGATGATATAGCCTGCCTTGAAGAATATGGTTGTGATATTATAAAATCAGACTCTCCAAAGGGTTGGTTTATCGGTGACAGAGAGTTTGAAGTTCCTGAAATATATCTGCTTTGTGATGCGGTGCGGTCTGCTAAATTTATAAGCGCTAAGAAAAGTGCTGAGCTTATTGATAAGCTTAATTCAATGCTTAGCATTAACCAAGTTAAGCGAAGAGAAAATTCTATTTTTTTTAGAGCATTGGATAAATGCGGAAACGAAGAACTTTATTATAATATTGATAAAATTGACGATGCTATTGAGAACCATAGACAAATAGAGCTTACATATTCTGTGCGTTATTTTGACAGTGAGCGAGAGGTTAAGAAGAACCGAAAAATAATGGTGATTAATCCTTATGCACTCACATGGCAAGATGATTACTATTATCTTTTAGGCAATCATATAAAGTATGATAATATAATACATTTAAGACTTGACAGAATAAGTTCGGTAAAGGTTTTAGATACAAAGGCAAGGCACTATTCTGAGGTAAGCTCATATACTGATTTTTTTGATACTGCCGATTATACCGACAAGCTTTTTGGTATGCACGGTGGCTCTATGACCGAGGTGGAGCTTTGCTGCAATAAAAAGATAACTGAACAGGTGCTTGACCGTTTCTCAGAAAGAATTTTTATCAAAAAGGTGACAGATGAAGAATTTTGCTTTACAGTAAAGGCGGCTCTTTCCGAAGCGCTTGTTACTTGGATTATAAATTACGGAAGTGATTTAAGGGTAAATTCCCCAAGGGAACTTTGTGAAATGGTAAAGGCAAGGGCAAAACTGGTGCTTAAAAACTATGAATAACAGGTGAAAGCTATGAGAATGAGAAGAAAGAAAAATCTTGAAGAAAGGCTGTCTGCTGTTAGTGAATACCTTTTAATAAGCGATTTTGAAGACCGAAATTTCAACACGGCTAAGGATATTAAGGAATATATCGATATTGATACTTGGTTTGGTAACTCTAAGCCGCTTTTTCTGGAGATAGGTTGCGGAAAGGGTAAATTCGCCTGTGAATACGCCAAGTTGAACCCGAATATTAATTTAATTGCTGTTGAAAAAAGCGGTAATGTTATTGTCGAAGCTTGTGAAACTGCAAAGAAAATGGGACTTACAAATCTCAAATTTATAAAATGTGGCGCAGAGTATCTTGAAAAATATATAAAGCCTGCAAGCGTTTCTCGTATTTTTCTTAATTTTTCCTGTCCGTTTCCCAAAAAAGCTTATGCTACGCATAGGCTAACACATAGCAGATTTTTGGGAATTTACAAAAGTATAATGGAGCCGGCTGCTGAAATTCACCAAAAGACCGACAATATGCACTTTTTCGAGTTTTCTTTAGAGCAACTTTCCCTTAACGGTTTTAAACTTAAGAATATTTCACTTGACCTGCATAATAGCGATTTTGAGGGTAATATTGAGACCGAATATGAGCATAGATTTGCTTCTCTCGGTCAGCCTATATACAGATTAGAAGCCTTTTTACAGGAGAAATAATATGATAGATTTTGAAATTAAAAAAATAGTGCCATTATGTGCAGAGTTCGGTGTTAACCTTAATGATGATAAGATTGAAAAACTGAACGCTTATGGTAATTTGTTGCTAAGTTGGAATGAAAAAATTAATCTTACTGCAATTAAAGAGCCGCAAGGGGTGCTTTATAAGCATTTTTATGATTGTATACTATTTTTGAAGCATAATAATTTAGTTGAGAATGCCACGCTTATTGATGTTGGAACAGGTGCGGGTTTTCCGGGTCTTGTGCTTAAAATAGTACGTCCTGACCTAGAAATCACCTTGCTTGACAGTTTAAACAAAAGACTTGTTTTCTTAAATGAGGTAATAAGCGAGTTGGGGTTAAAGGGCATCAAAACGGTGCATCTAAGGGCTGAAGAGGCAGGCAAATCAAAGCTATACCGTGAGAAGTATGATGTTGCTACCGCACGGGCTGTAGCGGCACTTCCTGTTTTGCTTGAATACTGTACGCCTCTTATAAAGAAAAACGGTATTTTTGTTTCTATGAAGGGGCCCTCTGCCTTAGAAGAGGTGGCACTTTGTGACAATGCAATAAAGACTTTAGGACTTTCGAAACCTAATATAATATGCGAAAATTTAAGGGAAGATGAGAAAAGAGCTTTTGTTACCTTTAAAAAAATATCGCAAACACCGCCAAAATTTCCAAGAAAGCCCGCAGATATATCAAAACAACCGCTTTAATGCGGTTGTTTTTGTGTTTTTATAGCAAATTTTAGCGACCGATTTTGCTTTACTTTTATAAAATTTAATTAGATAATTAAATCAGAAAAGAGGTAGAGTAATGCATACAATAAGTGATAAAAAATTACTGATGCTTAAACCCGATGAAATCAAGTCCTCGAAATCTCAACCGAGAAAAACTTTTGACCAATATGAACTAAGACTATTAGCAGAAAGTATAGCTGCAAGCGGAATAATTCAGCCTTTGGCGGTCCGCAAAACCGAGGATGGCAGATTTGAGCTTATAGCAGGCGAAAGGCGGCTTAAGGCGGCAATTATGGCGGGGCTGAGAAGAATACCCTGCGTACTGCATAAAACAGATGATGTTACCGCCGCGCTTTATGCTATGGTTGAAAACTTGCAGAGAAGTAATCTTGATTTTTTTGAAGAGGCTGCTGGTATTGAACAGCTTATAACAGTCTACGGTTTGTCTCAGGGTGAGGTGGCAGTTAGATTGGGGGTTGCACAATCAACTCTTTCTAATAAGCTGAGACTTTTAAGGATAGATAAGATTTTGCGTGACAGAATAACAGCGGCTTCGCTTACCGAAAGACACGCAAGGGCAATACTGAGGTTGCCACCCGAAAAGCGTGCGGCGGTGTTGGACCAAATAATAGCAAACGGTATGACGGTTAAAGAATGTGAGGCTTTTATTGAAGAATGTATAAATCCTCAAAAAAAAGAGGAACTACTAAAAATACCTGATAAACCCGTTCGTAAATCGGCTATAGGTGATGTTCGACTGTTTTCGAATAGCCTTTCAAAACTGTTGGATACTTTGCAAAACGCAGGTATTGATGCACGCTCACAAAAATACGAAAACGATAGGTACATAGAATATAAAGTTAGAATAAAAAAAGAACTGCCCGAAAATATGCGGGCAGAACAGCTTAAAATATGCTAAATAAAAGTCCCTTATGATTTCATAAGGGACTAATAATTTTTAAAACTCTTCTTCGGTTTCTTCCTCATCGATACCTTCTTCAACATCGCATTCAAGATAGTCACCTTTAATACGGTTCTTGTTAGAAAATTTATCGAAAATAGCAAGTGCCGTGATAACGGTGCCAAAGACTGCCATAATCGAAAATAATACCTTTAAAAATCCATTCATAAATATTTTCTCCTTCTAGAACTAGGATAATCTGTCTTTAATATTTACTATATTATAACAATTAATTCCTATATTGTCAACAATGTGATTTTTATATTCACATAAGTGGAGCAAAAATGTGAAGAATTGACTGCTTTAGTTTGGCTTTTAGCGGACGCTTTTTCCATTCTTCAAGGGTTATTTCCTTGCATTTTAAAAGCAATGCGCTAAAATGCTCTTTAACATCGTCAACAGTCTTGCTATCGCAAATCCAAACACCGCATTCAAAGTGGAATACAAAGCTTCGATAGTCCATATTTACTGTGCCAACTGTTGCAATTTTATCGTCCGAAATGAAGAGCTTCGAATGAACAAAACCAGGAAGATATTCATATATTTTAACCCCCGATTCCAAAAGCTCCAAATAATTATATTGGGTTACGGGGTGAACATACCACTTGTCAGGAATATGAGGGGTAATTATTCTAACATCAATTCCAGATTTCGCCGCCATCTGCAATAAGTTTTTCATTGTATTATCGATTATAAGATACGGAGAAACAATGTAGACATATTTACGGGCGCTGTTTAGAATTTGCATATAAATTCCTTCGGCGGGGTTTTTGTCGGTCAGTGGACCGTCGCAGTAGGGGATAACAAAGCCGTCGCTATCAACCGAATAGTCAGTAAAATACGATTTAATGTGAATTCTTTTGCCTGTGTTAAACTCCCACATACTGCAAAACATAGCGAGAAAACTTCTTACACCCTCGCCTTTCAGTATTACACCGCTGTCAACCCAATGACCGAAGCGTTCTATTTCGTTGATGTATTCATCACCAATGTTAAATCCGCCAGTTATGGCGGTTTTTCCGTCTATAACCACAATTTTTCGGTGGTTTCGGTTATTCATAAAGACGTTCATAACGGGGTTAATTGGGTTGAAAACGGTGACCATCATACCCTCGTTTTTAAGTCTTGTAATAAAACCTTTAGTTTGACGCTTAATAGAGCCAAAATCATCAAACATAATTCTGACCTCTACACCCGATGCTACCTTGCGCTTTAATACCTCATGGATTTTATTCCACATTACACCTTCAGCGAGAATAAAGAACTCAATAAAAATATATTTTTCTGCCTGTTCTAACTCTTCTAAAAGGCGTTCAAATACCTTTTCACCAGGCGCTAAATATTCTGTAGAGGTATTATCATATACTGGGTAACCGGATTCACCCGTAAGGTAATCGGCCTGACGCGCGTGAATAAGGTCGTAATAATTAAGGCGGTCCTTAACCTCACTGTCGTTCTTTAAATATCTTAAATATTTAGCTTCGCATATTTTCATACGCTTTTTTATTGCGGGGGTTACTCGGCCGCCGCCCCAAAGTATAAACAGGGTAATTCCAAAGATAGGGAAAATAAGTATAAATGCAATCCAGGCAATTTTATGGTCGGGATTGCCTCTGCGGTTCATTATTATAATTACGGTGAAAATACCGATAATCATAGAAAGAGAATATGCCCATGCGGACCCAACCGTAAAGTCATATAAAACATCAAAAATAAAGCCGATTTGCAAAAGAATAAGTAGACCCGAAACGATGATACGCGTTGGGATTTTAAAGCCCCGCTGATGAGGAACGTGCACCTTTGTTCATCTCCCAAAGTAAATTATTATAAACTATTTTAACACGTTTTTCCTAATAATGCAATTTTTATATATTATAGTTGTAAATCAGTGTAAAAATGTGATATAATATCATAAGATATAAAAAAATTATTATAATCAAGTTTTTAAAGCGTGGACTTTGGCACATTCCATGTTAAAACACCGTAAATTCTATAAAATAATGCATCTTAGAAATGGAGAATATATTATGTCTGTAAAATTATCGCCTTTAGCAAATGGCGTAGAGGGTTTGTTTATAAAAAACAACCGATTTAAAACAACCCTTATATCCTTTAATTTTTATCTTCCGCTTAAAAAAGAAACAGCAGCGCATTATGCTCTTCTACCTTTTATTCTTACGAGCTGTAGTGCTAAATATCCTGAATTTTCAAAACTAAACTATAAGCTTAGTAAGTTATACGGTGCAAGGCTTGATGCCAGCGCTGAAAAATACGGTGATTATCAGTTGCTTAAAATGACGATTTCAGTCATTAATGACCGTTACGCTTTGGATGATGAGTCCTTAGTAAAAAGAGCCTCGGATTTATTGCTTAATCTTGTTTTTGAGCCAAATGTTGTGGACGAAGCTTTTCTTGATGCTGACATCATACGCGAGAAAAGAAAGGCGATTGAGCATATTAAGGGCGAATACAGTGAGAAACGAATTTTTGCTAAAAACCGTCTTATTGAGGAAATGTATAAGGATGAGGATTACGGTGTTGCTAAATGCGGAAGTGTGGAGGATGTTGAAGCTATTAACGGTAAAAGCCTCTATAACGCATGGCTTAATATGTTAAAATCCGCATTTGTAAGGGTGCATATTGTTGGCGCGGCTGTGCCCACAGGATTGTTTGACAGTATTACCGAGAAATTTTCACCGCTAGAGAGGGTCGATATTCCCGATTGTACTGTATCTAAAGCTACAGCCGGAACCGATTTGGTAAACCGCATAACCGAAACACAAGCGGTTAACCAAGGCAAGCTTGTTATGGGCTTTAGCTCTGAGATGCATGGAAACGATGACGCTTCTTTGCCACTTCTTGTAATGGGAGATATCTTTGGCGGAGGTCCTTATTCCAGACTTTTTTCTAATGTTCGCGAAAAGATGAGCCTTTGCTATTATTGTTCTGCATCCACAATAAGACAAAAAGGACTTTTAACTGTGGAATCAGGTGTCGAGGCAAGCAATGCTGATAAGGCAGAGACCGAAATACTTAATCAGTTGAAAACTGTGCAAAACGGAGGATTTTCCGATTTCGAGTTTGAGTCGTCAATTAAGAGTATATGTGGCTCGTTGCTGACCTATTCAGACAGCCTTAATACCCTTGATATGTGGTATTCTTTAAAGGTTAACAATAAAAATCTTTACTCACCTGACGATGTTGCCCAAAAGGTTAAAGAAATAACCCGAGAAGAAGTAATTGAAGTGGCGAAGGCAGTAAAGCTTCATACAGTCTATAAGCTTATGCCCCAAAATAGCACAGGGGAGGCAAAATAATGAAAAGAGAAATAATTGAAAGTGATATCGGCGAGAGCTATGTTAAGGCGGTTTTAGATTCGGGGATGAAAATTTACATTCTCGAAAAGCCGCAATATAATTCTTCTTATGCTATTTTTGGCACAAAATACGGGTCTATTGATACCTGTTTTTCTGTAAATGGCGAAAAAACCTCTGTACCTGAGGGGATAGCTCACTTTTTAGAGCATAAGCTTTTTGAAAGCGAGGACGGCGATGCTTTTACAAAATACGCAAAAACGGGAGCATATGCTAATGCTTTTACCTCTTTTGACCGAACCTGTTATTTGTTTTCTTGCTCTGAAAGGTTTTATGAGAATTTAGGGATTTTGCTTTCCTTTGTACAGTCACCATATTTTACACAGCAGACTGTTGAAAAGGAACAGGGAATAATAGGTCAGGAAATTAGAATGTATGACGATAGCCCTGCATGGCGTGTAATGTTTAATATGCTTCTTGCAATGTATCATAATCATCCCGTAAGAATTGATATTGCAGGTACTGTTGAATCAATTGCTAAGATAGACCATAATCTTCTTTATCAATGCTATAATACCTTTTATAATCCTTCTAATATGTTTATATGTATTGCAGGAAATGTTGACACTGAACAGGTTTTAAAGCAGATTAAAGAGGGTATAAATCCTATAAATCCGATTGAAATTGAGCGGGTTAGATGCGATGAGCCAGAAACGGTAGTAAAGAGTTATACTGAGCAGTCCTTAGCTGTGGCACAGCCTATGTTTTGTTTTGGTTTTAAAGAAGCAATTTCTAAACCTGAATGTACTGTTAAAGAAAAAATCTGTACTGCGCTTTTGCTTGAAATAATAGCGGGTGATGCTTCTCCGCTTTATAAAGCCCTTACCGATGAGGGACTTATAAATGATGAATTTTCTACTGAACATTTTTGCGGTTACGGATATTCTGCGGTTATTTTTGAGGGTGAATCCAAAAACCCTCGCCTTGTTGCTGAAAAAATCCGTAATGAGATTGAGCGAATAAAAACAGAGGGAATAGATAAGAAGCTGTTTTCGGCGGTCAGATGCGGTATGTACGGTAATGCAATACGCCTTTTCGACAGTGTAGAGGGTATTGCTATGCAGATGGTTGACTGTGTAATGCTTGACAGCGGACTTTTTGATGATATTAAATATTTGAAATCAGTAACTACTGACGATGTTTACAAGTGTCTTCTAAAGCTTGATGACGATAAAACAGTGCTCTCTGTTATCAATCCTATGGGGGAAGTTTAAATGGAAGTTTTAATATTTGGAATAAAAGTAATGGTAAATCCCGTTGCTTTTACCCTTACTTTAGGTGACAGACATTGGGATATTTATTGGTATGGTGTTATTATTGCCACAGGCTTTTTATTGGCCCTTGTTTACGGTATGATAAACGCAAAACGCTTCGGTCTTGACCTTAATAAAATGCTTGATGTTGTGCTTGTTACAACACCTGTGGCTATTTTTTGTGCACGCACCTATTATGTGATTTTTGACGGTGTAAAACTCCACAGCATTTCAGACTTCTTTGGCTTTGGAAAATCTTCGGGTATATCAGGACTTGCTATCTATGGCGGTGTTATAGGCGCATTTATTACAGGCGCTGTTATGTGTGTTATTTGCAAAATTAATATTTTAGATATGTTTGATATTGCAGCAATAGGCTTTCTTATCGGACAAGGTGTGGGTCGTTGGGGAAACTTCATAAATCAAGAAGCATATGGTGATTTTACCGGTAGCTCTTGGTGGGGTATGCAAAGCGAACGCACTATCAGTGAAATGGGTAAGGAGAGTTTAGTGCATCCTTGCTTCCTTTATGAATCGATTTGGTGTATTATAGGATTTATCGTTCTTCATTATTTCAGCAAAAAGCGAAAATTCAGCGGTCAGATTGCCTTAATGTATGGCGTTTGGTACGGCTTCGGTAGAGCGTTTATAGAACTACTAAGAACAGATAGCCTTATGCTTGGTAATATCAGAGTTTCTTCTTTGCTTTCGTTCCTTTTGTGCATTGCTTCGGCAACTATGATTGTTGTTTTTAGTAGGAAATCGGTAGTTGATAATGATGGCAGAGTTTATGAAGATGTTTTCAGAACAAGCGATGAATTAGAAGAATTGACAGATAACAATTTTGAGGAGAATGATTAAAATGAGTAAAATTATTGACGGTAAAGTAATTTCTGCTTCTGTTAAGCAAAAGGTAGCTGACGGTGTCGCAGAACTTAAAAAGCGGGGAGTAAGTGTGGGCCTTGCTGTAATTATAGTTGGGGAAGACCCTGCATCAAAGGTATATGTTGCTAACAAGAAAAAGGCATGTGAGGCGTTAGGCATTGTGTCTGAAGAGTATGCTTTGCCTGAAACCACAACCGAGGAGGAGCTTTTGGCTTTAATAAGCGAGCTAAACCAAAAAAAGAGCATAAACGGTATACTTTGTCAGTTGCCGCTACCTCGCCACCTTGACGAAAAGCTTATTATTAATTCAATTTCACCCGAAAAGGATGTTGACGCTTTTCATCCTTCTAATGTTGGCAGAATTATGATTGGAGATTTTGATTTTGTACCTTGTACACCTGCCGGTGTTATGGAAATGTTGGCATATGAGGGAATTGAGGTTGAAGGTAAAAACTGTGTGGTTATCGGTAGGTCGAATATTGTTGGAAAACCTATGAATATGTTACTGTTACATAAAAACGGTACGGTTACCATATGTCACTCAAGGACTAAAAATCTTAAGGAAATCTGTGCTAATGCGGATATTTTGGTGGCTGCTGTCGGTAAAGCTAACTTTGTTAAGGCAGATATGGTAAAGACAGGGGCAGTGGTAATAGATGTTGGTATTAACCGCGAAAACGGAAAGCTTTGCGGCGACGTTGATTTTGAGGATGTTGCACCGAAGTGTTCTGCTATAACACCTGTTCCCGGTGGAGTGGGCCCAATGACTATTGCAATGCTTATGCAGAATACTCTGACTGCGGCTAAAAGACAGAATAATATAAATGGGTGATTTTTTGATTAATAAATTCATTTTGGCAATAACCTTAGCGGTATTTTTATTTTCCATTAATGTTTCTGCTGAGAAAGAAGAAATTATTAAAAGAATAGAGCCACAAGGTGAGTTTTACGTTTACGGTGAGCAAACCGATAAGCTTTCTGAAATTCTTTTAATGGATAAGGAAACTCTTGATAAATACTGCGTTGAAAACGGTGTTCAGTACCTTGCGGTTAATGTTGATAATACCAAACAGATAAAGGTCACAGCAAGTGTTACCGATTTTTCCATCAGAGTAATAAATATAAGCGGTTTGTCTAATGACAGTATAATTGCGCTTATACCAGATATTACCGGTATTGACAGTGCAAAAGGCGAGGTCATAAATAAGAATGGACAAAAGTTTTTGAAAACTCAGTTTAAAACAAATGACAGCGGCGGAGAATACATTTTAACACAGTATTTTACAGTTGCTAATAAGTCTACGGTCGTTTTAAGCTTTTACACCAAAGTGGGTATTGATACCGATTATATCGAAAAAACCTTTGAGAGTTTTAATTCTCCACTTTTTATAGAAAACACCGATGATGATACAACCACACCCTATGGTTTAATTTTATTAGTCGCGGCAGGTATTTTTGCTGCAGCTTGCGTTTTAATTCTTATAACAATTATAAGAGATGTTAAAAAAGAAAAGGTTTCTGAGGAAGAAATAAAAAATGATAACTGATGTAATTATTATAGGTGGCGGGGCGGCAGGACTTACTGCCGCTGTTTATTTAAAAAAGAAAAGCCCAAATACCAGTGTCAGAATTCTGGAATCACAGGCGAGGGTGGGTAAAAAGCTAAGCCTTACAGGAAACGGCAGATGCAATATAACCAATAAAGAAATAAACATTTCGCGTTATCACGGAGATGATGTGGAATTTTGTCGCTATGCCCTCGAAAAATATGACCGTATATTTTGCGAAGGCTTTTTTTCGGAAATAGGTGTTCCGTTCACTTTTGAAGGGGATAAGGGTTATCCTGCCTCTTTACAGGCATCTTCGGTTGTGGATTGTCTTAGATTTGCGGCTGATGCTTTAGGTGTAATCACCCACACAGAAACAAGGGTTACAAATATAATGCTAACAGGTGGAAATTATAAGGTTTTTGCCGATAAGGTAAGCTTTATGGCTAAAAACATTATAATAGCAACAGGGTTATATTCGGGCGGCGACCGATTGGGATGTGACGGTAGTATGCTTGGTATTCTTAAAAAGGCAGGGTATGAAACCGCCAAAACCACTCCTGCTATAGTACAGCTTAAAACTGAAACCCACATTGTAAAACAGCTAAAAGGAATAAAAGTTGACGCGAATGTAAGATTAAGGTCAAGGGAAAAGATTATACGCGAGGAATACGGTGAAACCCTTTTCTGCGATTACGGTCTTTCGGGACCTCCTGTTTTACAGATTTCGAGGGAGACATCGAGAAGTAACGCACCTTTTGAAATTTCTCTTGACATTATGCCTACCATGGATTTCGATACGCTTTATGAGATACTTTTGAAGAGAGCGTCAACAGTTTCTTACTTAAGACTTGATGAGTTTTTTACGGGAATGATTAATAAGCGTTTAGGTCAGGTAATTTTAAAAATTGCAGGCTGTAGGCTTAGTGACAGTGTGACCGCTCTTGATGCAGAAAAAATTCATAAAATAGCTTCACTTATTAAAGATTTCAGATTTGGGGTTACGGGTAATACTGGATTTACTAATTCACAGGTTACAGCAGGCGGATTAAAAACCTTACAGTTTGACAGTAAAACTATGATGAGTAAACTTAATAAAAGACTTTTTGCTGTTGGTGAAATACTTGATATAGATGGTGATTGTGGCGGATTTAATCTTCAATGGGCTTGGTCAAGCGCTATGTGTGCTGCGGATGCTATAGTTGGGAGCGCTAGAAACAAATGATTTTGGTTAACAATGTTTTGGTCCCGCTTGATACTAACCTTAACGATTTGCGCGGTATTGCGGCATATGAGCTAAAAACCGATATAAAAAACATAAAATCTGCAACCCTTTACAGAAAATCGGTGGACGCAAGACATAAAGACAATATAGTTTTTTGTTGTTCGTTAAAGGTGGAAATTAAAAGCGGAGAAGAACACATACTGCGAAAGTGTAAAAAAGCAGTATTATTTAATGAAAAAAGCTATGTGTGGAAAAATGCAAATAGCATACCTCAAAACAGACCGGTAGTCATTGGCTTCGGTCCTGCGGGCATATTTGCAGCATTAACACTTGCAAAAGCAGGCTTAAAACCGTTGGTTTTAGAGCGAGGTAGTGATGCCGACACCAGAAAGCAACAGGTTGATGAGTTTTTAAACGGTGGCAAGCTTAATGGGGACAGTAATGTTCAGTTTGGCGAGGGCGGTGCCGGCACATTTTCAGACGGAAAATTGAATACAGGTATTAAAAACCCGAGAGTGCGAACAGTTTTAGAGGTTTTGAATTTTCACGGTGCGCCTGATAAAATTTTAACTGATGCTAAGCCCCATATCGGAACAGATATTTTAATTGATGTTGTAAAGAATATACGCAAGGAAATTGTATCCCTCGGTGGAGAAATCAAATTTAACACAAAGCTTGAAAGAATAAATGTTAGCAACGGTGTTATTTATTCGGTTGTAGTAAACGGTGAGGAAATTAAGGCGGATACGGTTATTTTAGCAACAGGTCATTCTGCAAGAGATACCTTTAAAATGCTTAAGGATATAGGCACTGAAATGATGCGTAAGCCTTTTGCAATGGGTGTTAGAATTGAACATTTGCAAAACGATATAAATAAATCTCTCTATGGAAAGTTTTACGATAGTGAATATCTTGGAGCAGCTGATTATAAGCTTTGGACACACCTTGAAAACGGTAGGGGGGTATACACCTTTTGTATGTGCCCTGGAGGTGAGGTTATAAACGCTTCAAGTGAGAAAAATGCTCTTGCTGTAAATGGTATGAGTAACTCAGCGCGTGACGGTGTAAATGCAAACAGCGCTTTGCTCGTAAATGTCGAGCCTGAGGATTTTGGAGATGACGATGTTTTAGCGGGCTGTTTTTTACAAGAACAAATAGAAAAAAAGGCTTACCTCATTGCAAACGGTGACGTGCCGATTACCACTGTTGGCGAATTTGTGTTTGGTAACGAGCAAAAAATCGGCAAGGTTAAACCGACCGTAAAACCTAGGTATTGTTTTGCGCATTTCGAGGATATTTTTCCAAGTTTTATAACCGAAAGTCTAAAATTAGGAATACTCGAATTTAACAAAAAGATAAAAGGCTTTGCAGATGAGGAAGCGGTTTTGACTGCCCCCGAAACCCGTTCGTCTTCACCCGTGAGAATTGTACGAAACGAAGAAATGCAAAGCGTTTCTTTTGGCGGTCTTTATCCTTGCGGTGAGGGCGCAGGTTATGCTGGCGGTATAGTTTCTGCCGCAGTTGACGGAATTATGGTTGCCGAGAGAATAATTGGGAAATATGAGGAGTAGCAGGTATGAAAGCGTTATTTGAATTATTTTTAACCTTTTTTAAAATAGGTTTATTTACATTTGGCGGAGGATATGCAATGATATCCCAAATAAAAGAAAATGTAGTAGATAAGCATAAATGGCTGTCAGAGGATGAGCTCGTGCAAATAATAGCTATTGCTGAGGCAACACCGGGACCTATTGCCATAAATATGGCAACCTATGTAGGATTTAAGCGCAAAGGCTTTTGGGGTAGCGCTTTTGCAACATTGGGTGTTGCTTTGCCGTCGTTTATTATAATTTTTATAATTTCTATGTTTGCTGAGGCTTTCAAGCAAAACGAATATGTCAAATACGCCTTTTTGGGAATAAAGGCGGCGGTAGCTTTCCTTATTCTTAAAACGGGAATTAATATGGTTATAAAAATGAAGAAAAAGCCCTATCATATAATTGCTTTTTCAAGTGTTTTGAGCATTATGATTTTGTTTGAGCTTTTCACTGTTTCTTTCTCAGCAATATATTTCATATTAATCGGTGGTGCCATGGGAATAGTGCTCTATTCGGTTTTAAATATAGAAAAGGGGGCTAAAAAATGATTTTTTGGACTCTTTTTATAGAATTTTTCAAAATCGGTCTTTTTACAATCGGCGGCGGATATGCTATGATTCCACTGGTTAGGGAGACTGTTTTAAGCTACGGTTGGCTACCCGAAGGCGAGTTTTATGACTTTTTGGGTATTTGCGAATCTACACCGGGACCTATTGCTATTAATATGGCAACCTATGTTGGTAGTGTTAAGGGTGGTATTTTCGGTAGCTTTTGCGCAACTATGGGTGTTGTGCTTCCATCGTTTTTAATTATTTTGCTAATAGCCTCAATCCTCAAAAATTTTACCGAAAATAAATATTTTAAGGGCTTTATAGAGGGTGTGAAACCTGTGGTAATGGCTCTTATTACTGCCACAGGTATAACCCTGTTAATTAAATGTATTGGATATGTTTCACTAAAGGAGTTTTCATTTAACGTTCAGTCCACAATCTGTTTTGCACTTCTAACAGTTATTTATTTTAGCTTTAAAAAGTTTACAGGCAAAAAGCTTTCCACAATAATGCTGATAGTTATTTCTGCTGTATTAGGAATTTTTGTTTCGTTAATTTAAATAAACATTCACCACCGATAAGGGATTGAGGATATATTCCCAATCCTTTTCGGTGCCAGTGGGTGCTTTTTTTGTTTTTTGCGCGGTAATTAAAATATATAGCTGTTTTGTTTTTCTTTCAAAAAAATAGGTTGCGCCTATGGCGTTTATAATTTTTAAATCAAATTTTGTTACCGATGCGGTAATTAAAATTTTCCCGTTTAAAAGGTCAATCTTAATTTTGTTGGTATCTTTGCAAAGAGAAAGCAAAAGGGAAGTGAACAGCTTTTTGTTAATTATAAAAATTCCCATGGCACTCACTCTAAAGCCAAAGCCTTTTTTATTTTCTGTCTTTTTGATAAAAACCGCTTTTAAAATTTCATCACAAAAGCTTTTAATATCAATAGGTTCAGCAGTCTCTCTGAATAACGCTTCGGCTCTGTGAATCTTCATGAGATTTTTAAGGTATATCGGTTTTAGACCATTTTTTATTATTAAAGTTTGCATAGTATTTCTAAGAATACAGGTATACAATTCAAATTTATTTGGCAAAAATATCAAATTTCTAACCCCCGTTATATAAGATTATTATGCCAAAATATCGAAAATTTAAAAAAGCTGTTAAAAAATAAACAAATGACTTGAAAATTTTTGTAAAATGGGGTAGAATATATAAAGAAAATTTTAGGAGGTAATTCTAATGGTTAAAGTTGCTATTAATGGTTTCGGACGTATCGGTCGTTTGGCTTTCCGTCAGATGTTCGGTGCAGAGGGATATGAGATTGTTGCTATTAACGATCTTACAAGCCCTAAGATGCTCGCTCACTTATTAAAGTATGACTCTGCTCAGGGTAGATATGCTCTTGCAGATACAGTTGTTGCTGGAGAGGATAGCATTACTGTTGATGGAAAGACTATCAAGATTTATGCTGAAAAGAATGCTGCTGATCTTCCTTGGGGAGAAATCGGCGTAGACGTTGTTCTTGAGTGCACAGGTTTCTACTGTTCAAAAGAAAAGTCACAGGCTCACATCGATGCAGGTGCAAAGAAGGTCGTTATTTCTGCTCCCGCAGGTTCTGACCTTAAGACTATCGTTTACAGCGTAAACGAGGATACCCTTACAGCTGAGGATACTATCATTTCTGCTGCTTCTTGCACAACTAACTGCTTAGCTCCTATGGCTGCTACTCTTAATAAGTATGCTCCTATCCAGAGCGGTATTATGACTACTGTTCATGCTTGGACAGGTGACCAGATGGTACTTGACGGTCCTCACAGAAACGGCGACCTTCGTCGTGCACGTGCTGCTGCTTGCAACATCCTTCCTAACTCTACACGTGCTGCTAAAGCTATCGGCCTTGTAATTCCTGAGCTTAACGGTAAGCTTATCGGTTCTGCTCAGCGTGTTCCTGTTCCTACACGTTCGACAACCATTCTCGTTGCTGTTGTTAAGGGTAAGGATGTTACTAAGGAAGGCATCAATGCTGCTATGAAGGCTGCTTCTTCTGCTTCCTTCGGTTACACTGAGGAAGAGCTTGTTTCTTCTGATATTATCGGTATCACCTACGGCTCACTCTTCGATGCTACTCAGACAATGGTTACTAAGATTGACGATGATACCTATCAGGTACAGGTTGTTTCTTGGTATGATAATGAGAACAGCTACACCAGTCAGATGGTTCGTACCATTAAGTACTTTGCTGAAATCTAATATTTTAAGCCGCTCTCGAAAGAGGGCGGCTTTTTTGTCCAAATTTTAAAGCAGGTAAGAGTTTTTCTTACCTGCTTTATTTTAATGCTTGGTTTTCAAAAGACCTAAAAGCTTTGATAACTCCATCACTAAAAGCGGCACTATAATAAGTCCTAAGCAGATTAAATACTGAGTAGTGGAAAGTATCACAATGCCAAATGCGATGCCTACAGGGGATAACAGAACAATCGCAACAAGTAGTAGCGAGACAAGTGCTGAAATGTTAAGCGTTTTGTTAGTAAAAGGTCCTATTTTAAAGAGAGAACGGTCAGACCGCAGATTGAAGCTTTGTATAACCTGCGAGGTTGCAAGTACCATAAACGCCATTGACTGACCGATAGCCAGATTTTTTTCGTTACCTTGCCAACCAATCCAAAAAGCAACAAGGGAAAGTACAGCAAACATGACACCTTGAAGAACAACACGTACGCCTAATCCGTGAGCAAAAATTCCTTCATTTTTAGGCTTAGGCTTTTTGTCCATAATATCATCCTCTACAGGCTCCATACCCAGCGCAATCGCGGGTAGACTATCGGTTACAAGGTTAATCCATAAAAGCTGCATTGAAAGGAAAGGGGTTTTATGCCATAAAAGCATTGCAACAAATACGGTTATAATCTCACCTATATTTGTTCCAAGTAGGAAGCCTACAACCTTACGGATGTTAGAATAAATACCTCTGCCTTCACGAACTGCATCGACAATGGTTGCAAAGTTATCGTCGGTAAGGGTCATATCGGCGGCACCCTTTGCAACATCAGTTCCTGTAATGCCCATAGCACAACCAATGTCAGCGGCTTTAAGGGCTGGCGCATCGTTAACACCGTCACCTGTCATAGAAACAACCTGACCGCGTCGTTGCCATGCTTTTACAATGCGGATTTTATTTTCGGGTGATACTCTGGCATAAACCGAAATGCTTTCAACCTGTTGGTCTAATTCGTCATCACTCATAGCATCAAGTTCTGCACCTGTTATAGCGCGGTCTCCGTTTTGGAATATACCCAATTCCTTAGCTATGGCAGTTGCAGTCACAACATGGTCGCCGGTAATCATAATTGGTTTAATTCCGGCTCTTCTGCAAAGTTCGACAGCCTCTTTAGCTTCCTCGCGCGGAGGGTCGATCATACCGACAAGTCCCATAAGTGTTAGCCCGTTTTCAAGTTCTCCACTTGTTAGGGCTTCGGGAATTTTATCAATAAATTTGTAACCTATTGCCAAAACTCGTAATGCACTTTTGCTCATTTGCTCGGTTATAGCTTTGGCTTTTTCGGTGTCACCGTTTATACAGCGAGTAGCCATCATATCAAAAGCACCCTTAACGATAACAACATATTTCCCGTCAATCTCATTGACGGTACTCATAAGTTTTCGGTCAGAATCAAATGGCAGCTCGGCAAATCTGGGATATTTACGGTTTAAATCTTCCTTGGTGCTTCCAAGCTTGTGGGATGCTAAAACAATTGCAGTTTCGGTTGGGTCTCCAATGTGCTGTTCCTTTCCGTCGTTAAAGGTTACAGACCCATCACAACAAAGAGTACCATATTCCAAGAGCTTCAAAATTTTATCGGCATTTTTGGGGTTTATATCAAAAATTTCATTTTCGCCGTCTAGATAGGCTTTAACAAGGGTCATACGATTTTGGGTGAGAGTGCCTGTTTTATCTGAGCATATGATTGAAGCACTGCCAAGGGTTTCAACTGCGGGCAGTCTTCTTATAAGAGCGTTTCGTTTAACCATTCTCTGAACACCTATTGAAAGCACAACCGTAACTATAGCAGGAAGTCCTTCGGGGATTGCAGAAACAGCAAGAGAAACAGATGTCATAAATATTTCCATGGCAGGTATTTTATTAAGAATGCCTACGATAAATATAATTCCACATGCGGCAAGTGCAATAAAGCCTAAGTATTTACCGAGCTGCGCTAACTTTTTTTGTAGTGGTGTTTGAAGGTCGGATTCATTATTAAGAAGATTAGCAATTTTGCCCATCTCGGTGTTCATACCTGTTGCGGTTACAACTGCAAGGGCAGTACCGTAGGTGATACTGCATCCCGAAAATACCATATTGGCGCGGTCTCCTAGGGGCGCATCCTGTAGCACTACTACTTCAGCATTCTTTTCAGAGGGTACCGATTCACCTGTAAGCGCTGATTCCTCGCTTTTTAGAGCATAGCTTGAAATTAGTCTTGCATCTGCAGGAACGAAATCACCTGCTTCAAGTTTAATTATATCACCAGGTACTAATTCTGCTGCGTCTATGATTATTTCTTTACCATCACGCAAAACTCTGGCATGGGGTGCTGACATATTTTTAAGAGCATCAAGTGATTTTTCAGCCCGGCTTTCCTGCATAACACCGATGATTGCGTTCAAAATCACTATCAGTAGAATAAGGGCAGGCTCAAAAAATTCTTTTGGATTACCCTCAATGCAAGCGATTACAAAAGAAACTATGGCTGCAATGATTAAAATAATTATCATTACATCTTTGAATTGGTCTAAAAAGCGTTCCAGATTTGTTTTCTTTTTCTTCACACGAAGAAGGTTTTTACCGTATTTAGCGCTCAACTCTATCGCCTTTGCATTTGTAAGGCCTGTGATTTCATTGGTGGCTAAGAATTTTAAAACTTCATCTTTCGATTTAGCATAAAGTGACATTTAGAAGCTCTCCTTTTAGATAATATTGAAAAAGCGACAAGACATACCGCAAAGCAGATAGGTCCCGCCACTCAGTGTAGGCAAATAATTCATAATACCGACTACTATCTTATTTATTTTTAGTATACCAACAGTGTTAATATTTTACAAGCAAAATATTGTAAATAATCTTTTAATAGTGCATAATAAGATTATAATTTTAACTTAAAATTTTAAAAGTTATTTGACAATAAGGAAATATACATATATAATTATATAGTAAAAGATTAATATGGAGGATTATATGCGACTGTTGGCTGTTGGTGATGTTTGCGGTAGTGTTGGCTGTGATTTTGTACGGACTAAGCTACCGTCTCTCAAAAAGGAAAAAAATATAGATGTTGTTATTATCAATGGCGAAAACTCGGCTGACGGTAATGGCATTACTCCTGAAAGCGCAGAGTGTTTATTTTTTTGCGGTGCAGACATTATTACGGGCGGTAATCATTCATTAAGGCGCAAAGAAATTTGCGATTTTCTGGATAGCAATGAGTATCTGTTGAGACCGCATAATCTACCTGATGCAGAGTATGGCAGTGGATATTGTATTGCAGACTTCGGCAGATTTAGAATGGCTGTAATTAATCTTTCTGGTAAAATTTATCTTGAAAAGGTAGGGGCTTTAAACCCCTTTATTTGTGCCGATGAGCTTATAGAAAGAGCGAATAGTGACGGTGCTGATATAATTGTTGTGGATTTTCATGCTGAGGCAACAAGTGAGAAAATTGCTTTCGGTCTTTACCTTGACGGTAAAGTTTCGGCTGTTTTCGGTACGCATACTCATGTGCAGACAGCTGATGAACAGATTTTGCAAGGCGGCACAGGTTATATTACAGACCTTGGAATGACAGGACCTAAAAACTCGGTTTTGGGTGTTAAAAGTGATATAATAATTAACAGATTAAGAGATAACGATATGTCAAAATTCGAGTTTGCAGAGGGTGAATGTAAGCTTTGCGGCTGTATTTTTGATATTGATTTAGCATCCAAAAAAACAGTAGGTATTCAAAGAATAAAAATTTAACGGAGTAAATAATGAAAATCAAGGTGTTTTTCGCTGTTATGTTGGCGGTATTGCTTGTTTTAAATATTGTGGGCTGTAAGGAAAAACCTCAGGTGTCATCTTCTGAGCCCGAACATATTGCAGAAAGTGCCAGCAAAAATAAACAATACTTAACATTGCTTTATTCAATGTCGGACAGCTTTAATCCCTACGAGGTCAAAACCTCAATTAACAGGCAGTTGTGTCAGTTGATATATGAACCTCTTGTAAAGTTGGATAATAACTTTAAACCCGTTTTCAGCATTGCAAGTGAAGTTGAAACCGAAGGTAAGACCTGTACGGTCAAAATTAATCCTTATAAGTTTTCGGATGGTAGCACAGTTACAGCAGATGATATTGTGTATTCCTATAAATTAGCAAAATCATCGCCTACAAGCTATGCAGCAAAGCTATATGAAGTGGAAGCCGCCTCTGTTGTTAATGCTCAAACGGTTTCCTTTAGACTGACAAAAGTTGACCCTTATTTTATAAATTTATTAACATTTCCTATTATAAAGGCGGGTAGTGAAAAAGTTGCCGATTCGGACAGCGTTTTACAGCCACCTGTGGGTTGTGGTAGGTATAAGGTTAACAGGGAGCGAACAGGTCTTATTATAAATGAAAGCTACTATGGAGAAAAGGGTAGTATAAAGGAAATAAGGCTCATAAATGCACCGGATACAGAGTCGGTTGCACATTATGCACAGGTTGGTGCTGCAGATATTTATTATAACGAAATTTCTGACGGCACTATTCTCAGAATGAGCGGAAAAAAGTTTGATATAAATACCAACAGCCTTTTATATATAGGCATTAATCAAAACTACGGAGCTTTAAAGCAGAATGCATTAAGACAGGCGCTTTCTTCCGGTATAGACAGAAGCCGCGTGTGTCAGAATATTTATTATAACAATGCGTTAGCAGCGACAGGCTTTTTTCATCCTGCTTGGGAGGATGTAAAATCAGTACAAAATATACAAATTGAAGCAAATTCGCAAATAACTATTGAGAATTTAGAGAAAATAGGATATAATAGTTTAAATAACAAGGGTATCAAAGTTAATTCTTCGGGTGTTCCGTTGAAGTTGACGATGCTTGTAAACTCTGAGAATCGCACAAGAGTGGTTGCGGCACAGCTTATTTCAAACCAGCTACAAGATGTTGGAATTTCGGTTACGGTTATTGAAAAAAGCTATGAGAAATATATGGAATGTCTTAAAAACGGTGATTTTCAGCTTTACTTAGGAGAAATTAAGCTTACAGATAATATGGATATTTCCTCTATGGTGACGGTTGGAGGTAGTGCGGCTTTCGGTATTTTAAACACAGAAACTAAAAAAGCCGAGACCGAAGGGAATATGAATTCAGATGCAGCAGCAACGGTTACTGAGGAAGAAAAGGCTAAAACCACAGGCGAGGTGGTAAGCGGTTTCTATGAGGGAAAGAACACCATTTCAGATGTTGCTTCTGTTTTGCAAAACGAAATGCCTTTTGTCCCTGTTTGTTATAGAACAGGTGTGTTATTTTACAATGATAATATTGAAAATGTAGACCACGCTTCCGAAAGCGATATTTACTTTTCGATTAAATCATATATTTACTATAATTAATTATTAGAGTGTGATACACTCATTTTGAATAGGAGGATGTTTTATGATAGCTTATGAAACAAGGCTTGGCAAGATTGATATATCCGAGGCGTATCTTTCAAAGCTTATCGGTCATGAGGTTACTTCTTGCTTTGGCGTAGTAGGAATGGTAGCAAACGGAAGTAAGCAGAAAATACTCGGCAAAATTCAGAAGAATGAGCCTATTGATACAGGTATCAAGGTATATGGTGATGCGGGAGGACTTAAGGTTGAACTTCACATAATCGTAACCTATGGTATGAATATTAATGCAATAGCCGCAAGTATTACCGAAAAGGTAAAATATGTTGTAAAAGAGGCTACAGGCATTACTGTAAATAAAGTTATTGTAAAGATTGACGGTATTAAAGAGTAAGTCTGTCTCTTTTTAAAGGAGTGTTATAATTGATAAACGGTGATATATTGCGTGATGCGATAATTTCCGCAACTAATAATTTAACTAATAGCAGAAAACAGGTTGATGACCTAAATGTTTTCCCTGTGCCCGATGGTGATACAGGTACTAATATGTCTATGACCCTTTCTAATAGTGCGAGAGAGCTTGAAAAATTAAGCGGCGCCACTGCTGGAAAGGTGGCCGCTGTTAATGCTTCGGCTTTACTAAGAGGTGCAAGAGGAAATTCAGGTGTTATTACATCACTGCTTTTTCGTGGGTTTGCAAAGGGAATGGGTGACGATGAATTTGTTACTCCCGAAAATATTGCAAAGGCATTTACATTGGGCGTAGAGGCTGCTTATAAGGCTGTTATGAAGCCTACTGAGGGCACAATTTTAACAGTAGCGCGCGTAGCCTCTGAATATGCCAACAAGGCTTTAGAAGATGGTAAAGATGAGTTGGGAGTTTTTGAGGCTGCTATTGAAGGTGCGGAAATAGCCTTGGCTGAGACTCCTGAACTACTACCTCAGTTGAAAAAAGCAGGAGTTGTTGACGCTGGCGGATTTGGTTTCGTGCTAATCCTTAAGGGTATGCTTTCTGTAATGCGTGATGGTGTGATAATTAAATCCAACACATCATCTGTTGATCTGGAAAAAGCTGAGGAAGAAACCTCAAGAAATGCAGCAGGGGAGTTTGATGGTGAAATAACCTTTACCTACTGTACAGAATTTATCGTAAACCGCAGTTCTGAATGTGAAAAAGAACCTAACGAGCTTAGAATGTTCCTTGAAACAATAGGCGACTGTGTTGTTGTTGTGGATGACGAGGAAATAATTAAAGTTCATGTTCATACCGACCATCCCGGTAATGCTATTGAGAACGCGCTAACCTTTGGTTCATTAGTTCATTTAAAGATAGAGAATATGCGTGACCAACACGAAAGAGCAAAGCACGATGCCGAAACCGCTAAGAAAAAGCCGGCAAAGAGTGTAGACAGAACTGAAACCTTTATTCCTGTAGAGCCTACAAAACCTGTTGGTTTTGTATCGGTTTGTGCGGGCGACGGTATTGCCGAGCTTTTCCGTGATTTAGGTGTCGATACAATCGTCAGCGGCGGTCAGACAATGAATCCAAGCACTGACAATATATTAAAGGCTATTGAGTCTACTCCTGCTGAAACGGTATTTGTTCTCCCTAATAACAAGAATATTATTATGGCGGCAGAACAGGCAATTCCAATAAGCACACGCAAGGTTATAGTTCTTCATACAAGAACTATTCCTCAGGGTATTTCAGCAATGCTGAATTATGACCCTGATACAGATGTTGAGATTAATGCTATTGAGATGCAAAAGGCCGCAGAAAAGATTGCTACGGGTCAGATTACATTTGCTGCAAGAGATTCCGAGTTTGATGGTCACAGCATTAAAAAAGGTGAGTTAATGGCGCTTTTAGGTGGTAAAATCACCTTTGTTGATACCGACCTCCAAAAGACTGTATTAAAGCTTTTAAAACAAATGGTCAAGCGTGACAGTGAGTTTATAACAGTTATTTACGGAGAAGACGTCACAGAGGAACAGGCTGCTGAAATTGAAAGCGCAATACAGGAAAAATTCGGCGCCAAAGCTGAAATAACGTTTATAAACGGCGGTCAGCCGATTTACTACTATATTATCTCTGTTGAATGAGGTGTATTAAATGATAACAGCTAACACTGATATTCAGTACCTTAAGGGTGTTGGTGAAAAAAGGGCTGTTATTCTGAAGAATAAGGGCATCGATACTGTCGGTGCCCTTTTGCGTTTTTATCCGAGAGCCTACCTTGATTGGACCAATATCACCCCTATATCCGAGTGCTCATTTTATGAAAACAGGTGCATCAAGGCTAAAATCATTACACCTATAGAAGTCCTTAAAAAACGCTCTGGTATGACACTTTTTAAGTTTATTGCAGAAGACAGTACCGCTCAGGTTGAGGTTGTTTTATTTAACCAAAAATTTTTGGCAGATAAGCTTAGAATTGGCAGAGAGTATCTTTTTTATGGGAAAATAGGCGGTAATTTTTATATGAGACAGTTGCAGTCGCCGATTATTATGGAAGCTGGGTATAACGGTATTGAGCCAATTTACTCTGCTTCGCAGACTATTTCTTCAAAGACGATAGAAAAACTTATAACTACCGCACTGAATTCGGTAGAGCTTCCTGAAACCATACCACAAGAAATAAGGGAACGAAATAAACTTTGTGAGCTTAAAACAGCCCTTTATAATATACATTTCCCAAAAACTATTGAATTGCTTGAAAAGGCTAAAAAACGCCTTGTGTTTGAAGAGTTGTTTGTTTTGCAGGCAGGTCTTACATTTCTTAAAAAGCGTTCTAGGGGAAAAACAGGCGCTGTTATTAAGAATAACTGTTTAAATGAGTTCAGAAACCTTTTACCGTTCGAGCTAACAAATGCTCAAATTAGGGTAACTGAAGAATGTATAACTGATATGAAATCGGGTCGACCGATGAACAGATTAGTTCAGGGAGATGTGGGTAGCGGTAAAACCGCGGTTTGCGCTGCGCTTTGCTTTATTGCGGCTAAAAACAGTTTTCAGTCTGCGCTTATGGCACCAACCGAAATTTTAGCAGAGCAACATTTTAAAACCCTGTCTGCATTTATGAGTAATACAGGAGTTAGATGTGGCTTAATAACTGGTGCCACCACAAAAAAGCAAAAATTATTAATTAAGAATGCACTAAAAAATGGTGAAATAGATATTATAGTTGGAACCCATGCACTTCTTAGTGATGATGTTGAATTCTCAAATCTTGGTCTTGTTATAACAGATGAACAGCACCGTTTTGGTGTGTCACAAAGAGGAAAGCTTTCATCAAAGGGAGAAAATCCGCATACACTTGTTATGTCGGCAACGCCGATACCCAGAACTTTAGGACTTATTATTTACGGTGACCTTGATATCAGTATAATTGATGAATATCCAAAGGGCAGACAGAAGATAGATACATATCTGGTTGATACTTCCTTTAGAAAAAGGATTTACAATTATATAAAGAAATTTTTGAATGAAGGCAGACAGGGGTATATAGTATGCCCATTGGTTGAAGAAAACGATACAATGGATATAACCCCCGCTGTTGAATATTTCCAAAAACTAAAGGATAATGAGTTTAGGGACTATTCTTTAGGCTTACTTCACGGGAAAATGTCTTCTAAGGAAAAGGAAGGTGTAATGCGTCAGTTTTGTGCTGGCGAAATACAGTTACTTGTTGCCACTACTGTTATAGAGGTTGGTATTGATGTTTCAAATGCAGTTATTATGGTCATAGAAAATGCAGAAAGATTTGGATTATCGCAACTTCATCAGCTTCGCGGAAGAATTGGCAGAGGTGAATATAAATCGGATTGTATTTTGATTTCAGATAGCAAATCGGTGGATACCCAAACACGCCTTAATGTAATTAAAAACACTTCTGACGGTTTTAAAATTGCTGATGCCGATTTAGAACTAAGGGGACCGGGTGACTTTTTAGGTTCACGCCAACACGGTCTACCAAATATGAAGATTGCTGATTTATTTGCTGATAGGGGTGTTCTTCGTATTGCCGGCAAGGAGGTTGAATGGTTGATTAAAACCGATCCCTTACTTAAGGCTCCAGAAAATTCAGCTTTAAAGGAAGAAATCAGAATGCTTTATAGAAAGCTAAATAATAATTAGTAGGTGATTTTATGTTTAAAGAAATTAGCCCAAAGGAAATTGAGGGTAATTTAATTAAAGCCATTGCGGATGAGTGGATGCTTATTTCTGCCGGCGATGAAAAGAATTATAATATGATGACTGCGTCCTGGGGATTTTTAGGGGAAATGTGGGGTGCTGATTCGGTTATTGCAATGATAAGACCCCAGCGTTATACGATGAAATTTGTAGAGGAAATGGATTATTTCACCTTGAGCTTTTATGGTGACAAAAAAGATATCCATAAGGTTTGCGGTTCTAAATCGGGTAGAGATGTCAATAAAACAGAGCTTACAGGCTTAACTCCAATCTTTGAACAAGAAACAGTTTATTTTGAGGAAGCAAGGCTGGTGCTTATATGTAAAAAGCAATATGTGGACATATTAAAGGAAGAAGCTTTCGTAGATAAAGAACCTTTAAAATGGTATGCAGATAAGGATTATCATTATATGATAATAGGAAAGATTGAGAAAGTATTAGTTAAAGAGGTTTAAAAATGAAGATTTTAATTGCAAGCGATATACACGGTTCAGCACGATTTTGCAGGCTGTTGTTAGAAAGAATTGAGGTTGAAAAAGCAAATAGAGTTTTATTGCTTGGTGATATATTATATCATGGACCGCGTAATGATTTGCCCCTTGAATATGCACCTAAAAAGGTTATTGAAATGCTTAATCCTTTGAAAAATAAGTTGCTTTGCGTTCGAGGAAACTGTGATACTGAGGTTGACCAGATGGTGCTCGAATTTCCTGTTTTGGCAGATTATGCGGTTATCCCATTGTGTGATAGACTTGTATATGCCACCCACGGACATATATATAATGAAAACAATCTGCCCCCTATATGTGACGGTGATATTTTACTTGGCGGACATACCCATGTGCCTAATTGCACTGAACACCAAAGTTATATTTATATGAACCCAGGTTCTGTGTCTATACCAAAAGAAAACTCGCCACATAGTTATATGACATTAGAAAATGATGAATTTTTGTGGAAAAACATTGAAACAGGGGAAATATATAAAAAATTCACTATTTGAATATAAAATAAAACCGTTATGCTGGTATAACGGTTTTGTTTTATGGCAGATTGATAAAAAAATAACAAACATTTTTGGGAAATATGAAAAAACATAAAAAAGATTGATAAGTTTTTAACAAACCTATTGACAAATAGTAATATTTAGAATATACTGTAATACATATTTTGTTTTAAAAGTAAATTTATTAATCTGGAGGTAATTATTATGGCAAGAATTTATAATTTCAGTGCAGGTCCTTCTATGCTTCCTGAGGAAGTTTTAAAGACCGCAGCTGCAGAAATGTTGGAGTATGGTGAAACAGGTCAGTCTGTTATGGAAATGTCACACCGTTCAAAAGAATATCAGGCAATTTTTGATGAGGCGGAGGCTGACCTTCGTGAGATTATGAACATACCTGATAACTATGAGGTACTTTTTTTACAGGGCGGTGCTTCTACTCAGTTTGCAATGATTCCCCTTAACCTTATGAATAAAAACAATAAGGCTGATTTTATTGTTACTGGTCAGTGGGCCAATAAGGCATACAAAGAGGCTGCCCGTTACGGTGCTGCTCGCGAGGTTGCATCTTCTAAGGATAAGACCTTTAGTTATATTCCTAAAACCACTGCTGCCGATTTTGACCCTGACGCTGACTTTGTTCATATTTGTATGAATAACACTATCTACGGTACAAAATACAACACCCTTCCTGAGACTGGCGATGTACCACTAATTGCTGATATCTCAAGTTGCATTTTATCTGAGCCGATTGATGTGTCAAAGTTTGGTATGTTATATGCTGGCGCTCAGAAGAATGTTGCACCCGCAGGTGTTACAATAGTTATTATCCGCAAGGATTTGATAGGAAATGCTATGGATATTACTCCTACAATGCTTAGATATGATACCCACAGTGAAAACGGTTCAATGTTCAATACGCCTCCTTGCTATACGATTTATGTTGCTGGTCTAACATTTAAGTGGATTAAGAAAATGGGTGGACTTGAAGCAATGAAGGAGTACAACGAAAAGAAGGCTAAAATCCTTTATGATTTTCTTGATAATAGCAAATTGTTTAAGGGTACAGTTGTTCCTGAAGACCGTTCGCTTATGAACGTACCTTTTGTTACAGGTAACGAGGAACTTGATGCTAAGTTCGTTGCCGAATCTAAGAAGGCAGGCTTCTATAATCTTAAGGGTCACCGTTCAGTTGGCGGCATGAGAGCTTCTATCTACAATGCAATGCCAATCGAGGGTGTTGAAAAGCTCGTTGAGTTTATGAAGAAGTTTGAGGAGGAGAACGCATAATGTTTAAGATAAAAACTTATAATAAAATTTCTAAAAGCGGTCTTGAGGTATTTGACGATAAATATACTATCGGCGATGAGGTAGAAAATGCCGACGGTGCGATAGTACGTTCTGCTGCTCTTCACGATGAAGTTTTCCCTGATACCTTAAAGGCGATTGCTAGGGCTGGTGCGGGCACAAATAATATTCCGATTGATAAGTGCAGTGAGCAAGGTATAGTTGTTTTCAACACCCCCGGTGCTAATGCTAATGCTGTTAAAGAACTTGTTATTGCGGGTCTTTTGATTTCATCGCGTCGTGTGATTTCGGGTATTGAATGGGCTAAAACCTTAAAGGGTGAGGGCGATGCTGTCGGCAAGCTTGTTGAAAAAGGTAAGGGCGCTTTCGGCGGTCCAGAAATCAAGGGCAAGTCTTTAGGTGTTATAGGTCTAGGTGCTATCGGTGTTATGGTGGCAAATGCCGCTAATCATCTTGGAATGAAGGTTTACGGCTACGACCCTTATCTTTCGGTTAAATCTGCTTGGAACCTTAACCATAATGCAGTATATATCAATGATATAAATGAAATTTTTGCAAAGTGTGATTATATTACAATTCACGTGCCGCTAACTGACAGCACAAAGAATCTTGTAAATGCCGATACTATTGCTAAAATGAAGGACGGCGTTAGAATTCTTAACTATTCACGTGCAGGTCTTGTTAACAGCGATGATATCAAAACCGCTTTAGAGTCGGGTAAGGTTGCAGCTTATGTTACCGATTTTCCCACCGAAGAAATGCTTGATGTTGATGGTGTTATTGCAATTCCTCACCTTGGCGCATCTACTCCCGAATCCGAGGATAATTGTGCATCAATGGCTGCTAAAGAGCTTATTGATTACATCGAGAATGGTAATATTGTAAACTCAGTAAATCTTCCTGAGGTTACAATGCCAAGAAGCGGCGAGCACAGAATATGTGTAATCCATAAGAATATTCCTAATATGATTACTGCAATCGCCGGTATTTTCGCTGATGACGGTGTAAATATAGAAAATATGCTAAATAAATCACGTGGTGACTATGCATATACTATGTTGGATACATCTGCCACTGATACCGATGAGGTTGCTAAAGAAATTGCCGCAATCGAAGGTGTTATTAAGGTAAGAGTGATTTAAATTTTTAAATATTGGGGCGGATGATTTCATCCGCCTCTTTGTTATATTTTCAAAGAATGAAGATATATCAGCAATACTTTGACCTCCTTGTAAAAATTATCGAAAAAATATGGTTTTTTGGTATAAAAACCTTGACAAATCAGGGTGATATAGATATAATAGTCATTGTGACATTAGAGGTGAAAGTATGATTATTGATTTAAAACGAATTTTCGTAAATGATAATTCATCTTTGCCGGTAGACTATTCGTTGGATTTAAGCACAGTGGAATACTTGGGTGAATATCCGCTCAAAACCCCTGTTAGTATAAACGGTGCTGTTTCCAACAGTGCCAGTCTCGTAAGGTTAGAGGCTGTTATTTCTTATGAGTATACAGCCCCGTGTGACCGTTGCGGTGGGGAAACCGTAGTGGAGCTCACCGTTCGTGTAGAAAAATCACTAGCAAGCTCTATTGAGGGCGAAGAAAGTGATACTATACTCTTGGTACCCGATATGAAGCTTGACTTGGACGAGCTTGTTTATACCGAGGTAATGCTTAGTCTTCCGATGAAGCATTTGTGCAACCAAGCTTGCAAGGGTATATGTTCTAAATGCGGTAAAAACCTGAATGATGGCGAGTGCGACTGTCCTAAGAAAGAAATTGACCCAAGGCTTGCCGCTCTTGCTGAATTACTTAATAATTAATTGATAATAACTTAAGGAGGTGCCGAGAAAATGGCAGTACCGAAGAGAAAAACTTCTAAAGCAAGAAGAGATAAGAGAAGAAATAACGTATGGAAGCTTAATGCTCCCACTCTAGTAAAATGTAGCTGTGGTGCTTATAAGCGCCCCCACAGACTTTGCACAGCTTGCGGTCAGTACAACGGCCGTGAGGTAATTAAGGTTGCAGAATAATCTTAAAATTTAGGGGAGGAGCAATCCTCCCCCTTATTTTTTCTAGTGAAGAAGGTGTTTTAATGTCTGTTATAATTGAAAGGGTAGAAAAGGGCAGTCCTGCCTATAAATGTGGAATAAAGGCTGGCGATACGCTACTTGCTATAGACGGTAATTCTATTATGGATGTGTTGGATTACCGCTTTTATCAAAATAACAGCATAATAACCCTCGAGTATATAAATGCTAAGGGAAAAATCAAAAAAGCTAAGATAAAGAAAAAAGAATATGCAGAACTCGGTCTTTGTTTTTCAACATATCTTATGGATGAAAAACGCAGTTGCAAAAACAAATGTATTTTCTGTTTTATTGACCAACTCCCCAAAGGACTTCGCGAGTCGCTTTATTTTAAGGATGACGATTCGAGACTTTCGTTTTTATTTGGTAACTATATAACCCTCACTAATATAACCGAGCATGAGGTGGAACGCATAATTAATATGCATATAAGCCCCATTAACATATCTGTTCATACAACCAATCCTGAGCTTAGGGTTCGAATGATGAATAATAAAAACGCGGGCAAGGTTTTGGATATTATAAAGCGTTTCGATGAAGCAGGTATTAAAATAAATTGTCAGATGGTTTTGGTACCTGATGTGAATGACGGTCAAGAGCTTAAAAGAACCCTTAGTGATTTAACTGCTTTAAAGAATGCTGAGTGTATAGCGGCTGTGCCTGTAGGTCTTACAGGACACAGAGATGGATTGTCAGAGCTTAAACCGTTTAATAAAGAAACTGCTAAAGCAGTACTTAGAATTATAGAAGAGTTTGGCGAGCAATGTATCGAAAAATACGGTGAGCGCAGGGTCTACGGTGCCGATGAATTTTATATTTTAGCAGAAGAAAAAATGCCGGATGCCTCATATTACGGAGATTTTTTACAGCTTGAAAACGGTGTTGGCTTAGTTCCTCTTCTTATAAAAGAGGTGGACGATGCCATCAAGCAATGTGTTTATAAATCACAAAATAAGCGCATAATCACATTAGTTACTGGTGAGGCAGCATATCCTTTTATAAAGGAAATTGTTGACAAAGTTGTTCTTAAGTGGGATAATTTAGAGTGTAAGGTTAAGAGAATTAAAAATAATTTCTTTGGTGGCAAAATAACCGTTGCTGGACTTGTTACTGCAACAGATATTGAAGAACAGTTAAAAGATGAAACTTTAGGCGAAGAACTGCTCATACCGTCGGTAATGCTTCGTGACGGTGGTGATATGTTTCTTGATAGTGTAACTGTTGAAGAATTGTCCCAAAGACTAGGGGTAAAGATAACATCTGTCAATACTGACGGATATGAGCTTTTAGATGCACTTTTGGGTGCGAATGGGTAAAGGAGTTAGCTATGGCAAAACCTATTGTTGCAGTTGTGGGCAGACCAAATGTTGGTAAATCCACTTTGTTTAATAAAATAATCGGTAAGCGTCTTTCTATTGTTGATGATACCCCAGGTGTTACACGTGACCGTATATATGGTGATGCTGAATGGCTCGCCAGAAAGTTTATGCTTGTTGATACGGGTGGTATTGAGCCTAAAACCGATGATATTATTTTAAGCAGTATGCGAGCACAAGCACAGCTTGCTATTGATACCGCTTCGGTTATAATTTTTGTTACTGATATTAAAAGCGGTGTTACTGCAGCTGACCAAGAGGTTGCCTCAATGCTAAGGCGTTGCGGTAAACCGATTGTGCTTTGCGTTAATAAGTGTGATAAAATCGGAGAAACCCCATCAGAATTTTATGAGTTTTATAATCTTGGTATTGGCGAACCGATTGCTGTTTCTTCCGTTCACGGTACAGGTACGGGTGATTTGCTTGATGCAGTCATCGAAAATATACCTGTGGAAGAGTTTGAGGACGAGGAAGAGGATATTATAAATGTTGCTGTTATAGGAAAACCAAATGCGGGTAAATCCTCTCTTATTAATAATATTGCAGGTGAAGAACGCTCTATAGTTTCTAATATTGCTGGCACGACAAGAGATGCTATTGATACCAGAATTGATAAGAATGGTGTAAAATATAATTTTATTGATACCGCAGGTCTAAGACGCAAATCAAAGGTAGAAGATAAAATTGAAAAATACAGTGTGCTCAGGGCTAAAATGGCAATCGAGCGCGCTGATGTTTGCGTTATTATGATTGACGGTGTCGATGGCTTTACCGAGCAGGATTCAAAGGTTGCCGGCTTGGCACTTGATGAGGGCAAGGCTTGTATTATTGTGGTTAATAAATGGGATGCTGTTGAAAAGGACGGTACTACTATGGATAGTTACCGCAAAAAGCTTATGAAGGATTTTTCCTTTATGCCATATGCTCCTATTCTTTTCATTTCCGCCAAAACAGGTCAGCGTGTAGAACGCCTTTTTGAGCTTATAAAATATGTTCACGAACAGAATACAATGCGTATATCAACAGGTATGCTTAACGATATTTTAGCAGATGCTACCGCACGTGTTCAGCCACCTACAGATAAAGGTAAAAGACTTAAAATATACTATATGACACAGGCTTCCACAAAGCCACCAACATTTGTTTGCTTTTGTAACAGAGCAGATTTGTTTCACTTTTCTTATCAGCGTTATCTTGAAAATCAGATACGCTCAACCTTCGGTCTTGAGGGTACACCTGTGAGATTTGTAATTCGCGAAAGGGGAGACAAATAAAAATGATTATAACTGCAATTATAACGGTGATAGCCGCATATTTAATAGGCAGTATAAATTTTGCTGTAATTTTCAGCAATATTTTTATGAAACAGGACGTAAGAAGTATGGGCAGCGGAAACGCGGGTGCTACCAATGTTATGCGTAACGGCGGTTTTGTACCTGGCGCGTTAACCTTTTTGTGTGATGCTCTAAAAGGCTTTGTAGCATCTGGTATGGGATATCTGATATTTGATTATTTATCTCATCATACCACCTGGGCAATGGCAATTTATGGTGCGTATGCCTGTGGTACTGCCTGTATGCTGGGTCACGTTTTCCCGATATTTTATCAGTTCAAGGGCGGTAAGGGTGTTGCTACAAGCGTTGGCATCTTTGCAGTTTGCTGTTGGCCGGCTATTGTTACCGGTCTTATAGTATTCGCTGTGGTAACCTTTATTTCAAAATATGTTTCATTAGCATCCATAATTGCTACTGTTACTGTTGTTACCATTTCAATATTTCTTTATGATTATTATGCTTCGATTTATGTGCAGGCTTTCTTTATATTATTTATGGGTACCATTGTAATACTAAAGCATAGCACAAATATAAAGCGTTTGCTTAGCGGCACGGAAGCTAAAATAGGCAGAAAGGCGACGAAAAATAATGGCTAAAATTACAATACTCGGTGCAGGCGGTTGGGGAATGGCTCTTGCTATCTCAGCTTTTAAAAATGGCTCAGATGTTGCTATATGGTCTCCTTTTCGGGATGAAGTAAATATGCTTTTAGAAAAACGCACAAACGAAAAGCTTTTAAAGGATATTTATTTACCTGAGGGTATTAAAATAACTACCGATTTGTCTGTGGTTTGCGGAGATACAATAACCGTTATTGCCACACCATCTGTAGCTGTGCCTGATGTTGCTAAAAAGCTTCAGGAATATAAGGATATAGGTATTGTTGTAAATGTTTCTAAGGGATTTGAGATGAAAACCTTAAAGAGACTATCGCAGGTTATTTCTGAAGCGCTACCTAATGCTCCTATTGTTGCCTTAACAGGTCCTTCACATGCCGAAGAGGTTGCGCGCGACATTCCAACATCAATTGTTGCGGCATCTGATTCTCTGGCAGCTGCTGAGGCTGTGCAAGGGGTAATGTCAAGTGCGACACTCCGTATTTATACCTCAGGTGACCTTATAGGTGCAGAGCTAGGCGGAGCCCTTAAAAATGTTATCGCGGTTGCTGCGGGTTTTTGTGACGGTTTGGGTCTTGGTGATAATTCTAAGGCGGCATTAATTACCAGAGGACTTGCTGAAATGTCAAAACTGGGCGTTGTTATGGGAGCCAAGGAATATACCTTTGCAGGACTAACCGGTATTGGTGACCTAGTTGTTACATGTACCTCTAAACATAGTCGTAATAACCGCTTCGGTTATAAAATAGGTACTGGTGTGCCGATTAAGGACGCATTAGAACAGGTTGGCACAGTAGAAGGCTATTATGCCGCACAGATGGCATATGAGCTTTCTTTAAAATACGGTATTGATATGCCGATAATTACCGAATGCTATAAAGTGCTTTATGAAAACAAGGATATCAATACGGTGGTTTATGACCTAATGACCCGTCCTAGCAGAAAAGAACATTAATTTATTAAATATTGTAAAAAAAGACTTGATTTTTAGCAATACTTGTGTTATTATATTTCTTGCTATTGTGGTTAGTTTGTTTTTAAGTTTTTAAAGCAAATTAATCGGTTTTTAAAGAAGGAGGTGCAGACCATGGCTAAATGTGATATCTGCAACAAAGAAATTGCTTTCGGTATTAAGGTTTCTCACTCACATAGACGTAGCAACAGAACCTGGAAGCCCAATGTTAAGAAGGTAAAGGCAATCGTTAACGGTTCTCCCCGTCGTATCAATGTTTGCACCCGTTGCTTACGTTCAGGTAAGGTTACCAGAGCTATCTAAGATTAATATTTCTTGCAAAATAGACCCTGAACAACTTGTTCAGGGAATTTTTGTAAATGGGAGGTTACTTTATGAAAAGAGAAGAGTATTTAAGCTGGGATGAATATTTTATGGGCATAGCCTTGCTTTCGGCGATGCGCAGTAAGGACCCCTCAACACAGGTGGGCGCTTGTATAGTTAATTCCGAAAAGCGCATTTTGTCTATGGGCTATAACGGTATGCCCCGTTGTTGCAGTGACGACGAGTTCCCGTGGGACAAAAATGAAAGTGCCCTCGATTCAAAATATCTTTATGTCTGCCACGCCGAGCTTAACGCTATACTAAACTGTGCCAATGGGAATGTGCGAGGCTGTACCGTTTACACCACCCTCTTCCCCTGCAACGAGTGCGCTAAGGCGATAATCCAGTCGGGTATTGCCGAGGTTGTCTATATGTCGGATAAATATGCAGAGTCTGACTCGGTTTTAGCATCAAAGCGTATGTTTACAACCGCAGGGGTGAAATTCAGGGAGTACAATATCTCGGGCAAAACCCTTGAACTTAAACTTTAATAAGGAAAGAAAAGATGAAGCAGAATAATTTAAAGGGAAGTCTTATTCTCTGCACAGCTTCGCTTATATGGGGGCTTGCCTTTGTGGCGCAGAGTGATGCGGCGGATTTAGTTCCGTCCTTCACATTCAACGCCCTGCGTTCCTTTATCGGTGCAACGGCGCTCTTTGTATTTTATAAATTCACAAGCAGAAAAAGCAAAGAAAGCTTTTTCCCAACCGAAAATGCCCTTAAAAAGCAATA
>JAZUAL010000008.1:0-16631 GCA_045637925.1 Acutalibacteraceae bacterium | reverse complement strand
GTCCAAGTGATATTGCCCTTCGGGCAGTTAAAAGGCGAATATAATATCACTTTTGCCAACGGCAAAAATATCACTATGCCGTAAGGCATAATATCACTCTGTGCGAAGCAGAGAATATCACTAACACCTTGCGCCTTTTCCGCTTTTATGCTATGCTTGTGCTACAATAGGGACAAAAAAATATCATCAAGGATTTTTGATAAAGAATGATAAAAACAAAGCATATAGAAGGTATCGGCGGTATTGTTAAATAATAAAAATTGACGATGTGTTATATAAAAATCTTGAAATGCAACTATAATTGAAATGACCGAAAAATACATAAAAACCACCACTAAAAACAGTAGTTACATATTTCTGATTAAGTAAAAAACAACTGCAGGGTGATGTTTTTTATTGCCCTGCATTTACCATATTTTTCTTGACAAATATGGTAAATTACGCTATAGTAAAAACAAATAAAGAAAGGATGTGTTTTCTATGAAAATCATTTCAGCAAATCAACAAGTTCTTGTGCGAAAACCGCCGCTTTATTTGAATTTAGGTAATATAAGGATTAGCAGTTAACGCATAAGACTTTGTGATTTTACAAGGCTTATGCGTTTTTTATTTACTGAAAGGATATGATAATTTGGGAAAAACAGTTAGAAAAGTATTAACAATTTTAATAGTGTTAATTATTTGTTTTTTATGTTCTTGTGCTTCCAAAGATAATAAATTGATTGATTTAGATTGTGAAGTAAAAGAACCTAAAAACTTTATTTTTATTACAGAACAAACAAAATATAATGACGATATAAAAACAATATCATATTCAATTTCAAATATTAGTTCTGAAGAGATAGCGATTGGAACTGAGTTTGAATTGCATTATAAAACCGATGACGGTTGGAAAGTGGTAGCATTTAAGAAAGATATCCTTTTTTATGATTTGGCGTGGATTATAAAACCCGGAGAGGATAAAATTTATCAACTTGAATTTGAAGAATACTACAACTTGCCATTGGAACTCGGAGAATATAGATTAGTAAAAGACGGTTACGCATCAAATGTTTTTATAATTGACTAAATTTTATAATAAAACTAAAATTAGAAAGGAAAAAATTATGAGGAAATATTTATCGGTACTTATTGTTTTATCTATTGTTATTTTATCAACCTTTAATGTTAGTGCAACAACTGATAAATCTATCACAAGTTCATCTCCCACAAAACTTCGATTCGATATGTAAACTCGTACTATAAAAGAAGTGGATGATGTTGCAACCTCAAGAATAGAATCATATACAACAAGAACATCTGATAGTGGATATTCTCCTGAGTATTCAGTTGATGTGTTAGATGAAGATTTAGGAGCAAAGACTCGCCATCTACTTGGTGATTGGGATCCTATAAATCCTGCCACAGGCGGTAGATACAGAAATACGGTTTATATAGAAGCCGATACAGCTGATGGCACTATTAGAGGTACTGGGTTTATGATAGGTCCATCAGCAGTGGCTACTGCTGCACATGTAGTTTATAATACTGAGTATGGCGGAGATAATTTTATTGAAAGCGGATCAGTTTTTCCGGCACACGCAGACAATTCTAATCCCTATGGTTCATCGGATATCATTGGTGTTGTAGTATATGATGCTTGGACAGATGACAATGATAGAGAGTATGATTGGGCTATTATAGAATTAGATAGCAATATGGGAGATAATGTTGGTTGGCTTGGTTTAAGATATCAAGGCAGTTCATATAACGGTACTGATATAAGTGTAAATGGCTATCCGAAATATGTAGATATTGACAATGATGGTGATGAAGATATAACCGAAATTATGTACCGTTCTAACGGAACAATTTCAAGTTCATACACAAGACTATTAAGAAGTGTAGATACTAATACTGGTGGTGGAATGAGTGGTGGCCCTATTTATATTAATTCAAGTAGTTCTGGTTATACTGCAATTGCAATACATAGTGGAAGTTCCAAAACTACAAGTGGGTCAAAATTCAACCTTTTTGTTAGAATTACGCAAGATGTCTACAATGATTTAGTTGCGTATCGTAGCATAAGAGTGTAATCTGCATCTAAATTCATTTGGTAAAAATGTAAACAATCTGTAAATAATCTTGATTTATACCCCTACAAAATGCGGTTTTGAGTACATTAGATGAGAGGGTATAAAACTTAAATATTTGATTGGATAAAAATTTTTTCTTCTCTCATCAAAGGTTAAAACTGAATATTTATCAAAACGCCCTCTTGTTTAAGAAATTAAGCAGGAGGGTTATTTTTTGCCCTCATCATAAAAAGAGGAGGTGCAGAATTTTGGAGCGACAGGCAAATGTCCGTCCGCCGCCTTTCCCGTAGGGAAGCCGAGCCTCAATATCGTGCGATATTGAAGGCAAGGCAGGAATAGCCATCATACTTATGGCAAGTTTACTGCTTAAAAACAAAGTTTTTAACTGCGTTTTCTTTGGTATGATTTTAAGTATCTCAGTATGACTTTTGTCATACCATCAAAAATAGAGTTATCTCGGAAATTCGGGATAACTCTATTTGCATATATAACTTGAAAATTACAATAAAAAATGTTATGTTAAATATAAGAAAACGCTTGTTGCAAAGTAGCCTCCCTCGTCAGAGGGAGCCAAGGGTGATTTGTCCCTGACTTAACACAAGCATATAAAAAAAGCCGTGAAATTCACGGCTTTTTTGTTTCTTCGTCCTCTATATATTGTATAATGTCTTCAACGTTACATTTTAAAATTTTACAAAACTTTCTATTGTGTGTGCTTACGCTTTCATTTCTTTGTAATCTTGTAATTTGTCCTGGACTAATATTATATTTTTTAATTAGTGTATATTAAGTAACACCTTTTCTTTCATAGTCTGCCATAATTTATCATAGGAAATCATATTTTTCAATCCTCGAAAACGTTTTCGGTTTCTTCTTCATCGCCCTCATTAATTATGGTAGGCTTAGGCTCATCAACCTCAATTCCAAGGTCGCGGCGTTTTTCTATATCCTCATCTGGATGCTCTTTATAATAGGGGTCGATAATGTATTTTTTGATTGCAGGGAAGCAACAATACTGAATAAGTAAGAATTTAAACGAGGGGAATGTTAACAAATAAATAAACAATTCTATTGTTATAACGAAAATCCAATGGCGTTGAAAAAGGAATATAAGACCTATATTAATGGCATATACTAAAAGAAGAGACAAAAAACAAATAAAGTTACCCTTTAGATTTATTACCGAAAAATTAAAGCTGTTTTTATAAATTTGCTTTAAGTTAAATTTGAAGGTAATCATCAAGGTCCAGATAAAATAATTCATCATATTGAAAATTACCAGCAACGAAAGAGAAAGACCAAGACCGATGATATTAAGAACGCCTTTTGTTTCAGTCCAGAAGAAGTAAATATCAAATATTATTATGAGATTTATAAGGGTGTTTATAATTCCCGCAGCAAGCGCTTGCTTCCAGTTTTTTTTGATTGTATCGAAAAAATCGCTAAGACCAAAGGAATGCTTGTCCCTTGCGGTGTTTCGTGCGACATGGGTAATGCCTGCATTGGCAAAGCCGCTTGTTATCTGGGGAAGGGCTATAATATTATAAACAATATTAATTAAAATAAATTTCCAGAAGTTGCGGAAAAAGGTTTCAAAAAACACAATAAAGGTTTTCTTTTTAGGGGCATTTTTAGTAATGCCGGGTCCCTCTTTTTCAAAATTAAACAAGCCAAAAAGACCAGCCAAGTTAATCAACCTTCCTTAATACTAATTTTCTTTTGTTTTATTATAAATGAGTTTTTCACTAAGCGAAATATTCTTATATCCTAATAAGTAAGCCACATAGGCGGTAAGTGGAACAAACGCTTTTAGAAGGGCTAATCCTAAAAACTGCAAAAAGCTAATCTCTTTAAATGTTTCGGCGGAGCCTATAATTAACTCTGCAAAAGCAAAAACGCTACAGTTAAGGAATTTGTAAAGTGCGGTTTGGGTGTTTTTTAAAGCAAATGTTAAAATCAACAAAAGAATGAAGCTTGGTATCATAGCAATTATTCCTGCCTTGAGACCTTTAAGCTTGTCCTCATTTTTGTGATTGAAGTGTACCAAATTATTGTCCTTAGTGCCCATTTCCCAAAATTTCGGATAGATAAAACAAATAAGCAGTACAGTACAAAAAACTCCTGTAACCACCTGAAAAAGAATATTACCCGCTTCTGATACTGATGACCTTATTTTGCTTTCGGTTATTATGTAACCGTTTTCTTCATATTCGGCGCGTTTAAAATCCTCACCGTCTTTATAATAATGCTCGTAAAGCACGGTGCCCTCGGTATTCTCGCTTGATGTTCCAACTGCCTTATAACCAATGTTTTCCGAAAAAGCGGCAGTGACCAGAACACTCAACGAAATTACTAAAAAGAAGCACATAATGTCGATCGCAACGGTTCTACCAAAAAGCGAGACGGAATTTTTGAAAAGCTCTTTCATTATTTTACTCCTTACGCCTAAATAAGAATTAATTGGGTAAAAAGTGCCGAAACAAGCTACTTTGATGCAGTTCAAATTATTTACCCCAAATATTAACAACTATATAATTATATTCTAAATATAAAAAAAATGCAAGGGCAAAAGCTGTTACCTTGCATTTTTAATGATTTATTTACAAAATAATACATAATAATATACCTAAAACAAGTATCAGCGCCCCTAAACCCAAAAGAAGTTTAACTTTTTTCTTTGTTTTGTAGCGTTTTCTAAGGGTTGCATTTTTCGGAATACTTGAGTCGTAATTAAATGAAAACTCAGCGGCTGCGCGTTTGAGCTGCTTGGCACTTAAGGTTCCGTATTCCGGTGTGATATAAAATACGATTTTTTCAAAAAGCTTACTTCCTGTATTATTAACCTCTATTATAGTTTTGTTTACGCCCTTAACCATATAAAATCCCCCAATTTAAAAATATGCTATGAATATAGTTTGTTCAAAAAAATGGAAATTTATACAAAAAGGAGATTAAGATAACAGAGGCGAGGTTAACATAAAAAAGTGGATAACTCGGTGGAAAAGGTGGAAAAAACCTTTAAAAATGTGTAAAAGTTATCAACCGACGACGATTTTCGACAGATTATGTTAATTAAAATTAAATTTCGCCTTTTAAATTTTTCTTGATTTTTGGAAATTGTTATGTTATAATCGATGCGGTTAAAGGGGAGTAGCTAACGCTTATGCGTTGCAATCAGCGTCATTACGGTGTTCCACCCGCTATTGCATTAAAAAGCAAGACTTTTGCCGTGTGTTCACGGTAGGAGTCTTTTTTATTTTTCCCTAATAAAAAACAGAAAGGTTGTTTTTAAAATGGATTTTGTTGAATTTTTGTATGAAAACATTGTAAACAATTTCTCGTGGCAAATGCTCGTTATGTGGGCAATCGGTGGCATCCTTATTTTTCTTGCAATCAAAAAGGATATGGAGCCCACACTTCTTCTTCCGATAGGCTTTGGCGCAATTCTTGTTAATCTTCCGGGTGTTATGCGTTTGGTAACCGACGAAGCCGGCAAACCTATTCTTGATGCTTTCGGCAATGAGCAGTATGATGCAGGTCCTCTGACAACCCTTTTTAATGCGGGTATCGCAAATGAGTTGTTCCCACTTATACTCTTTATCGGTATCGGCGCAATGATTGATTTCGGACCCTTGCTTTCTAATCCTAAGCTTATGATTTTTGGCGCTGCTGCACAGTTTGGTATATTCTTCACCTTCTGTATGGCTTCAATGTTTTTCCCAATCAACGATGCGGCATCTATCGGTATTATCGGTGCGGCTGACGGTCCTACTTCCATAGTTGTAGCACAAAAGCTTAATTCACAGTATGTTGGTGCTATAATGGTTGCGGCTTATTCATATATGGCATTAGTGCCTATTATTCAGCCACCTGTTATAAAGCTGCTTACCACTAGAAACGAGCGTCTTATCCGTATGCCATATACCGCTAAAAGTGTTTCTAAAATGACTAAAATTTTATTTCCTATAATTATTACTGCTATTGCAGGCTTGGTTGCTCCCGAGTCGGTATATCTTGTGGGCTTCCTAATGTTTGGTAATCTTATTCGTGAATGCGGTGTACTTAATTCGTTGTCCGATACCGCACAGAATGTATTGGCAAACCTTATTACTATATTCCTTGGTATTACAATAGCGTCTAAAATGTTCTATGCGCAATTCTTAAAGACAGAAACCCTTATGATTTTAGGACTGGGTCTTATTGCATTTATCTTTGATACCGCAGGCGGTGTAATATTTGCAAAAATACTTAACATATTCCTTCCAAAATCTAAGAAAATCAATCCTATGATTGGTGCTGCAGGTATCTCGGCATTCCCAATGTCTGGCAGAATTGTTCATAAGATGGGACTTAAAGAGGACCCGCAGAATTTCTTGCTGATGCATTCAATGGGTGTAAATGTTTCTGGACAGATTGCTTCTGTAATAGCAGGCGGTCTTATCCTTAAATTCTTTGGATAATTAGGGGGAAAGTGTTATGAATATTGATTTTAATAATTTTGTAGAAAATCTTCCCTATATGGGAAAGGGTATGATTGGAATACTTATTGTTATGGGGGCAATCATTCTTGTAACGGTTCTTCTTAACAAGGTGTTTTCAAATAAAGAGTAAAATTTAAAGAAAAATATTTACTTAATTGGAAATATGCTATATAATAAGCTTACAGTATTTGCTGTAAGCTTATTATGATTTATGGAGAAAAAACATGGAGCTTAATTCAAAAAACATTAAAAAACTTTTACTGGTGATTTTTTGCGGCACACTTATTTTTACCGCTATTCAGAATTTCTCAAGCACCGTATCGGTTGTTTCGAAAATTTTCTCTCTATTTTCACCTATAATAACAGCACTTTGTATTGCTTTCGTGCTTAATGTTTTGCTAACTGCGTTAGAAACAAAGTTGTTTTTCTTTATGGACAAGTCTAAGAAAAGGTTTGTAAATATTCTGAAAAGACCGCTTTGCTTAATTCTCACCTATCTTATTGGCATTGGGCTTATCTCAGTACTTATATTGGTTATTATTCCTGATATTGTTGATACCGTAGTTTATATTGCAGAAAAGCTTCCAGGATTTGTTATGCAGGTTACAGAATGGCTACAGGGTATTATAGATAAATTTGGGCTCGAAATTGATGAGCTTCCCGGCACCCGTATTAATTGGAATACGGTGGCCAAAACTTTAAAGGACTGGATTTCGGGCTCTGAGACAAAGATTTTTGGTGACGCTATTAATATTACTACTTCGGTTTTTGCAGGTGCTTTTGATACTGTTTTAAGCTTTGTGATTTCGGTTTATGTTTTGGCTCAGAAGGAGAAAATCGGTGCATTCCTAAAACGAATGATAGATGCTTTTCTGCCACAAAAAGCCACCGAGATTATATATCATATTTCTTCTCAAAGTGCATATACTTTTTCAAAATTCATAGGAGGACAGCTTACTGAGGCATTGATTTTAGGCACACTCTGTTTTGTTGGTATGCTTATTTTCGGTTTCCCAAATGCACTTATAATTTCAGTTCTTATAGCTGTAACTTCATTAGTGCCTCTTGTAGGCGCTACTGTTGGCGTGGCGGTGGGCGCGTTGTTAATCTTTATAACAAGTCCCATTAAGGCACTTTTGTTTGTTGTATTTTTCTTAATACTTCAGCAGATAGAGGGTAATCTGATTTATCCAAAGGTTGTTGGTAAGGCTGTGGGGCTTCCGGGAGTAATAGTTGTTAGCGCTGTGTTATTAGGCGGTAATATCGGTGGTATAATGGGTGCTCTCCTTGCAGTACCAACCTGTGCTACACTTTATGTATTCCTTAAAGAAGCTATCGCATATTGGAGCAGGAAAAGAAATATAGAAACAGAAATCAGTGAATAATTAAAAAACAGCTTACTCAATTTGGGTAAGCTGTTTTGCTTTTTAAACGATTATAAGCTCTTTTGGACTTTTGGTCAAATTACGGTGGCTATCCTTTGTGATTAAAACCATATCCTCAATTCTCACACCGAATTGGTTGGGGATATAAATTCCAGGCTCTACCGTCATAATCATATTTTCTTTAAGGGGAGTATTGTCGCGAGTATTACAGGCAGGATTTTCGTGTATTTCTAAACCTACACTATGACCGAGACCGTGCCCAAAACAGTTTCCATAGCCCGCCTTTGTGATAATATCCCTAGCGGTTTTATCAACAAAAGAGCAGGGGATATCAGATTTTAAAACGCCAAGAGCGGCTTTTTGAGCTTTTAGTACAGTTTCATAAACAGCGCGCTGTTTTGATGAGACAGAACCCACAGCTACAGTACGCGTCATATCCGAGCGGTAACCGTTTATTACCGCACCGAAATCCATAGTTAGAAAATCACCATTTTCAATTTTTTTATCGGTAGGAACACCGTGTGGCAAGGAAGAATTTTTACCCGAAACCGCAATGAATTCGAATGCAACACCCTCGCTACCGCGTTCACGCATAAAAAATTCCATTTTTAACGCGATTTCTTTTTCGGTGGCACCAACTTTAATATTGTCTAAAATATAGCTGAATGCTTCATCGGTAAGAGCTTGCGCTTTTTCAATAGACTTAATTTCATCTTTAGTTTTAATACTTCTCATCTGGTTGATTTTTTGACTTAAAGTATTCTCATTTGAAACATTAAAGCCCGTTAAAGTATTTTTTAAAGTATTCATACTGTCAAGCGTGGTATAATCTGTTTCAATAAAAAGGTTTTTAATTTGGTGGCTTTTTAAAAATTCGGAAATATCACCGTAAATACGGTTTGTAAGGATAACATCTATGTGATTGATGCTTTTCTTTGCATTTTCAAAATATCTAAAATCAACAAAAAGATTTGCGTTGGTTTTTGTTATAATAACTGCGCCCGCAGATGACTTAAACCCTGTAAAATAAAGGCGGTTAGTGTCGCTCATTATCAGCGCGGCATCATTTTCGCTTAAAAAGTCTTTTATTTCGTTTATTCTTCTTTTCATTCTTATCACTCTCTAAAAATTTGTTACACATAAGCAGTATAGGCGGCAAATTGATGCACAGCATAATTCCGTTAAAAAAGGATGCCAATCTCCAAACAGTAGACGTCTTAGCCACAGCGCCGATAATACAGGCAATGGGATAAATAAGCTTATAAATGCATAATGCCTTTTTTCCGAATAGGTACTCGGTGGCAATTTCGCCGTATACTGCCCAACCGATTACACTTGAAAAACCGAATATGCACATCATGATAGCAAGCAATATATGTGAAGCGTTGCCGAAGGTTGTGCTAAGCGCGGCTTCTATCAACTCGGTCGATGCTGTTTTTCCGTATTCTATATTAACTCTACTGCAAAGAATTGTCAATGCAGTAAGTGTACATAAAAGAATTGTATCAACAAAAACCTCAAATATGCCAAAAAGTCCTTGGGTGTGAGCATCGGCATCGAAAGCTGTTGAATGAGCCATTGCAGATGTGCCAAGACCTGCTTCATTAGAGAATATACCGCGTGAAGCGCCAATCATCATAGCGGTATGTATAGACCCCACTGCTCCTCCCGTTGCCGCTTTTGGACTAAATGCACCCTCGAATATCATTTTAAAGGCGGTTGGTAAAAAATCTATATTTATTATTAATATTGCGGATGCCATTATTATGAATGCAACCGACATAAATGGAACTAATTTTTCAGTAATCGTGCCGATACGCTTTATACCTCCGCCAATAATCATTGCGGTAGCTATTGCAAAGATAATTCCTAAAATAAGCTGACTTTTTACATCTTCGGTTATTGAGTTTACTGAGGCATTGGTTTGTGTCATATTTCCGCCTATAAATACTGAAGGTAGGGTAAAAATTGCAAATAAAATACCTAGAATTTTAAATCGTTTACCAAGCCCGTTTTTCATATAATACATAGGTCCGCCACGGTAAATTTCGTTCTTTTTTTCTCGGTGAATAATAGACAGTGCAATTTCTCCGAACTTCACAGTCATTCCACACAGTGCGCTAATCCACATCCAAAATATAGAACCCGCACCGCCTATAGCCAAAGCTCCCGCAACACCCGCAATATTTCCAGTGCCTACCGTTGCAGAAATTGCGGTACAAGCAGCGCCGAAGGAACTAAGCTCTGTATTCTCTTTCTTTGATTTAAAGGCTTTTATTATTAAGGCACATGATGTAGGGAATTTTCTGAACTGAAAAAAGCGTCCCTTAAAGGTAAGAAAAATCCCCGTAAAAAGCAATAGACAAAAGGGAAGTGTGCCAGAAATTAAATTTTCGACAAACAGCAGAATATTATCCAATTAAATCACCTAAGCAATAATATTTTTCCGTTCATAAATTTATTACAAAGTTAAGGTATTTTCCTATTGTGTAAAACGAAAATATGTTGTATAATATAGTAGAATATACAATATCTTGGAAGTGTGAGTGGTTTGAAACACATAATATATCTCGACAACAGTGCTACAACCAAGCCCTCGAAAAAGGTTTGCGAATATATAAATAACGCTTTAACTGTTAATTGGGGAAACCCTTCATCTCTTCATACAATGGGTATGGATGCCGAGCTTATTGTCGGCAATGCGCGTGAAGGTGTCGCTAGAAAAATCGGTGCGAGAGCTGATGAAATAATTTTCACAGGCAGCGGCACAGAGGCTAATAATACAGCTGTTTTGTCAGCGCTTGCCAGAAAAAACAGGGGAAACCGCGTTATTATCTCCGCTATTGAGCACCCGTCGGTTCTTGAGACTGCAAAGAGGCTCGAGAGCGAAGGATTTGAGGTTATACGTCTGGGGTGTGACGGTAGCGGTAAAATTAATCTTGATGAGCTTGAAAATGTACTTAACACTAAAACAGTGCTTGTGAGTATCATGCTTGTCAATAACGAGGTTGGAAGCATTCAGCCTATAGCTGAGGCATCCGAAATTATTAAAAAGCTTTCGCCTAATGCACTTTTTCACTCTGATGCAGTGCAAGGGTTTGGTAAAATCAATATTAATGTGAAAAAATTGGGCGTTGATTTACTGACAGCAAGTGCTCATAAAATACACGGACCTAAAGGAGTTGGATTTCTCTATTGTAAAAAGGGTGTTAATATAGCGCCCTTCATTACAGGGGGTGGTCAGGAAAGAGGGATGCGCTCTGGTACAGAGGCAGTACCCCTTATAGCAGGCTTTATGGGTGCTATTGAGGAGCTTGGTGACCTTGATAGAAATCTTTTAGCTATAAATGAGCTTAATCTTTATGCGCGAAAAGCATTTTTGGAGTGCGGAATTGCAGAGATTAATTCTCCTACAGATGCGCTTTCGTTTATACTGAATATTTCGGTTAAAGGCTACCGTTCAGAAACCTTGCTTCATTTCCTTGAGAGCCGAGGCATATTTGTTTCTTCGGGTAGTGCTTGTGCCAAGGGTGAGGCAAGCTATGTGTTGAGGGCTTTAGGTTTTGACAAAAAGCGCGGCGACAGTGCACTGAGATTGAGCTTTTCAAAGAATAATACTAAGGAGGATATCGACCTGACGGTTGCTGCTTTATGCGAAGCTACAAAAAAGCTCAGGCGTTCTGATATATGAAAGAGATTATACTGATTAAAAACGGTGAGTTAGTGCTTAAAGGACTTAACCGTAGCAATTTTGAGGATATACTTATTAAAAATATGCGGCGCAGACTTAAAAATCTCGGTGAGGTTACTATTCGCAAGGCACAGTCCACGATTTATGTTGAACCTCAAAGTGATGATTTCGACTTCGAGGAAGCAATAGAAAGGGTTGGTCTCGTTTTTGGTATTGCGGGCTTTAGCCGTGCTTGTGTTTGCGAAAAAAATATGGAGGATATTTTAACTTGCTCGGTAGAGTACCTTAAAGAAAGTCTTGAAAATGTAAAAACCTTTAAGGTTGAAGCCAAGCGCGCAGATAAAAATTTTCCGCTCACATCACCCGAGATTTGTCGTGAGCTAGGAGGCGCTTTACTTAGCGCATTTCCTCATTTAAAGGTGGATGTGCATAATCCAGACAGAACGGTTTTTGTTGAGATTAGAGATTATTCTGCTTATGTAAGAGCAGAGCAGATAGCAGGTGCCGGCGGTCTTCCTGTAGGAACTGCGGGCAACGCATCAATTTTAATTTCGGGCGGTATCGATAGTCCTGTTGCCGCGTGGACTATGGCAAAAAGAGGACTTCGCCTTAACGCAATACATTTTGCAAGCCCGCCATATACCAGTCCTCGCGCTGAGCTAAAGGTTAGGACTTTGCTTTCTAAGGTTTCAAGATACAGCGGATGTATTAATCTTGCGATTGTGCCCTTTACCGAAATTCAGGATAAAATAGCCGAGCTTTGCCCTGAGGATTACTTCACTCTTATAATGAGACGAATGATGATGCGTATTTCCGAAAGAATTGCTAAGGAGGCGGGTAGCTTAGCACTTATTACTGGTGAAAGTCTCGGTCAGGTTGCAAGTCAAACTCTTCCGGCGCTTGTTACAACTGACAGCGTAGTGAATATGCCTGTTCTTCGTCCGCTTATCGGAATGGATAAGGAGGAAATCATTCGTATTTCAAGAAATATAGATACATTTGAAACCTCTATTTTGCCTTATGAGGATTGTTGTACGGTGTTTACTCCGAAGCATCCCAAAACGCGACCTACAATAGAGCTTTGTGAAAAGGCAGAGTCGGCTCTTAATATAGACGAGCTTGTAGAAAAGGCTATTGCCGAAACAGAGTATTCTTATATTTCTGAATATTAAGTAAATTTGCTTTACGGTGACAAGAATAATGAAACACGCAAAAGAAAATAATATATTAAATAGTATTTTAAACTATATTTATGTATCCTATATCCCAAATAAAAAGGATAATTTGAAGCAGATAATTCTTAAGGTTTTATTTATAGTTTGTTTTGTTACTCTTATAGTTTCTTCTATTTATCTTGCTGATTATTTTTGGGAGGCTGAGCATCAAAGGGCGGTTATAGACTACAGCCGAGAGGTATGGCATGATGATTTCACTGAACAAGAGCCTTCATATACTAACGAAAGTTATTGGAACGCGCATTGGGTTGATAAAACGAAGATACAGTATTTGCTTGATGAAAACAGCGATTTCAAGGGTTGGATTACTATTCCGGGAACACAGGTAGATAATCCGATTTATCAAACAGATAATAACGATTATTATTTAAATCATAATCAATTAGGTCAGAAGAGTATATATGGTTCTCTTTATTTTGATTTTAGAAATAAGCTTACCGAGAGCGAACAGGATAAAAACCTGATAATTTACGGTCATGAAATGAAGAATGGCAGTATGTTCGGTAGTCTTAAAAAGCTGAAACGTCTTGATTTTTACAAGAGGTATCCTACTTTAGAGTTTAGCACACTATATGAAATTCATACCTATAAAATATATTCCATTTTTATTTTGAATGCCTCAAAAGAAGATGATGGCGGTTATATTTACAATATCTACCGTCAAAACTTTAATGATAAGTTGGATTTTGATGCTTGGGCTGATGAAGCAAAGGAGCGCAGTATAATAAATACAGGCGTCAGCGCCAAGTATGGAGATAAGATATTAACGCTTGTAACGTGTTCTGAGGATTTCCCAAACGCCCGTCTCGTTGTTATGGCACGTAGGGTTCGTGAGGGAGAAAGCGGTCGCGTTAATACAGTAAATGCAACCGTTAATGCTAATGCGAGATATCCTAAAAAATGGTATGAGCATCGCGGTATTGAATATCCCTTTAAAAAGTAGAAAAAATAAAATTTTGGAGGAATTTTAAAATGTTTCAAAACCTTAAGGTAGATATTATATATTATAAGACAAACACCGATTTTGAAATGGAATTTAATTTATGCGGTTGCTGTAGGATGCGATTACTTACAGATAAATCACCTGACCGTAAAACCGCACTTCACAGTCTCTCACGTGCAGTTTCGAGAAGCAGAATAATTATAATTACGGGCGGTCTTTTCGGTGAGGACGGTATAATTAATATGATTTCCTCCGCCACGGGAATACCGCTTGCAGAACTGGAAAAATCAAGCTACGGTATTAGCGGCGATGAAAAAATTGAGATACTTAAGGGTGCCACTCCGCTTGTTACAGTAGAGGGGTATTTTGGAGGCCTTATTATTGAGAGAGGTCCGCAAACTATGATTCTTGTAAGCGAAAACAAAAATATTCGCAAAAACATAATGCAACATCTTATACATCCTTATGTTGAAGAATTATGCGCTGTCGAATTAAAGGAAAAAGCGGCGGCTATTACTGAAACAAATAATGCGCCTAAAAATGAGGAATCAGATATTGATTTAACAGATAGTTCTGATGAAAACCTTGAGGCACAGGAGGAAGCAGGAATAGAAACGGTTGAGGATGAAGCAGCGGCAGCGGATATTATAGAGGAAGCCACAAATGAATTGACAGAAGAAAATTTCACTTCGCAAGAAACCGCTCAAGATATAGAACAAGAAAGTGACAATAGAGAAGAAATTTATATTGAAACGCAAGAAAACTTCGTTATTGATACAGCTAAAAGCGACACAGAGGTTGATGCTATAATTTCAAGCGGTATTATATTCGATAGTAATGATGATGATATTGTTATAGCACCGATAGAGGATGTTGAAGCACCAATTATAGTTGATACTGACCCTCAAGACAATACAGATGAGGCCAGAATTAAAATTACCGAAGAATATCTTAAGGATTTCTTTTTGGAACCTGATGAAGAAAATTCTAAACGCAAACTTTCATTTTCATTAAACAAGGTGATATTGGTCTTAGCAATTCTTCTTTTAATTGTGTTTGCAGTTTTATGCTTCTGCATATTCTACATTCCGTCTTCTGCCGGTATGGATGTTAGCGAATACTTAAGTGAAACATTCAATACTCTTTTTGGAAAGTTATAATCACCAGTGCAGCTGATTTACAGATTGTATTTTATTTAAAAGCGCTTAGGTTTGCACTTAGGCGCTTTTAAATATGTTATAGGCTATGAACTGTGTATCGTTTTATTATTTGACTTTTAATATATAAGGATATATAATATTTATATATTACTTTTTTGGGGGTATTTTTGTTGTCACCTTTGATTAGTGTTATAATGCCGGTTTATAAGGTTGAAAACTTTTTGGCCGATAGTATAAATAGCGTTTTAAATCAAAGCTATAGCAATTTTGAACTTATTTTGGTGGATGATTGTTCGCCCGATAATTCGCCTGCTATTTGCGATGAATATGCACAAAAGGATAACCGTATTAAAGTTATTCATTTGAAAGAAAATGGCGGTTTGGGCAATGCACGTAACAACGGAATGGATAAAGCGGTTGGCGAATATATCTTGTTTTTAGATAGTGATGACACGATTGATGAAAATTTATTTGAGCTATTGGTGAATTCTTTAGATGAAAATTTAGCTCAGGTTATTATTTTCGGATTAATTGAAGAATATTATGATAAGAATGGTAGTATTTGCAAGACAAAGCCTATTTCTTATAACAATAAACAGCTTAAAACTTCAGATGAAGTGCGTAATGAAATTGTTTCCTTGGAAAATTCAACACTTTACGGTTACGCGTGGAATAAGTTATATAATTTAGAGTATTTGCGTAGTCGTAATATAGAGTTTACAAAGATGCGTTTTAATGAAGATATTATATTTAACATTAGCGTATTTATGGAGATTGAAAGCTGTAATATATTAAGCATTACACCATATCACTATGCAAAAAGAATGAACAGCAGTATCACAAGCAAATTCATACCCTCTTATTACAAAGATATAATGCTAAAAATCGACCGACTTTACGAGCAGTTTGAAACATGGGATATGTTGACTCCCGAAACATTAAAAATGATAGCATCACGCTATTCGCGTTATTTTTTCTCGGCTTTACAACGTAATTTAGATAAGAGAATGAATATGGATAAGGCGCAAAGGATTAGGTTTTTCGAGGATGAATTGAAATCGGAACGCTATGTGAGACTTAATGCTTATTTAGGCGGAGGCGGTCTTTCCGGTATTATGGCTAAAGCGTTTAAGGCTAAAAATCGCCTCCTGTGTTTTGGTATAGTAGGAGTAATTAATTTTATTAAAACCAATTTCCCACAGATATTTGAAAAAATAAATTAGAGAATAGTGGGTGATTTAGATGCAAAGAAAAAGAGTTGTATATTTTGACCTATTAAATATTACGGCAGCCTTATGTGTAATATTTTTACATTGTAACGGTAACTCATTTAACTATGCTGACACTTTGGGTTGGAAACAGGCAATGTTCGTTGAGGCGGCTTGCTATTGGGCTGTGCCTATTTTCTTAATGCTTACAGGTGCTAATTTAATGACTTACCGTAGCAAGTATACCACCAAGCAGTATTTTATAAAACGTTTTACAAGAACGGTAATACCGTTTATAGCTTGGTCGTTAATTATTGCGGTAGAAAAGAAAATTAATCCGTTTGAAATTGGAATGAGGACATTTTTGGGGCGTATATTTAATACGTCTATTGAAAATGTATATTGGTTTTTCATTCCGCTTTTTGCTGTTTACATTTCAATGCCTGTACTTTC
>JAZUAL010000007.1:0-109510 GCA_045637925.1 Acutalibacteraceae bacterium | reverse complement strand
ATTCGGGCAATTTCAAAGAAGACAGTACCTCTTGTATCTTGGAATCCGAGACGTCTGCCGGCAACAGAGAAACTCTGACAAGGAAATCCGGCACAGAGTAAGTCAAAGTCGGGCAGTTGTTTTGGATCGATTTCTCGAAGGTCACCATAATTGTTACCTCCTTCCATGCCGTAAATGGCGCTATAAGCTTTTGATGCATAGGGGTCGATTTCAGCATGTCCAACACACTGATAATTTCCTGTTGCCATTAAGCCAGAATGGAAACCTCCGATTCCTGAACATAAATCAATAAAGCGGATCGCCATAAGGCATCCAACCTATTTGCTATAGATTCACCTCGCTTTCTACATGGTCTGCTCTTGGGGTGTTTGTTCGTCCTGGGTTTGGTCATCCTCAGCTTGCTCTCGAAGTTCTTCATCGATTTCTTCTTGAGTCAGTCTGCGGAATTCGTCCTCGCCAGGAACGAGTCCAAGTCCTCGACCATTATCCCATCGCATGTGAATAGTACCCATGTCATCGACATGTTCGACTGTGCCACGGGTGCCGCTTTCTACGGGGTGGTGAGGATCATTCATACTTAGAAGCATAAGGCGAGTGCCAGGGGGATAGGCTTCTTTGTACTGTTGTGCTTGTCTATGTTGTCTTTCCCAATCATTCACGTTAGTTTACCTCCATATCAAATAGTTCTTCGGGAGACCATTGGATGGTAAAGTCCACATCTTCGATGTTGTCACATCGAGAGAGGAAAGTGTCATCCATCTCTATGCGCTTCATAAAATATGCCACTTCTTCCGGTGTAGCTTTATATGTTTCTTCTCCACCATATAGATAGGCTTTCGCGTGAACAGAGACTTCGGTTTCTTCATCAATGTCTTCCATAAAGTTGTCGAAGGCAGTCCAGCCTTCAAGGTCATCAAACTCTCGAGGAATACCACCTACAAGGAATTCGACTTCTTGATCGTTAGCAGTCACGGTTACTGCTGAGAATAACAGAGCCATATTTATCATCATCTCCTTTCTTACTGCATAGTCATTTCGGGGGCAGGAGCATCCTCACCGAGCATAGTGGTTAGTGTAGTCCTTCGAGCAATAGCTGCTTCGTACTTTTCATAGTCTTCTCGAGAGACCTTTTCGCCATAGTCGATGGCATGCTCTGTGCCATCGATAATAGGTGCAAGTTTTTCAAGCTCTGCTTTGATCTCGGGTTCGGATGGACAGATTTCTGTAGCCGCCATATTGAACATTGAGAGGCTGTAAAACTCTCTTGCCCAATTTGGGTGCGCACGAAGGAAGTCTTCGTTGGAAGCATTAATTCCAAGGTTCGGGTTTCCATAAGCATCTTCCGTGTCATACACCAATTCCACTTTTCCGTCTTCCATCAAGATTTTCATACCGGCTTTTATTTCCTTGCCGTTCTTATCGAAATACTGCATGGGACACAACTCCTTTCCGATTTATTTACTCATTCTCTGTGGTAGAGAAGGGAGTACAAAATAAAAAAGGAGGTTGCGCATACTTTTTATGCGCAACCTCGAAGACACAAACATTTAACATTTATAAAAACAAAAAAGGGGCAGACTTTACGAAAAAAATCGCAAAATCTGCCCCTGATATCTATTGAATTTAGTTCAAGTCCTCCCCGAAAGCCGTTTTGGGCTTAGGATATCTATTGAGTTTCACTTGAAAAAATGGGATAAAAAAATCCAGTAACCGTTGTGGTTACTGGATTTCTTGCGCCGATATCTAAATCGGTTCGCATTGTTGGTTGCGGAGGCTGGACTTGCACCAACGACCTTCGGGTTATGAGCCCGACGAGCTACCAGCTGCTCCACTCCGCGATATTTATTTTCACAGCGTTAGTTTCTCTCACTGCTTGATTATTATACACTATATAAGGATATATTTCAACCCCCTTTTTTAATTTTTTTTATTTTTCTTTTCACAATAGGAGCAAATACCATAAATAACGCTACCGTCACACTTAATTGTAAAACCGTGCCCCTCATAAAAATGTGCCTTTATATGCTCCATAAAATCACATTCTACATGCTCTAACCTACCGCACTCAGTACACTGTATATGTATATGCTCATCACAACTGTTTTTATTACCGATAAACTGATATACCGACCTTTGCCCACCATCGTCTGCAAGCTTTATAACCTCGCGTTCTTGTGTAAGCTTATTAAGATACCTATAAACTGTAGTGAAATTAACAGAAATGCCCTTGCTACCTAAATATTCAAGAATATCAGAAACAGCAACGGTAGTTTGGCTGTTTTGCTTTAAAAAATCCAAAATATACTGCCTTGATTTTGTATTATAGCTACGGTTTTCGGTCACTCTTTTCACTTCCTTCGGTTATATTATATTATACGTTATAACAAATTGCAAGTAATTTGCATTTCTTTCTTGACAGGTATACATTTGCGTATTAAAATATAATTTGCAAATTATTTGCAAATTGGAGTGTGCTATGAAAAAGCTATTATTTATTTTATTATCTCTTTCGTTTGTTTTTCTTTCGGGCTGTGGAAATGCAAACAATAATAGTGCTGACAAAAAAACCGTAGCGGTTTCTATTGCACCTGAGACCACCTTTGTCAAACAGGTGTGTGGTGATAAATTTGATGTTGTTACTGTCATTCCCACAGGCGCTTCACCCGAAGCCTATGAGCCAAGCCCTAATGAAGTTAAGAAAATCGCAAATGCCTGTGTTTATTTTTCTATTGGAGTACCAGTCGAAGAAAACTCGATTTTACCTATTATAAGTGATAACACAAAAACTGTAGCACTTCACAAAAATGTATCTAAGATCTATCCTGACCGCACTGAAAACGGTGCGCGTGACCCACACATATGGCTTTCTCCCAAACGCGTAATTGTAATGGTTGAGGCTATAGCCGAGGTTTTTGGGGAAATTGACCCACAAAATGCCGAATTTTACTCACTCAACGCCACAAATTATATAGATGAACTTAAAAAGCTTGACAGTTCTATACACACCGCTTTTAAAAGTTTAAGAACCAACAAATTTATATCCTTTCATTCTGCATTCGGCTACTTTGCCGATGATTATTCCCTTTTGCAAAATGCACTTGAAGAGCATGGCAAGGAAATTACTGCAAAGCGTTTTGCTGAGATGACAGACCTCGCCAAAAAAGAGGAGATTAAGGTGATTTTTTACCAAGCAGAAGGCTCCAAAAAGCAAGCGCTTAGCTTTGCTGAGGAAATCAATGGAAAAGCGGTTATGCTTGAGCCTTTATCTAGCGATTATACAGAAAATTTGAAATCAATGACACGCTCATTAGCAGAGGCGATGAAATAATGGATACTATAATTGAAATTAAAAATCTCAGCGTTTCGTACAGCGGAGCAGATGCAATAAACAATATCAATTTGGATGTTAATAAAGGTGAGTTTATCGCAGTTATTGGTCCTAATGGCGGTGGCAAAACAACCCTTTTAAACACCGTTTTGGGCTTTTTAAAGGCAGATAGCGGTGCTATCCAAATAATTTCAAAATCTACCCTTTTAAGCTATGTGCCGCAAATTTCACTTATAGACCGAAACTTTCCCATCACTGTACTTGAAACCGTTTTATCAGCTTTTTTAAAATCGGGACTTCACCCATTCAAAAGATTTAAAAAATCGGAAATAGAAAAAGCCACAGAGTGTTTAAACCTTTTGGGCTTAAATGGTTATGCCACACGCCAAATCAGTGAGCTTTCAGGCGGCGAATTCCAACGTCTTTTAATTGCACGCGCATTAGCATCAAACCCCGATATTTTATTTCTCGATGAACCGACCGCAAATGTTGACATAGCTTCACGAAATAAAATATTTGCCACCCTAAAAGAGCTTAACAGTAAAGGACTTACTATAATCATAGTCACCCACGACCTGTCAGCTGCTACCGAATATTCATCAAAACTAGTTCTTATAAACCGAGAGCTTATATACTGTGGAGTGCCCGTATTAACCGATGAAATAATCAAGATACTATATGGCGGAACAATGCTTATTGACGGTGGTGATAAAAATGCTTGATGCTTTAATAAACTACTCCTTTTTGCGCAATGCGCTGTTCGCGGGCTTGCTTGCAAGTATAATTTGCGGTATTATCGGGGTTATAATAACCGAAAAAAAGTTGCTAATTATGAGCGGCGGTATAGCTCATACCGCTTATGGCGGAGTAGGGCTCGGCTATCTCTTAGGCTTTGAACCCATTTTGGGCGCCGCATTTTTCTCGGTGACTTCTGCCCTTATCATCGGTTTGGTACGCAGAAAAAACGCTTCAAAAAGTGAAACGGTAATTTCTCTCTTGTGGTCATTGGGTATGGCGCTTGGAATTGGATTTACGGGTCTTATGGCTGGATATCCGCCAGATATGAATTCATATCTCTTCGGCAATATTTTAGCAGTAACAAGGCTTGACCTTTATATTATGATACCGTTAACGGTTATCGTTTTATTTGCTGTTATTTCACTATTTAATGATTGGAAAGCGTTTTTGTTTGATGAAAACTTTGCCAAGATAAACGGTATTAAAACCGCATTTTTAGAATATTCTCTTTTAATACTCACTGCACTTAGCATTGTAGCGCTCATTCGGGTTGTAGGGATAATTTTAGTAATAGCTCTTTTAAGTGCACCTGCCGCATGTGCCGCCCTGCTTTCTAAAACGCTTAAAAACCGAATTATAATAGCCATAATTTTTAGCGTTGCTTTTTGCATTGTAGGACTAACAATATCCTATTATTTAGGTATAGCATCGGGTGCGGCTATCGTTTTTGTTTCGGTTATAACCTATTTTTTAATGATATTTATAAAAAAACTAAGGTTCTTTTAGAACCTTAGTTTTTTGTTTATAACAATATACACACAAGACCGTTACAGCCCTCGTTTATTACCCTTTCAACCGTTTCCTGAACACGCATTCTCGCATCGACAGGCATGCGCGCAAGTTTGGTGTGAAGACCTTCATTTACAAGGTCGTGAAGAGACTTTCCAAAGATATTAGAATCCCAGATTTTCACAGGGTCCTCCTCAAAGCCGCTAAGCAGATACATTACAAGGTCTTCTGACTGCTTTTCGCTACCTACTATCGGGCTTACCTCGGTAGTGATATTTGCTTTCATAAGGTGTATTGACGGAGCTGATGCTCTGAGCCGCACACCGTAGCGTCCACCCTGCTTTACAATCTCAGGTTCTTCAAGGGTTAGCTCCTCAATATCAGGCATAATTATTCCGTAGCCTGTAGCCTCAACCTCATCAAGAGCACCCTTTACGCGCATATACTCCTTTTTCATCTGTGCCATTTCGGCTATACTTTCCATAAGTTCCTGCTCATCCTCTATAACAAGCCCTGTAGTTTCAGCAAGGATTTTATAAAACAGGCTATGCTTTACACCAAGCTTAATTTCGGCCGAGCCCACACCTAAATCAATAGCATCTACCGTTGTTGAATCAACATTTTTGTTATTGCAGAAAGCTTTTTCAAAGCAATTGATGTCCCTGATGTGCCTAAGGCCGCAAGCCGATTTCTTTATATTTTCGGTAAGGTCTGCACGTAGCCAATGCTCAAGCGGTAATGAGTTTATCCATCTTGGGAAGCAAACACTGATTTCTTTAATAGGAAATTCAAAAAGTATTTTTGATAGGATATTTTTTATATCATCCTCAGATAGCTCTAAACAATTTACAGGCTCTACAGGTATACCGTATTTCTCGGTCAAAGAAAACGCCATTTCCCTTGCTTCTTCCGATTCCGGATACATACAGTTTAGTAAAACAACAAATGGCTTTTCTATAGCCTTTAACTCCTCAATAACCCTTTCCTCAGCCTCGGCATACTCTTCCCTTGGAATATCACTTATACTACCGTCTGTAGTGATTACAAGCCCTATAGTTGAATGCTCGGTTATAACCTTGCGTGTCCCTATTTCTGCCGCCATATTAAATGGTATCGGTTCTTCAAACCAAGGCGTCATAACCATTCGCGGTTGGTCACCCTCAATATAACCAAGTGCGCTCGGCACAATGTATCCAACACAATCTATCAACCTTACGTTCATAGCCGCGGTATCGTCTATTTTTATTTGCGCGCTCTTTTCGGGTATAAATTTCGGCTCGGTTGTCATTATAGTTCGACCCGAAGACGATTGCGGAAGCTCATCATTTGCGCGCTCCTTTAAATAGTCACCCGAAATATTAGGCAGTACAAGCTTATCCATAAACTGCTTAATGAATGTAGATTTTCCTGTTCTTACAGGGCCTACAATTCCTATGTAAATATCACCGCCCGTTCGTTCAGAAATATCCTTATAAATATTTGCGTTTGTCATAATTTTTCCTCCCATATTCCGTCTGCCTATATTCTTTGTAAAATAATATGCGTACAGTTTATTACTTATGCCTCACTATTTTAGATTAACAGAATAAATTGTTAATAGGGTGATTTTCTGTGAAAAGCTTACGTGATTTAAATGTGGGAGACCGCGCACATATTTATAAAGTTTTATCCCAAGGCGATATGCACCAACGGTTTCTTGATATAGGTCTTATTGAAAGCACATTAGTTGAATGCGTGGGGCAAAGCCCTGCAGGAGACCCCAAGGCTTATCTTATACGGGGTGCTGTAATTGCAATAAGAAACGACGATGCTCTAGACATACTCATAAAGGAGGAATAGAATTGGGCCTCACCGCAAGCTCTACAGGAAGCGGTGCTTCCAAAACAGAGCTTATTATAAAAAAGAAAAACGAAAATGATAAAATAATAGCTGTTGCCGGCAATCCAAACGTTGGCAAGAGCACTCTTTTCAACGCGCTTACAGGTATGCATCAGCATACTGGCAACTGGCCCGGTAAAACTGTCAGTAATGCTCAAGGCTATTTTGAAACCGAAAAAAACTCTTATGTACTTGTAGATATACCAGGTACATATTCCCTTTTAGCCCACTCGCCCGAAGAAGAGGTGGCAAGAAATTTTATATGCTTTGACAGACCTGATGCTGTGCTTGTGGTATGCGACGCTACCTGCCTTGAAAGGAATTTGAATTTGGTTCTTCAAATCCTTGAAACAGGCAAAAAGGTTGTGGTTTGCGTCAATTTGCTCGACGAAGCAAAGCGCAAGGGAATTAAAATCAATCTTGCGCTTTTAGCACAAAAATTAGGCACAACCGTGGTTGGTACTGTGGCTCACAACAAAAAAACGCTAAAGGCGGTTATGAATGCTCTTGATAAGTTAACAGCTGATAATAACGGTCACAAAGTGCGATATCCCGATATAATAGAGCATGCAACCAATATTGTGGAACCAACAATAAACAGAATTATCGGTTGCAACAGCCTTTCCAGATGGCTTAGTCTTCAGCTTTTAGAACCCGATGAAGCAATGCTTAAGGAAATAGAAACACGGTTTGGCGATGTTGTCACATCCAATCAAGAATTAAACCGAGCCTTAGAAGAGGCACGGATTTTTCTATACAAAGAGGGCGTAAGAAAGGGTAAGATCAAGGATATGATAACCTCAGCAATAATAACCGATGCTGAAAAAATTAGCAAAGAGGCGGTATCTTTAAACCCCAATGTATATAATAATACCGACCGAAAAATCGACAGGGTGCTTACAAGCAAGTTTTCAGGATACCTTGTAATGATTATACTTTTAGCAGTTATTTTTTGGATAACCATTACAGGCGCTAATTATATATCCGAAATTTTATCAGGTTTTTTCAACACACTGGAAAACGGGTTGTTAAAGCTTCTAACCGCACTTTCTACACCTGTTCCGCTAAAAAGACTTATAACCGAGGGTGTTTTCCGTGTGCCAGCATGGGTAGTATCGGTAATGCTGCCACCAATGGCTATTTTCTTCCCCCTTTTTACATTGCTTGAGGATATAGGTTATCTTCCGCGAATTGCATTTAATTTAGATAAACCATTTAAACGCTGTCACGGTTGCGGAAAACAGGCACTTACGATGTGTATGGGCTTTGGATGCAATGCCGCAGGAGTGGTGGGCTGTAGAATTATTGACTCTAAGCGTGAGCGGATGCTCGGAATTATAACTAACAGTCTTGTTCCCTGTAACGGCAGATTTCCCGCTATCATAGCCATAATTTCCATGTTTTTTATACCGCTTGGAGTTTGGGGTGCGGACATAATATCTTCTCTGCTTTTAACCTTGGTCATTCTTTTAGGAGTTTTTATGACCTTTGTTTCTACAAAGTTTTTATCCCATACCGTTTTAAAGGGTATGCCATCATCCTATGCACTGGAAATGCCACCCTACAGAAAACCGAAAATCAGTCAGATACTGGTCCGCTCAGTGCTTGACCGCACACTATTTGTTTTGGGACGCTCGGTTACAGTAGCTATACCTACAGGTATAATTATATGGCTTATGGCAAATATAACTATCTTCGATAAGACGCTTCTGTCACATTGCGCGACTGTTTTAGAACCGTTTGGGCATATTATAGGACTTGACGGCATAATTCTAACAGCATTTATATTAGGATTTCCTGCTAACGAAATAGTTGTTCCTATAATTCTAATGGCATACCTCTCCAACGGAAGTCTCACCGAAATTTCATCAATAACCGCTATGAAAGAAATTCTATCGGCTAACGGTTGGACCACCCTCACCGCAATAAATACAATTATCTTTTTTCTTTTTCATTGGCCCTGCTCAACTACACTTCTTACAATAAAAAAGGAAACAGGCAGTATGAAATGGACCCTTTTCTCTGCACTGTTTCCTACCGTTGTAGGTATTATATTTTGCATAACAACAACTTTTTTATATCATATTTTTACATGATTTAATACTGCAAATATCTGCTTGCGACATATCCCACTGTACCGTTATAGTTAACAAGCGACCAATCGGGTAGCGTTGCAAATACAGTCACCTCTGCACCATTCGGAATGCTACCCACTATATTGCTGTTCGTAGATGGTAAATATCTCACATTGAGATTAGAACCCCTCGTTGCGACACTTGCAGTAAAAATTGGTTGCGGTGTATTAAAGGGTATCCCAAAATACTCGGTTAGTGAATAGGTAATATTAGCCGCCATAGCTTCAATATTATTTCTTATCCACTCTGCATCCTCGGGATTATCGTGGTATGCCACCTCTATAAGCACACTGGGTGCCTTTACACGCCTTACTTCCCCAAGAGTAGTGGTAGGTACTATACGAACACTGTTTGGAAGCGGGTAAATCAATTGAAAATTTTCGGCGGCAATTTCAGCAAAACGTTTACCACTTACACTTGTAGGATAGTAATAAAACTCCGCTCCCCTGACATTTCCGTTGCCGCTACCCGAAGCATTAGAATGAAGTGCTAAATGGAAATCATAGTTTCCGCTGTTTGATGCAGCAATAGAAGTTGCTGCATTCATATCGGGGGTATTCCTTACAAACTGTATACCGCTTGCGGCAAGATAGGGTTCCATAGCGTCGGCCAAAAGATTCATATAAAGTTCTTCGTTACCGCCTCCCGAATAGGCATTAAATTCTTGAGTAGACGGACTTAGATAAATTGTAGGCATAAAAAACTTCCCTTCGCAAATAGTCTTAACTATTTTTATGCGATGGGAAGTATTTATTATGTTATATTATTTCATTTTCTTTAGCAGATTTTCTTACTGCCGATAAAAACCAACAGTAAAGCGCCTCGCCAAGTTCTTGGAAAATCGGGTCGCCATCATGTGAGCAAAGCATAGCAAAGGTTTGACCAATTCTGCGGTCAACCTCACCGCCACGCCTGAATGCAAGATAATAAAAGGAAAATGCGCCTGTATCACCCGATGTTTTGTAAAGCTCGCTATCCGCCGCCTTAATTGTATCAAGAAAGCTTTTTTGGGCAATTCCGCTCAAAGCATCGTCTCCGCTTAACTGTTCAAAACCTACCGTAGCTGTAAAGGATAACAGCATACGCCGTTGAAGTAACATTTCACCGTTTGTGGTATCGTTATCATCCTTATCAGACCCTTTAGCATCCCCAATAAAAATCAGTGCAACATCCCTACCCCAGTTTTTAGCCTTTTTAATCTGGGCTTTATCCGGACCGCTTCCCTCGTTTATACGGGCTTCCCTATTCTTTTTTATTTCTTCCGAAGGCTTGTCACCTGCGATTTTAATATCTTTATCCGAATACAAAACAAATCACCCTAAACTGCATTTTCTTTTAAAGCATTAGCCAGTTGAGCGGGGCAAGAGGTATTTTTAAAGCCACAGGTTATCCCTTCAAGTCTCTTAATCACCTCATCAACAGACATACCTACTGCCAACGCGGCAATTCCCTTGGTGTTACCGTTGCATCCGCCCTCAAACTTCACACTCTTTACAATACCTTCTTCTACCTCTATTTGTATACTTCTTGAGCATACTCCCTTAGTTTTATATGAAATTTTCATCACAATTATTCCTACTTATCCTTAAATCTGTTGCTGCGTACTGGGTGACGTAGCTTGCGGAGAGCCTTTGCCTCAATCTGACGTATACGCTCACGTGTTACATCAAATTCTGTGCCAACCTCTTCAAGAGTGTGACATCTTCCGTCCTTAAGACCGAAGCGCAGCCTTATTACTGCCTCTTCTCTGGCGGTCAAAGTTTTAAGCACTCCATCAATATCCTCATTAGTTATTGTTTTAAGCGCAGCATCATCGGGAGCCAGTGCCTCTTCATCGCGTATAAAATCCATAAGACGCGAATCCTCCTCAGGACCTATAGGTGTTTCCATAGAAACAGGCTCCTGTGCTACACGCATAATTTCTCTTACCCTTTCAACAGTCAAATCCATCTTTTCTGCAATAAGCTCCTCGGTTGGCTCATAACCGTTTTCGTGAAGCAGTTGGCTTTGCACCTTTTTAAGTCGGTTAATGGTTTCAACCATATGAACGGGAATTCGTATTGTTCTTGCTTGGTCTGCAATAGCACGGGTGATTGCCTGTCTAATCCACCAAGTAGCATAAGTCGAGAACTTAAAGCCCTTTGTATAGTCGAACTTGTCTACCGCCTTTATAAGCCCCACATTACCCTCTTGAATTAGGTCAAGAAAATACATGCCACGCCCAACATATTTTTTAGCAATACTTACAACAAGTCTAAGGTTAGCTTCAGTAAGACGCTGCTTTGCGTACTCATTACCTTCGGTAATCTTAACCGCAAGCTCAATTTCCTCATCAGACGATAAAAGCGGAACTCTGCCTATCTCACGAAGATATACTTTAACCGGGTCATCAAGCGAAACATTGTCAAATGCTATATCCTCTTCGCTTAATTTATCAACATCCATTTCTTCAAGCTTTAATTCATCGTCGGTAGGTTCTTCATCAAAATCTAACTCTAATGTGGGAGGTTCGGAAAAGAGTTCGTCCAAATCATCAGGAGCATTCTCAATATCATCTAGACTTGAGCTTTTTTCCTCATTCTCCATATAAGCGCTTTCTTCTTTTAAAACTTCTTCTGTTTTTTTTGTTTCCTTTGTGTTTTTAGCCATAAGATTTAATTCCCTTTCTTTTTCTTATTTGCCATATTCTGAAGTGCCGCCGCCCAGTCCTCGACCGAAGTCTCACTGACATCGGCATTATTTAACAATGCACCTTCTTCTAATATTACCTCAATGCAATCCTTTAATACAGTTCTTGCATTATTTAAGGCTTTATCGCTGTTTTGAAGCGATACTAAATACCCGAGTTCAGCAGGGATGAGCTTTTCGGCAAATACCGAAATATCAAGAGTTCTGCCCGCTTCAAGTGTTTTACATATTATCTCATAAATTCTGCGGTTTAATCCCGTTATCATTTTATCGGGCAATAGCCTGTCCTTAACCTCACCATAAAAATCAGGGTGCTGCAAAAGCACAGAAATTGCAGTTTCCTCTGCCGCGGCAGCCTTTGGTGATTGTCGCCTGTCAGGATTAATGTCATCCCGTGTGAACTTCGGATGTATTATCTCTGAAATTTCCTTTTTTTGCTGTATTTTTACCCTTTTTCGACGTATTTCATCAACCTTTGATGTGAGCGCTGTTCTCGAAACACCGTATTTTTCTGAAAGCCTGCCAATATAAATATCTCGTGTCATTATATCATCATCTGCCGCGATAACCTCAGCCGCAACTGATAGATATTTAAGCCGACCGTCATCACTCTCAAGATTAATTCCACTAGCCGCCATTAAAAGACTATATTCAATATCACTCACAGCACCTTCTAAAAGCGCTTTAAAGCGTTCAGGTCCGTTTTTCTTTATAAATTCATCCGGGTCCTTACCATCAGGTATTACTACAACCCTTACCTCAAGACCTGTGTTTCCCAGCAACTGTGCCGCCCTCTTAATAGCCTTCTGCCCCGCCGCATCAGCATCAAGCATAAGAACTATTTCCTTTGTATATCTTGCTAATAGGTTAACCTGTTCGCTTGTGAAAGCAGTTCCAAGCGGCGCTACCGCATAATCAAAGCCTGCCTGATGAAGAGAAATAACATCCATATTTCCCTCCACAAGAATTACACGCTCTGCACAATTATTCTTGGCATAATTTATACCGAAAAGATTTTCACTTTTCTTATAAACAGGCGTATCAGAGGTATTAACATATTTTCCGCCCGCCTTTTCATCCCCCGGCATAGCACGTCCGCTAAAGGCAACCACATTACCTCTTATATTAATAATCGGAAACATTATGCGCTTTCTAAAACGGTCATAGAAACTTCCACGCTGACTTTTTCCGATAACATTTGCAGTATACATATCATTTATGGAAAAGCCCTTTTCCTTTAAATGTTTTATGAGGCTATCCCAACTGTCGGGCGCTGCACCCAGACCGAAACGCTTTATGGTAGAAAGTTTTAAACCTCTGCCTAAAAGATACTCTCGTGCCCATTTACCGTCAGGCGACATAAGATAATTATGAAAAAATCTTGCCGTTTCCTTATTTATATCATAAATTGTGTTTTTAAGGCGTTGCATAGAATCGTCATACCCGTCCTGAGGCAACGCTACCCCAGACCTTTCAGCAAGCAGCTTTACAGACTCTATATAATCGAGATTTTCCATAAGTCCCGTAAAGGTGAAAACATCACCGCCTGCGCCACAACCGAAGCAATAAAATGATTCAGATTCAGGATAAACCGTAAAGGAAGGGGTTTTTTCACTGTGGAAAGGGCATAGTCCCACAAGATTTTTTCCTCTGCGCTTAAGATTTACATACTGCGATATAGTCGCTTCTATTTCGTTACGGTACTTGATTTCTCTTATAACATCCTCTGGTATTGCCAAAAAACCGCCCCCTTTTTATGTATTTTATACCTTTAATTTATTAAATTGACCAAGACCTTGGTATATAAATATTTGAATAAACACTTATTGCATACTTATCTGTCATACCCGCAACATAGTCTGCAACTGCACGTTCTTTACCCTCGGTTTCACAAATGCTTTTATATTCTTTAGGTAGCTTTTCTATATTTTTAAGATAGTATTCGAAAATACCTCCCACAAGTCCTCCAACCTTTGTTTCTTCGGCTTTTGCAACAGGATTTTTATAAACCGCTTCAAACAAAAACTTGTGCAATAAGTCGTAATATTTTTGCGTTTCAGCATCCATTACAATATCTTCCTTACTACTTTTCACAACCGAATTAACAAGTGCGCTGATACGTGTGCTTTTACTGTTTCCAAGGTACTCAATAACCTCTCTCGGCAGGTCATTTGCCGAAATAACCCCGCCGCGTATAGCATCATCAATATCATGATTTATATAAGCAATCCTATCAGCGAATCTCACAACTCTGCCCTCAAGACTTTTTGACCATTCGCCATTTGTGTGACGCTCTATACCATTTAAAACCTCAAACGTGAGATTAAGCCCTTTGCCATTTTTTTCTAACCTTTCGCAAACTCTTTTGCTTTGCTCGTAGTGATAGAAACCAAAAGGCACAAGCTCATTTATAGCCCTTTCACCCGCATGACCGAAAGGGGTATGCCCCAAATCGTGACCTAACGCTATTGCCTCGGTCAAATCCTCATTAAGAAAAAGAGCTCTTGATATCGTTCTTGCAATTTGAGATACCTCTAATGTATGGGTAAGTCTTGTGCGGTAATGATCGGATTCGGGTGATAAAAAAACCTGTGTTTTGTGCTTTAAACGTCTAAAAGCTCTGCTGTGTATAATACGGTCGCGGTCTCTTTGAAACTCGGTTCTAAGCTCGCATTTTTCTTCAGCTAGAGCCCTACCCTTACTCTCTGTCACAAATGTTGCATTAGGTGACAAAATGAGCTTTTCGTTTTTTTCAATTTGTTCCCTAACCGTCATATACGTCACCCCTCTATATATGTTATTAGTCTTTTTTATGGAAATACCTTTATTATTTTACAATTTTTTTATATTTCAAAAGGAATAAGCCTTTTTTCTACCTCTGAAAAGCTTAACCGAGCCGAAAACTGTTCACAGAGCTTTAGCTCAAAGTCACTAAAATCTTCATCCCTAAAGCAATAGAAAAGCTGAATTTTATCTGTAAACTCAGTGTTCTCTATTTTTCCGCCGCAATTCTCAACCAATGCTATTAACCTTTGGTGGTCGCTGTAATCACAAACTGTACTATAAACGGTGCATGGTATCATTTCTACCACACGTGCATTTTCCACTGCATCCTTTGCAGATTTTGAATATGCCCGCACAAGACCGCCCGTACCTAAAAGCACACCACCGAAATATCTTGTTACTACTATCGCAATATTTTTAATCTCACTGCCCATTATGACATCAAGCACAGGCTTTCCCGCAGTACCGTGAGGCTCGCCATCATCAGAAAAGCGGCAAAGTGAACCGCCACCCACACAATAGGCAAAAACATTATGCCTCGCATCCCAATACTTCGTCCTCATTTCGCTAAGAAAAGCTGTTGCCTCTTCCTCTGTTTCACAATGCCTTAAATTCGCTATAAATCGGGATCTTTTTTCAACATATTCAGCACTTGTATCATCAAGCACAGTTAAAAATCTGCTCATAAAACACCTCTAAAAAAAATCGCAGCTGTCTATAAAGACAGCTGCAGAATTAAGGTTATTCTTCAATATTGAAACGCTTCTTAAATCTGTCAACACGTCCGCCGGTGTCTACCAACTTCTGCTTACCTGTAAAAAACGGATGACATTTAGAGCAAATATCCAAACGGATATCCTTTTTTGTTGAGCGTGTCTCGAATTCCGCACCGCAAGCGCACTTAACGGTCACCTTTTCATACTGCGGATGAATACCTTCTTTCATCATTGTCACCCCTTTCTAAGTGATTAACAAATGAATGATACCACAAAACTTTTCAAATTGCAAGCATTTTTTACACTTTAAATAATTTTTTTATATTTTCATATATTTCAACCGCTTTAAACCGCATAATATAGTTATTTGGTTGTACTGCAATTTGGTTGGTTTTATCGCTTACCGTATCACTCAGACTACCTGATGCCGCCGGAATACAAACTTCAGGAAAAATAACGCACCACCAATTTTTACCCTTAGCCTCACCTACCGATATTATAAGTGATTTATAATATCCTGCGGGTAGTGTAAAATCATCATATTCACGGGTCTCAAAATAGCTGTCGCCAACACGAGCAGTCGCTTTGTATGAAAAACCGTTTTCTTTAATCACTCTGTTTGCAATATCACAATAAAACTCTATATTGTCTTCTGCTATTAAAAGAGCCTCACGCGTATCACTAGCCTCGCCGAACAACTCTGTGCTCTCACTTAAAATGCTGTCTCTGATTTTAAATTTCAGCTCTTGGTCGGGAATGCTGTTAGAATTTGCGATAATATGTAACCGCAAAACGTTAGTGCGTAAATCTTCGCAAGAAGCGTTAAAATCTGCAAGTGACAAAAACACCGCACACATAAGACCGAAAAATAATGCCAAATTAAAGGCTTTAGGTGAAATTTTATTTTTTTTAAACATACAATAGCTCCCTTTTCGATTTTCTAAAGAGAATATTGGCTGTTTTAAAAAAATTATTCAAAAATCACCGTTTTATTTAAGGGCTTTACAAGATAAGCCTCAATTTTTTCCTTTTTCAGCGCCTTTAATGCTTTTAAAGCTTTCTTCTTATCCAGAAAATACGCAAAACAGGTAGGACCGCTACCCGATAGCGATACCGCTATAGCTTCTAGGTCTTTAAGTCTTTCTTCGGTGGCATTGTTTTTCCAAACCGAACGGAACGAATTATCCATAAGCCTTGCCGCACCCTCATAATCACCCTCATTTAAAAGGGTAATGAAGCCTTCGGTATTAAGAACCTCTGGGTTTACATCATCTAATCTTCTGTACATCTCGGCAGTAGAAGGCTTTTTATCCCCTTTAGCAAGCAAAAAATATCCCTTTTCAAAGCCTCTAACCGATGTTAGCTTTTCTCCTATACCTTCTGCTCTCTTGGTACCGCTATTTATAAAAAAAGGAACATCGGCACCTAAGGAAAGTGCCATACGATAAAGCTGTTGGTCGGAAATTTTGGCAGAATAAAGCTTATTAAGAGCTAAAAGCACTGCCGCTGCATCGGCACTTCCGCCACCGATACCCGCCGCTAACGGTATTCTTTTTGTTATTTTAATAACAGCACCACCAGAAATACCACTCTCTTTAAAGAAAAGCTCTGTCGCTTTAAAGGCTATATTCTCACTGTTTTCAAGTTCTTTTATATTACATTTAATCTGAATTTTCTTGCTAGGTCTAATCTTTATTTTATCTCCAAGGCTTACAGACTGCATAACGGTATCTATAAGATGATAACCATCCTCACGCTTGCCATTTATAGAAAGTATAAGATTAATCTTGGCGTTTGCGATAACAGATATACTTTTCATATTTAAAATCACCACCGAAATCAGCACAAATATTATACCTGTCGCACCAAAAAGGGTTATCTTTTCTTTAAAGAAAATCGCGCCTACAACGGTTGCAACAACCGGTTCTACCGTTGCAATAATAGGTGCAACAGAGGGATCTACCCCCTTCAAGCCTGTTGTATAAAGTATATAAGGTATCACCGTATTAACAAGCGCCATTAAAAACAAGACTGTTAATACAAAAAAATCACTTATTACATATTTAACTGTTTCTGACACATTAATAAATGGTACAGTACAGATACCTGCAAACAAAAAGATATAAAATGTTATAGTGAATGTACCGTAGCCCCGTTTTAATAGCAGTTCTCCAAATACAGTATAAAGAGCATAACCAAGACCTGTGAGCAAACCGAAAAAAAGCGCTTTCGAGCTTATTCTGTGTGCGGTATCAAAAACTCCCGAAACTAAACAGCATCCCAAAAATGCCACAAAACAGGCAGTAAGCTTTTGCGGTGTTAGCATTACGCCAAACAAAAAACGGGAAATAAAAACAACAAAAAACGGTGCAGTATATAAAAGAACTGCCGCCACAGAAAGAGAGGCTAAAGACATTGTTGTATAATAAGAATAATTAAAAAGGACAATACTAAAAAGGCCCGCAGATATAAATAACCATAAATCCTTTAATTTGATTTTAAAATCTTTCTTGTTTCTGAAAAGCATTATTAACCCAATTAAAAATACGGTTAAAACAGCTCTTCCAAAAACCAGTTGCATTTGTGAAACACTAAATTTCTCAGCTGTTCTCACAAAAATACCCGCCGTTCCCCAAAGGGTTGCAGCCGTTAAAATGAATATGAAATGTATATTAATCTTGCTTTTTCTCATCGTTCCAAACCCCAAAAGTAAGCCATGAGATTACTTTACTCATCCTTTTTCTTTTTAAAATATAATAGCAAAGCATTGCACCAGATGTATTTAAAATAATATCATCTATATCGGTGGAACCTGTTAAAAACAAAAGCTGCAAAAGCTCTATAGTTATTGTGGCAACAAGCACCGTTAAAAACATTTTTAAATACTCTCTGGATTTTCCAAAAAATATTGATATAAAAAATGTAAATGGCATAAAAACCAAAAAATTGCCAAGCAAATTTAAGCTTGTATACCAAAAAGAAATATAATCCTTTGCATATCCGTTTATAAAAAGCCTTACTGTAGCAAATGGTATAAAGTTTGTGCTTTTATTTATATATTCTGTAAGTGCGCCCTTATCCCACGAGAGAAAGTTGAAGATATTTCTTCCAAAATTATCATCAATCAGGGTAAAATCTACAAGCATTATAATATAGAAAACAAACAACAGAAAAAGTACCGTTCGCATAAAAGCCTCAGCCTTTTTTTCATTTAATGTAAGGCAGTAAAAAAATGATGCGGTATACCCGCTTATAACCGCAACCGCATCAGATACTATTTTCAAGCTGTGTGTAAGCTCTATCAATTCAAATGAATAGGCTATTTGCCCACAAAACGCAACAAAACATAAAAAATAAAACACCGACGCTATACCAATACAATACCGTCGATTCAAATTTAACACCTCAAAATTAATTTTACATATATAATTATATTATGTCAAGCAATTAAATTAAGTTGTTGCGATTTTTGAAGAAATATGTTATAATAATGAAAATTTTAATTTTATTTTGGAGGTTTTAACTTTGAGTATAGATATTGCAATAACAAGTGACAGCACAAGTGATTTAAGTCCCGAGCTTCGTGAACGCTATAATATAACTATCATTCCGCTAGGCGTTACATTAGGTGAGAAAAATTATTCTGACGGTATCGATATAACTCCCGACGATATTTATGAGCACCACGCCAAGACAGGCGAACTCCCAAAAACTGCTGCCGCAAATATGAGTGACTGTATTGACTTTTTCAAGCCCTTCGTTGATGCGGGCAAGGCAGTAATTCATTTCACAATCAGTTCTGAAATGTCCTCAACCTATAACAATTCACGTATGGCAGCTGAAGAATTCGAAAATGTTTATGTTATTGACACTAAAAACCTTTCAACAGGCGGCGGTCTTTTAGTAGTCGCTGCAGCCGAAATGGCAGCAAAGGGTATAGAGCCTAAAGCTATTGTAGAGGAAATCGAGAATTTAATTCCTAAGGTTGATGCTTCATTTGTTATTGACAGTCTTGAATATTTGCACAAGGGCGGCAGATGCTCTGCTTTGGCAATGCTCGGTGCAAATCTTCTTAAATTAAAGCCTTGTATTGAGGTAAAAAACGGTTCTATGGGCGTTGGCAAAAAGTATCGCGGAAAATTCGGCGATGTTCTTAAAACCTACACAGAAGAGCGAATTGGTGACGGTAGCGGTATTGACCTTGAACGCGTTTTTGTAACCCATGCAGGTTGCGACAGCGAAGTTATCGACAGCGTTGTAGCCAAGGTCAAAGAACTGGCACCGTTCAAAGAGGTATTTGTAACCAGAGCCGGTTGCACAATCTCCTCTCACTGTGGCAGAAACACATTAGGTGTGATTTTCATTCGTAAACAGAACATTTAAATTGTAACAACTCTAACCCTTGCCGCATAATATGCAGCAGGGGTTATTTCGGGATATCCTACTCTTCGGCGATAGCAGACTGTCTATCTTTAAATTACCGAACAAAAAACACCCCTTTTAAAATAAAGGGGCTACCTAAGGTAGCCCCTGAAAGTTTTGAGGTATACATAATGAAAGAAGTTAAAATTTTATCCATAATAACCGCTTTGTTTTTATTATCCACAATATTTCTAACAGGCTGTAAAACCAACAACATAAATTCCGCACCATCGGAAACGCAAGGCATCATAGAAGATAATTCTTCTATGATGCAGGAAACTTCTACTGTCTCATCAGAAGCTTCTGAAACCGTTTATGAAAACAGTTCAAGCAGCACTGATGACGCTTCTAATGCCCAAACCGCACCATCTTCCCAAAGCGTTGTTCCCTCATCAAGCACCGCTGTTCCGACATCATCAGCTGCTATGTCATCACAACCAACACCGTCGGTATCACAACCCCCAGCAAATCCTGAGCCAACGCTACCGCCATTTACTGTAAACGACCCCGAAAACACGCGCGGTCTTGATAATAAAACGATAGGATGCTATTTTGGCATTTCAAAAAATGACCAGCCAAACCAAATGTCCATAGATAATCAAAAAAGATTTGACGAATATAATAACATCCAGGCATTAGCGCTTGACACGGTATCTACCGACAAAGGTATGTATCTCACATTCGATTGCGGTTATGAATACAACAATCTCACCGCTGTAATTCTCGATACCTTAAAGGAAAAAAATGTTAAAGCAATATTCTTTTGCACCCTCAGCTATTTAAAAAGAAATCCGGGGCTGGTACGCAGAATGATAAATGAAGGTCATGCTGTTGGAAACCACAGCGCCACCCACCCTGATTTCACAACCATAAGCCGTACAAAAATGGCAGAGGAGCTATATCTTTTCGATAAGTATTTAACCGAAAATTTCGGATTAAAATCCACTTATTTCCGTTTTCCGAGCGGCAATCATTCCGAAAATGCCTTAGAGCTTGTAACATCCCAGGGCTATAAATCAATATTCTGGTCAGTTGCCTACAAGGATTGGGAAACAGCTAATCAACCCAATCCCGAAACCGCCTTCCAAACCGTTACAAGCAGCTATCATCCAGGCGCGGTAATACTTTTGCACGCTGTATCAAAAACCAATTCGGAAATTTTAGGAAGACTAATTGACAATGCTCATCAAAGAGGATATCGGTTCAAAAGTTTAGATGAATATTATAAATAGTAAAACAATCCCCCACAGAGCTTAGAACTCAAGCTTTGTGAGGGATAATTTTTTATTATTGATTTTTTAGCCGAAAGGGTATATAATAATTATGCTAAACAAATTCAATTAAGAAAGTTATAGGGGTATTTTCTTTTTTTACAGAAAATATGTCTTATTTTTGTCTACACTTATAAGATGAACTACGGTAAAAACGTAAACTCTTCCTTATAAGTGTGTTCGGATATATCCCATACTTTCTTAATGGTTTTGTTTAGCGACAATCGGAGTTTGCGTTTTTCTGCGTCGGCTTCGGCTGGCGCATTTTTTGTTTCTATAACTCCCAACATTCAATCTTTGAAAAAGAAAATATTGTCATAAAAGTTAGATTGACTTTTTTAAGTTTTGATAATATTATATATGTGTTATAAAAATTTTTGGCGGTGATTTTATGAAATCAGTTAGAAATATTTATAAAATCGGTCGTGGTCCCTCAAGCTCACACACAATGGGACCCTCATTTGCTGCGCAAAGTTTTAAAGAAAAATATCCGGATTTGGATGAAATAAAGGTTATTTTATATGGTTCTCTCGCAAAAACAGGTAAAGGTCACGGTACCGACCGAGCAATAGCCGAAACCTTAGCTCCCATAAAAACCGACATAATATTTGATACCGTTTCCCCTACACCCGAACATCCTAATACAGTAGATTTCATAGGATTTAAAAAAGGTCAAAAAATCGGTGAAATGCGCGTTTTATCCATAGGTGGCGGTGAAATTAAAATAACCGACGAGGACAAGCCCCAAAATGAAGAAATTTATCCTGAAAAAACCTTCAGTGAAATAGCAAACCTCTGCAAATCACGAAATATCCGTCTTTCAGACTATGTTTTCGAGCATGAGGGCGAAGGTTTTAAGGATTTTCTTTTAAATGTATGGAGAGTAATGACAAATGCCATTAATGAAGGTCTTACACATACGGGTTTATTACCGGGAGGTCTGGGTGTTGAGCGAAAAGCACAGCATCTTTTTAACCAACGTCACATTGATGAAAGCCCCCAAACTAAAGAAAACCGTTTGGTTTGCTCCTATGCCTTTGCTGTGAGCGAGCAGAATGCCGACTGCGGTATTATCGTAACCGCTCCCACCTGCGGCTCTTGCGGTGTTATGCCGGCTGTTTTAAAATATATGCAAGAAAAAAACAACTTTACCGATAGTGATATTATCCGCGCTTTAGCTGTGGGCGGGCTTATTGGAAATATTGTAAGCACAAATGCTTCCATAAGCGGTGCCGAATGTGGATGTCAAGCTGAAGTTGGCACTGCCTGTTCAATGGCAGCAGCCGCTTTAGCCGAACTTTTCCATATGGGCATTGACCAAATAGAATATGCCGCTGAAATTTCTATGGAGCATCACTTAGGGCTCACCTGTGACCCTGTTTGCGGTCTTGTTCAAATTCCTTGTATTGAGCGTAACGCAGTTGCCGCAATGCGCGCTATAAACTCATTAAGCCTTGCAAATTTCTTGTCAGGCAGTAGAAAAATCTCTTTTGATATAATAGTTGATACTATGTATGAAACAGGTAAAGACCTTTCCCACCTTTACAGAGAAACCTCCGAGGGCGGACTTGCAAAGCTTTACCGAAATGAAATTGGAAATTCTTGAAAAGAGGACTGTTAATGCACTCGCACCTTAAACCTATTAAAAAAATGCCCATAATTATAATTTCAGTTTTGCTCTCGCTACTTTTGGCTTTGGGCGCTGTAATTATAATCGTTGAACATTTGCGCAATAAAACCGACACCGCTGCCGATATATTTTCATCAAGCACACCCCAGTTTACATCCTCAGATAATTCGGATAGTGATTATTCCACCCAGGATACTGAAACATCCACGGAAATCACAAGCTCTAAAGCACCTGTCGAATCGGTTTATATTCCTCCGGCATCTAAAATAGAAACTGTTTCTAAGCCTAAACAGACAGCTTCTAATACTGCCAGCCTTAAACAACAAATAGACAGTGTGAAGCAGACTGAGGAAAATACTGTACAGGTGAAAACAACCGTTAAAAGTGACCATTTAAAAAAGAAGAAGGTTCGTCTTGCGGTAAAACATTTGCCTCAAAACCCCGAACTGCCTACAGGCTGTGAAATAACAGCCTTAACAACCGTACTAAACTACTACGGATTTAATGTTGATAAGCTTACTATGGCAACCAAATATCTTGAAAAAGCCGATGCTCCCGCCAATTTTTGGAAGGTGTTTCTCGGTGACCCCACAAAAAAAACAGGATTTGGTTGCTATGCCGCTCCTATTACAAATGCTGCCAATAAATACCTAAAGGATGTTAAGGCGAATTATGTTGCGAAAAACGTAAGCGGCACATCCTTCGAAAAACTGCTTTCCTATGTAGAAAACGGGACGCCTGTTGTGATTTGGGGCACTATGGAAATGAAAAAACCTTATTCTACATATAAATGGACTGTTGACGGTGAAACCGTGCAGTGGATTGCGCCTGAACATTGCCTTGTGCTTATTGGCTATGATATCGAAAACGGTACTGCTATAGTTTCCGACCCACAAAAAGGAATTGTAAGCTATAAGCTTGACACGGTTAAGGCAAGATTTTTAGCACTCCATTCACAATGCGTGATATTAGAAAAAACAAAGAATGATGATTTAGAGTCAGCATCTTCTAATACAGATAGTTCGTCCTCAATTAATAGCGGTTCTTCTGAGGAAGAAAGTTCTTCTTTAGACGGTAATTCGTCGGATGAAAGCAATTCCTCCGCAGATACCAGTTCCCCCGATGAAAACAGTTCCTCTAACGATAGTTCATCTGAAGAAAGCAGTTCCTCCTCCGACAATAATTCCTCTGAGGGCGATGGTTCTTCTGAAAATAACAGCTCCTCTGCCAACAGTAATTCTTCTGAAGAAAACAATTCTTCCGAAAACAGTAGTACAAATTAAATGATTATCGATTTTTTAAAAAAAGCGACAGCAGTTTATCATTTGCTGTCGCTTTTTGCCAACCAGGTAACAGAATGAGGCACCTGCTCCCTTATCACAATAATAATATAAAAAAGAAAAGCACCAACCATAAGGTTAGTGCTTTTGGTGACCCGGACGAGATTCGAACTCGTGTTACCGCCGTGAAAGGGCGGTGTCTTAGGCCTCTTGACCACCGGGCCATTGGTGGCTGTAATTGGATTCGAACCAATGACACTGCGGGTATGAACCGCATGCTCTAGCCAACTGAGCTATACAGCCATAAACATTCACTCCAATCGAGCGACTTGTATATTATATCTAAGTTGTCTCAATTTGTCAATACCTAATTTTTAAATTTTTTTATTTTATTTTTGTCGCAATTATTAGCAAATTATATTGAAAAAAGTCGTTTTGGGTGTATAATAATTATTACCAACTATAAAGCAAGGATGTAATCTTATGAAAAGAAAATTACCGCTTATTATATTAGCCGCTCTTATAACAGCATTAACAACAATTATTGCCGTTATAATATTAGTAAATCACCTATCTGCAGATGTGGATTTAGGTTCTAACGAATCGGCTATTGCCTCACTTTCATCTGAAAACACCTCATCTATAGAAAATTCAACTTCATCAGATGCAACACAGTCTGATTCAAGCTCTAAGCCGCCTAAACAAGATGACGGTATACCGCTCATTATCACATCCCCTACGACCAATAAGGTAAATACTACCGAAGCTGTTTTCACCTTTAAAGGAAGATCCGACCCTGCCGAGCCTCTCATTTTAAACGGTGCAAACCTTAGCCGAAATCAAAATGGTGAATTTACATATGTTGCGAATTTAAAAATCGGGAATAATAACTTCCACTTTATCCACAAAGGGCAAAATTATTACTACACAATTAATTACAGATATGTTGTTATAAATTACTATAATCCTCAAAAATCAGAAAGCTTTGAAAACGGTTTTACAGTGCCTGTAACCGCGACTGCCCGAAACGGCAGTCAGGTTACCGCCACCTTCAACGGAGCCACTATTTCACTCACTCCGCAGACGGTGACAAACGGAGAAACCTTTATAAATTACAGCGGCAGCTTTAAGCTACCAAGCGGTGGACTTAATGACCAAAACTTAGGTAAAATAACCTTCAAAGCCACCCATAACGGAATTACCGAAAGTTTTAGCTCTGGCAATATTATTTGCAAAAAACCTTCAACAATTAAAGAAAGTAATCCCCGTGTGACGCCAACAGGCGGCAAATATATAGATGTTGGCTCGGGAAAGATTGCTGAAATTATAATGTATGAGGCTGAAACCTTCGATGCCTATTCAATAAACGATTGGTCAAAGCCCACTAACAGCTACCTACCAAAAGGAACGGTTGACTACAGCTCAACAAAATATGTTTACAGCACAGATAAAGAGCCTAAAGAGTATGCTGTCTTGCGTTACGGGAAACAGGTGTACACCTCACGCAAAGACGCTCCGCATAAGACTAAAAAGCCTGTAATTAAGGAATATGCCGGAACTTTACCCGACCATAATGAAATAAATATTCTTTCCTTTTCAAACGGAACAAGGCATACCACACTTACAATAAAGCCTATGTGGAAAGCACCGTTCTATTTGGAAATTCTCCCACAGCAATACAACAATGTAGCTATTCGCGATTACAACTTTTCTTCAGCAACGTACAGCTATATTGATATTACCCTTTGTTACACTACCGTTCTTACGGGTGAAATAGTTATTCCCGCCGATAATCCCATTTTCCGCTCGGCAGAAATAATTAAAAATCAAGCCGATTATACTTTAAGGCTTCATCTTAAAAAAACCGGTTTCTTTTACGGGTGGGATGCCAATTATAATGACAAGGGCGAGCTTGTTTTTGAATTTTTAAACCCTGCAAAAATATCATCTGCGAGCAATGTCTACGGTGCAGATTTAAACGGAGTTCATATTCTTATAGATGTAGGTCACGGCGGAAAGGACCCCGGTGCCTTGGGGGCTGACCTAAATCATACCGAAGCAATACAAAACTTAAATCTAGCAAAACTGCTTAAAAACGAGCTTCAAAGCATCGGTGCTACGGTAACACTAACCCGTGAAAGCGACATAACAAGCTCTTCAGATGATAAAATCACAAAGCTAAAAAGCCTAAAGCCCGATTATTGCATTGCAATACATCATAACGCTTCAGGCACAAACAAAAACAAAAGCGGTTTTAGCACCCATTTCTTTCATCCTTTTGCCAAAATGCCTGCCGACAAAATTTTTGCAACAACCGTGCAATCGGCGCTCTATAAGGGTAATGAAATTAATTGGCACCGTTACTTTATGGCTCGTTCATACTATTGTCCCGTTGTACTCACCGAAAACGGTTATATGAGCAATGCTTATGACTACGCCAATATAGTAAATCAAAGCTACAATTTAGGCAAAGCAAAAGCACTTACAAAAGGCATTGTTAATTATTTCCTTACCATAAAATAATAGTTAGAAAAATCTTGAATATATTTATAGTTTATTATATAATTATTCTTGGAAAGGAATGAGAAAATGAATTTTACTCCGATTGATAACAACGGTCTTGTTGATGGCTTTTGTATCATAAAAAGTATCGAGCAAAAAACCTCATCAAAAGGTGACAGCTATCTTGATTTTACTCTCGGCGACTGTGACGGTGAAATTAACGCGAAGCTATGGCGCTATCAAAAAGAGCTTCATGGTGAATATACCGTTAATGAATTGGTAAAAATAAGAGGTATTATTTCACAGTATAACGGCGCTGACCAACTAAAAATTGAAAGGATACGCCACACCATTCCCGAAGATAATGTTAATGTGGAAGACTTTGTAAAAACAGCCTCTTTTTCGGGTGAGGAAATGTTTGCAGAGCTATTGAGACTAGCCGAAACCTTTTCCGACAAGGAGTTATCTTCTATAGTTACTGCTATTTTAAATGATAACCGATTAAAGCTTCTTTATTGGCCTGCGGCATTTAAGCTTCATCATGCTGTGCGCGGCGGTCTTTTGCTGCATACACTCTCAATCGTGCGATTAGCAGAAGGCGTATGCAAAATATATCCGTTTGTAGATAAAGACTTGCTTATTGCAGGTGCAATACTTCACGATATTGCAAAGCTTTCGGAATTTGAGGTAGCTGATTCGGGTATTGCAACAGGCTACTCAAATGAGGGTAATCTTATAGGGCACTTAGCAATGGGAGCAATGGTTATCGGTAAATATGTCGAAAAGCTTGGCATCAACCAAGAAACTGCTATGCTCTTAGAACATATGGTACTCTCCCACCACGGTGAACCCGAATTCGGTGCCGCGGTAAGACCTATGTTTATTGAAGCAGAGCTTTTAAGCGAGCTTGACTTAATGGACTCAAGGGTTTACGAGATGCGTGAGGCTGTAAATGCCACTAATGCCGGTGATTTTTCTAGCAGGATTTGGGCCATGGATAATCGCAAGCTTTATAATCACGCAAGGACAGATTTAGAAAAAGAAACAAAAATATTTTAGAAACGAGGAAAATAAAATGAAAATCACAAAAGATATGCTCATTGGTGACGTTTTAGATATGGATAACGGTTGCGCTAAATATTTCTTTGAAATAGGTATGCACTGTCTCGGTTGTCCTGCTTCAAGGGGTGAAAGCATTGAGCAGGCTTGTCAGGTACATGGGACAGACTGTGATGCTCTTGTTAATAAGCTTAACGACTATTTCGCAGAAAAATAATGCCACAACTCAGCAAAAGATTAAAACTTATAGCTTCCCTTGTACCAAACGGTGCAAGGGTTTGCGATATTGGTACAGACCACGGTTATTTAAGCATTGAGCTTATAAAAAGCGGTATTGCAGCTTCGGTTATTGCTACCGATGTTAACGAAAAACCCTTAAACCACGCTAGAGAAAACATTGAAAAATCAGGGCTTTCTATCGAGCTTCGTCTTTGCGACGGTTTAGAGAATGTTTCATCTGACGAGGCAGACACACTAATAATTGCGGGTATGGGCGGCGAGGTTATCGCAGGTATTATCGAAAGAGGCGAAACTGTTGCCAAAGAGGCTAGCTGTCTTTTACTTCAACCGACAACATCCCCTGAGATATTGCGAGAATACCTTTCTAAAAACGAATATGAAATTTTAAAAGAAGAACCTCTTTTAGAAAATGAAAAGCTTTATTCTGTGATGGTCTGCAAATATTCAGGGGTTAAAACAGATGTTGAGCCTTACTCTTACTATATAGGTAAACTATCCCCAGAAAGAAAAGACGGAAGGCTTTACATAAAAAAGCAATACAACCGTTGTATTAGCTGTGCCAATGCCCTAAAAGATATTCCGCAAAAGCAAACTGAATATATTTATTATAACGCAGTAGCCCAGGCACTCAAAAATATTTTAAACTCAGCAGGAGAAGAATAAATGGCTTTAGATGGCGGCTTTCTTAAAAAAATAGTTGATGAGCTAAAATCAGCTATAGACTGTCATATTGATAAAATTTACCAGCCCTCACGCGATGAGCTGGTATTTTTGCTGCGCAAAAAAGGTTTTGTAAAGAGAATGCTAATCACCGTCAAAAACGGTTCTGCCAGAATTCAGTTTACCGAAAACCGATATGAAAACCCCGATGTTCCGCCAAATTTTTGTATGTTGCTTCGCAAATATCTCTCTTCAGCAAGACTTATAGATGTTACACAGTCGGGGCTTGAACGCGTAGCAGAGCTTATTTTTTCCTCCACAAATGAAATGGGAGATAATATAAGGCTGCGCCTTATATGTGAGCTTATAGGAAATCAAGCTAATGCAATTTTAGTCCGCGATGACGGTTCTATTATTGACGCCTTAAGACACAGTGACGTTGAGACCGCTGAGCGTTTTATTCTTCCGGGAGCTTTATACAAATATCCACCTTCTCAACAAAAGTTAAACACCTTAAAAATCGACCCGTATAGCTTTGCTAATGAAATATCTGACTGCGAAGGTGAGCTTTGGAAAAATATTATTAACCGACTTGACGGTTTCTCACCTTTAATTTGCAGAGAAATTGAATTTCAAGTTCAAAGAGGGAAGAAATTAGTCGAGGCATTAGATGATGTTTTAAAACATCTTAAAACAGATAGCTCTCCAGTTGCTACAGTAGTGTTTAGACCTGATGGAACGCCGCTCGATTTTTCTTATATTGATATAGAGCAATACGGAAACAGTTACAAAAGAAAACATTACAGTAACTTTTGCGAGCTGCTAGATGCCTTTTATACCGAACGTGATACTGCGGCTAAAATCTCATCTGCCGCCCACGATATTATTAAACTATTAAACAATTTAAAGGGACGCACCGAAAAAAAATTAGCCCTAAGACTTAACGAACTCAAACAATGTGAAAATCGGGAAACACTAAGAATTTACGGTGAGCTTTTAAAGGCAAATCTTTATAATATACAAAACGGAAGTAGCTTTGTGATAGTGCAAAACTACTATGATGAAAATATGTCAGATATCAAAATTCCACTTAACCCTGCCCTATCCGCCTCTAAAAATGCAGAAAAATATTTTAAGGATTACAAAAAAACCTATACTGCCGAACAAACACTCACCGCATTGACAAAAGCTGACCGCGAAGAGCTTATATATTTTGATTCAGTGCTTGACAGTATTTCACGCTCTAAAACCCTTGCTGAAATATCAGAAATACGAGAGGAATTGGCAGATGCTGGGTATATTAAAAAGTCACCTATTAAAAATCGTAAAAAGCAGCAGAACATTTCCTTTAAAGAGGAGCTTTCGGTTGAGGGCTACAGAATACTTATAGGAAAAAACAATTCACAAAACGATATACTCACCACACGTTTAGCCTCTAAGAATGATTTATGGTTTCACGCAAAAAATATTCCAGGCTCTCATGTTGTTGTATTTTGCGATGGCAAAGAGGTATCAGATGAAACTGTAACGAAAGCGGCACTTTTAGCGGCTAAAAATTCTAAGGCTGCCACATCTTCTCAGGTGCCCATTGACTACACTCTTATTAAAAATGTAAAAAAACCTAACGGTGCTAAACCTGGTATGGTTATATACACCACCAACAAAACCGTTTTTGTAAATCCGACTAAGGAGTAGGTAATATGAATATCGGCATATCCACCGCAAGCTATTATCCACTTGAAACCGAATTAGCGCTTGAGGAGGTTGGAAAATCCGGATTTAAAACCACCGAAATATTTTTCAACGCCGAAAGTGAGCTTAAAGACAGTTTTGTAGATATTCTGGAGGATATTAAAAACTGCTATGAATTAAATATTGTAGCCATTCACCCCACCCTCTCACTTGCAGAGCCTTTTATGATTTTTTCTAACTATCAACGCAGATTCAATGAAGCGCTATGGAAATTTGCTCGTTATTCTGAAGTTGCTGCAAGGCTTGGCGCTAAATATATTAATCTTCACGGCGGCAGACCAAACGGTCATTTAAGTGATGAGGAATATTGCGAAAGGTATATGCTTTTAAAAAGGGAGGCCCTTAAAAACGGGGTTACAGTTTTACAGGAAAATGTGACTAAATACCGCGCAGGAGAAGTGGAATTTATGCGCTCTATGCGAGATATTTTAGGTAATGATGCCGAATTTTGCTTTGATATAAAGCAAGCGGTACGAAGCGGCTACTCACCCTTTTTACTGGCTGAGGAATTCTTGGGAAATATCCGCCATCTGCATATAAGTGACCATTCTATTTCAAGTGACTGTTTGCTACCCGGAAACGGCGGTTTCGATTTTTCTGCTTTTTTTGAGCTGTTTCAAAAAAAAGGTTATAAAGGTGATGCTGTTATTGAAGTTTATAACAATGCGTATAAAAATTTTGATGAAATAATTACATCCTGTAAAATAATTCAAAAAACAAAATAGTCCTTGAAAAAAGTCATTGTTTATGTTATTATTATATGGAATTAAAATTTTGAGTTTTTAGAGAAGAGGTATACAGTTGGAACGTTTTGATTTAATCCCAATTCTTAAAATGGCTGTAAAGAACATTTTCATTCTTTTACTTGTTGGTATTGTTTTTGCAGGCTCTGTATTTGCTTATTGCAAATTCTTCGCTACACCAAAATACTCGTCTTCAGGCTCCCTTTTGGTAACAAACGGTGCTATTCTTACGGATCTTTCCACAGGAGAGCGTTCTACCCTTAATAATACCGATATTGTGGCTTCTATAAATCTTGTAGAAACCGTTGCCGATATTCTTAATACAAACGGAATTTATAAAAGGCTTGCCGAATCTTTAAACAATGAATATACATATAAAGATTTAATGTCACGTGTCGCTATATCTCGCAAAAGCAGTGAATCACTCTTCATAAGAGTTTCATTTTCTGCCAGCAATGCTGATGAGTCGCTAAAGTTAGTTAATGCCTTTTTAGTATTAGCCCCCGAATATATTAATGAATATGTTCCTAATTCCGAAGTTGCAATTTCTAAAGCAGATTCATCAACTAAAGTTTTCCCCCAAACATTTTCATTTATGTTGATTTCCGCAGTTGCAGGTATGGGTGTTACTCTTTTAATTCTCATCTTAATTTATTCAAGTAATACTATAATCAAGGGTGAGGTCGATTTTTCAGAACGCTTTGATGTCGAAATACTCGGTAATATACCCGATTTTGAAAGGTCAAAAGCCAGCAAATACAATTCTTATAATTACGCATATCATTACTATGGAAGGGGCGGATATTAATGGCAACAAAGGCTTCCAAAAAAAAATCTACTCCTGATAAGATTTTAAGTCAAGAACCTAAAAATAAAGTTCCTTTTTCGGTAATCGAATCATACAAAAATTTCCGTATGCATCTCCTTTCCGTACTGGAAAAAACAGGCGGCAAGGTTGTGGCCATTTCAAGTGCAAATGCTTCAGAAGGTAAATCTACCACAGCAATCAACCTTGCTATAACCCTTTCTCAGCTTAATAAAAGGGTTATTCTTATTGATGCCGACTCCAGAAGAGCTACCATCCATCAAAAGCTAAAGCTTTCAAACGAAAAAGGCTGTCTCGATATCATTAACGGTGATGTGGAACTTAAAGACGGAATTACCTCCTATAACGAATATTTAGATGTTATTACTGCAGGATCAATATTCGCAAATCCTACCGAGCTTTACTGTTCAAGTGCTTTTGAGCGTATGATCACCGAGCTTAGAAGTATGTATGATTATGTGGTTTTCGATACACCGCCTGTTAATCTTGTTTCCGATGCGCTTGCTATTTCACAAAAATGCGACGGTCTGGTATTTGTTATTCGCACAGGCGCTACAACCTATGAAAACTTTAAAAATGCTCTGCTTAGCACTAAGCAAATAGGGATAAATGTACTTGGCGCTGTTATGAATGGTGTCGGTGCTGAAAACAACAGATATTTAAAATACGGTTTTTACGGTGCATACAAAAGATATAAGAAATCCAAATAATTTTATAGCGGGGAGTTTTATGTGGCTCTCCGCATTTTTGTAAGATTTCATTAAAAAAACACGATAAAAAACATAATGCACGTGTTCCAGAAAGGATAAGGTATTTTTATGTTTGACATTCATTCTCATATTTTGCCCGCGGTTGATGACGGTGCTCAAAATCTTGAAGAATCTATCGCCTTACTTGAGGCTCTAAAAAACCAAGGTATAACAGATGTTATGGCAACACCGCATTTTTACCCCTATGAACATAGTCTGTCCGATTTTAAGGAGGTCACCTCGACAGCATATGCCGAGCTTTTAAAAGCTATTGCTGATAAAGACCTGCCAAAAGTCCACTTGGGCTGTGAAATACTGTATTTTGACGGATTGGCTTTTTCCGAAGAGATTGCGGAATTTTGCCTTGGGGCTTCAAAATATATTTTAATCGAGCTTACCGATAAATGCATAACCGATACACTTTTTGCTAATCTTCTGCATTTAAAAAATAATACTGATATTGTTCCTATTATAGCCCATGTTGAAAGATACCACCGTTCTAAAAATTACAAAAAGCTTTTAAATTTTCTCCAGTACGAAAATATAACCGTTCAGATTAATGCCTCGTCACCTTTTGATTGGTTTTATAACCGAAGCCTAAAAAAGCTATTTAAAAGTAATTTATCCATTATAATCGGTTCAGATACCCATTCTTTATTAGGACGTCCGCCTTTGATGGATAAAGCAATAGACATTATAATAAAAAAATACGGTCAGGATATGGCTGATATTATTTTAAAAAACACAGAAAATATATCTAAGAAAATTCTATTGAGCGGTGAAAATTAATGCTAAAGTCCGAAACCTTAGAAATAGTGAAAGATGGTGAACTTGAATATATACAGTTCCCAAAGCTATCTGCCTGCGGTCAGGTTCGCCACCTCTTTTCCACGCGAAACGGTGGCGTAAGCACAGGTGACTGTGCCACAATGAATTTAAGCTTTAACCGTAATGATGACCGCAAGAATGTAGAAAAAAATTATGAAATTTTATGCAAAGCTATCGGCACTGAGATATCCGGCTTAGTTCTTAGCCAACAAACCCATACAAATAATGTTATTACTGTCGGCGAAGAACACCGAGGCACAGGCTTTAGCAAGGCACCTTTTTGCGATGTTGACGGCCTTATTACAAATAAGTCGGGCGTAGCCCTTGTCACCCAATATGCCGACTGTACGCCCCTACTTTTCTGCGACCCTAAAAAAAGGGTTATTGCAACCTCTCACGCGGGATGGCGCGGTACCGTAAAGCTTATAGGCAAGGTAACTGTAGATAAAATGATTGCGGACTTTGGTTGCAACCCCAATGATATAATAGCAGGCATCGGTCCGTGCATAAAGCATTGCTGTTATGAGGTAGATAACCCTGTTTTGTGTGAATTTAAAAAAATAGATTTTTTAGAGTTAGACCGCATTATAACCCCAAAAGAAAACGGAAGATATATGCTTGACCTTGTAGAAGCTAACCGCCAAATCCTCATTCACTCAGGTATACTTGCCGAAAATATTGATGCTTCGGATATTTGCACTTGCTGTAATGCAAAGGACTTGCATTCACATAGAGCAACTGGTGGAAAAAGAGGAAATCTCGCCGCAATTATTGAATTAATATAACTTCATATTTTCACATTTTGTCGAAAAAATCATAGTATGTCAAAGAGGGAAATAATAATCATAAAATAATTTTTCCTAATGGTAAAATTTAAAATGAATTGATTATTTTTGCTTCTTATAGGTAAAACTATGAGTGTAATACAGTAGACGAGAGTGTGAAAAGCAATGAATATAAAACGCGGAGAAATATATTATGCGGATCTCAGCCCTGTGGTAGGCTCAGAACAGGGCGGAGTAAGACCTGTGCTTATAATTCAGAATGATGTTGGTAACCGTTACAGCCCAACTGTAATTGCCGCAGCAATTACAAGCCAAAAGGACAAAACAAAGCTTCCAACACATATTTCTGTTGACGCTAATGATTGCGGATTAGCTAAAGATTCCATAGTACTATTAGAACAGGTGAGAACCATAGATAAACAACGCCTAAAGGAGCGTATGGGCAGTCTTGACTGCAATTCTATGAATATGGTTGATAAAGCATTAAGCGTAAGCTTCGGTCTTGCTTAGTAGCTATAAAAAAGACTTGTGCAATAATTTACATTGCACAAGTCATTTTTAATTTTAATCAACCTGATTATTAGCGCCAACTTTGATAGTTGTTGTATAATATCTGCCCCGACGGTATATTTTAACATTTACCGACTGATTTGGAACGCTCTTTTCCATAAGTGTTTCAAGCACTGCATATTCGGTAATCTCTTTACCGCCATATTCGGTAACAATATCACCCTTCTCTATGCCCGATACTTCTGCGGGGCTACCGTCTGCAACGCTTAATACTACAGCGCCCACAGGGAAGCCTAACTCTTTTAAAACATCAGCAGTGTATCTTTCACTGATAGAAATACCAATATATGGCTCAGGTGAATTTTCTTTTTCAATAATCTTTTTGCAAAGCTCTGCTACAGTGTTTGCAGGAATTGCAAAACCCATACCCTCAAATTCCTCTGAGACTATCTTCGCACTGTTTATACCAACAAGCTGCCCCTTCGTATTAACAAGAGCGCCGCCCGAGTTGCCAGGATTTATAGCCGCATCGGTTTGAATTAGCTCAATCTCCGAATCTACCGAAACAACACGGTTAAGACCACTTATTACACCGTAAGTCACACTGTCCATAAATTCAAGACCGCCCGGATTTCCTACGGTTATTACATACTGACCAACCTTTAAATCCTTGGAATTTGCAAATTCCACAGCAACAAGGCTTTTGGCATCAATCTTTATAACAGCGATATCAGCTGAAATATTATATCCAACGACGCTCGCATTATAAGCATCCGCATCGGAAGAATCGAGAAAGACTTCAATTTTTGAAGCTGTTCCATTTGTTATAGCATCAGCTATAACATGATAGTTGGTAATAATATAACCGTCCTTAGAATAAATTACACCGCTTCCCTCACCCGAAGCCTCACTTACCCCGCCAAAGAAATTCATAACAGAGGTAGTGGTTCTAATGCCCACAACACTTGGTGTTACCTTTTCAGCAACAGCCTCTACAACCGATTCAGCTGTTTTATCTATATTAATATTAACATTATTTACAGCGCCTGAATTTTCGTTTGATTCTTTTACTGTATAAGCATCTTTATTAACCGAGTAAACTATTCCTGCAACATATACTGAACTTATTCCACCTATAACCGCCGCCAAAATTGAAGCTAAAATTAATATTCCGAAGGAATAGCTCTTTCTTTTTTTCGACTTCCTTGGCTTCTTAGCTTTTACAGGGGACGAGTTTGGTGTTACTGTATACCTGTTTTCGCCTGATACAGCTACTTCATCAAAACCGTCAAGCTCACTTGTGTTTTTATTTTCAAATTCATCCATTTAGAGTGCCCCTTTATCATTTATATAAGCATAGTAAAATTATTTTATTGCAACGATATTTCAAATATGTGAATTTTTACTTAACAAATATTGTCACCCTAACAGAGTATCCATTATAAGCATAACGCAAAATCCCGCTAATAAAGCGTGTGTGGCTCCGCGTTCACTACCGTGAGCGTGGGTTTCGGGTATCATTTCATCACTTATAACATAAATCATTGTGCCGCCAGCAAAGGCAAACGCAAATGGCAGTATTACATTAGCGGTAGCAACAGAAAAATAACCGATAAAGGTTCCAAAAACCTCTATTAATCCGGTTATCAGTGCGCAAATAAAGGTTTTTTTAGGTGAAACACCTGATGCTAGCATAGGCGCTATAATTACCATACCCTCCGGCACATTTTGAAGTGCAATGCCGCCCGCAATCATAAACGCTTGTGCATTATTTCCGGTGCCAAAACCAACTCCTGCCGCAATACCCTCAGGCAGATTATGAATTGCAATAGCAATAACAAAAAGCAAAACCTTGTTTAATTTGGTATCATTATGTGTCTCGCTATCGCCCTCAATCAGCCTGTGAAGGTGGGGTACCAGCTTATCTATAAGATTAAGGCATATAGCTCCTACAAATATGCCTGATACTGTTATTAAAAGTCCGTTTTTACCACCATATTCGATTGAGGGTATAATTAAACCTAAAACCGCTGCTGCAAGCATAATGCCCGCCGCAAAGGATAAAACAATATCTGAAAATTTGTGTGATAGCTTTTTAAATATAAATCCTATAATTGCACCGATTATTGTGGCACCGCCCACGCCCAATGCTGTCAACAAAACCATTCTCAAATTATATTCGCCTTCCTTTTATTTATATGACCCTAAAATGAGGTATTATACTGATTATTATAATACACATAAGATACAATTTCAACATTGAATTAGTCGAAGAAAATCAATAATATCATCTTAATTTATTGTTATTTTTATATCTCCCGTGTCTGTAATTATCTCACATTTACCACCGCTTACGGTTTTTGGAACCTTTATATCTCCCGTTGAGGTTTCAGTAATAAATACTTTGCTTGAAAGCAGGTTGCCTTTAACATTCCCTATGCTTGTTTCGGCGAATATTTCTGCCGCGTCACTATTTTCAAATTTAACATCGCCTGTCTCTCTTGTAATAGAAAAGCTTTCTTTAGCTATAACATTATAAAGTGATATATCTCCTGTAATGCCCTTAGATACAACCTTACCGCATACTATATCAGTAAGCTTTGTTTTACCTGTGCTAACATTAGCCTCTAGCTTTCTGTCACAGCTTACAGACTTTAAATTTATATCCCCTGTTGAAACCGAAAGAATTGCCTCCCCAACTTTAATATCTTGTAGATTAATATCACCTGTGCTCAATTTGATATTAACAGTGTTATAAGACGATGCCATACAATAGACATCACCTGTGCTACCCGAAATATTGATATCAGAAAACTTAAAATTTTCGGGTATTTTTACATCGCTGGTGCTTGATTTTACAAAAAGTCCACCGTATTCACCCTGTGGAATATATACCGTTATTTTTGGATTTTCGAAGTTTATCCCAATATAATCATACCATTTTCTGTTGTCTTCTAAATTTATTTCAAGTGTTTCAGATTTAACAGCAACTAAATGCTCTGATTTTTTATTCTCATAGCAAACCACCCTAGTCGCTTCATTTTCCGATGGCAAAAATATAATATCTGCTGTATCTGTATTAATCGATATATCGCTAAACTTATCCTTAAGCTCATAAGTATTATTTGCGAATTTTTGGGTATTAAGCTTGACAAAATCCCACTCATATATGCTCATAACACACCCGAACATAACAATTCCCAAAAACATAAGTGAGGAGGCAATAATAATCCAATTTTTTGTTGCCCTATTCATTTATATTCCCCCTTTCTTTAAAAAGAGATTTTTAGTGACTAAAACAATTTTCTTGGTTAAAATGAAAATACCTTTTGTAGCCGCCTTACATGCAAAAAATGAAAAAATCGAAAATCCTGCACAAAAAATGCCCGCACAAAGCATAACAATTCCTGTTAATATATTACCGTAACAAGCTAACACTATGCTTGCCGTTATGCCACCGATAGCGCAGCCTATTACTGCCATAAAAATTGCCCATAATGATATTATCACCGACCATATCGACACATATAAAGCTAAAATTACAGCACCAAAAGCCGAAAGCAGCGGAAACCATACAGGGATTCCTAAAATTATAAGTAGGATTTCCCAAGCGTATAACGAACGTCTCGGTTTAATTCTTTCCTTTACAAGTTTTGAAAGTGGAATATCAGCAATAATCTGAGCCGCGACATCCTCTACAGAACCAATTTCCCTTACCGCTTCCTCTTCAGCAAGACCTTCATCACTTTTATCATCAATTATCTCACTGTAAAAGGCTATCCTTTCCTCTCTATCCTCTTCAGGTAATACAGATAAACTATTACGCAGCTCAGCTATAAATTCTTTTTTATTCATCCCTTTGCGCCTCCTTGGTCACAAATTTATATATATGCATAATTTCTGCCCATTCTTTTTTAAAATCCTCTATACGCTTTAACCCTAATTCTGTTATACGGTAATATTTACGAAGTCTTCCGTTAAACTCGGCTGTTTTAACCGTTAGCATATCGGAAGTCTCTAACCTTTTAAGAATTGTATAAAGAGTTGATTCGGAAAGCAATACATAAGGCTTCAAATCCTTTATTATCTGATACCCGTAAGAAGCTTCATCCTTTATAGCTGCCAACACACACACATCCAAAATACCGCGCTTTAACTGTATATCCATATTATACCTCCCTTTACATAATACATCGTATCACGAAGTATTATTTTTGTCAATACCAAAAAAATAATTCCCAAACATTTTTTGGTTTGGGAATTAAAGTATTTCAAATATTGTTTGAACTGCAAAGCTACCGCTTGACTTATTGCAGGTATTAATTATGTATTTCTGAGTTTTTGCAGCGTACTCAATGGTATTATGTGTGCCGCCCGCCTTACCATCATACCAGGTAAGCACAGCATCTGAATTATCTACCATATAAACATTTCGTTTTTGGTAACAGCCTAAAGAATATTCTTTTGCCAAAATTATTTTTTCATCACACAAATCTAAAATATCATTAAAGCGTTTTCGCCAAAATGATGTAAAACTATCGGACTGTTCGGGAAACGGAAGCACACAAATAAGCTTGATATCCGAATAACCGTATGCCCTTTTAAGCATCAACACTAATTCTGCCGCTATGATATCAAAGCCCATTGCCATACCACTATAAAACACGCGGCAGCCACTACCCACTAGGCTCAGCATTTCCTCTACCAACGCATTTTCAAACTTTTTATAATCGGGGTCCTCGCGGTTAAGGCTAAACGGGAATTTTGCAGGTCTGTATCCTGTAAAGCAACACTTTTTTATTCCCTCATAAAATTTTGATTCCATTTCCTCACCCCTTTTTAAAAGCCATTTTCAAGCTCATTATACAGAACATCCGTTCATAAGTCAAGCCTAAAAATAAACTAAAACTGCTTTGGCAAGTCTATTAAAACCTACCAAAGCAGTTTGTGATTTTAAAGTATTATTGATTCTCCGCTCATTTCCGCAGGCTGTGGTAATCCTAGAAGCTTAATGATTGTTGGAGAAATATCACAAAGCTTACCGCCGTCGCGCAAACTACAATCCTTACCGATAACCGAGAATGGAACAGGATTTGTTGTGTGTGCGGTAAAGGGTGAACCGTCGGTATCAACCATACGGTCAGCATTACCGTGGTCGGCAGTAAGAAGCATAACACCGCCCATTTTAAGAACGCTGTCCTCTACCCTGCCAACACAGGTATCAACCGTCTCAACCGCCTTAACAGCGGCATCGAAAAATCCTGTGTGACCAACCATATCACAGTTGGCAAAATTAAGAATAACAACATCATATTTACCTGTTTCAATAGCCTCACAAACCTTATCGCAAACCTCGTTTGCACTCATTTCAGGCTGTAAATCGTAGGTTGCAACCTTAGGCGAATTAACAAGAATTCTGTCCTCGCCATCAAACATAACCTCGCGACCACCATTAAAGAAGAAGGTTACGTGGGCATATTTTTCGGTCTCGGCAATTCTTAGCTGTGTCATATTATTCTTTGCAAGATACTCACCAAGCGTGTTTTCTAAAGTCTGTGGCTTGAAAGCAACCTCAACATTTGGCATTGAAGCATCATACTGTGTAAAGCATACATAGTAAACCTTCTGCCTTCCTCCTACACGTGTGAAACCGGCAAAATCATCATCAACAAAGGTGCGCGTGATTTCTCTTGCTCTGTCAGGACGGAAATTAAAGAAAATAACGCTATCGCCTGTCTTAATACGCTCGGTATCGGCAATAACTGTAGGAAGAACAAATTCATCGGTGATAAACTTACCTTCTCCGTCCTTCTTAGTATAGGATTCACGAACAGCTGCAGCAGCATCTGTTGCCTGAACACCCTCACCGTATACAAGAGCGGCATAAGCCTTGCCTACACGCTCCCAACGGTTGTCCCTATCCATACCGTAAAATCTGCCCATTACAGTAGCGAGTTTTCCGCATCCGATTTCTTCGAGTTTTAAATTCAACTGGTCAATAAAATCTGCAGCGCTTGTCGGAGGAACATCACGACCGTCAAGCAATGCGTGAATATAAACCTTTTTAAGACCATTGCGATGAGCCAACTCAACTAAAGCATATAGATGCTCATTATGACTGTGAACGCCACCGTCAGACAGTAGTCCCATAAGATGAAGAGCGCTGTCATTCTTCTTGCAATTTTCTACTGCATTCAAAAATGCAATATTGTTAAAGAAATCGCCGTCGGATATCGACTTTGTAATTCGGGTCAGTTCCTGATAAACCACGCGGCCCGCACCGATGTTTGTGTGACCTACCTCGCTGTTACCCATCTGACCGTCGGGAAGACCAACGTCCATACCCGAAGCACCAATTTGGGTTGTGGGGCAACTTTTAAATATTTTATCAAGTCTGGGAGTTGCGGCGGCTTCAATAGCGTTAACCTTTTTTTCGTCGTTAAAGCCAAAACCATCCATAATAGTTAAAACTATAGGTTTTTTCATTTTTTATCTCCTAAAAATTGTGTTCCGCAAAAGCGGAACACTATAATTACGCATTACGCATTATGAATTATGAATTACTTAGATGCAGCCTTTACGATTACAGAGAAATCCTCTGCCTTTAAGGAAGCACCACCGATAAGACCGCCGTCTACGTGGTATTTAGCAACCAATTCGTCAGCATTCTTAGCATTCATAGAGCCACCATACTGAATAGTAACAGTCTCAGCCACATCTTCTCCGTAAACCTCAGCAATAGCGGCACGAACATATCCGTTACCCTCATCAGCCTGCTCTGCAGTAGCAGTAACGCCTGTACCTATAGCCCAAACAGGCTCGTATGCAATAATGATATTCTTTAACTGCTCTTTTGTAACATTTGTGAGAGCCATCTTAGTTTGGAATTTAAGCAAGGTCTCGGTATAACCAAGCTCTCTCTGTTCTAAGGTTTCACCAACGCAAACAATTGCAGTAAGACCCGCATTAACAGCAGCAAGTGTACGAAGATTTACAGTCTGGTCGGTTTCGCCGAAATACTGTCTTCTCTCGCTATGACCGATAACAACATACTTAACACCCGAAGCTACTAACATATCAGCAGAAATTTCACCCGTATATGCACCCGATGCCTTAAAATGAACATTCTCAGCACCGATTTCAATATTACTGCCCTCGGCAGCTGCTATAGCGGAAGGGATATCAATAAAAGGAACGCAAAGCACAACCTTGCAATCTGCATCTGCAACCAAAGGCTTCATTTGATTTATTAAAGCGGTGGTCTCTGCAGGGGTATTATTCATTTTCCAGTTACCTGCTATAACTGCATTTCTTTTTTGCTTATTCATCTTTATTTCTCCTATTCGCAAATGTAGGGAGCGCCAAAAAGACGTTCCCTGCAAAATTATTTTATTAATTACTTATCATTAAGAGCGGCAATACCTGGAAGCTCTTTACCCTCAAGGAATTCAAGGGAAGCGCCGCCACCAGTTGAAATATGTGTCATCTTATCACCAAAGCCCATAATATTTACAGCTGCTGCAGAGTCACCGCCACCGATAACTGTGATAGCCTCGGTTTCAGCAAGACTCTTAGCTACTGCCATTGTACCCTTTGCAAGAATTGGGTTTTCAAACACACCCATAGGTCCGTTCCAAACAACCGTCTTAGCAGACTTAACCTCATTAGCATAAAGCTCGGCGGTCTTTGTGCCAATATCAAGGCTCATATAATCCGCAGGAATTTTATCAGCATCAACGACTGTAACATCAATAGCAGCGTCAATAGGATCTGGAAAATCCTTAGTAACTGTGCAATCGATAGGAAGAAGAATCTTAACACCCTTCTCTTCGGCCTTAGCCATCATTTCGCGACAATATTCAATTTTTGTCTCGTCAATAAGAGAAGTTCCAACACCAAAGCCCTTTGCAGCCAAGAAGGTATAAGCCATACCGCCGCCGATGATAAGTGTATCAGCCTTGGTAAGAAGATTTTCAATAACAGGGAGCTTGCTGTCAACCTTAGCGCCACCCAAGATACAAACAAATGGTCTTTCAGGCTCTTCAACAGCGTTTCCTAAATACTTAAGCTCTTTACCGATAAGATAACCGACAACAGCCTCTTTAACATATGATACCACGCCAACAGTAGAGCAGTGTGCTCTGTGTGCAGTACCGAAAGCATCGTTTACGAATATATCAGCTAAAGAACCGAGCTCTGCAGAGAAACCCTCACCGTTCTTGGTTTCTTCTGCGCGGTAACGTGTGTTTTCTAAAAGAACAACATCACCGTCGTTCATAGCAGCAACTGCTGCCTTTGCATTTTCACCAACAACATTATCATCTGCGGCAAAAACGACCTCTTTTTGTAGCTTCTCTGAAAGAGCTTTAGCTACAGGTGCTAAAGAAAGCTCAGGCTTAGGCTCGCCCTTCGGTTTGCCAAGATGTGAGCAAAGGATAACCTTTCCGCCGTCAGCAATTAACTTCTTTATGGTAGGGAGAGCTGCATTAATACGGTTTTCATCAGTGATAACACCGTTTTTAAGAGGCACGTTGAAGTCGCAACGAACAAGCACCTTCTGGCCTTTTACATTAATGTCATCAACTGTCTTTTTGTTAAGAGCGTTCATTAGAATACTTCCTTTCAAAAATAGATACATTGTTAATTTTTTACCATTATTTATTTTACCACATTTTTGCAGTTTTTCAACATAAAATTTAATATTTAATGTAAAAATTATTAGCTATCTTCCCATCGATAATTATGCAACTGTCCAAAATTCTGAAGTTCGGGATAATCCCACTGGCGCAGCACCTCATAAACAGCTATTGCAACCGAGTTTGAAAGGTTAAGGCTTCTTATATCATACTGCATTGGAATTCTAACACATTTATCAGAATTTTTAAGCAACAATTCCTCAGGTAGACCCTTAGTTTCCTTTCCGAACAGCAGATAGCATTTGTCAGGATATTTAACATCAGAATGAACATGGCGCGCCTTGGTGGTATAAAAAAAGAATTCGCCTTTGTTTTTTTGGAAAAACTCATCTAAATTCTTATAATAGGTTATATCAAGATATTCCCAATAATCAAGTCCTGCTCGCTTTAGTTTTTTATCATCAATCGTAAACCCCATAGGTCCCACAAGGTGCAATCTGGCCCCTGTTGCCGCGCAGGTGCGCGCAACATTGCCAGTGTTTTGCGGTATTTCGGGTTCAACCATTACTATATTAATTTCCATTTTCATCACCATTATCATTATATATCTTTAAAAACTCTTGTCAAGACAAGGTTTTAGTTATATAATAATTAAAGATACTAATGTTTTTAGGAGTTTAAAAATGAAGATGTATGATGGCGTTTTAGAACGCGTAAAACAAATAGAAGAAAAACACGGTATAAAATATGCTAAAACTGACGGGGCGCTTTACAAAGCTTTAAGCTTATTATTAATAGTTGCCCTCGTATATACTATTTGCATAAATCTGCTTTGTATAACCGGAGCCGCACTTAAAATAAGCAGTCTTTACAGCGGTACGGTTGCTACTATCGACGGTAAAGACTATACCGAGGTTGAATATTGGGAATATCAGGGGCTTGATGCCAAAAAAATGGAGGACCATATTTTAAGCGGAAACAAAGAACTTATACTTAATGCGAGTATTTGCAGTATACTTCTTATATTAGGATATATACTTGGTCGGGTTCGCCTTTACATAGCAGGTGGATTAATTATAGTTCCCCCTGCGATATATTCAATGTTATATTTTATGCACAATCTAACCAACTCAGGTGGTGTTGTAGGTCTTAGCTCTAAATTTTATTGGCGTCATTTAATACCCTTAACTATCCTTATAATAGCAGCAATTTGGCGCGTAGTAATTGCTGTAAGATCTGATTTAAAGCTAAAAAGGCAGTATAAAAAGGTCAGTGAAAACCTATTTGCTATGTACAATGTTGAATTGAGCGAAAACAAGTTTTTATCTAATGAGCAATGGGACGAATTTTTAAAATCATACGACCCCAAGATAGATTACAGAAAGCAATTTACAGCTAATAAAAAAGCCGATGAACAATAATAATTTAAAGGTAATTGCAAAAATAGAAACCGATTTCCCCACAAAGTTTGGGATACCAAGGCAAAGCGGCTTGATACCCGAACTTCGCGGAAGAATTATTTTTGAGCCCGAATACCGCAAGCCTGAGGCCTTTCGCGGTCTTGAGGGTTATTCACACTTATGGCTTTTATGGGAGTTTTCTGAGGTTTCTAATAAAGATTGGTCACCTACTGTGCGTCCACCAAGGCTTGGTGGTAATAAACGAATGGGTGTGTTTGCCACACGTTCGCCCTTCAGACCAAATCCTATAGGTCTATCCTCTGTGAAGCTAGAAAAAATCGTTCAAGACACAAAGCTTGGCACTGTGTTGCACATTTCGGGTGCTGATTTGATGAACGGTACCCCGATTTATGACATAAAGCCATACATCGCCTATACCGACTCTCACCCCGAAGCCCTAGGCGGTTTTTCGGACGGTGTGTTTGAGAACTCCCTGTCGATTGATTTTTCAGATAAGCTAAAACGCCAATTATCCGTAGCACAGCTAAACGCGCTTATAAAAATTCTTGAAAGCGACCCTCGTCCCGCCTACAAAGCCGACGGTGACCGAGTCTATAGTTTTGAATACAGTGGCTTTAATATTAAATTTTCGGTTAAAAACAATATTTTAACCGTTATTTCACTAGAAACACTGAAACCGTGACAGACAAACTGTCACGGTTTTTAATATGGTTACCCATTTTAAGAATCAAGGCTAGTTTTAGTGGAACATAGTCTGCACGCCGTCCACAAACTCACCAACAGCCTTTACAAGCTTTGCCGAACCCTTGCTTATATTCTTATGGTCCTCAAGCATTACTTTGCCAACCACAACAGCGGCAGCACCCGCAACCATACCTGCACCCAAGCCCTTTACAAAGGACATTGAACCTTTTTGCATTTTAAAAACCTCACTTTCAAGGTTATTTTACCCTGAATGTGAGGTTTTATTTTTGTTTAAGTATTAACTTTCTTTTCCAAAAAATTGCTCATGCCATACAAGGAAGGTATAAACCGTCCAAATTTTGCGGCTCGCATCTACCACTCCTGTTTTATGCAAATCGAGAAGTTTTATTAGCTTTTGGGTATCAAAATATCGCTCTGCAGCCTCAGACAAAAATGCAGTTTTAACTTTACCGTAATATTCATCCTCTTTAAGCCACACCCTTATAGGCACAGGAAAGCCCAATTTATCCTTAGTGGCTGTTCTTTTGGGCAAGGTTTTTTCAGCCGCTTTTCTGAGTGCCAATTTAGTAGTAGCGGTATTAACACGACAGCCTAGCGGTATGATACCGGCAAGTTGCATAACATTTTTATCAAGAAAAGGAACTCTCAGTTCTAAAGAATTTGCCATGCTTGTTTTATCCGCTTTAAGCAGTATATCTCCCATAAGCCACATATTTATATCAAGATACTGCATTTTAGTAACATCATCCAGATTATTCGCTTCGCTGTAAAATCTGTTGCAAAGAATTTGTGGACTGACCGCATTTTTTGCCGCAATGCTTTTTAATATGCTGTTACGCTCTTTAAGAGAAAAGATACTGGCGTTACCTATAAAGCGTTCCTCTATTGTTTTACCTCGGCGCACAAGGTAGTTGATACCGTGTTTTTGGGGAAGGTACTCACAAAGCTTAGATACCACACGCCTTAGTTTAAAGGGTAGCTTATCATATAAGGTTAAGGTTAAAGGCTCCATATAGATACGGTAGCCGCCAAACAGTTCATCCGCTCCCTCGCCCGACATAACAACCTTTACGTGCTCGCTTGCAAGTTGGCTTACAAAATATAATGCTATAGCAGCTGGGTCGGCCAAGGGCTCGTCCATATGATACTGAATTTTACCCAAAGTGTCCCAATATTCCTCCGCTGTTATAACCTTAGAAAAGTTTTCCACATTTATAGTTTTAGCAAAATCCTTTGCAAAGGCAATCTCGTTATATCGGTCACCGTCGGGGCTTTCAAAGCCCACTGTAAAGGTTTTATCCACCTTCGCTGCCTCTGCGATATAGCTAGAATCTATACCTGATGAAAGGAAAGAGCCAACCTCAACATCGGCTATTTTATGAGCCTCTACCGATTCGCGAACTGCATTATCGGTAAGGTCAGCAAAATATTCCAAAACCCCCTCAGTAGCACTGAAATCGGGCTTCCAATAGCGTACCTTTTTTAACTCTCGGTCTTTATAAGTGAAATAGTGCGCGGGCGGTAGCTTATAAACATTTTTAAAAAAGGTCTCCTCTGTCGGTGAATACTGGAACGAAAGATAGTGCCCAAGAGCCTCTTCATTTAGAGCTTTTTTAAAATCAGGATGTTCTAAAAACGCCTTAATTTCAGAACCGAAAATAAAGCTTTCCGACATAAAAGTATAATAAAACGGTTTAATACCAAACATATCACGCGCAGCGAATATTGATTTATCCACTCGGTTAAAAATCACAAACGCAAACATACCGCGAAGACGATTAACCATCTCCTCGCCCCATTCTTCGAAACCATGAAGTAAAACCTCACTGTCAGAATTATTTGAAAATTTATGTCCTTTTTCTATTAGCTCGGCTCGTAATTCCTTATAATTATATATCTCACCGTTAAAGGTAAGTACCAAAGAACCATCCTCATTAAACATTGGTTGGTTTCCATCTTCGAGGTCAATAATGCTTAACCGTCTGAAGCCCAAAGCAATATCACCGTCGATAAATTTGCCGGCAGAGTCGGGTCCCCTGTGTATGATGCGGTCCATCATATTATTAAGAACCGTTCCGTCATCCTTAATGAAATTTGTAAAACCTACAAACCCACACATCGAGTATCATTCCTTTGAAATCTGATTTTTCTTAAAGCAAGTTTGAACCTATAACCTTGAAAGCCAGCTTAGCTGCCACACCCGTAAGAATTCCGCTTAGCACAGCCGAAAACAGCAAAATTGGCGAATAATACAGAACTCCTCTGCCTAAAAAAGCCATAGAAACAACAAGCTGTGTTAAATTATGTACCGTAGCACCCGCTATACTAAATCCTATTATACTAAGGCTTTTTACTCTTTTAGCAAGCCCCATAACGCCCACTGAAATCATGCCCGCGGGCAGTGAATAAAATAGCGTAAATGGCGAAGAAAAAAGCAATGCCGACATAATAATTCTCACAAAATTTACAGAAAACGCACCCTTTACATCACCAAAAGCTACCAAAAGCAATACCACGCTGTTGGCAAGCCCTAACTTTACGCCAGGTGCTATGAAATCAAAAGTCACGATATGCTCTATATAACCTAATACCATACAAACTGCCGACAGTATACCGTAAATACAAAGCTTTTTAGCCATATAGCACCCCTTTAATTTTCAGTGTAAGCTTTGAGCTTACCGTTTTCGGCACAGAAGGTTATATCTCCGTCGATATCCGTGCGGTAAACCCCTATATTTAAACGTTCCAACAAGGACAACACCTCACTATGCGGATGCGCGTATTCATTATCCTTACCTACCGAAATGGCAGCAAATCGCGGTCTTACTGCCTTTACAAATTCATACCTGCTTGAAGTGCCACTTCCATGATGTGCAACCTTTAAAACATCAGCCTTTAGGTCAAGCCCTTTATTTAGCAGAGCGTTTTCAGCATTAGCCTCAACATCACCCATAAAGAGAAACTTAAAATCATCAAGTTTAGCCGCTGTAACAAGCGAATTGTCATTTTCATTTTTAAATTCGCTGTCTGCCGATAAAACCGTAACCTCAAACTCACCTATTTCAAAATTCATACCAGCTACTGCACTAAATACCTTTCCGCCCGTTTCCTCTACCTTTTGTTTACAAATATTGGCAAAGGATTTGCCCTCGCTTTTATCAGTAATTACAGGTAAAATAAGGTTTTTCGTGCCGTACACATCAATTATATTCATAGCACCACCTATGTGGTCGTTATGGGTATGGGTAATTAACAGAACATCTAGCTCAGTTATACCACAGGTTTCTAGTGCAGTGCAAATATCTGCCGAAAAATCGACAAGTCCCGTATCTATAAGTGCAGAATAACCGTTGCTGTATATCAGAATACTGTCACCCTGTCCTACATCGATTACGCGAACAAAATCACTTTCAGTATCGAAACTGTTATTATTGAATACATCATCCAAATCGATATTGCTTACAAACGCAGTTATCGAAAAAACAACAATACAAACAAAGGTAGCAAACAGCGCATCTATCACTCTATTACGGGACTTTTTATTGGTCATTATTCCTCTCCGGCGGCTTCTCGTTCCATTAACTGTTCAGGTGTTATGAGTACTTTACGCGGCTTTGAGCCCTCATAAGGACCTACCACGCCACGTTCCTGCATCATATCAACAATTCTTGCCGCTCTGGCATATCCTAATTTTAATTTTCGTTGTAAAAGCGATGTGGAGGCCATACCGTTTTCAACTACCACCTTGATAGCCTCGCTTAACATCGGGTCTTCATCGGGTCCATCCTCAGAAAGACCTGTTTTCTGTTTCTTTTCTACAGCTGCCTGACGTTCAATCTCAACCATAACATTATCATCATAATCGGCAGTTCTGCCGTTTTTGATAAAGTCAACAACAGCTTCAACCTCTTCATCGCTCACATAACAGCCTTGAACACGGTTTGGCTTAGTCGAGCCTATAGGGCTAAAGAGCATATCACCTCGACCTAAAAGCTTTTCAGCACCTGCCGTATCAAGAATTGTTCTGCTGTCTATCTGACTTGAAACCGCAAAGGCAATACGTGTTGGTATATTAGCCTTAATAACACCGGTTACAACATCAACCGAAGGACGCTGTGTAGCAATTATAAGGTGCATACCTGCAGCTCTTGCCTTTGCTGCTATACGGTTTATAGAATCCTCAACCTCATTGGGTGCAGTCATCATAAGGTCCGCAAGCTCATCAATTATGATAACAATATGAGGCATTTTTTCAACCTCGTTTTCCTCGTTATCCTCTAATGTTTCAACAAATTTATTGTAGCCTGCAATGTCTCGCACACCGCGGTCGGCAAACATTTTATAACGGCTTTCCATTTCGGTTACTGCCCAACCCAGAGCACCCGAAGCTTTTCTAGGGTCGGTAACAACAGGCACTAACAAATGTGGAATACCGTTATACACACCAAGCTCAACAACCTTGGGGTCAATCATTAAAAGTTTTACCTCTTCGGGTGTTGCTTTATAAAGAATACTCATAATAATAGTGTTTATACATACCGATTTGCCCGAACCCGTAGCACCTGCAATTAGTCCGTGTGGCATTTTGCCGATATCAGCAACAATAGCGTTACCGCCGATATCTCTACCTAAAGCAATGGTAAGCTTGCTTTTAGCACCTGTAAATGCAGGGGACTCAAATATGCCCCTAACACCCACAACATCACTCTGCTTATTAGGCACCTCGATACCTACTGCCGCTTTATTTGGTATAGGTGCTTCAATTCTTACACCCGCTGTTGCAAGATTAAGAGCTATATCGTCAGCAAGGTTTGTTATTTTACTGATTTTAACACCTGCACAGGGCTGAAGCTCATATCTCGTAACGGTAGGTCCGCGACTGATATCAACAATTCTGGTTTCAACGCCAAAGCTTCTAAGGGTTTCAACAAGACGCTCTGCTGTAACCTCTGCGCCCACAGTTGCCGCAGGATTTGCCACATCCGAAGCCTTCAGCAATGATAATGGCGGAAAATTATAACCGTCATCCGTCGCAGTATCCATTTCCTCAAGGTTTTCGGTAAATTTCTTAGTTTCCTGTTTGAAATCTATTTCCTCAGGTGAAATTTCTTTGCTTTCCTCGGCGGTTGCCCTTAAAGCCTTTTTAATTTTATTTTTATCCTCAACACCGTCAGGCACGCTCTCATTCTCAACGTTTTGACCGTGGTAAGCGTTTACAACTCTGCGTTGCTGTTCGTTAAGCTCATCAGAAGGTCGATTTTTAGACCTTTCATCATCCTCATCATCAACAGGGATATCAACGTCGAAGCCCTTAATAACCTTCAGCCGTTTACCGCCTGTTTGTCTGCTTTCTTCACGCTCAAGTCTTTCCTGATAAGCGCTTTCAGCTTGCTCAGAGATTTTTTTAACAGGTTTTCTTATTGCATTAAATAAAGACATAAGCGTGGTGCCTGTTATAATCATAAAGAAAACGAAAATCAAAAGAATTACCGTTATTGCAGCACCGGTTTTTCCAAAACCTAAATAAATCGGATGTCCTATTAAAGCACCTATAAAACCACCGCTTTTAAGGGCTGCTCCGTTTACATAAGCATTTGTTAAATGCTGCCAAAAACCGAGAGTTGGTTCGTGTTCAGAAAAAATATCAACCGCAGAGCCGATAAATACAACAAGTAGGCTTGACTCTATTATTTTAGCGGTTATTGAGCCATTTATTCTGTCAAGCGCAAACATAACCGCAACAAAGCCTAACAAAAAGGGATAAAAATATGCAGTTATGCCAAAAATTCCAAAAATAAAATTATGTAGCCATGCCCAAACATTTTCGCCCTCTATAAATACTACAGAAAGCAGAAATACCGCTACTGTAAACCATATAACCGACATCAGCTGACGTCTGCCTGCAGTATTAGTATTTTTAGTTTGTGCTGTACCGCGCTTTGAACTTCCTTTCTTTTTTGTTGCCATTTCTTAATCTCCTACCCAATCAATATCTTTTTTAATTTGTTCTTCAAGCTCTTTTAATGAAGAAAACTTTTTTTCTTCACGTAAATATTCAAGCGGTGTTACTCTAACAGTTTTACCGTAAAGGTCGCCGCTGAAATTCTTAATATATGTTTCACTAATAGTATAATCCAATTCATAAGTCGGTCTAATTCCAATATCGGTAATACCGAAATAAACCTTATTTTCTAGCTCTATCTTGGTTTTGTAAACGCCAAAACGCAGCTTTACCAGATTTTTGGGATATTTTTGATTTGCTGTAGGAAAACCTATGGTTCTGCCACGCTTATCTCCCTCTATAACCTCTGCTTCAAAGGAAAATGGCTCACTTAAAAGTGCATTTGCCTCTGGGACAAGCCCCTCCCTCAAAAGGTCTCGGATATAAGTGGAAGAAATTAAATTATTTTCACTCTTGACAGGTTCAGTTAATTTAAAAACTATACCGTTCCCCTCGCAAAAGCTTTTTATTGTATCACTGTCTCCCACACCTTTTTTACCAAATCGGTAATTAAAACCGCAGGATATAAGCTGTGGATTGTATTTTTGCTTTAAAAAAATCAAAAATTCCTCGGGCTTCATATTTCTGACATCCTCAAAGTTTAAGAGCAAAACTTCATCCATACCGATATTTTTCAAAATTCTGCACTTATCCTCAGGAGTTAATATAAGTGAACTCTCACCTTTTAAAACCGCCTTTGGAGGCACCGAAAAGGTTACTGCGATTTTTCTATAAGTGTCGGGCATATCAAGCACCGCTCTATGACCCTTATGAACTCCGTCAAAGGTGCCTAAAGCTATCGCGTTTTTCATACCCTCACCTCAAATCTTAGTCCGCAACGAACTGATTAACAATACATTTTATACCTATTTCCTGTTTTTCGGTATCAGCAAAGCCTACCCCTAAAAAGTATTCTCCCTGCTTCACCCTAAAAAACTGACCGTGCGATACCTTACCTATCCTTAAACGGTTAAAGCCTAACTGACCACCGTTTGAGAAACGTACCGCCTGCTTTTCGGTCACATTTATTACAGGCAGATGCTCTACAGCCTTCTCTTCGCTTAAAATATAGCTATTAATATTTTGGAGGTCAATATCTTTCAGGTCTATGCAATCGTTTATAGAAAATCCCGAAGCATATGTCCTCTCTAGTTCCAATAAAGTAGCACCGCAACCTAAACACTCACCAATATCGCGTGCCAAAGAGCGTATATAGGTACCTTTAGAAACATGGGTTTCTATTTTAAACACATTTTCACTGTTAATACCGTCTAAAAGCTTGATACTGAATATTTCTATGTCACGTGCTTCTATCTGCGTGGATTTGCCCTCACGCGCAAGCTTATAAAGACGCACACCGTCTTTTTTAATAGCACTGTAAATAGGCGGCTTTTGACTTATTTTGCCCACAAAACAACTTAAAGCATCATTTAACTGTTGCTCGGTAACATCCACCTTATTTTGCGTCAGAATTTTACCTGTAATATCGTCGGTATCGGTAGTAATACCTAGTCTTACGGTTGCAATATATTTTTTATCTGCATCAAGCATAAGGCTAGACAAAGTAGTAGCCCTGCCTATAAGTATTGGCAGAACACCTGTTGCCATAGGGTCAAGCGTCCCCGTATGCCCTACCCTTTTTTCATTTGCTAATCTTTTTACAGCGGAAACAGCCGAAAAAGAAGTTATACCCTTGGGCTTATTAAGAAGCAGAAGTCCCAACATTACCTTCCTCCAATGCTAGCCTTACAGCCTCTAAAGTTTTCACCTTAACCTCGTCAAGACTTCCCTTCACACTAGCGCCTGCTGCCGCCTTATGACCTCCTCCACCAAGCTTTTTACATATGGTGCTCGCATCAAGCGGCTGATAGGTTCTAAGTGAAATCTTAAATTCGTCATCACCCGTTTGCTTTATTGTGATACCAGCCTTGACACCCTCAACACTGCGTGAAATAATGGCTATACCTTCAAGCTCCGTACCGCTACAGCCGGTCTTTTTCTGCATTTCTTCGGTAACGGTAAGCAACATACACCTGTCATCAAAATGAAATTCCGCTGTATCAAGCACCATTTTTTCAAGTTCTAAAAGCTTTTTTGATTTAGTGTCAAACATTAGACGGTTAATTTCGGCAGCATCTATATTAAATTCGTAAAGCGATGCTGCAATGCGATGGGTTTTCTCTGTTACATTTGAATACTTAAAACAACCCGTATCAGTAGCTAACGCAGTATATATTGCCTTTGCAGTGATATCGTTAATATTAACTCGCATATATGCAATAAGGTCATAAATACACTCTGCTGCCGCTGCCGCATTATCATCAAGATACAAATATTTAGCATACTCTGTATTCGAAATGTGGTGGTCGATACAAAGGTCAACTACATTACCGAATTCTTCCCTTAAAGCGCCCAGCAGATTTGCATCAGCAACATCAACAGCTACTACAGTTGCATTTTCTCTCGGCACATGGTCGGTCTTTCTGGCAAAATAGTCATACTTACTAGGTATCACATCGGGGCAAATAACCGACGCCACCTTACCTATTTCGTTAAGAGCATAATAAAGCGCATAAGCCGAGCCCAAGGTATCACCGTCGGGTGAAGCGTGGGTTAGTATTACATAGTTATCATGCTTCTTTAAATATCTCGCTGTTTGCCGAAGACTTAGTCTCTGGCAAGCGGAATTTTTATTTTTTTTCATCTAATTCTTCCTCTTTAAAAGACTCAATTATCTTAGAAATATTAGCGCTCTGTTCAATAGAATCATCAGCCACAAAGCGAAGCTCAGGAACCTTTCTAAGTCTCAGTCGCATACCTAATTCTCTGCGGAGATAACCCGAAGCGCCCTTTAAAGCCTTTACAGAGTTTACGGTCGTCTCAAAACCCTCTATAGCGCTGACATAAACGGTTGCATATGAGAGGTCCCCTGAAACATCTACCTTAACAATGCTTAAAAGCTTACTAACTCTTGGGTCCTTAACCTCGCGCAATAATTCAGAAAGGGTTATTTTAACATCTTGAGTGATGCGGTTTATTTTATATCCTGCCATCAGTCTCTATACTCCTCCATAACAAAGGCTTCAAATATATCGCCTTCCTTAATGTCTGCAAACTTTTCAAGACTTATACCGCACTCATAACCTTGTGCTACTTCCTTAACATCATCCTTGAAGCGACGAAGTGAATCAATCTTATCCTCGCATATAACAATACCGTCACGCACAAGACGAATCTGACAGTTACGGCTTACCTTACCGTTTGTTACATAACAACCTGCTACTGTGCCGACATTTGAAATCTTGTAAACAGTACGAACTTCAATAGTAGCCATTTGATTTTCGCGGAATTTTGGTGCCAACATACCCTTCATAGCAGCTTCAATTTCTTCGATACAGTCATAGATTACGCGGTACATACGCATATCTACACCGTCTCTTTCAGCAGCAGCCAAAGCTACAGCGTCAGGACGCACATTAAAACCTACAATAATTGCATTTGAGGTTTGAGCCAGCATAACATCAGACTCATTAACAGCACCTACGCCACCGTGAATAACGTTTACTCTGACTTCATCATTAGAAAGCTTAACGAGGTTTTCACGAACAGCCTCAACGCTACCCTGAACATCTGCCTTAACGATAATATTAAGCTCCTTAAGGTCGCCCTGAGAGAGATTTTGGAATAGATTATCAAGGGTTACCTTCTGCTTGGCGTTGAAGATTTCTTCCTTTTGCTTCTGCTTTCTCTGCTCTACAAGCTGACGGGCAAGTCTTTCGTCAGAAACTGCATCAAATACATCGCCTGCATTTGGGGTTTCGGCAAGACCTGTAATCTCAACTGGAACGGACGGTCCCGCTGTGTTAACCTCTATACCGTTTTCATTGGTCATAACACGCACACGACCAACTGAGGTTCCCGCAACTATGATATCGCCTGATTTGAGAGTACCGTTTTGTACAAGAAGGGATGCCACCGGACCTCTACCCTTATCAAGACGTGCTTCGATAACAATACCCTTAGCTCGTCTGTCAGGATTAGCCTTAAGTTCCATCATTTCTGCAACAAGCAAAATATTTTCAAGAAGATTGTCAATACCCATATGGGTTTTTGCAGATACCGGCACGCAAATAATATCGCCGCCCCACTCCTCAGGAACAAGCTCATGCTCGGTAAGTTGCTGTAAAATACGGTCGGGATTAGCCTCAGGCTTATCCATCTTGTTAATAGCAACAATTATCTGTACTTTTGCAGCTTTTGCATGGTTAATGGCCTCAATAGTCTGCGGCATAATACCGTCATCAGCAGCAACAACCAATACCGCAATATCCGTAGCCATCGCGCCTCTTTGACGCATAGAGGTAAATGCGGCGTGTCCCGGGGTATCAAGGAAGGTGATATCGTTTCCATTACAGTTAACCCTATAAGCACCTATATGCTGTGTAATACCACCAGCTTCTGTATCGGTTACAGCAGTATCACGAATAGCATCAAGAAGTGATGTTTTACCGTGGTCAACGTGTCCCATAACAACTACAACAGGGCTTCTGGGCTTTAGGTTTTCTGCATTATCCTCAGTATCATCCATAATTTGTTCTTCAATGGTAACAACAACCGCGCGCTCTATCTTAGCGCCCATTTCGGTTACTACAATTTCTGCGGTATCATAATCGATAACCTGATTAACCGTAGTCATCATTCCAAGTTTTAAAAGCTCCTTGATAACCTCGGCGGCGGTTTTCTTCATAGCGGCAGCCAATTCGCCTACTGTGATTTCATCACCGACAGTTACCTTAATAGGTGTCTTTTTAATGCGTTCTAACTGCATACGACGCATTTTATCAGCCTCGGTCTCGCGCTTTGCACCCTGAGGACGACGGTAATCCTGAGACTTTTGCTTAATCTTCTGCTTTCTTGAATAGTTATCCTTCATAGAATTAGCAGGGGCGATAGTCTCATACTTCTCGTTGTATTTATCAATGTTGATATTTGATGTTCTTGTATCAACATGACGGATTTCAGCAGGGCCGCGGTTAGGTGTCTCACCCGGTTTTTTATCCTTTTTACGCGATGTAAAGGGATTTGGGTCAGAAGGCTTATGCTCGTTTGAAGCAGCCTTTTCCTCGGTCTTCGGCTTTTGTGCAGTCTTTTGAGATTTGGTCTCTTCCTTTTTAGTATCGGCATTTTTAACATCTGTTTTATGCTTTTCCTCTGCCTTTTTAACAGGAGCTTTCTTCTCGGCAGGCTTCTTTTCTTCTTTCTTTTCAACAGGTGAAGCCTCACCGTTCTGAGCTGCTGCAGCAGCCTTTAACTGCTCAAGAATGGCCATCTGTTCTAAAAGCTTTTTGTTTTTTTCTTCCTCGCGAGCTTTTTTTGCTTTTTCGCGGCTTTCTGCGCCCATAGCAAAATACTCGTCAAAATTTTTGACCGAATTTTTAGCAGTAAGATATGTGAAAACCAAACCGATTTCCTCTTCACCGAGAACACCGCCCGATTTTTTCTCACTGCCTGTGAGTGTTGTTAATATATCTACTAAATCCTTTGATTTAATGTTAAAATCCTTAGCAAGCTCGCTAATTTTATATTTATTTGTCATTAGCAAATCCTCCTTCAATCAGTGCCTTCTCTAAGGCCTTGGCAAAGCCAACCTCATTGACCGAAACGATACCGCACTTACGACCAACAGCTGTTGACAAAGCTTTTATATCAATACCCTTTAAGATAAAATTTATTATATTCTTCTTTTGAGAATAAAAGCGAATTTCTTTTAAGCTTTTTGGGGAAATGTCCTCAGTTACTAGAACAATTTTTGCCTTAGAGGACTTTATAGATTGCACACTGGCTTCAAATCCAAAACTCAATTTACCCGCCTTGGCGGCAAATCCAAGTAAGGAAAGTATCTTAGCTTTCAATATTATCAAGCTCCGTTTCGAGACCTATATAAATATCGTCTGATACATTAGTTTCAAATGCACGGGCAAGAGCATTTGATTTTCTTGATTTCATAAGACACTCTTTGTCTCTGCAGATATAAGCCCCTCTGCCATTGAGCTTTCCTGTAGCATCGAGCTTTATTTCGCCCTCTGCCGTTTTAACAATACGGATAAGCTCCTTTTTGGGTTTCATTTCTCTGCAACCCGTACACATACGCATAGGTATTTTTTTTATCCCCATACTTAAAATCCTCACTTTAAGAATTATTCGCCGAAAAATCCGCTCTCGGGATGAATATCAATCTTCCAGCCTGTAAGCTTTGCGGCAAGTCTTACGTTTTGACCCTTATTACCGATCGCCAATGAAAGCTGTGCTTCGGGCACACTTACCTTACAGGTCTTGGGGTCCTCACTCAAAATTTCTACCGATACAACCTTTGCAGGTGACAAGGCCTCAGATACAAATTGAACCGGGTCTTCGCTGTATTTTACAATATCAATCTTCTCGCCGGCCAACTCTTCAACAATCTTGTTAACGCGTGCGCCCTTAGGACCAATGCAAGTGCCGATAGCATCAATTTGTTCATCGGCAGACCAAACAGCAATCTTGGTTCTGGAACCAGCCTGGCGTGATATTGATTTTATTTCAACCGTTCCGTCAAAAATTTCGGGGACCTCGGTTTCAAACAAGCGTTTAACTATTCCCGGATGGGTGCGTGAAAGCATAATTCTTGCACCCTTTTCGGTTTCCTTAACGTCAACCACATAAACTTTTATATGGTCGCCTTCCTTTAAAATTTCGTCAGGAACCTGTTCAGCCTTAGGCAGTGTTGCCTCGTTATGACCGATTGTAAGAATTGCGTTGCCGGTTTTTGGGTCAATCTTCTGAACAATAGCTGTAACAAGCTCACGGTTGTGGCTCTGGAACTCTGCCAAGGTCTGACCGCGTTCAGCCTCCCTTACGCCTTGACGGAAATTATTTTTTGAATTCTGTGCTACTACTCGACCGAACTTTTTGGGGTCTAGCTTAATTTCAACAAAACCAATCTCTAAAGAATTTGGGTCAATTTCCGCAGCATCCTCTTTTGAAATCTGAGTGAAGCTATCCTCAACCTCATCAACAATTTCCTTACGTGCAATAACATTAAAAATCTTGTTTTCAGTATCTATAACACAGGAAACAATATCATTGCCACCATAATCCTTGCGTGCAGCCACAATTATTGCATCTGCTATCTTCTCTGCAATAAACTGCTGAGGAATGCCTCTTTCCTCCTCCATAAGACGCAGTGCTTCGAAAAACTCTGCATTGCTGTTGTCCTTAGTTACCTTTTTTCTTGCTCTTGCCATTTTTGTTTATTCCTCCAAACACTAGGCTGATGAGAGCTAAGCCCATCACACCTGACAAATAATAATTTTTTTGCTTTTTTCTTGCATAATAATTTGTGTTATTCAAAATCACACAATACGGTTTTTGATATTTCTTTTATATTAAAGCTTTTCTCGCCCTCTTCGGTCGAAAGCAGAATATCCTCTCCTGCTTTTCTTAGAATTCCTCTGAATTCCTTTTTACCGTCAATAGCTTTATAAAGCTTAATTTTCACCTCTTTGCTAATAGCCCACTCAAAATGAAAATCTTTGGTAAGCTCTCTTTCAAGCCCCGGCGAGCAAACCTCTAAATAATAAGCCTTATCAATTGGGTCGGCTTCGTCTATAATGGGATCGATTGCGTGGGACACATCGGTGCAGTCGTCAATCGTAATACCCTCTGGCTTATCAATAAAAACCCTTAAATACCACGAAGCGCCCTCCTTTAAAAAACGGACATCCCACAAGGTGACACCCTGCTGTTCCACAGCATCTTTAATGAGGGCAAAAACCCTCTCGGCAGCGTTTGCCATTGCTTCATCTCCTGTCACAAAATAAAAGTGAGCGGGTTTCCCCACTCACCTTTCTTTCAGTCTGCTAGTATTATAACACATTATATTACTAAATGCAAGTAATTTTTTTATTTATATCTCTACTTTGATTTCACCATTTTTCTTTTCAAAATCTCTAATATACTCTTTTAAGTCATATATTACCTGTCAGTTACCAGAACGACCCTCGTATTCCGCAATATACCAAAATACTGTAAAAATTATAATGAAAGTTTTATTAGCACTAAAAGCTTCACTTATAATTTTTACGAATTAAAATGATTTTTTCTAATAGCAAAAAAGCGCACCGAATTCAAATTGACTGACATTCAAAATTCAAAAACGAAAATATTATTTTCATATTTTTGACTTTTTGTGGAAAGGTATTAAAAGAAATCTTTTTTGGAGGTCTAAAAATGAAAGTCAAAACACTATCCGTATTTACTGCGCTTATTTGTGCACTATCGGTCTTTTCCCTTGCGGGCTGTAGAGGAAAGGAAAACACCGAAGTTTATTTTTTAAACTTCAAGCCCGAATCAGCAAGTGTTTACGAGGAACTTGCCGAAATTTACGAAAAAGAAACAGGCATACCTGTTAAGGTGGTTACAGCCGCCGCAAACAATTATGAACAAACTTTAAAATCAGAGATTGCAAAATCATCAGCGCCCACAATATTTCAGGTGAACGGTCCTGTTGGTTACAACGCTTGGAAGGATTACTGTCTAGACATTAAGGACAGCAAGCTTTACAGCTACCTTTCAGACAAATCGCTCGCCATAAAAGAGGGCGACAGCGTTTACGCAATTCCTTATGTTGTCGAAGGTTACGGAATTATATATAACGACGCTATAATGAGAAAATACTTTGCTTTAAAGAATAAAAAAACAGACCTTACCTCTGCCGACCAGATTGAAAGCTTTGAGCAGTTAAAGACAGTGGTAGAGGATATGACTGCAAACCTTGAAAAATTAGGTATTAAAGGTGTATTCGCATCAACCTCTCTCACAACTGGTGAGGATTGGCGTTGGCAGACACATCTTTTAAATGTTCCCTTGTATCAGGAATTTTTCGAAAAGGATGCCGACAGTGATGTGGCGCTCTCATTACTTGATGCTAAGGATATCGAATATAAATATTATAAGAATTTTGAAAACATTTTCGACCTTTATATAAACAACTCTGTAACTCCCAAATCTCTATTAGGCTCTAAATCTGTTGCCGACTCAATGGCTGAATTCGCTCTTGGTCAGGTTGCTATGGTGCAAAACGGTAACTGGGCATGGTCGCAGATTTCGGGTGTTAACGGCAACACGGTAAAGGAAGCCGATATAAAAATACTCCCTATTTATATGGGGCTTGAGGGTGAAAAGGGACAGGGTATCTGCATTGGTACCGAAAATTATTTCGCCATTAATAAGAATGCCAGCGAAGAACAGCAAAAAAATTCCTTGGCTTTCCTTGAATGGCTTTATTCAAGCGAAACCGGCAAAAAATATGTAACCGAAAAATTAGGATTTATAACACCCTTTAACACATTTTCTGAAAGCGAGCTTCCAAACGACCCTCTCGCAAAGGAAATTTCTCGCTATATATCGGACACCTCTATCAAAAACATTCCTTGGTCATTTACCGCTTTCCCAAGTGAAGCCTTTAAAAAGGATGTTGGTAATGCACTGCTCGAATATGTGCAGGGAACTAAAAAATGGGAAGATGTGAGAAAAATCATAAGCGATAAATGGAAGAGTGAACGAGGTTAATGAAAAATCCCATAAAACGCTATTTTCCAATATTTGTGCTGCCCACGTTATTAGCTTTTTTGATTGCCTTTTTAGTACCGTTTATTTTAGGATTTGTGCTATCGTTTACAGAGTTCAGAACAGTAAGTGACGCCACATTTGTAGGCTTTTCAAACTATATCAGAGCTTTCAGTGAGGATAGCACCTTTTTGCCGGCCCTTTGGTTTACGGTAAAATTTGCAGTAATATCGGTCATCACAATCAATCTTATAGCATTTTCACTAGCCCTTATTCTAACCAGAAATGTGCCTGGCACTAACCTTTTCAGAACGGTTTTCTTTATGCCTAATCTTATCGGTGGCATAGTGTTAGGCTATATATGGCAGGTTATTATAAACGGTGTGCTTCTTAATTTTAACTATTCGATAACATCAAATGCCACCTTTGGTTTTTGGGGACTTATTATTCTTATGAACTGGCAGATGATTGGTTACACGATGATTATATATATTGCGGGAATACAGAATATACCAACTGATATATTAGAGGCTGCACGCGTAGACGGTGCAGGTGCCTTCACCATACTTCGCAAAATCACAATCCCATCGGTTATGCCGTCAATCACAATCTGCTTGTTTTTAACCATAACCAACGCATTCAAATTATTTGACCAAAATCTAGCTCTCACAGCGGGTGCGCCGGGAAATCAAACCCAAATGGTATCACTTGATATTTATAATACCTTTTATTCAAGAATAGGCTTCGAGGGTGTAGGTCAGGCAAAAGCAGTAGTATTCTTTGTTTTAGTAGCCATTATCACACTGGCTCAGCTAAAATTCACCCGTGGAAAAGAGGTTGAAAGCTGATGGCACAAAAATTTGCCGACAAACTTTTCTTTATTATATTGCTTGTTTTCTCTGCAATTTTCATTTTTCCTGTTTTTATAGTGCTTATCAATTCATTTAAGATTAAATTTTCTATAGCTGCAGCCCCCTTTAATCTGCCCACCGCAGACACATTCTCGGGTTTTTCGAACTACGCGGAAGGCATTAAAAACACAGGTTTCCCTTCCGCATTCGGTTGGTCGCTTTTTATAACTGTGTTTTCGGTTATAGCAATAATTATTTTCACCTCTATGACCGCTTGGTATATAACACGTGTAAAAAGTGTTCTTAATATAATCATTTATTACACCCTTGTTTTTTCTATGATTGTTCCATTCCAAATGGTAATGTTTACAATGTCTAAAACCGCCAATGTATTAAATCTAGATAACCCCCTAGGGATAATTATAATCTACCTTGGCTTTGGCGCAGGGCTTTCGGTGTTTATGTTTTCGGGTTTTATCAAAACAGTACCGATAACTATAGAGGAGGCGGCAACTATCGACGGTTGCAACACCCTAGAGGTTTTTTGGCGTGTAGTTTTCCCTATTTTAAAGCCTACTGCTATAACAATAGCTATTCTTAATACTATGTGGATTTGGAATGACTACCTTCTGCCCTACCTTGTAATAGGTAACGATTACAAAACCATACCAATAGCGGTTCAGTATTTAAAGGGTGGATATGGCTCGGTTGATATGGGAGCTATGATGGCTATGCTTGTGCTTTCAATTATACCTGTTGTTGTTTTTTATCTTTCAAGCCAAAAATATATCATTAAGGGAGTGGCTTCGGGTGCTGTTAAGGGGTAAGAGTGCAAAAAAACATCAAAAAAGCGGCGTTTTGCTTCCGCTTTCTTCTCTGCCCGACAAATACGGTATCGGCTCTTTGGGTAACAACGCATATATGTTTGCAGATTTTCTTAAAAAATGCAACCAAACCTATTGGCAATTATTGCCCTTGGTTCCGTTGGGCAAGGGCAACTCACCCTATAGCACGACCTCTTCATTTGCGGGCGAAATTTTATATATAGACCTCGATATGCTGATTAAGGACGGTCTTTTAAATCCCGACTATATATCCTTACCCAATTTTCCTAAAAACGTCGACTACAAGCTTGTAAAACACTTCAAACTGCCGCTTTTAAAAAAGGCGGCAGAAAATTTTGATATATCTAATAAGGATTTTCGGGAATTCAAAAAAGAAAATAATTATTGGCTTAGGGATTATGCGCTTTTTATGAGCATTAAGGATTGTTACTGCGGCGCTCCTTTTTTTTACTGGGAAGACGGACTTAAATACCGACTCCCCGACACTTTAAGAGAATTTGAGAAAAACCATACGGAAGAAATCCTTTTTTACGAAATCACACAGTTTTTCTTTTATTCGCAATTCAAAAAATTCAAAGCATATACCTCATCAATCGGTCTTAAACTTATCGGAGATATACCATTTTATGTATCCCTCGACTGTGCAGATGTGTGGGCAAATCCCGATTGCTTTAAGTTAGGGCGCGATATGACACCTGTTTTAGTAGCAGGTGTTCCACCTGATATTTTTTGCGAAAACGGTCAGCTCTGGGGCAACCCTATATACGATTGGGATTATCAGAAAAAGAGCGGATTTTACTGGTGGAAACAACGACTTTCCCACACCGCTAATATGTACGATACTATAAGGATTGACCATTTTAGAGCTTTCGCCGATTATTACGCCATACCATACGGTGCAAAAGATGCTAAAAACGGTAATTGGGAAAGGGGTATCGGCAAGCAGTTTTTTGAAGCTCTTGGAGATACACTTAAGGGCACGCATATAATTGCAGAGGACCTCGGCACCGAAAGCTTAGAACTCTATAAGCTTATGAATGAAACAGGATTTCCTAATATGAAAATTCTGCAGTTTGCATTTTCCTCCGACCTTAAAAACCCTTTTCTTCCGAAAAATTTCAAACGAAACTGTGTTTGTTACACAGGCACACACGATAACGATACAACGTTCGGCTGGTATAACAAGGCTAGTAAGCAAGAACGTCTGCTTTTCGATAGATTGGTTCTGTCAGAGCCAAAGTCCTCCCCTGTTTTAAGCCTTATTTCATACGGTATGAAATCTAGGGCCGACACAGTGATAATTCCGTTTGCAGATTACTTGGAGCTTGATTCTCATGCCCGCATTAATACCCCAGGTACAGAATACGGTAACTGGGAATGGCGGTTTGAGTCTGAAATTCTTACCAAAGAGCTTTGCGATTTAATAAAACACCTTTCAAGAAAGCGAAATTTATAAAAGAAAAAACGGCTGTAACAACTTCCCCTTTGTTGCAGCCGTTTTAATATTCAGTTTTTATGGTTACTCACTCAATTCTTTTTATTTTGCTTTATACCGTTATTACGGTTAATTGATATTCCTATTATTACATATTAATAACTTTAAATACACATTAAAATTAAGCCTAATCTAAATTGAGGTTTATTCTAAATAGTACATTGGACTCACCTTTACGGGTTTATTTGATTGAAAATTTCCTCGCAATCATATAAATCACCTTATTATATATTAAATTTCTAAGAGAAATTTTATCACATCATAAGCATCAACTATGCATTGGTCCAACCTCATTGTTTTATTGAGTTTAGGTTTCTAATTTCTTACTTCATCGGAATCACCACTTTCAGTTTATTTCAAAAATGTGCGGGTGGAGTATCCTTCCTCATTCTGTTGCTCCTCCTTTCTTTTGCTGTCTTTATTATAATGCATAGTTCACAGTTTGTCAAGCTAAAGTTGATAACTTTTATTTAAAATGTTAAAAATTCATATTTTATTCATATTTAACCAAACCTATTGGAATTTTTAGAAAAATATGTTAAAATAATATTTATAGTGTAAATTCAAAGTTGGAGATGAATAAAATGCGCCCGATGATGCCGCCACCTGCCGGTATGCGCGGTCCTATGGGACCCAGAGGTCCGCGAAGCTTTTTAACCGACGACGAAAAGCAAAACAAACCAAAGGTTACAAAAGCCCTGCTTTTAAGAATACTCGGTTATTTAAAGCCTTATAAATGGCACTTTACCCTTGTTTTTATTGCCCTTACCGTTTCGGCTGTATTGGGATTGTTCCCGTCTGTTATAACAGGTAGGATAGTTGACTCAATAATCAGCGAAAGCCGAAGCCTCACGCTTTTGTTAAGGCTGGTTATCCTTGCCTTTGTTGTGCTTACCTCGTCACAGATAATAAGTGTTTTAGAGCAATACATAAATTCTTGGATATCGCAAAAGATAATATACGATATGCGCAACGAGATGTATGACCATCTTCAGCATATGCCACATTCTTTTTTTACCAACGAAAAACAGGGCGATATTATAACCCGTATGAACAGTGATATTAATGGTGTTAGCTCTATTATTTCAGGCACGCTCACCTCAATAGTCAGCAATACTCTGACCGTCGGCGTGTCGGTTTTTTATTTGTTTTATACCGATTGGCGCTTGGCAATAGTAGGTCTTATTGTTCTGCCCATTATGATTTTTCCGACACGCTCGGTAGGTAAAAAGCGTTGGAACCTAGCTACACTTTCCCAAGAAAAGCACGACGAATTGAACCAACAGATTAACGAAACCCTGTCGGTCAGCGGTTCAATGCTTGTAAAACTTTTCACTAAAGAAAAAATCGAATTTGAGAAATTCAAGCGAATAAATAATGAAACAACGCAAATTACTATTAAAGAGCACAGAGCGGGAAGTTGGTTTCACGTTCTGCTTGGAATGTTTATTCAAATAGCACCTTTGCTCATTTATTTTGCGGGCGGTTTCTTAATAATAGGCGGTGTGGATAAAAGTCTTTCAGTTGGTGACATTACCGTGGTTGTAGCCCTTGTAAACCGTCTCTATCAGCCTGTAAGAATGCTCCTTAATCTTCACGTCGATTTTGTGCGTTCTATGGCTTTGTTTACAAGAATTTTCGAATACCTTGACCGAAGCCACGAAATAGAAAATCCGAAAAATCCTAAAACGCCCAATATGACCGACAGTAGCGTTGAATTTAAAGATGTTAAATTCCGTTATGAGCCGACAAAGGAAATTTTAAAGGGTATTAATTTCTTTGTTCCTTCGGGCAAAATGTATGCGATTGTAGGTACATCCGGAGCTGGAAAATCAACTATAATCGGTCTTATTCCACGTCTTTACGATACTGTAGAGGGCAAAGTTTCGGTATCAGGCACCGATGTCAGAGAATATGACCTCAAGTATCTCAGAAAAAATATAGGCATCGTAACACAGGACACCTATCTTTTTAACGGTACTATACTTGAAAACCTTTTATATGCAAAACCCGAAGCCACGATGGAAGAAATAATAGAGGCATGTAAGGTTGCGAATATATTTGATTTCATCGACCGCTTACCGCAAAAATTTGATACCATTGTCGGCAACCGCGGTCTCAAGCTTTCGGGCGGTGAAAAGCAGAGAGTATCAATAGCCCGTGTAATTCTTAAAAACCCGAAAATACTTATTCTTGACGAGGCAACCTCTTCGCTTGACTCGGTATCCGAAAGTCAGATACAGTCGGCACTCAACAACGTTATGGTTGGTAGAACAAGCATAGTAATTGCCCACCGCCTCTCAACCGTTATGGCTGCTGATAAAATAATGCTTATAGAAAACGGTGTTATAGCAGAAACCGGTACCCACGATGAATTGCTTTCAAGAAGCGCCGGCTACCGCGAGCTTTATGAAACCCAGTTCAGACGGGTTATTGATTACGAAAATAGCAAAAAAGAAAAACCCCATATTGACTAATCGTCGGTTTCGTATTAAAATTAAAGTGCAAATCTAAAAAGGAGTTTTTAAAATGAGTGAAATTATTAAACCTGAAAATGATTATAATCCCGACCTCATCACTTTAAGTGACGATGACGGCAAGGAATATACCTTTGAGGTTCTTGACGCAATCGAGACCGATATGGGCAGATATTTAGCACTTCTCCCCACCTTTGATGACCCTCAGAAAATGCTTGAAGACAGCGGCGAATTAGTTATTGTTAAGGTTGGTGAAGAGGAAGGCGAAGAATATTACTACGAAATCGAAGATGATGACGAGTACGAAACCGTTGCAGATGCCTTTGTTGAGCGCCTTGAGGACTTTTTCGAAATAGACAACAAATAATTAAAAACAAATCACTACGTCCTGCTCTGTTCGCGGACCGTGACTTATATAACCCTACACTTTTATTTTTGGGGCTAAAGCTCGTACAGTGGGCTTGCAGACCTCCCGCGGCGGTGCCGAGTTCGGAAGAAGGGAGCGCGAAGCTGTACGGCCCGCACCCACCTGGCTTCGAGGCTAGGTTATCTTAAGCACATTACGGCAGAGCGGGATGCTTAATAGAATAACTAAAAATACCGTCTAACAATTATGTTAGGCGGTATTTTTGTATCCTTCATTTCATATATTTAATTGGTGATATATATGAGTTGCAGAATTGACGAACTAAAAAACAAGCAGGTGGTTTGCGTTAAAAACGGTTGCGTTTTGGGTTACATTTCAGATGTAACGATAAACACCGAAAGCGGAAAACTTGAAGAAATTGTAATCTTCGGAAAACCCAGACTTTTCGGTCTTTTAGGGCACGACGAGGATATACTTATTCCCTGGAATGATATTGAGGTAATCGGCAGAGAAACCATACTTATAAATACCGACCCCTCTCCCTTTTTAAGAATTTCAAAAACTAACAGATATTCTTTATAAAAAAACCTCAGCCAATAGCTGAGGTTTTTCTTCTTGATTAAAGTCCTATATATGGAGCGGGGTTAACGCGTGTACCGTTGATAATTACCTCAAAATGAAGGTGGTTACCTGTTGAATAACCTGTTCTGCCAACAGCAGCAATCATATCTCCTTGAGACACAGTCTCACCCTTTTTAACACATAAATAGCTTGCATGTGCATAACGGGTTTTTATACCGTTACCATGGTCAATAACCACACTGTAACCATAGTCACCATCATATCCGGCATAGGTAACTGTGCCCGAAGCGGAAGCAAAAATAGCTGTGCCCTTATTAGCGGCAAGGTCAATTGCCTTATGGTTTCTACCGTCACCAAAATAAGCAGAAACGGTAAATTTACCTTTAGCAATAGGACAAATCATTCCGGACGAGCTAGTTCCTGCTTTCTCGGTTGGAGCAACTGCAGCTGTTCCAACGGTTACAACACAGTTTACAGGCTCTTTGATTACCTCAGAAGCAGTTTCACAGCGTGATACTTCTTCACCGTTTATGCTTTCAACCACTAAGGATTTACGCTTAATTCCCTCAACCCCCTTGGTTGTAACCGCATAATAACCCATAGGCTTTGTATCGGTTTTAATGTTCGTGGTAGAATAGGGAATTTTAACATCTGTATTATACTTAGAAACAGTTTTTACTGCCAAATTTTCAACAATAGCCGCCAAATCCTCAATATCGGTCAAATCTTCTTTTAAATAATAGCCTGTCTCAAATCTCACATTATCAACAAATTGAGTATTATTTTCAGCGCCCTCAATATTATAAGCCATAAGTCTGGCATCAAGCAGTTTATCAAGGCCCGAAGCCTGTACACAAGCCACTGTATCTCCGTTTACAATTAGCACAGAGCCACTGACAATATCATTGCTGTTCTCAATTAAAGCATCGGCCACCTTTGCGGCATCATCGAGCTTATTTGCAATGGTAAGTGTTAAAGAAAGCTTAGGATTGCGAAGCGCACTGTCGGCATTTTCACTGCACACATTTTCTACAGCAATATTAACCGCATCGTTACAAACAGAACGACTTTCCACTGTGCCGACCACTCTACCAGAATACTTGACATTAAAGCCAAAAGTAATACCTGTAGTTGCGGCAGCAATGATTACAGTAATTAAACCAACAAGTACAATGGAAGAAATTTTTACAGCCATCTTTTTATTCATAACAAAGCTTAAAACCTTCTGCACAAACTTGCTATTAACAATATTATTAATTTTTTCAATTAGCTTCTGTGGACCTAAATCCTTAAAAATAACAGTCACCGCTTTCAAAAAGTTACAATTTGTAATAATTACAAATGTTATTATAGCAAAAAGGTTACAAAATTGCAACCTTTTTTGTGATATTTTTGAATTTTATCAAAAGTTTATGCAAAAATAATATACCCGACGTAAAAAACGTCGGGTATATGTGCATTTAGAACATAGAAATTTGGTTTGTATCGGGTAAATCGTTCAAGGCACCTAGGTCTGCAAGGTTTTGAATAATAGTTTTAGAAACCCCTGCTTCTATCTGGAAGTCCTCTTGCGAAACAAAGTTACCTCGCTGTGCCGCTTCGTAAATTGAATATGCCGCCTTTTCACCGACACCGCTAAGCGCACCGAAGGGTAAACGCATTTTGCCATTTTCGGGCATATATTTCATAGCGTGAGATTTAGCAATATCAATCGGCAACACCTCAATACCTCTTTCCATCATCTCATTAAAGATAAGCATATTTTCATATACGTCAAGCTCTTTTTTAGTGGCCTCCTTACCCTTTGCCTTAATATCTCTGATATAGCGTTTAACCGCCTCGTGCCCTTGCATTAGGGTAGGAACGTCAACATCTTCCGGACGCGCTGTAAAATAAGCACAATAAAATTCAAGGGGCTTATGCACCTTATACCACGCAACCCTTATTGCCGCAGTAACATAAGCCGCAGCGTGCGCCTTAGGAAACATATATTTAATTTTATAGCAGCTATCAATATACCATTGCTTTACTCCTACAGCACGCATAGCCTCCTCCATCTTACCCCATTCCTCCATAGAAACCTTACCCTTAGCGATAAGGCCTTTACGGACTGTTTCGGTAATTTTAAAGGCAAGCCCCTCTTCCATGCCCTGATGTATAAGATAAACCATTATGTTATCACGGGTACCGATAACCTCGGAAATGGTACAGGTTCCGTTTTCTATAAGGTCCTTAGCGTTGCCAAGGTAAACGTCGGTACCGTGGGAAAGACCCGAAATCTGCAAAAGGTCAGAGAAATTCTTGGGCTTACAGTCAACAAGCATTCCTCTAACGAATGCTGTGCCAAACTCTGGGATACAGTATGTACCTGTTTGAGAATCGATTTCCTCGGGTGTTACACCCAAAGCCTCGGTTGATGTAAATAGGCTATAAACCGCAGGGTCACTCATCGAAACCTCACTTACGGGTATGCCCGAATATTCCTCTAAATACTTATATGTTGTAGGTATAACATGACCTAATTCGTCAAGCTTTAAAATAGTATCGTGTATGGAATGGAAATCGAAGTGTGTTGTTATAACCTCAGAGTTAACGTCATCCGCGGGATGCTGAACAGGACAAAAATCATAAATTTCCTTATCCCTGGGCACAACAATCATTCCTGCTGGGTGTTGACCCGTTGTGCTTTTAATCTGAGCCGACTCCACTAGCTTTGCCAAACGGTTAAGCTCAGCACCGCTTAAGGTTACGCCCTTTTTCTCAGCATAAGCCTTAGCAAAGCCAAACGCGGTTTTTTCTGCAATAGTAGAAATTGTGCCCGCTTTGAATACGTTTTCGCTTCCAAACATGGTCTCGGTATATTTCTGCACCTGCGTCTGAAATTCGTTTGAGAAGTTAAGGTCTATATCAGGCACCTTATCTCCCTTAAAGCCCAAGAAGGTTTCAAAGGGGATATCGTGGCCGTCCCTATCAAGCTCGGCATTACAATGAGGGCATTTTTTCTCAGGAAGGTCAAATCCTGAACCTACCGAACCGTCGGTAAAAAATTCACTGTAACAGCATTTTGGACAAACATAATGCGGTGCTAACGGGTTAACCTCTGATATGCCCGCCATTGTTGCAACAAAGGAAGAACCAACCGAACCACGTGAGCCGACAAGATATCCGTTTTCCTCACTGTAGGCAACAAGCTTTTGAGCCGAAATATACATTATAGAGAAACCGTTGTTAATAATCGAATCAAGCTCCTTTTCGAGCCTTTTTTCAACTATGGGTGGCACATTCTCACCGTATTTTTTATGCGCGTTATCCCAACAAATACGTCTGAGCTCTTCATCTGATCCCTCGATTACAGGCGGGTAGTTGCCATCAGGTACAGGGATAACATCACCGTCAACCATTTCTGCGATTTTATTTGGATTATCAATAACAAATTCCTTTGCGCGCTCTCCGAAATAGCTAAAATCTTCAAGCATTTCTGAGGTGGATTTGAAATAGAGTGGAGCTTGATTATCGAAATCTTCAAATCCCTGCCCTGCCATAAGAATTTTACGGATAATTTCGTCACTCTTTTTGAGAAAATGCACATCACCCGTAGCAACAACGGGCTTGCCGAGTTTATCTGCAAGCTCTACTATCTTACGGTTGAAATTTTTTAAAACCTCGTCACTTGTAACGTGACGGTATTTATTTGGAATAACCGCTCCCGTTTTCTTATCCTTTTTATCAGGTAACAGCGACTCCCTTACCATAAAAGCATTATTGCCTAACGGCTGTATTTCAAGGTAATCGTAATAGTCAGCAATTTTTAATAATTCTTCATCACTTTTGCCCTCAACCACCGCTTCAAACAGTTCGCCCGCCTCACAAGCAGAGCCTACTATCAGTCCTTCTCGGTATAGGTTAAGCTTACTTTTCAGTGTTACAGGTCTGCCCTTATAATCGTCAATATGCGCAAAGGAAATTAATTTATAAAGGTTTTTAAGTCCCACAAGATTTTTAACAAGTATTATCTGATGGTGGCTAAGCTTACCTATCTGCTTAGGTGTGAGGCCCGAAATATCATTGTTTATATCATCAACAAAATAAGCCTCTACACCGTAGATAACCTTGAAATCTCCACCTGATTTTTTGATGCTCTTTACTGCCGCAGCCGCAGCAGGATAGGCTTGTACAACACCGTGGTCAGTAATAGCTACCGCCTTGTGTCCCCACTTGAAAGCCTGATTAATTATATCCCCCGCCGACGTTACAGCATCCTTTGCCGACATATTGGTATGGCAGTGAAGCTCTACTCTTTTTTCACCCTCATATTCGTCTGTCTCGGTATATTTTTGCAAAAGTGCCATACTTTTAGGCTTAACAATAAAGTCTTTCTTATAATTATCAAATTCATATATACCGTAAACCAATATAAAATTTCCCTTCTTAACAGGCGCTACCTCGCCCATTCTTTTAGGGTCTATAAACATTGATGCGGTAAGCGAATTGGTATAATCGCTAAATGAGAATGTGAGAATATTAGATTCGCCACGCTTGGTATTTATAGTGCGGACCTCGGTTTCAAAAACCTCACCCCAGCACAAAATCTCGCTATCGTCCCCTGTCACCTCAATCATAGGCTTAGGCGTACCCTCAATTCTTCTGCCGTAGAACATTTTGGGATTGTCAAGATAAACAATTCCGTTTTGTGGCTTTGTATCACGTTTTTCGAACTTTATTTCGGTTATAGACGCTTCTGTCCTCGTCCTTTGCGGCTTAGCCTCTATTACGGGAGACGGTTCGGGAGGCGGCAATTCAATTTCAACATCATCAAGCTGACCGTCGAAAACTATTCCAACCTGTACACCGAATTTATTAAGCACAACTGCTTTAAATAAATTTTCCGCACCCAACTCACAAAGGGTTTTATAACCGCCGTGCTTTAAATTGATTTTTAAGGTGTTTCCCTCTAAAGAATATTCAGCCTCAGCAAAATAACCGTTAAATGCAGCATTTTTAATCTTAACCTCTGCCGCGAGGTCACAGCAGACCTCCGCATTAAATGAGGTTGCATCAAATTTATATGTAATATTACACTCCAAAAGCTTTAATACCGCCTTGAGTGCTACATTTATTTCCAACTGAGCATTTCGTGTTATATATTCTTTAGAATATAGTTCGAGGGTTAGTATTCTTTTGTTAGTATCAAGACTGCAATGTTCAATAACACAGTCCTTCAAGACGCCTTGCATTTCTGCCGATAAATATGCGCCGAATATTTCCAAAAACAGCGGCTTAGCCATTTTTTCAACTCCGTTTTTTACATTTTTTCTATTTCTTCTAACAATCCGCCCAGTAACTCTTCCTCAGGGAGCTTGCGAATGATTTCACCTTTTTTAAATATAACACCGCATTGCTTACCGCCCGCAATACCGATATCAGCGGCAGACGCCTCGCCTGGTCCGTTCACAACACAGCCCATAATAGCAACCGTTATATCCTTATCAACATTTTGAAGCCTTTTTTCAGCTTCCTTTGCTATTCCTATAAGGTCGATTTCTGTTCTGCCACAGGTAGGACAGGAAACAAATTTTATACCGTTCCTGCGTAAATCTATAGCTTTTAAAAGCTTAATACCAGCCTCTACCTCTTTTACAGGGTCGTCGGTAAGTGAAATTCTAATAGTAGAGCCTATTCCTCTAAGAAGAAGCCCCCCTATACCTGCCGCCGACTTTATCACGCCCATATTTTCTGTACCCGCCTCGGTAACGCCGAGATGTAATGGGTATCGGCATTTTTCTGCCGCCAACTCATAAGCCTTATACATTGTGTGGGTATTAGACGATTTAAGAGATAAAACAATATCTGTAAAATCGAATTTTTCAAGCAATGCTATATGATAAAATCCGCTCTCCACCATAGCCTCAGGCGTAGCCGCACCGTACTTTGCCAAAATATTCTTTTCAAGTGAGCCCGAATTTACACCAATTCTGATAGGAACACCGTTTTTCCTACAAGCATCAGCCACAAGCTTCACCTTATCGTCAGAACCGATATTTCCTGGGTTAATACGAACCTTATCCACACCTGCATATACGCTATCAAGGGCTAGTTTGTAATCGAAATGTATATCAGCAACAAGCGGAATAGTGATGTTTTTTTTCAAAGCCTCAACCGTTTTTAAGGCCTCTTTATCGGGAACGGTAACGCGCACAATGTCACAACCCGCCGCCTGCAAGCGTTTAGCCTGAAAAACATTAGCCTCTATATTATGCACGGGCTCGCAGAGCATCGACTGCACAGAAATATCTGCTCCGCCTCCAATTTCTATATTACCCACACGCACCTTTACCGTTTTATCATTAGTGTACATTTTAAACTACCTCTAATTTAAATTAAAAAATCAGTGTCCAAATATCCTTAGCCGCTATTAAAATCATAAAAGCTATAAGGATTATGAAGCCTATTGTATGCACCGTCGCCTCATACTTTTGGGGTACAGGACGTCTTGCTATCATTTCTATTAGGATAAATAAAAGTCTGCCACCGTCAAGTGCGGGTAACGGAAAAAGATTGAATAATCCTAGGTTAATACTTATAAGCGCCATTATAGGAAGTACCGCGCTAAGATTTTGCTTTGCCACGTTTCCTATTGCCGCAGTAACACCCACAGGCCCCGAAACCGCACTTATGCCATACTTTCCGCTAAGCATATCAACAAGACTTCTCCAAATAACCGCACAGTATGATACTGCTGTTTTAAATGTATGCTTTATATAATAGCCTACTGTTTTCTTAATTCCGTATACATTAAAATCCACCGTAAGATAGCTTATCCCACTGTCCTCTTGGGTTTTAAACTCTACATCACGAAGCAGTTTTTGCTCTCCGTCACGCATAACAGTTATGTCGATTTTTCCATCGGCAACATTGGTAAAAGCATAGCTCAAATCATAGGTGGTATATATTCTTCTACCATCCACCTCTAAAATCTCATCATCAACTGCCAATCCCGACTTAACGCTTAAGGCATTTTCATCAAAACCGCCTATAACGGTTGAAGCAAATGCTTTGGATGGAGCCAAAACTATCGCAACAATAATAAGACCCAAAATTAGATTAAATATAGCACCCATTGCTACTATAATAAATCTACGCCAAGGTTTTTTATTGCAAAATGCCTTTTGGTCGGTACTGCTTTCATCCTCGCCCTCCATTGCACAATAGCCGCCAAACGGTATTAAATTAACTCTATAAAGGGTTTCCTTTCCCTGCCATGAAAAAAGCTTTGGACCAAAGCCCACCGCAAACTCATTAACCCTGACGCCCAATAGCTTAGCCGCTATAAAATGACCGAATTCGTGAATTATAATAAGCACCACAAACAGCATAATTGCAATAAGATATGGCCAAAGATTGTTCCAGATATTAAGAATAAATATCACCACTTTAATTAATTTAAATAGCTGCTCTTACAAGCTTTCTTGCCTTTATATCGGCTTCTAAAATATCCTCTAGAGAGAAAGAGGTTTTGTTTTCTGCACTGAGTAACGCTTTTTCTACAAGCTCTGCAATTTGAAGGAATTTGATTTTACCCTCAAGGAATAGCCTTACAGCTTCTTCGTTAGCACCGTTTACCGCAGTAGGCGCAAGACCGCCACGGTTTATAGCCTCAATACAAAGAGGCAGACAACGGAAGGTTTCGGTGTCGGGTTTCTGGAATGTGAGCGTTCCCACCTTAAATAAATCCAATTTTTCAAATGCAACGTTGCTTCTTTGAGGATAGGTCAGCGCATACTGAATAGGCAGTCTCATATCGGGCGTTCCAAGCTGTGCTATAACCGCACCGTCTGATAACTCTACACCCGAATGGATTATACTCTGTCTGTGCACCAATACCTCAATATCCTGGGCCTCAAGCCCAAAAAGATGCACCGCCTCTATAACCTCTAGACCCTTATTCATAAGGGTTGCCGAGTCTATTGTAATTTTAGCTCCCATTGACCAATTTGGGTGATTAAGTGCCTCTTTAACCGTAACATTTTCTAAATCACTTTTTGTTTTCCCAAAAAACGGACCGCCCGAAGCAGTTAGTAATATTTTTCTGAGTGACCCCTCAGGTGCACCCTGAAGTGACTGAAAAATCGCAGAATGCTCGCTGTCGACAGGCAGTATTTTAACGCCCTTTTTTTTAGCTTCTTTATTAACAATCTCGCCGCCTGTTACAAGGGTCTCTTTATTTGCAAGTGCGATAGTTTTACCCGCCTCTATAGCTTTTAGAGTTGGTCTTAAACCCGCAATACCCACTATAGAGTTAAGCACAATATCTCCATCCGCCTGTGCTACCCCGCAAACACCATCTACACCGCTAAGCACCTGTATGCCTGTGTCAGCAAGCTTTATTTTTAATTCTTTTGCCTTTTCCTCGCTAAAAACCGCAACCAACGAGGGTTTAAACTCTCTTGCCTGTTTTTCTAATAGCTCTATGTTACTTCCTGCTGCAAGTGCGGTTACTTTATATCCGTCCCTGCGGCAAACCTCAAGTGCCTGAGTTCCTATTGAGCCTGTAGAGCCTAAAATTATTAAACTTTTCATTAAATCACACCATATAGGTACAACAAATATAATAGTGGTACTATCATTATTATGCTGTCCATTCTGTCCAAAATTCCACCGTGACCGGGAATTAAATTTCCGTAATCCTTAAGACCTACGCTTCGTTTGATTGATGAGGCAAAGAGGTCGCCAAGCATACCCATTATGCAGAAAGGTACTGTAAGTAAAGCTGGCACAAGAATAGACTTTGAGAAACAAAGGGTTATTATAACCGTCACAATCATACTTGATACTATTCCACCTAATGCACCCTCAACCGTCTTTTTAGGGCTTACATTGGGACAAAGCTTATGCTTTCCGCAGGTGACACCTACAAAATAAGCGCCCATATCGCAAACCGATGAAAAATTAAGAAGCAATAATAAATAATATATTCCGTTATTACTAATGCCTATTACACCCGCAAGACAGAAAAAAGCAAAGCCCAAGGGAAGCGGCAAAGTGCAAAGCGCGGTTATATGTGCCAGTGTGAATTCCTTGTTGTTTTTAAGCACCACAATAACAGCAAAAAGAAAATATAAAACACTTAAAATAAGATAATCCCAAAATGTTAAATGCACAGTGAATACAGCAAAAGCAACATATATAGCTGCCCCGAAAACTGCAAGCTTTGATTTAATTCCCACAGCATTGTGGATAAGCTCATAGCTTGCCACTGCAGCTATTAAAGCTATAGCTACAGTAGCCAATATCGGCAACCACAAATAGCTTACCGCCAACACAGCAGCTACTATAACACCCATTACAATACCTGAAATAATTCTTGTACGCATATTAAACGCCTCCAAATCTACGATTTCGGTGGTTAAAATCTTCTATAGCCTTTTCTAAATGTTTGGGTTTGAAATCAGGCCACAGTATATCCGAAAACCAATACTCAGCATAAGCTGACTGCCAGATAAGATAGTTTGATAGCCTGTATTCGCCGCTCGGTCTTATAATAAAATCGGGGTCGGGCATATTAGCAGTATAAAGGTTGTCGGAAACTGTTTTCTCAGTAATTTCCTCGGGACTTATTCCGCTTGTTACTATTTTTTTTACAGCATTTGTTATTTCGTCTCTGCCGCCATAGTTAATAGCAATATTGAGCTTTAGTCCTGTAGCATCCTTTGAGCCATCCTCATCCTTTTTTATAAGCTCTTTTATATCGTCTGCCAAAGGCTCTAAATTACCTATAAATTTCACCTTTATGTTATCGCTTTTGAAATTTTCGGCATCCTTAAGATAGTCGCGCAGTAAATTCATTATACTGTCAACCTCATCCTTTGGCCTTTTCCAGTTTTCTGTTGAAAAGGCGTATACCGTTAAATACTCAAGACCTATTTTATTACAATACCTTGCAATATCCTTAAAGGTTTTAGCTCCTGCCACATGCCCCGCGCTTCTCGGCATTGAGCGTTTTTTTGCCCATCTGCCGTTACCGTCCATAATAATTGCGATATGCCGCGGAAGTCTTCTTTCTATTTCTTTTTTCTTAAAAAGTGACATTTTTACACCACTCCAATGGAAAATAAAGGGCTGTTTTTTACAGCCCTTAGTTTGTGGGTAGGATTAAACCCGCCACACTAAATTTATTAGATTTCAAGAATTTCCTTTTCTTTTAGTACCGCAAGCTCATCAATTTCCTTGCAATACTTATCAGTAAGGGTTTGAATTTTCTTTTCACCGTTTGTTACATCATCCTCGGTTACGGTGTTAGCCTTTTTAAGACCCTTAAGCTTCTCTAATGCGTCACGTCTTGTGTTTCGTACAGCAACCTTATTCTCCTCTGCCATTCTCTTGACATCTTTAACGATTTCTTTTCTACGCTCCTCGGTAAGAGGTGGAAAAGCAAGGCGGATAACCCTACCGTCATTTTGTGGGTTAATTCCGATATCAGAAATAAGAATAGCCTTTTCAATGGTCTTTAGTGTTGTAGCGTCCCAAGGGCTAATCATAAGTACGCGAGGCTCAGGAACAGAAACAGCTGCCATCTGCTGAATAGGTGTGGGAACACCGTAATAATCAACCGTGATTTTATCAAGAACAGAAGCATTTGCTCTGCCTGCTCTAACAGCCTTATAGTCGCGCTCTAAAACCGCAACCGTTTTGTTCATTTTCTCTTCTGTATTTTTAATCAATTCTTGCATAGCACATTCTCCTCAAACAAATTATTTAACAACTGTACCGATAGTTTCACCAACCATCGCAGCAACGATATTATCGGGTTTATCAAGATTAAACACCAAAATTTCTATTTCATTATCCATACAAAGTGAAGCGGCAGTGCTATCCATAACATGAAGTCCTTGCTGTAAAACCTCGATGTGTGAAAGGGTGTCATATTTTTTAGCATTGGGGTTGAGCTTGGGATCACTGTCATAAACACCGTCAACATTAGTAGCCTTAAAAATCACATCAGCACCGATTTCAGCGGCTCTTAAGGCAGCAGCTGTATCGGTTGAAAAGAATGGGTTGCCTGTTCCGCAACCGAATATTACTACTCGTCCCTTTTCAAGATGCCTTACCGCCTTACTTCTTATATAAGGCTCTGCAATCTGACGCATTTCAATAGCAGTCTGCACTCTGGCTGTAACACCTAATTGCTCTAAAGCATCGGCCAACGCCAAAGAATTTATAGATGTAGCAAGCATACCCATATGGTCAGCACGGGTTCTATCCATCTTGCCACTACTGCGTCCGCGCCAGAAATTACCTCCGCCCACAACAATAGCAACCTGAACACCCATATCAACACAAGTCTTGACACGCTCGCAAACCTCTAAAACCTTATCAAAATCAATGCCTGCACCCTTTGTGCCTGCAAGCACCTCTCCGCTAAGCTTCAATAACACACGTTTATAAACAGGTTTCATAACTACACCTCATTTTTTTATTCCTTTATATTTTAACTTAAATATTCACTAAAGTCAATGCAAATATAAAGTAATTTATACTAATATTTTTTTGTCTTTTTGTAAAACTAAATATAATAAACTTTAACGTGGGAGCGAATTATGTCAGAAGAAAAAAAACAATCTAACGAAACACTTGAAGAAATCAAGGAATTAGGGTCTCTTTCAGCATTTGACGGCAAGCATAAAATCTACTGCCTCACTATAATCGGTGAGATTGAGGGACATAATATTTTGCCTGAGCAAAGCAAATCCACAAAATATGAGCATGTTATCCCTCAGCTTGTTGCCATTGAAGAAAGTAATGAAATAGAAGGGCTTTTGGTAATTCTTAATACTGTGGGTGGTGATGTTGAGGCAGGACTTGCCTTAGCAGAGCTGATTTCGGGTATGAAAAAACCAACCGTTTCCTTTGTTTTGGGTGGAGGTCATTCTATCGGTGTGCCATTAGCAGTTTCGGCGAAAAAATCATATATTGCCCCATCTGCCACAATGATGATACACCCCGTTCGCACCAACGGTCTGGTTATCGGTGTACCCCGAATGATGAACCATTTTGCCCGTATGCAAAACAGAATTACCGAGTTTGTTGTTCGTAATTCAAAAATAACCGCCGAAAAATTCACTTCCCTTATGATGAATACCGAAGAGCTTGTGACCGATGTTGGTACCGTGCTAACAGGCGAGCAGGCAACTAAAGAAGGACTTATTGATGAAATTGGCACGCTTAGTACAGTGATAAAAGGACTGTATGAGCTTATTGAGGAAACAGACTGATGTTCGTTTTTGCGAATATCGGTCTGTTTTCTTGACAAAAAAATTCTTAGTATTATAATAAATAAAGCAACCTAATAATATTTCAGAGGTAATCATATGAAAACCGAACAATACATAATAAGCGGTATGTCATGTGCAGCATGCTCGGCATCAGTAACTCGCGTGGTTTCCAGGCTCGACGGTGTTGAGCTTTGCGAAGTAAACTTAATAACAGGAAAAATGACCGTAACCTTTAACCCGCATAAAACGGGGGAAGCCGACTTTATAAGGGTGGTGGAAAAAGCAGGCTTTGGCATAGAACCCATATATAAAACACAAAAGGAAAATATCGAAGAAAAAAACTCTCCCTTTCCAATTATTATTTCGGCTGTTTTTTCAGCCTTTCTTCTTTATATTTCTATGGGTCAAATGATTTTTAAGAACCCACCTCTACCAAACTTTTTAGATATAGATAATTCTCCTTTCACCTTTGCTTTAGCGCAGCTGATATTATGCTTGCCACCCCTCTTTTTTGGAAAAAATTTTTTCACAAACGGTATACCGCTTCTCATTAAGGGGCATCCCAATATGGATTCCCTTGTCGCAATGGGTGCCGGTGCATCATTTATATATAGCACTGTAATGCTTTTAAAAACAGTAAATAACCCTCACTCTGTTCACAATCTTTATTTTGAATCCGTAGCAGTTATAATAACCCTTATAATGCTCGGCAAATTTTTTGAAAAGAAAAGCCGTCTTAAAACTGCTGAGGCTATAAAAAAGCTTATGGAACTCTCTCCCGAAACCACTATAGTTCTAAGAAACGGTAACGAAACGGAGGTTCCTACCAAAGATATAGCTTTAGGTGAGACTATCGTTATAAAGGCAGGTGCTAAGATACCTCTTGATGCTGTTATCACTAACGGTAGCACTACCGTAGACGAATCAATGCTTACAGGAGAAAGCCTGCCTGTTGAAAAAAATATCGGTAACAATATTACGGGTGGCAGCATTAATATAGACGGTTTAATATATGCTAAGGTCACCCATATAGGTGAAGATACCGCACTTTCAAAAATAATTAAATTTGTTGAGGATGCTCAAAGCAAAAAAGCACCGATTTCCAAAACTGCAGATACCGTTGCAGGCATATTCGTGCCCACAGTCATTATAATTGCCATCCTTTCGGCTATCGTTTGGTTTATAGCAACAACAGACCTTGCATTCACCCTTAAAATTTTCACAAGTATTCTGGTTGTCGCCTGTCCTTGCGCATTAGGTCTTGCAACACCTACCGCAATCATGGTGGGTACGGGACTTGGCGCTACAAACGGAATTTTAATACGCAACGGAGAGGTTTTAGAAACCACTCATAAAATAACTGTGGCAGTTTTTGATAAAACGGGTACTGTAACAAAAGGAAACACCGTTGTAACCGATGTTTTAAGTGATAATCCAACACTTTGTATTAAATATGCGGCAATCGCAGAAAGCAATTCACTGCATCCGTTAGCTATGGCAATTTTACGGTACGCTAAGGAGAAAGGTATAAATCCACTAGAAGTAAAGGCTGAGAATTTTTATAATGTTTCAGGCAAGGGTATTAGATGCAATATATCTGACAAAAAAATCATCATTGGCAAGCCTTCTTTCTTGGAGGAAAATAAAATTGATATCAGTGAATTCAAAAATCATATAAATTCCCTTGCAAAGCAAGGAAAATCGCTTATACTAGTAGGTGCAGATGATGTAGCTTTAGGTCTTATCGCTGTTGCCGATGAATTAAAGAATAGTTCCAAAGAAGCTTTTGAAAAGCTCAAAGCCATGGGCATCAAAACTGTGCTTTTATCGGGTGATAATCGCCCCTGTGCCGAATATATAGGAAATATCATAGGTGCAGATGAAATTTTCGCTGAGGTTTTACCTGAGGATAAAGCAAAAACAGTAGAAGCACTTAAGGAAAAATACGGTAGTGTAATAATGGTCGGTGACGGTATTAATGATGCCCCCGCACTAAGCTCTGCCGATATTGGCTGTGCTATAGGCAATGGCAGCGATATTGCTATTGAAGCTGCCGATATTGTGCTTATGAAAAATGATATTTGCGATGTGGCGCGCGCCGTAAGGCTTTCAAAACTAACAATACGCAACATAAAGCAAAATCTGTTTTGGGCTTTTTGCTATAATGTGATTTTAATTCCTGTAGCGGCAGGTCTGCTATATGCTATGGGCGGTCCGCTTATGAACCCAATGCTTGCGGGTCTCGCAATGTCTTTTAGCTCGGTTTTCGTGGTGGGAAATGCGCTAAGGCTCAGATTTAAGAAATTATAATTATAAAATTTTAGGAGAATAAAAATGCTACACAAAATTTCAGTACCTGATATGCACTGTAATAAGTGTGTTGAAAGAATTAAAAATGCGTTAGACAAAACGGGCATCAAATATGAGGTAAGCCTTGATAATAAAACCGTTACGGTTGACGGTTGTGAACACTGCCTTAAAACAGCACTCACAGAGCTTGAGGATTTAGGCTTTACTTCAACTATACCCCACACACTATAAATTCAGGAGAGACATTGAAAATATAAAATGTTCAGAAAATTAATATTAAGGGATAAGCTTTTTTATAAAACCGTTGCAACAATAGCAATACCTATAGCTCTGCAAGGACTTATTACCACAGCTGTTAATATGATGGATACCATTATGGTTGGTACTGTCGGCGAAACCGAGCTTTCGGCAGTTTCGCTTGCCAACCAATTCATTACCATATTCCAAATTTTTTGCATGGGTATAGGTATGGGTGCATCAGTTTTGGTCTCAAGATATTACGGTATGGGTGATTCCTCTTCCCTCAAAAAGACCGTTTCTATAATGCTAAGGCTATGTTTAGGGTTGTCATTACTTTTTTGCATAGCAACCATACTTTTCCCCATCCCGATAATGAAAATCTACACTTACGAGCAGGATATCATCGGTCTCGGCGTAAAATATTTGAAATATTCGGTAATTACATATTTTCTTTTGGGATTGTCTCTTACCTGTACAATAGTGCTACGGAATGTGGGACAGGTGAAAATTCCGCTTTATACCTCGATTGCGGCGTTTTTTGTGAATGTAGGTGCAAATTATATTTTCATTTTTGGCAAATTTGGTATGCCAAAAATGAATGTTGCGGGTGCTGCTATCGGCACACTCATTGCTCGAATTTTTGAATTCTCGGTAATTTGCGGATACCTTTTCTTTAAGGACAGAGAAATTAATTTCAGATTTAAAGATTTATTTGAGCCGGTAGGCGCTCTTTGGCGCGAGTATATAAGAATTAGTATCCCCGTGCTTATTAGTGACGGTATTTTAGCCCTCGGTAACAACTCAGTTGCAATGGTTATCGGAAGATTAGGTGAAAGCTTTGTTGCAGCAAATGCGGTAACCGCGGTAACTCAACAGCTAAGCTCCACCTTTACACAGGGCTTTTCACAGGCGGGCGCTATAGTAACAGGCTATACCCTAGGTACAGGAGATAAAGAAAAAGCTCACCGCCAAGGCTACGCTTTTTTAGGGCTGGGTTTTCTATTTGGTCTTGTTGCCGCAACCATAATTATAGCTATAAGCGGTCCTATGATAAGTGCATATAATTTATCTGCCGAAACCTCTCGTATTGCCCGTGACCTTATGTGGTCGATAAGCATTATAATACTTTTCCAAGCCACAAACAGCATTATGACAAAGGGTGTTCTTCGCGGTGGCGGTGACACTAAAATGCTTATGCTAACCGACAATATTTTCCTATGGGTTGCTTCCATTCCTTTAGGTGTGCTTGCAGGTCTTGTTTTTCATTTGCCTGCATTCTGGATTTATTTCTTCCTCAAAATTGACCAGGTATTAAAAGCAGTTTGGTGTGTTATAAGACTTAAAAGCGGAAAATGGATTAAAAAAATCCGCAGTGAAAACGAAATAGAGTAAAAGCTAATGCGCGGCAGGAATTTCTGCCGCGCATTAGCTTATCTATGTTTTAAAAATAAATAATATGTGATTTTTTATAGTGGGTGTGAGGCTCCAGAGCCATCATACCCTCTTTTTTCTTTATATCATAGTCCTCGTCTATGTATGACGGGGGTGCAGTCCAAGGCTCAAGACATACAAAGGGTGCACCAGGCTCGGTCCAGATGAGCAGATAATTGCAATCAGGGAAGCTTACCGAGACGCTCTTTCCGTTTTTACGGTTCCTAAGAGTTGCAAATCTCGATTTCAGGTCGGTTAAAATCAATGCGTCGATTTTAAAATACTTATCATAAAGAGGTAATGTGTCACTCTCGAACAAAACGGTATCGGCTTTTCTTAAAAGAATGCCTTCCTCTGCCAAGTAGGATTTAAGGGTTTCCTTATGCTCAAAAATAATATCATAATCCTCCACACCCTCTGGGCAATAATATGCCTCGTGGGAACCGAGTGCGAAATACATTGAGCTTTCAGAATTGTTTTTAACATCATATTCTACCCTTATTGATGCACCAACCAATGTATACTTTATTCTAAATTCAAAATGCCACGGATAGCACTTCAGTGTATCAGGGTTATCAGTAAGCAGAAAAACCGCGGAATTATCACTAACGCTTTCAACCGAAAAATCAATATCCTTTGCAAAGCCATGCTTAGGGATGGTATATTCCACACCGTCGATTGTATATTTATCATCCCTCATAGCGCCGCAGTTTGGAAAAAGCACAGGAGCCACGCCATCCCAAAATGCAGGGTCTCCGTTCCAAAAGCGTTGCTCCCCGTTTACAGAAACAAAACGAATTTCAGCGCCCTTTTCAATAATTTCAACCCTAATAATTTCGTTTTTAATGGTTACCAAGGCTATTCAACTCCTAGATAATAATTTATTAGCTTATTATACCATAAAACTCCTCCGTTTTCAAGCAAATTGTCACCAAACAAGACTTCTTTTCATATTTTGTTTTAGAGGTGACCTGTTTTGGACAAAAACTTGATTGAAAGATATAAACTAGAAATGCTTAATATGTATAAAAAAACAAAAGCCACTCCCACAATTACGCCTGCCGTAGCTCCTCAGCCAGAGCCATTGCCCGAAAGCTACGGACAGCTTATTGCTATTGTAACCTCGCTCAGAGGAATATATCCGGTAGAAAATGCCAAGGTTACGGTTTTCACAGGAAACTACGGAAATATGCAGATAGTAGATATCGCCTATACCGACCAAAGCGGTAGAACAAGACCTTTCGTGCTCCAGACGCCTAATAAACAAATCTCTTTGGAAGAGGATAATCGAGGAATTGCTTTTGCTAACTACAATTTAGAGGTAAAAGCCGAAGGATATGTGGATAACATTCACATAAACATACCTGTTTTCAGCGGTGTTACATCCCTTCAAACCTCTAATCTTATGCTTTTAGAAACAGCCGGAGTAGATAAAGGTCCGCAATTTTTCGACGAAGCAACCAGATTTGACCTTTAATGAGGTGAAGAATTATGCCACAGATAGATTATCCTGTTATCCCTCAAAATATAACGGTGCATTTAGGTGCGCCAGGCAGCGTGGCGCAGAATGTTACTGTGCCCTTTATTGATTATGTTAAAAACGTTGCTTCGGGTGAAATATATCCAACCTGGCCTGAGGAGGCTCTCAGAGCTAACATATATGCAATTATAACCTATGCCCTTAACCGAATTTATACCGAGTGGTATCCATCACGCGGGTACGATTTTGACATCACAAACACCACTCAATTTGACCAATCCTTTTCGCCCGACCGAGAGGTATTTGAAAACATAAGCAATATAGTTGATGAAATATTCAACGACTATGTTGTGCGACAAGGCTCTATATCACCCCTTTTCACTGCCTTTTGCAATGGCACAACCTCTACTTGCGAGGGCCTCTCCCAATGGGGAACAGTAACACTTGCAGAGCAAGGGCTTACACCCTACGAAATACTGCAAAGATATTACGGAAACGATATCGGGATAGTGGAAAACGCACCTGTTGCCTTCACCGAGGAATCATACCCTGGAGTGCCTTTGAGAATAGGCTCTGCCGGTAATAATGTTAGAATTATTCAAGTAGAGCTTAACCGAATAGGTGAAAATTATCCCGCAATACCTGAAATTGAAAACGAGAACGGTATTTTCGGCACAGATACCGAGGCGGCTGTCAGAAAATTTCAGGAAATTTTCAACTTAACCCAAACCGGTGAGGTTGATAAGTCTACGTGGTATAGTATTAAACGCTACTATACCGGAGTTAAAGGTCTTTCCGAGCTTGCTGCAGAGGGCATAACCCTAGAGGAAGCAACCTTACCCTTTAGCGATGTAGTGAGTGAGGGAATGAGCGGAATCAGCGTCAGAACTGTGCAATATTATCTTAGTATTATTGCCTATTTTAACCCCAATCTACAGCCCGTACCGATAAGCGGTTTTTTCGATTCGGGAACAGTAGCGGCGGTAGAACGCTTTCAACAATATTACGGATTAGAGCCTACAGGCATTGTTGATAACGCCACTTGGAATACGATACAGCGTATTTATACCGAAACAGTAAGCGCTCTGCCTGATGGTTATCAAGGAAACAATGCGAAGCTTTATCCGGGGTATTTTTTAACGGTGGGTATGCGAAACCAAAATGTCACCGATTTGCAGACATATTTGTCGCTTATAGGCAGAAATATATCACAAATACCCGAAATACCTGTTACAGGATATTACGGAGAGCAGACCGAAAACGCTGTATCAACCTTTCAGCGTCTTTACGGAATTACACCGTCGGGTGCAGTGGGACCTGTCACCTGGTATCAAATTGCAAGGGAATATGACGCCTTAAATTCATCCTCTAATAGCTAAAAAACCGAAGGGCAAACGCCCTTCGGTTTTAAATTTTTATTATTGCAAAGCTGATGGGCGGTAATGAAAGCCCTTTGTCCAAGGTTGCGTCACCAAACAGTAACTCACAATTTTTAGCATTATAGGGCAAATTAAGCTCTGCTGTATCAAAGCCCCTATTAACCGCTATTAAAATTTTACTGTTATCACGGTCTCTAAGATACGAAATCACATTATCTGAGGTATCATAGGGTGAAAATTCACCACCCGCGAAAGCTTTATTACCTCTACGCACAGCGCCAAGCTTCCTATAGAACTCCAAGAGCTCGGTGTTTTCCTTTCCCCAAGGATAAGTTGCTCTGCAAAATGGGTCGCTAAAGCCTGTTAAACCAGCCTCGTCACCATAATATAAGGATGGTACACCGGGTAATGTGTACTGAAGCACTGCGGCTAATTTTAAAAGACTTACAGCCCTTTTATACTGCTCGCCTGACATCTCATATTTTGATTGCCACTCCCTATCACCCACAAAGCTATCATCTCTGCCTAGTCTTGTTAAAATACGCTCTGTATCGTGGGTGCCGATATGGTTCATTAAAAGTCGGAGTGCCTGAGGGGGATAGTTCTCGGTAATAGATAGCACTGTATTGAGAAGCCTTTTGCCGCTCTCACCCTTCAAAAAGTCTACAATAGCATTAGCGAAGGGATAATTCATAACAGAATCAAGCTGATTGCCCCGTAAAAACCTTCTTCTTTTACCGTAGCTGATTTTATTGCTTGCGTCCTCCCATACCTCACCCAAGAGAAATTTGTCCTCACCCTCAGCTTTCACAGCACGACGCAAATTATCCAAAAATTCATCCGGCAGCTCGTCAGCTACATCCAGTCGCCAACCCTTAATTCCCTTTTTAATCCAATATCTTATAACACCGTTTTCACCCGTTATAAATTCAGTAAAAGACTGCTCATTTTCATTGGTTTCGGGCAGAGTAAGTATTCCCCACCATGATTCATAATCATTGGGGTAATCTTTGAAATTAAACCACTTGTAATAAGGTGATGTTACAGACTGATATGCGCCGAGGGAATTATAACGACCGTAGCGATTAAAGTAAATACTATCGTCTCCTGTATGCGAAAACACACCATCTAGGATAATTTCAATTCCCTTTTTCTTAGCGCTTTTTATTAAATCGCATAAATCTTTTTCGGTTCCAAGCAGAGTATCAGTCTTTAAGTAATCAGCTGTATTGTAGCGATGGTTTGAATGTGCCTCAAAAATAGGATTAAGATAAATACAGTTAACACCCAAGGTCTTTATATAATCAAGTTTTGCCTCTATACCCTTAAAGTCGCCACCGTAATAATCATTACCAAGGCAACATTTTTCACCTTTTATCTGACGAAATTCAGGTTGCCGTGACCAATCCTCGCAAATAAAACGGTCGGCTGGAATATTTTGTTTTATTTTGCCTGATTTTGCAAATCTATCAGGAAAAATCTGATAAATAATTCCACCGTCAAGCCAATCAGGAGTTTTATAATCCTTAGAATATACTGTCTGTTGCCAAAAAGCGCCTCTCACCGCAGAGACAATGCCTAAGGAATCCTCGGTTTTTACCACGAAAAATTCACCGAAATTGCTTGTGTATCTAAAGCCATACCAAAATAGTCCCTCATAAAGCTCTACATCGCATACATAATAGCGATAATCCTCAAGCCAATCAGCAGGTGTCATTTCGATTTCCGATACACTTCCGTCAGAATCGTTCTGCCATATTAAGTAAACATTATGCACCTGAGCCGCTTTGTGCAACAAAACCTTTAGCCGAAGGGTTTCCCCCTCGGCTAAGGCTCCTATTTTTTCTCTGTATAAAGTATTTCTCGAATTAAAAGGATAATAATTCATAAATATTATTCGACCGGTTTTACATGCCAGATATCACGTGCATAATCCTCAATAGAGCGGTCTGCCGCGAATATACCCGATTTTGCAATATTGGTAAGTGACATTGCATTCCAGGTGTCTCTGTCATTGTAAAGCTTGGTAGCCTTTTTCTGTGCTTCGCAGTAATCAGCAAAATCAGCCAACGCCATATATCTATCATGATTTTTTAATGAATTGTAGATATTATCAAAAGGCTGACCTGCTATACCCTTGCCTATAAAGTCAAGAGCGTGTCTCAACTCAGCGTTATTATTATAATACTGAATCGGTGAGTAACCATGCTTTTGCAGCTCTAAAACCTCGGGTGTGCGCATACCGAATATTATAATATTATCATCACCCACTGCCTGATGAATTTCTACATTTGCGCCGTCCTCTGTGCCAAGTGTGACAGCACCGTTCATCATAAGCTTCATATTACCTGTACCGCTAGCCTCGGTAGATGCAAGTGATATCTGCTCGCTGATATCAGCAGAGGGTATCATAAGCTCAGCAAGACTAACTCTGTAATCCTCAAGAAAAGCAATTTTAAGCTTATCATTTACAGCACGGTCACTGTCAATAACGGTTGATAGCTTATAAATCATTTGAATAATTTCTTTTGCAAACAGATAACCTGCTGCCGCCTTTGCACCGAATATATAGGTTTTAGGGGTAAAATCCGCATTCGGATTATCCTTTAAATAAAGGTACTCACTGATAATATTAAGTGCATTAAGGTGCTGACGCTTATATTCATGCAAACGTTTAACCTGCATATCGAAAACGGAGTCCGGATTAAGTGTTATCCCACAGTTTTCCTTAACATAGTTTGCAAAACGCACCTTATTGCTGTGCTTAATGTCAGCAAGTTTATTAAGCACCTCTTTATTTTCCTTAAATTTCATAAGATTTTCAAGCTCAGCAGCATTTTTTACAAAACCGTCACCAATAATTTCGGATAGATAGCTGGTAAGCTCAGGATTTGCCTGACAAAGCCAACGGCGGTGTGCAATACCGTTCGTAACATTTGTGAACTTTTCAGGGGTCATTCTTACATAATCCTTAAAGAGCTCGTCAACCAAAATTTTGCTGTGAAGCTTAGAAACACCGTTTACTGTGTGGCAGGTTGCAACGCAAAGATTAGCCATCCTTACAACACCGTTGTTTATAATTGAGGTTCGCTCAGCAAGGGCAAAATCGCCTGTGGTTTTGATAACATCTTCCCTATAACGACGGTCTATTTCCTTAATTATCTGATAAATTCTCGGTATTCTTTGCTTAACTAAAGATTCAGACCAACATTCAAGTGCCTCTGCCATAATAGTATGGTTGGTATATGCAACGGTGCCCTTAACAAGCTCCCACGCCCTATCCCAGCCATAACCGCACTCATCAAGTAAGAAACGCATTAGCTCAGGAATACATAGTGTCGGGTGGGTATCGTTAATATGAATAGCAACCTTTTCGGGCAAGTTTTCAAGGGTAGCATATTTATTAAGATGGCGCTTTAAAATATCCTGAACCGAGGCTGAGACTAGGAAATACTGCTGACGAAGCCGAAGGGATTTACCCTCGATATGATTATCCTCAGGATAAAGCACCTTTGATATGGTCTCGGTAGTGGCGCGTTGCTCAATAGCGCGCACATAGTCACCCTGATTAAATGCCGACATATCAAAATCTTGACATTCAGCACTCCAAAGACGAAGCGCATTTACAGTTTTACCGTCCTTACCCGCAACCATAAGGTCATAAGGAACAGCCCTTACTGTCTGATAGTCTGTATGCTCAATATGATGGTAACTACCGTCCCACCATTCGTTGATTTTACCGTCGAAATTAACATCAACTGCGCTTGCAGGCTTAGCCTCTAGCCAAACGCCACCGCCCGGCAGCCAGAAATCACGCATTTCGGTCTGCCAACCCTCAATAAGCTTTTGACGGAAAATGCCAAGCTCATACTTGATGCAGTAACCCATTGCCGAATACCCGCCTGTTGAAAGTCCGTCAAGAAAGCAAGCAGCAAGACGACCAAGTCCACCGTTTCCAAGACCTGCATCGGGTTCGAAGTCATAAAGTTTATCGAGTTTAACCTTGAATTTAGCAAGAGCCTTGCTCATAACATCTGTAAGTTCAAGATTATAAAGATTATTTTTAAGAGAACGACCCATTAGAAATTCCATACTCATATAGTAAACGGTTTTAGCTTCTTGGTCCTCAGTAGCCTTTTTAAATTCAGCACGTCTTTCATTCATAATTTCAAGAAGCACTAAAACACAGGCCTTGTAAAAAAGCTCATCAGAGGCAAAATTAGGGGTTACACCGAAATTATGCGAAAGTTTTCTTTCTATCATATTCGCAACGCTTGCTGCTGTATACTTTGCCATTACAATCTCCTCACAGTTTATAATTATTAGGACTTTATATTTGCTTATTTGTTATTATTTACTTATTATAATACAATATTCCTGTGATTTTTGCAAGTGTTTTCTGTGGTTGCAAACTACTATATTTCTATGCACTTTATACAAAAAAATTTCAAATATCCATAAAATCAAAACAGTTTTCGTCGTTTAATACAATTTTAAGACAAAAAAGCGTTATAGTAATACATAGTTACCACAACGCTTTGGCTTGTTATTTTCCTGTTGAGCCGAAACCACCGTCGCCACGCACCGTATCGGTTAGGGTTTCGGTCTCGTTATATTCAACCTTTAAGAACGGGGTAATCACAAGCTGTGCTATTCTCTCACCGTCAGCAATAGTCTGCGGAGCGTCCGAATGGTTATATAGAGATACCATTATTTCGCCACGGTAATCACTGTCAATAACGCCAACCTTATTTGCAGGTGCCAAACCTCGTTTGGTTGCAATTCCGCTTCTGGCATATATAAGCCCAGCATAGCCCTCCGGTATTTCAAGGCTAAGCCCTGTATGGATAAGCTTAGTTTCACCCGAATTTATTGTCACCTCTTTACCCTCGCAAGCATATAGGTCTGCACCTGCCGAAAATTCAGTGCCATAGGTTGGTTTTATCGCCTTCTCATTAAGCTTTTTAAAATTAATCTTTATCATTTTTATTCACCTAATTATATATATTCCCCGAGCCCATTTTTCTCTCCCAGACACCTTTAAGCAAAACCGTCTCTTGAGAAATAAGGGACCTTTTAACATCTATTATCCGCTGATTTGAGGACCCTCTGAAAATTAGTGCGGGGTTTTTTAATTCATCAACAAATCTACCGTCTATTAAAACGTCAATATTTTCGAGCATTTCCTTGATACTGGGATTTTCAGATTTCAAAAGCTCTGTGTCAAAAACAAAGCCTGTATAACACCAAATGCTTTTCTGTGGAAATTGAGATTTAATTCTTCTTAAAAACGAAGCCAATATTTCAGCATTCTCCGGTTCAAACGGTTCACCGCCCAAAAGTGAAAAACCGCCTATAAAATCAGGCTCTAAGGCTTTTAAAATACCGTCCACTGTATTATCATCAAAAGGCTTGCCGAACTCAAAATCCCAAGCCGCGCTGTTAAAACAGTTCTTACATTTATGTCTACAGCCACTTACAAAAAATGATACTCTGACACCGGGTCCGTTTGCAATATCTCTGGTTTTTATAGCCGCATAGTTCATAGATGCAAAACTCTTTCCTTGATTTCTTGAGTTCTGCCCTGATTCCAATATTGCGTACCGATATATCCACAGGTGCGACGTGCCACATTCATTCTGTCCTGATTGGTATTAGCGCATTGAGGACATTTCCAAACGAGTTTTCCGTGCTCATCCTCTTCTACGAGAATTTCACCGTCAAAACCGCATTCGTGACAGTAATCACTCTTGGTATTGAGCTCAGCATACATAATATTATCATAAATAAACTGCATTACCGAGAGTACCGCATCGATATTGTTTTGCATGTTCGGCACTTCAACATACGAAATAGCGCCGCCCGGTGAGAGTGCTTGAAATTTAGCCTCTAATGCCAGCTTATCGAAGGCATCTATATCCTCTGTGACATGCACGTGGTAGCTATTAGTAATATAATTTCTATCAGTAACACCCTCTATTACACCAAAACGTTTTTGAAGTGTTTTAGCAAACTTATAGGTCGTACTCTCAAGCGGTGTTCCATAAAGAGAATAATCAATATTCTCATCCGCCTTCCACTTAGCAGTATATTCATTAAGTTTTTTCATTACCAAAAGGCCGAACTCCTCACCCTCGGCTTCGGTAAGCTTCTTGCCCTTTAACGCATACACGCACTCCCAAAGTCCTGCATAACCGAGAGAAAGGGTTGAATATCCTCCATGGAGGTACTTATCGATAGTTTCACCCTTTTTAAGCCTCAAGAGTGCCCCATGTTGCCAAAGAATAGGCGCAGCATCCGAAACAGTGCCTGTAAGTCTTTCGTGGCGCGCCTGCAAAGCTCTATGGCAAAGCTCCATTCTCTCATCAAAAATCTGCCAGAACTTTTCTTCGTCCTTGTTAGCACTTAAAGCTATATCAACAAGGTTAACCGTAACAACGCCCTGATTAAAGCGTCCATAATACTTGGGCTTCCCGTTTTCATCAACAAAAGGTGTAAGGAAGCTTCTGCAACCCATACATGTATAGCAATGTCCCTCACCGTTTTTATCGATTTTGTTCTGGAGCATTATCTTCTCAGAAATATAATCAGGCACCATTCTTTTTGCAGTGCATTTAGCCGAAAGACAGGTTAAATACCAATACTCCGTACCCTCTTTAATATTATCCTCTTCAAGAACATAAATAAGCTTAGGGAAAGCAGGGGTAATCCAAACGCCCTTTTCGTTTTTAACACCCTGATAGCGTTGCTTTAATACCTCTTCAATTATGAGTGCAAGGTCTTTTTTCTCCTGCTCGTTTTTAGCCTCATTAAGATACATAAATACCGTTACAAAAGGAGCTTGTCCGTTTGTTGTCATAAGAGTTACAACCTGATACTGTATAGTCTGAACACCGCGACTAACTTCGTCACGCAGTCTCTTTTCGGTAATTTCTGCTATTTTTTCATCGGTAACATCGACTCCTATATCTGCGAGCTCTGCCTTTACCTCTTTATAAATCTTCTGTCTGCTTATATCAACAAAGGGTGCTAAATGTGCAAGACTTATACTCTGTCCGCCATACTGACAAGATGCAACCTGGGCGATAATCTGGGTTGCAATATTGCAAGCAGTAGAAAAAGTGTGAGGTTTTTCAATACAGGTTCCGCTGATAACAGTACCATTTTGAAGCATATCCTCGAGATTAACAAGGTCACAGTTGTGCATATGCTGTGCAAAATAATCAGCATCGTGGAAATGGATGATGCCCCTATCGTGCGCATCTACAATATCGGCATCCAAAAGCAAGCGCCTTGTAATATCTTTGCTGACCTCGCCCGCCATATAATCGCGTTGCACACTATTGACAGTAGGATTTTTATTAGAATTTTCCTGCTTAACCTCTTCGTTATTACACTCAATAAGGCTTAAAATCTGCTCATCGGTAGTATTAGATTTTCGCACTAAAGCACGGGTGTAGCGGTAGGTTATATATCGGCGGGCAACGTTAAAAGCACGCTGATTCATAATTTGGTCCTCAACCATATCCTGAATTTCTTCAACGCTTAGTGAACGATTCATATTACTAGCGGCACTTTCAACGTCCTCAGCGATTCTTCTAATCTGAATTTCAGACATACGCTCACTGGGAACTACACTTTCGTTAGCTTTGGTTACAGCAATTATAATTTTTTGAGGGTCAAATTCGACCTCTGCTCCACTTCTCTTTATGATTTTCACAGTTTCACATCCCTAAATATAGAATTCATATATAAAACAAAGCACAACATATTGTGGTGAGTAGTATTATTATATCACAAATCTTAAAAAAATCAAGTGTTATTTTAATGAAGAAACAATTGGAAACAAAAATTAAGGCTTGTTAAAGGGAAAACCTTAACAAGCCTTTATGTTTCTTATTTATCTTTATGTTGTTCTACCGATACATCGGCAGTTTCAATATTTAAAGCACCATTTTTTCCTGCCCGAATCTCGAACTTTAGCAAAATAGTTACTAAGGCTCTTAATATAATAATCGCACCAAGCACAACCAATTCACTCATTTCGCGAACAAGAACAGTCTTTAATATCTCGGCCGCCATTTTGAATTCAAGGGCAGTCGAAAGGCCCTTTGCAAAAGAATACTGTAAGTCGTGGTTCTTGCGCCAAAAAGTGTTTCTTATATAACACCAAAACGCTCTAACACCACTCCAGGTAACAATAAAAATACCCATCAGTTCTAATATGCCTATGATATATGGCAGTATATATTCGATTGTATATTGTAGGATATTATCTTCCATAAGGGAACTCCTTAAGTATTCGGGTTTAAAAAAGGAGAACCTCAAAATTGGGGTTCTCCTTAAAAATTAGCTAAGAATTAACCGTTGATAGCAGTAACAACGCCGGAACCTACGGTACGACCACCCTCACGGATAGCGAAACGAAGACCCTCTTCAATAGCGATAGGAGTGATAAGCTCAACATCCATCTCTACGTTATCACCAGGCATGCACATCTCTGTGCCCTCGGGAAGAGAGATAACACCGGTAACGTCAGTAGTTCTGAAATAGAACTGAGGACGATAGTTGTTGAAGAAAGGAGTATGACGTCCACCCTCTTCTTTGCTAAGAACGTAAACCTGACCATGGAACTTTGTATGGGGGTTGATAGAACCGGGCTTACAAAGAACCTGACCACGCTCAACATCCTCACGACCTACACCACGGAGAAGTGCACCTACGTTATCACCAGCCTCACAGTATGTGAGAGTCTTACGGAACATTTCCATAGAGGTAACAACTGTCTTAGCGCGCTCTTCGGTAAGACCGATAATTTCAACTTCATCACCTGCGTTAAGCTGACCACGCTCAACACGACCGGTAACAACGGTACCACGACCAGAGATTGTCATAACGTCCTCGATAGGCATAAGGAAAGGCATGTCAGCCTTACGGTCAGGGGTAGGAATGTAGCTGTCAACAGCATCCATAAGTTCCTGAATAGGTGCATAAACTGCATCTGAAGGATCCTTAGAAGCACTGTCAAGAGCCTGGAAAGCAGAACCCTTGATGATAGGTGTATCATCGCCGGGGAATTCATACTTATCAAGTGTCTCACGGATTTCCATCTCAACGAGTTCGAGAAGCTCTTCGTCGTCAACAAGGTCAGTCTTGTTCATGAATACAACGATGTAAGGAACGCCAACCTGACGAGCGAGGAGTAAGTGCTCCTTGGTCTGAGCCATAGGGCCATCAGTAGAAGCGATAACAAGGATAGCACCGTCCATCTGAGCAGCACCGGTGATCATGTTCTTAACATAGTCAGCGTGTCCGGGGCAGTCAACGTGTGCATAGTGACGAGCATCGGTCTCGTACTCAACGTGAGCGGTATTAATTGTAATACCACGCTCTCTCTCTTCGGGAGCCTTATCGATGTTGGAATAATCCTCGAATGAAGCCTGACCCTTAAGGGAGAGGTACTTAGTGATTGCTGCGGTTAAAGTAGTCTTACCATGGTCAACGTGACCGATGGTACCAATGTTTACGTGGGGCTTATTTCTTTCAAAAGCTGCCTTTGCCATTGTAAATTTCCTCCTTAGAAATTAAAATTATAAGTTTAAATATAGTTTACCAAAAAATAAAGTAAATTTCAAGTATTATTTATCCTGAACTGTAAGAAAATTAATCTTTCTTTGCTCTGGAAGAAATAATTTTTTCAGAAATGCTCTTAGGCACTTCCTTGTATCCGTCTGGCTCCATTACATACTGACCACGGCCCTGTGTTTTGGAACGAAGGTCGGTAGCGTAACCAAACATATCGCCGAGAGGTACTCTTGCATTAATCTGCTTAACGCCTGCACGGTCCTCAAAGCCTTGGATTTCACCACGGCGAGAGTTAAGGTCGCCGATAACGTCACCCATATATTCCTCAGGAACAATTACGGTAACCTTCATAATAGGCTCTAAGAGTGTAGGATCTGCTAAACGGCAAGCCTCTTTGAATGCCATAGAACCAGCAATCTTAAATGCCATTTCAGAAGAGTCAACCTCATGGTAAGAACCGTCATAAAGTGTAACCTTAACGTCAACAACAGGATAGTTTGCAAGAACACCAGCCTGTAAAGCACCCTTAATACCCGAATCAACAGCGGGGATGAATTCCTTAGGAATTGTACCGCCTGTTACAGAGTTGATGAATTCATAGCCCTTACCGGACTCGTTAGGCTCAACAATAATCTTAACGTGACCGTACTGACCTGAACCACCGGACTGACGCTTGTACTTAGTCTCGTGGTCAACCTTCTTGCGAATGCTTTCCTTATATGCAACCTGAGGTGCACCAACGTTTGCTTCAACCTTAAATTCGCGGAGCAAACGGTCTACGATGATTTCAAGGTGTAACTCACCCATACCGGCAATTATAGTCTGTCCGGTTTCTTCATCAGTGTAAGCCTTAAAGGTAGGATCCTCTTCAGCAAGCTTAGCGAGAGCTATACCCATCTTCTCCTGACCAGCCTTAGTTTTAGGCTCAATAGCAACACGGATAACAGGCTCGGGGAAGTTCATAGACTCAAGCACAACGGGGTGCTTTTCATCACAAAGGGTATCACCTGTAGTAGTATTCTTAAGACCAACTGCAGCGGCAATATCACCGGCATAAACAGTCTCAAGGTCTTCACGGTGGTTAGCGTGCATCTGAAGGATACGTCCCATACGCTCTTTGTTCTGCTTTACAGAATTGTAAACGTCGCTTCCTGCATCAACAGTACCCGAATAAACACGGAAGAAGCAGATTTTACCAACGAAGGGGTCAGTAGCAATCTTGAAAGCGAGAGCTGAGAAAGGCTCGCTGTCAGAAGAATGTCTTACCTCTTCCTCATCGGTATCAGGGTTAATACCCTTGATAGCCTCAACGTCGGTAGGAGCGGGCATATAGTCAACTACAGCATCAAGAAGTGGCTGAACACCCTTGTTTCTGTAGGAAGTACCGCAGCAGATAGGCACCATGCTATTAGCAATTGTGGACTGACGGATAATCTTCTTCATCTGTTCGGTAGTGGGCTCTTCACCCTCGAAGTATTTCTCCATTAATTCCTCGTCCTGCTCAACAACGTGCTCGATAAGCTCGGTACGGTATTTGTTAGCAAGCTCAAGCATATCCTCAGGGATAGCTTCGTCTCTTACATCTTTACCAAGGTCATCATAATACATAATAGCCTTCATTTCTACTAAGTCGATGATACCCTTGAAGGTGTCCTCAGAACCGATAGGTAACTGAATCGGAACACCGTTGCAGTTGAAACGCTCTTTGATCATATCAAGAACGCGATAGAAGTCAGCACCCATAATATCCATCTTGTTTACATAGATCATACGGGGTACTTTATATTCGTCAGCCTGACGCCAAACGGTTTCAGACTGAGGCTCAACACCGCCCTTTGCGCAAAGAACGGTTACAGAACCGTCAAGTACGCGGAGTGAACGCTGAACTTCAACTGTAAAGTCAACGTGTCCGGGGGTATCGATGATATTGATACGATGGTCTTTCCAGAAGCAGGTAGTAGCCGCAGAAGTAATGGTAATACCTCTCTCCTGCTCTTGCTCCATCCAGTCCATAGTTGCGCCACCATCGTGAGTTTCACCCATCTTACGGTTGATACCTGTATAGAAAAGGATACGCTCAGTTGTGGTGGTTTTACCTGCGTCAATATGTGCCATAATACCAATATTTCTTGTCATTTCAAGAGATACTTTTCTAGGCATATAAATCTCCATTCTGCCGCTTTATGCGGCAAGTCTAAGTGTTTTTAAATTACCATCTGTAATGAGCAAAAGCTCTGTTTGCTTCAGCCATCTTATGAGTATCCTCACGCTTCTTGAAAGCGCCACCCATTCCATTGACAGCATCCATAATTTCACCGGCTAAACGCTCCTTCATTGTTCTTTCGGAACGTGCGCGGCTGTAGGTTGTTAACCACCGAAGTGCCAAGGTTTGCTTTCTTTCGGGACGAACCTCGAAAGGAACCTGATAGGTAGCACCGCCCTTACGAACAGCCTTAACTTCGAGCTGAGGCATAACATTTTCCATAGCAGCATCGAAAACTTCAAGTGGGTCTTTACCTGTTTTTTCACTAATAATGTCGAATGCACCGTATACAATCTTCTGAGCTACACCCTTCTTACCGTCAAGCATGATGTTGTTGATAAGACGAGTAACAATCTTTGAATTATATACCGGATCCGGCAATACGTCACGTTTAGCAATAAAGCCTCTTCTTGGCACTTTGCTTCCCTCCTTCATAATAGTAATGACATCATAGGTACTCGAGTAATTTCCCCGTTGTTCCAAGCAAGGCATAAATATCTATATATAAATGCCGCTGCCTGTTTTGCAGCAGAGATTACTTACTTTAAATTACTTTGCACCTGGTTTTGGACGCTTTGCACCGTACTTTGAACGGCTCTGCATTCTCTTAGCAACGCCCTGAGTATCAAGGGTACCTCTTACGATGTGATAACGCACACCGGGGAGATCCTTAACACGTCCACCACGAATAAGAACTACGCTATGCTCTTGAAGATTGTGTCCGATTCCGGGAATGTAAGCAGAAACTTCGATTCCGTTGGAAAGACGTACTCTTGCAATTTTACGAAGAGCAGAGTTAGGCTTCTTAGGTGTGGAAGTCTTAACGGCTGTGCATACGCCGCGCTTCTGAGGAGAATCGTTATCGGTTGTCTGACGCTTCATAGAGTTATAACCCTTTAAAAGTGCAGGAGCCTTAGCCTTCTTCTCAATAGTTTCACGACCGCTGCGAACCAACTGGTTAAACGTAGGCACTATTACACCTCTCCTTTCTTGAAAACTTTACAAGGCAGAATTAGCCATAATTCCGCATGCTAAAATAGTGTATCATAAAAATTCAAATATGTCAACATATTTTTTCATAAATGAAGAATAGCTAACGCCTATGCGTTGTACTACTTAAGAATAGAAAAATGCTCTGCTGAAATCAGCAGAGCATTTTTTTACGTTAGCTTTAGTACACACATTATCAGCACTGTGAACACTAAAATTATCGGTTCATACCACATTGGGCGTGCTGTGCCAATGTGAGTACTAAATTTGAAAGCTTTACACTTTCAACCGAAGTTATATTAACTCGATGATAGCCATCTCTGCAGCGTCACCGCGGCGAGGACCAATTCTTACAATTCGGCAGTAACCACCGTTAACATCGGCATACTTAGGTGCGATTTCGTTGAAAAGCTTTGCTACAACGTCCTCCTTAGTAATGAATGCCAATGCCTGACGCTTATTGCTTAATGTATTATTCTTTGCGAGTGTAATATACTTCTCCGTCATTGCTCTAACTTCCTTAGCACGAGTAACGGTAGTCTCGATCTTGCCATTTTCGAGTAAGAAAGTAACCATAGCTCTGAGCATAGCGGTTCTGTGTTCGCTGGTTCTTCCGAGTTTACGGGTACCTGGCATTTCTATTCACTCCTTAAACAGTGATTTTAATTTGACATCTTCGACTAAAAATCAAAGCATCAATTAATTAGTCGTTTTCCTTTTTAAGAGTATAGCCAAACGAATTAAGCTTAGCAATAACCTCTTCTAAGGACTTGCGGCCTAGGTTTCTCACCTTCATCATATCCTCTTCAGACTTATTGATGAGATCCTGTACCGTATTGATACCTGCACGCTTCAAGCAGTTGAAGCTACGAACAGATAAGTCAAGCTCGTCGATAGTAAGATCGAGAACCTTTTCCTTCTCGCTGTCGGTTTTCTCAGCTAAAATGCTTTCAACCTCACTTACACCCTCTGCTAAATCAAGGAACAACTCGAAATGCTCAATTAAAACCTTAGCAGACATAGATACTGCCTCATTAGCCTTAAGTGAACCGTCGGTCCAAACTTCAAGGGTAAGCTTACCCTTATCGGTAACATTGCCAACACGGGTATTGTCAACCGAAAAGTTTGCCTTTAATACAGGTGTGTAAATAGAATCAATCGGGATAACACCGATGATATTCTGAGAAGGCTTATTCTGATCAGCCGGAACATAACCTCTGCCCTTATCAAGTGTCATCTCCATATTAAGTGAAGCACCTGCAGAAAGGGTAGCAATGTACATATCCGGATTAAGAATTTCAACCTCTGAATCGGCCTTTATAGAAGCTGCGGTAACAACACAAGGACCTTCAGCCTCGATATAAATCTTCTTTGCCGTATCTGCATGAAGCTTTGCAATAAGACCCTTGATATTAAGGATAATTTCAGTAACATCCTCTTTAACACCGGGAATTGTTGTAAACTCATGCACAACACCGTCTATTTTAACAGAAGTAACTGCAACACCGGGGAGTATGGAGAGAAGTACTCTACGCATACTGTTACCTAAGGTTGTAGCATAGCCACGCTCTAAAGGTTCCATAACGAATTTACCGTATTTTCCGTCAGCAGTCATTTCAACGGTATCAATTCTGGGCTTTTCAATTTCTATCATTTAAAAGCTCCGTTTCTCCGTACAGTATATATTTTTGAAAGCCTTGTACGGAAGGCATAAAAACAATCTAATATTACTTAGAATAAAGCTCGACGATAAGCTGATCCTCAACAGGAGCATCAATCTGGTCTCTGTTAGGAAGAACTATAACCTTAGCGGTAAGAGCCTCACGATCAACATCAATCCACTCAGGAACAGGTCTAGCACTGTTAGCCTCTACAACAGCCTTAATTTTATCAAGACTGCGTGCCTTTTCGCAGATAGATACAACGTCGCCAGCCTTAAGAAGATATGAAGCGATATCAACACGCTTACCATTTACTTCATAATGACCGTGACCAACAAGTTGTCTTGCTTCTGCACGAGAAGAAGCAAAGCCCACTCTGTAAACTACATTGTCAAGACGGCTTTCGAGAATTCTAAGCAGGTTGTCACCTGTAATGCCGGGTTTTCTCTCAGCAATCTCAAAATAATGATGGAACTGATTTTCCTGAACGCCATAGAAACGTCTTGCGGTCTGCTTAGCACGAAGCTGCAAGCCGTATTCCGATGACTTCTTTCTACCCTGTCCGTGCTGGCCGGGAGCATAAGCTCTGATACCAACAGAACACTTATCAGAATAGCAGCGTTCGCCCTTAAGGAAAAGTTTCTTTCCCTCGCGGCGGCAAAGTCTGCAAACTGCACCGGTATATCTTGCCATCTATTGCACCTCCAAATTTTAACTGCAATTTTTCAAAATTTTTAATAATTAAACGCGTCTTCTCTTAGGAGGACGGCAACCGTTGTGAGGAATAGGTGTAACATCCTTAATCATGCTAACCTCAAGTCCTGCTGTCTGTAAAGCACGAATAGCAGCTTCACGACCGGCACCGGGTCCCTTTACGTATACTTCAACAGTCTTTAAACCATGCTCCATAGCAGCTTTTGCTGCAGTTTCAGCTGCACTCTGTGCTGCGAAAGGAGTAGATTTTCTTGAGCCTCTGAATCCTAACTCACCGGCACTAGCCCATGAAAGAGCGTTGCCCTGTGTATCGGTGATAGTTACGATAGTGTTGTTGAAGGTAGACTGGATATGGGCAGCGCCACGTTCAATATTTTTCTTTTCGCGACGGCGTCTTGTAGCAGTCGCTTTCTTAGCAGTAGCCATATTATCTTCCTCCTACTTATTTCTTCTTGTTAGCTATAGTCTTCTTAGGACCTTTACGGGTGCGTGCGTTTGTCTTGGAGCGCTGTCCTCTTACAGGAAGGCCCTTGCGATGACGCAAGCCTCTATAGCTACCGATTTCGATAAGTCTCTTGATATCAAATGCGATTGTACGACGACGGTCACCCTCAACCTGAAGGTTGTGGTCGATGTACTCACGTAGCTTTGAAATATCGTCTTCAGTTAAGTCCTTAACACGAGTATCGGGATTAATACCGGTATCGGCAAGGATTTTTTTAGATGTAGTAAGACCAATTCCGAAAATGTAAGTTAGTCCAATTTCAACTCGCTTATCATTAGGAAGGTCAACACCAGCAATACGTGCCATTAATCAAAGCACCTCCATTTTTTTCTTGACTGACGGAATTTTCCGCCACTTGCGAAAACACAATTAACCTTGGCGCTGTTTATGCTTAGGGTTTTCACAGATAACCATGATTCTGCCCTTGCGCTTAATAATTTTGCATTTTTCGCAAATCTTTTTAACAGAAGGTCTGACTTTCATTCGGATTATACCTCCTTGAATTTTTCCAATGCAGCAAAGCTACATTATTTAGAACGCCATGTAATGCGTCCTTTAGATAAGTCATACGGTGACATCTCAACTGTTACCTTATCACCGGGGAGTATGCGTATAAAGTTCATACGAAGCTTGCCGGAAATATGTGCGAGTATCTGATGACCACCCTGAATTTCTACCTTGAACATTGCGTTAGGCATAGCCTCAACAACGACGCCTTCAAGCTCTATCATGTCTTCTTTAGACATTTCGGTTCCTCCTTTAATTGACTGAATCTCTGTAAATCGCAAGTGCTTTGCGCAGAGCTTTGTTTGTTTTAAAGTTTTCCTCTAAAAGAACGGTATTCGTGAAGCATAAATGCTTAGGGTTTTTAAGCTTTGGTCTTTCAAGTGGACGTTCCTTTCCGTCTGCGACGAAAAAGTTGCCTTCACTTAATCTTACCACAACCATAAAATAGCCCTTGTCACGCCCTGCCTTTGAGCACACAATCTGTCCTATCATAATATCACCTCTAAAGTAAGGTCATTATTTTAGGACCATCGGCTGTTATTACAACCGTATGCTCAAAATGTGCTGAAAGTGACCCGTCTTTTGTAAGGACTGTCCAACCATCCGGTAAAATCTTTACATCAGAACCTCCGGCATTAACCATAGGTTCTATAGCAAGGGTCATACCGGGCATTAATCGGAATCCCCTGCCGGCTGTCCCAAAATTTGGAACCTCCGGTGCTTCGTGCAAGCTAGTTCCTATTCCGTGTCCGACAAACTGTCTAACCACAGAATATCCTCTTGCCTCAACATACGACTGAACAGCGTGACTTATATCACCGATTCTGCCGCCTGCTACTGCCGCCGCGATACCTTCATAAAGGCTCTCTTTGGTAGTATCCATCAGCCGCTTCGCCTCGGGTGAAATATCTCCGCAAGCGAAAGTGGCGGCATTGTCGCCATGGTAGCCCTCGAATTTGGCACCTAAATCGATGCTTACTATATCTCCGGCTTTAAGCACACGCTTGGATGTCGGTATGCCGTGAATAACCTCGTTGTTTATAGATATACAGGCGGTGGCAGGATAGCCTTCGTAATTTTTAAAGTTAGGCTCGCCGCCCTGACTGCGAATGTAATCCTCAGCCAGCTTATCAATTTCAGCCGTGGTTACCCCCGGCTCGACCGCCTTGCCTGCTGTTTGTAATGCCCCTGCCGATATTCTGCAAGCTTCTCGCATAATTTTAAGCTCACGACCGGTTTTAAGCACTATCATATCTAAATCCCCAATGCAGCTAGAACAAGACGTGTGGTATCTTCTACCTTATCCTGTCCTTCTACACACAAAAGCTTTCCGCAGGATTTATAGTAATCCTTGAGCGGTTCGGTCTGCTCATGATAAACATTAAGTCTGTTCTTAACGGTTTCGGGCTCATCGTCCTTACGGATAACAAGCGCACCGTCGCAGAAATTACATTTACCTTCATTAGCAGGCTTTTTATACTCAGTGTGATAGCTGGCTCCGCATTTCTCACAAACTCTGCGTCCTGACATACGCTTTACGATTTCTTCGTCTGCAACCTCAATAGAAAGAGCTGCATCGATATCAAAGCCTAATCTATCAAGCGCCTCAGCTTGAGGAATTGTGCGGGGGAAACCGTCGAGAATGTAGCCATTCTGGCAATCACTCTCGGCTAAACGCTCCTTAATGATGCCAATTACAACATCATCGGGAACAAGATTTCCCGCATCAATGTAAGATTTAGCTTTAAGTCCCATTTCCGTTCCGTTTTTAAGTGCAGCACGGATAATGTTGCCGGTGGAAATGGTGGGGATGTTATATTTTTCAGAAATAACTTCTGCCTGAGTGCCTTTTCCTGCACCAGGTGCTCCCAAAAGTATAAGCTTCATCTAATTTCTCCTTTATTAATCAAGAAATCCCTTATAATGACGCATCATCATCTGAGATTCAAGATTACGAACTGTATCAAGCGCCACACCAACCATAATTAATACCGAAGTACCGCCAAGAGAAATATTGATTCCTCCAACGTTACCGATAATTATAGGAAGGATTGCAATAACGCTGAGGAAGATAGCTCCCATCAGGGTTATTCTTGACAAAATCTTGGAAATAAAATCAGAAGTTGGCTTACCGGGTCTGATACCAGGGATTGCGCCACCGTTCTTACGCAAGTTGTTAGCCATTTCGATAGGATTAAACTGGATTGTTGCATAGAAGTAAGCAAATCCGATAATCAAAAGGAAATAGATTACTGCGTAGAAAACACCCTGTACACTGAAAAGTGACAAGAACTTATACCAAGAAGTTGTAGTGTTACGCATAAAGCTGAGTATCATAGTGGGAAGCATAAGAATTGAGGAAGCAAAGATGATTGGCATAACACCAGACATATTAACCTTGATAGGCATATGTGTGTTCTGTCCGCCGTACATCTTGTTACCTACAACGCGTTTAGCGTACTGAATGGGGATTCTGCGCTCTGCAGCTGTCATCCATACAACGAAAGCAATAATAAGCAAGAATGCAATTACAATGCCGAAAACTGCAAAGTATCTCTTATAGTCTACAAGGTAAACCCAAAGAGCGTGGAATGCTTGAGGTCCGCGGGAAAGAATACCTGCGAAGAGAAGCATTGAAATACCGTTTCCGATACCCTTTTCGTCGATACGCTCGCCTAACCACATTACAAGTGCTGAACCTGCTGTGAAGGCAAGAATGATAACAAATGCCGCAAATACGACAGCGCCGCCCTTAACGCTCAGGTAATTGCTGTTCTTTAAATAGAAGAAGTAAGCAGTACCCTGAATAAGCGCTAAAACTACAGTAGCATAACGCATAATCTGAGCTAATTTCTTCTGACCCTCTTCACCCTCTTTTGAGAGTCTCTCAAGATAAGGGATAGCTACGCAAAGCAACTGAATGATAATGGAAGCGTTGATATATGGTGTAACCGACATTGCGAAAATTGCGCCATACTCAAGACCGCCACCGGTCAGAATAGATAAATAACTGAAAAATTCATTGGTTGCTCCCGACTGTGTTGCAGACTGTAAAGCAGCAGCATCAACATAGGGAACAGGAATCACAGCACCAATACGGAAAATAAGAATAATAAAGATTGTAAAGAATATCTTATTTCTTAATTCCTTTATCTTCCATGCGTTTTTTAATGTTTCTAACATTAAATCACCTCTGCCTTTCCGCCGGCAGCAGCAATTTTCTCGGCAGCTGAAGCAGAGTAAGCATTAAGCTTAACTGTGAGCTTCTTAGTAAGCTTTCCGTTACCTAAAACCTTAACAGGAAGATTCTTTTTGATGATTCCTTTTTCTGCTAAAGCAGCAGCATCAACAGTAGTGCCGTCCTCAAACACTTCTAAAGCGGACAGGTTGATTGCTAACCACTCTAATCCAAAAATATTATTAAAGCCACGCTTGGGGACACGTCTCTGGAGAGGCATCTGACCACCTTCAAAGCCGGGTCTCATACCGCGGCCTGCACGGGCATGCTGACCTTTGTGACCCTTGCCAGCGGTTTTACCCTGACCTGAGCCATGGCCTCTGCCTATGCGCTTAGACTCTTTAGTTGAGCCTAATGCCGGAGCTAATTCATGCATTTTCATTGTTCGCACCTCCTTGTTAGATTGCAGCTTAGCTGCGTTGCCACATAAGTGACCAATTTTACTAAGACTTAAGCCTTAGTTTCTTTAACCTCAACGAGGTGGATTACCTTGTTGATCTTGCCTCTGGTCTGTGCATTATCAGGTTGGATTTTTACATCGCCAACCTTATGAAGACCGAGAGCCTCGACAGTTGCAATCTGGTCCTTTTTAGAACCGATTGTGCTCTTAACGAGCTTTACCTGAAGGCATGCAGCCTTTTTTGTTGCCATAATGCTGCTCCTCCTTAACCTACGATTTCCTTGACAGACTTGCCACGAACAGCAGCAACCTCTTCAGCGCTGCGAAGAGCAGCAAGGCCAGCTACAGTAGCACGTACTACATTGCAAGGATTGTTTGAACGTAAAGCCTTTGTACGAATGTCAGAAATTCCGACAGTCTCAACAACTGCACGAACTGCACCGCCGGCGATAACACCGGTACCGGGAGCAGCCGGCTTTAAGAGAACTCGGCCTGCGCCGAACTCACCAATAATTTCGTGGGGTATTGTTGTACCCTTTAAGGATACCTTAATGAGATTTTTCTTAGCGTCCTCGATACCCTTACGGATAGCATCCGGAACTTCGCCGGCCTTACCCATACCGTAACCTACGATACCGTTTCCGTCACCTACAACAACCAAAGCAGAGAATTTCATAATACGTCCGCCCTTAACTGTTTTAGAAACACGGTTGATGGCAACTACACGCTCTTTTAAATCTAATGTTGATGCGTCAATATTTGTAGCCAAAAGTATTCCTCCCTTTTAGAACTTGAGGCCGCCCTCGCGGGCACCTTCGGCAAGCTCCTTGACACGGCCGTGATAAATGTATCCGCCGCGGTCAAAGACAACCTCGGTGATGCCCTTTTCAGCGGCACGCTTAGCAATTAACTGTCCAACCTTGCGAGCACCCTCACAATTGCCGCCGGAAATTCCGAAATCTTTCTCATTTGAAGCGGCAGCAGCGAGTGTAACGCCGTTTACATCATCGATAAGCTGGGCGTAGATGTTGCTGTTGGAGCGGAATACATCAAGTCTGGGGCAAGCAGCTGTACCGCTGATCTTAGAACGAACACGAATGTGACGTTTAAGTCTTGCCGCATTGCTGTTAGGTTTACTAACCATTTTATATACACTCCTTTATTATTTCTTAGCACCCTTGGCTGCTTTACCTTCTTTACGGCGGATGTACTCGTCAACGTACTTGATACCTTTGCCCTTATAAGGCTCAGGAGGACGTTTCTCGCGTACCTCGGCTGCAAATTGGCCAACCTTTTGCTTATCTGCACCGCTGATAACAATCTTGTTAGGAGCAGGCACGTCAATTGTAATACCAGGAATTTCTTCCATAATAACCTGGTGTGAATAACCTAGGTTCATTACAAGATTCTTTCCTTGCTTCTGAACACGGTAACCTACACCGTTAACCTCAAGCTCTTTAGTAAAGCCATTGGTAACACCCTCTACCATATTGGCGATAAGTGTACGGGTAAGACCATGAAGCGAGCGATGCTCTTTTGCATCTGAAGGACGGGTAACGATGATTTCAGAGCCCTCAATAGCGATAGCAATATCAGCATTGAAGGTATCTTTAAGTTCACCCTTAGGTCCTTTAACTGTAACCTCGGAACCGTTAATATTAACATTAACTCCTGCAGGTATAGTAATGGGCTTCTTACCTATTCTCGACATTCAAAAGCACCTCCTTACCAAACATAAGCGAGAACTTCGCCGCCTACATTAGCTTTGCGAGCCTCTTTGTCTGTCATAATACCCTTAGAGGTGGAAAGGATTGCGATGCCAAGGCCCTTCATAACCTTAGGCATATCCTCTACATTGGTGTAGATACGCAGACCGGGTTTTGAAATTCTGCGAATTCCGGTGATAATCTGCGATTTGTTTTGGCCATATTTCAAAGTAATATGAATTATGCCCTGCTTACCGTCTTCCTCGACGGTGAAGCTGCTGATGTATCCCTCATCAAGAAGAATCTGAGCGATTGCCTTCTTAACCTTGGATGCGGGAACATCTACCGAATCATGTTTGGCTGAAGATGCATTACGAATTCTTGTAAGCATATCAGCTATTGTATCGGTGATTTGCATTACCGTAAACCTCCTTAGTGTAACACTCTGCGCCTTACCAGCTACCCTTCTTTACTCCGGGCCTCTCGCCCTTGTATGCGAGCTCTCTGAAGCATATACGGCAGATACCGTATTTGCGAAGATAAGCGTGGGGGCGGCCGCAGATCTTACATCTGTTATACTCTCTTGTAGAAAACTTGGCAGGTCTTGCCTGTTTTACTTTCATAGCAGTTTTAGCCATAATACCTTCTCCTTACTTCGCAAACGGAGCGCCCAAAAGTGTTAATAACTCACGGGCTTCTTCATCCGTGTTAGCTGTGGTAACAAAAATAATATCCATACCACGAACCTTATCAATCTTCTCATATTCGATTTCAGGGAATATAAGTTGCTCCTTAACGCCCATAGCATAGTTGCCGCGGCCGTCAAACGCATCAGGATTAATACCTCTGAAGTCTCTAACTCTAGGCAATGCTGCGTTGAAAAGTCTCTCAACAAATTCATACATACGCTCGCCTCTGAGTGTAACCTTTGCACCGATGGGCATGCCCTCACGAAGCTTGAAGTTCGCAACCGACTTCTTTGCGCGGCAGGGGATAGCCTTCTGACCGGTGATTTTGCCAAGATCATTGATAATAGCATCAATAACCTTTGCGTTGTCTTTTGCCTCGCCGGCACCTACGTTGATAACGACCTTATCGAGCTTGGGGATCTGCATAACGCTCTTATAGCCGAACTTCTTCATAAGTGCTGGTGCAACAGATGACTTATATTCAATAGCTAAATTTGACATTGTCAGTTCCTCCTACTCTTAAAAAGTCTCGCCGCACTTCTTGCAAAGGCGGTCTTTCTTGCCATCTTCGTAGATTTTTGTGCCTACTCTGGTAGGCTTATTGCACTTGGGGCATACTACCTGAACCTTTGATGCGTAAATAGCGCTCTCGGTCTCGATGATGCCGGAAGCATCGCCAGCCTTACGGGGCTTAACATGCTTCTTAACCTTGTTGATGCCCTCAACGATTACCTTACCCTCTTCGGGGCTAACCTCAAGAACCTTACCGGTTTTCTTGCGGTCCTTCTTGTCTCCTGTAAGGAGCATTACAGTATCACCTGTTTTAATGTGAAGCTTATTCATT
>JAZUAL010000006.1:0-21136 GCA_045637925.1 Acutalibacteraceae bacterium | reverse complement strand
TTAGGTTCTCCTAAAGTTTGGAAAATTTGATATACATTTTCCCTGCTTGTTACGGTATAAGACAAAATTAAAAACTGTGTAGAAATTTTCTACACAGTTTTTTTACTGTCCTTTAGAGTACGGCTCTAAAGGCACATCAGTTTTATAAAAGTTAATATTAAGCTTTCTTAAGTTTTCTTCTTTTCCAGATAACCCAAAGGGGTCCTGCAATGCAAAGAGAGGTAATACCACCGGAAATCAGACCGAATGCCATAGGAATAGCAAAGGTTCTAAGGCTCTGTAGTCCGAAGAGCTCTGATACTATAACAATGGTCATAACAGCAAGGAAGGTTGTAACCGAGGTAATAACGTTTCTCTTAAAGGTTTGGTTAATACTTGTGTTTACAAGCTCACCTATTTCTGTTTCGGGATTAAGCCGCCTGTTTTCACGAACGCGGTCATAAATAACGATGGTATCGTTAAGTGAGTAACCAAGTATTGTAAGAACAACTGCCATATAGTTAGAGTCAATCTGAAGGCCGAAGAATACGCAGGTAAAGAAGGTTATAAGCACGTCAAAAACAAGTGCAACAAGAGCTGTAAGCGCTGCAGATACACCGCCTATTTTTCTGAAACGGATACCCACATAAATTACAACCAATATTGCGGTAATCGCAACTGCAACCAAACTCTTAACAAGGAAAGTTCCTGCCAAGGTAGGACTTACGGAGTTTGAGTTATAAAGCTCAATCTTGTTGTCCTTAAACTTCTCGGTAAGAGCCTTAAGTAAAGCTTCTTGGTCCTCCGCCGAAAGAGCATTTTTACCCACAAGGGAGATTTCAAAGGTCTTGGTGTCGCCGGCGATAGATGTGCTCTTTGCAAGCTCATAATCAGCCTTAATCTTACCGTCAACAACCTCTTTGATATCGCTATCCTTAAGCTCGCCTGTGTAGGCGTAAGAAATCTTGGTGCCTCCGCTGAAGTTTATATCAAGGTTAACACCGCCAACAGCGGCGAACACTATACCTGCTATAAAGATTATAGCATAAGCAATAAGAATAAATTTAAAGGATTTATTAAAATCTATCATTTTACGCATTTTTCTTACCTCCGTAAAGCCAAGGTTTTCTGAAGAGCTTCAACTGTGAAATGCTCTTGAGCATAAATTTGGAAGCAAGAACGCCCATTATAAGATTGAAGATTGTACCTACAAGCAAGGTATAACCGAAGGAGTAGATAGCACCTGTAACCTGTGAGCCGAAAAGTGACATAATGGGTGAGAATAGCTTTGCAAGAAGGCTGTCGGGAGTACCGAATGCACCCATAAGCACAACCGATACGATAACGATGGTAACGTTACCGTCAATAACAGCGCTAAGACTGTTCTTGAAGCCGCTATCGATAGCGCCGTCAATAGTCTTGCCTTTTTTAAATTCTTCACGAATTCTTTCTGCCGCGATAACGTTACAGTCAACACCAACACCGACAGAAAGGATGATACCTGCAATACCGGGGATGGTAAGTGTGAAACTGTCTGCGCCACCGAAGAAGCCTGAAATACAAGCAATAGAGCCTGCAAGCTGACCTAAAAGCGCAATAGAAGCGATAACACCGTTTAAGCGGAAAAGACTTATCATAAGTAAGCATACCAAGCCGAATGCTATTGAACCGGCTATCAGCATAACACGTAAAGCATCAGAACCGAGTGTGGGAGAGATTACCTGAAGCTTACTGTCATCAACAGTAAGAGCGAAAGGAAGAGAACCTGCGTTAATCTTGTCAGCAAGCTCCTTTGCAGCTTCGGCAGAGCCCATACCTGTAATCATAGCTTCACCTGTGGTGATAGCTTCGTTTACCTTGGGGGCAGAAAGCATTGTTTGGTCCATCCAGATAGAGATGGTAGAGCCAACAAGTCTGGCAGTAGCATCACTGAACTTAGATGTACCTGCGCTTGTGAGATTAAGCGATACGATAGGCTCATTTGTATCAGGGTTAAAGCCTGCAGTAGCAGACTTAATATCGGTAGCGCCGCTTAAAAGCACCTTATCACTGGTCTCACCCTCGCAGAAGGTGAGAAGGGCGGTTTCGCCTAATTCCTGTACAGCTGCGGCGGCGTCAAAATCGCTTTCGTCGGCAGCCCAGGGGAAACGCACAATAATCTGATGGTTATCGGCATCTGTATAAACCTCATAGTCGGTAATGTTTTTATTAACCATACGGGTTTCGATAATAGCCTTTGCGGCATCCATATCACTTGCAGTGATATCAACATCTGCTTTATCGGGTGAAAAAACGGCTTCAACGCCACCTTTAATATCAATACCCCAACGGATATCCTCGGCACCCTTAAAAATAACTTTTCTGGTGTCGCCATAGTAGTTTTCAATTCCGAAGAATGCGGTATATGTAAGCGCTAAAATCAGAATGAAGACTATAAAAAACACCGGCTTGCCTGTTCTTTTGGACTTCATTGGCAAATCCTCCAAACTAAAATTACTGTAATTCCACAATAGTGATAAATATACTATGTTATTATACACAATTTTCTAAGTAAAGTCAATAAAATGATTTTGCCGAGATATACAAAATGTCTATCTCGGCAAAATCAGTATTATTCTTTACAAAGTTTTTCAAGCACAGCATACTTTACAGCGGTGCAAAGCACAACCGATGCAATTTTTAATTCCTCAACCGATGGGTAGGAGGGAGCTATTCTTATGTTGCTGTCGTCCGGGTCGTTTCCATAGGGATATGCGGCGCCGGCGGGGGTTAAAATCATACCTGCATTTGCGCAAAGCTCCTCAACCCTTTTAGCACAGCCCTTTTCAACATAGAGGCTGATGAAATAACCGCCTTTTGGATTGGTCCAGTGAGCAATGCCCTTATCACTGAGCTGATTATCAAGCTCGGTAAGCACAGCCTGAAACTTAGGACGCAGAATAGCCGCATGCCTTTTCATATGCTCCTTTACATCGCTCAGGTCATGCAGAAGTCTTGCGTGGCGAAGCTGGTTTAGCTTATCGGGACCTATGGTCTGATACTTCATTCTGGCCTTTAGAAGCGCTACATTATTGGGGCTTGCTGCCTCTGCCGCAACACCTGCACCGGGGAATGTGATTTTTGAGGTCGAGGTAAAGATAATAGGCATATCGGGGTTGCCTGCCTTTACACATTCAGTATATATATTCAAAAGACGGTCGCCCTCGTCGTACAAATCGTGCACAACGTAAGCGTTATCCCAGAAAATGCGGAAATCTGCGGCGGCAGGCTTTAAGGCTGCCATACGGCGAACGACCTCATCACTGTAGGTTATTCCCTCAGGGTTTGAATATTTAGGTACGCACCAAATACCCTTTACCTTTTCATCGCGAACCAATTCCTCCACGATATCCATATCGGGACCCTCGCTTGTGGTGGGTACGGGAATAAGCTTGAAGCCGAAATATTCGGTAATTGCGAAGTGACGGTCATATCCGGGCACAGGACAGAGGAACTTCAGCCCATCCTGTTTGCACCAGGGCTCGCCGCCCATACCGTGTGTCATAGCCTGAGCTATGGTATCAAACATCATATTAAGGGAGGAGTTTCCGCCAACGATAATCTGGTCAGGCTCAAGCTCTAAGATAGCGCCGAAAAGGTTTTTAAGCTCGGTAAGTCCGTCAAGACCACCGTAGTTGCGGCAATCGATACCGCTTATATTCTTAAAGCCGGTATCATTGCCGACCAGGTCAAACATTTTTTCGCTTAAATCCATATTGTCAAAGCCAGGCTTACCTCTTGACATATCGAGTGACAAATGTTTAAGGCGAAGCCGCTCGTATTCACAGCGTACAGCCTTAAATTCCTCTTTAAGCTCCTCTTTACTCATTTTTAAATAATTGGACATTTATAAAACCTCGTAAACTGAATTATTTGATTTTTTTAGTATCGATTTCCTCTACTGCCATAGCAATAAACTCTTCGGTTTTCATAGCACCGAGGTCACCATCCTCACCTCTGCGGCGAACAGCAACAGCACCGTTTTCAACCTCGCTGTCACCGATAACAAGCATATAGGGAACCTTATTAAGACGCGCTTCTCTGATTTTATAGCCGATTTTTTCGTTGCGGTCGTCAAGCTCTACGCGCATACCCTTAGCCTCAAGCTGCTTCTTAACATCATAAGCATAATCAAGGTGTCTGTCAGCAATAGGCAGAATTTTAACCTGTGTAGGAGCAAGCCACATCGGGAAGGCGCCTGCATATTTTTCGATAAGAAGCGCAAGGGTTCTTTCGTAGCAACCGATAGAGGTACGGTGGATGATATAGGGGTTTTTCTTAACACCGTCACGGTCAACATATTCCATACCGAATTTCTGGGCTAGCATCTGGTCAATCTGAATGGTGATAAGGGTGTCCTCCTTACCGTAAACATTCTTAATCTGTATATCAAGCTTAGGTCCGTAGAAGGCTGCCTCGCCGATACCCACTTTATAAGGTATATTGAGATGGTCAAGAATTTTACCCATCATACTCTGTGCCTCGTCCCACTGCTCAGGTGTGCCGATATACTTTTCGGTATCATTGGGGTCCCACTGGGAGAAGCGGTAGGAAACATCCTCATAAAGACCTAATGTTTTGAGCATAAATATAGCAAGCTCAAGACTTCCTCTGAATTCATCCTCCAGCTGTTCGGGGGTGCAGATAAGGTGTCCCTCAGAAATAGTAAACTGACGAACACGGATTAGACCGTGCATTTCACCCGATTCTTCGTTGCGGAAAAGGGTTGATGTTTCACCGTAGCGAAGGGGCAAATCACGGTATGAGCGTGCACGGTTGAGATATGCTTGATATTGGAAAGGACAGGTCATAGGGCGGAGTGCAAAGCATTCCTTAGTTTCATCATAAGGGTCGCCTAAAACAAACATACCGTCTAAATAATGGTCCCAGTGACCTGAAATTTTATAAAGGTCACGCTTAGCCATAAGGGGAGTTTTGGTGCGGAGCCAACCTCTTCTCTCCTCCTCGTCCTCAACAAAGCGCTGAAGAATTTGAAGAATTTTTGTACCCTTTGGAAGCATAATAGGAAGACCTTGACCTATGCAGTCAACAGTGGTGAAAAGCTCTAGCTCTCGGCCAAGCTTATTATGGTCGCGCTTTTTAGCCTCCTCAAGCATTGTCAGATGTGCTTCAAGCTCACTTGCCTTCGGGAAAGCGGTACCGTAAATTCGGCAGAGCATTTTCTTAGAAGAGTCACCTCTCCAGTAAGCGCCTGTTGCAGAGGTAAGCTTGAATGCCTTGATTGCGCCTGTGCTCATAAGATGCGCGCCTGCACACAAATCGGTGAAGTCGTCCTGCGAATAGAAGCTGATATCCTCGCCCTCAGGGATACCCTCGGCAAGCTCTACTTTATAATCTTCGCCCTTATTCTTAAAGTATTCAATAGCCTCGTCTCTTGACATTGTGAAGCGTTCGAGTTTTATATCTTCCTTAACAATTTTTTTCATTTCAGCCTCGATTTTCAAGAGGTCGTCGGGGGTAAAATTGTTTGGGGTATCGAAATCGTAATAAAAACCGTCATCCACAGCGGGTCCGATAGCAAGCTTGGTATCGGGGAAAAGGCGCTTTACAGCCTGTGCTAAAATGTGGGAGGCTGTGTGGCGAAATGCCCATCTGCCGTATTCATCCTCAAAGGTTAATATCTCAAGCGAGCAATCTTCGCAAAGAGCGGTTCTCAGGTCGGCGTTTTCACCGTTAATTCTTACCGCACAAGCCGCCTTTGCAAGACCCATACTGATTTCCTTTGCAACCTCATAGGCGGTGATGCCAGATTGGAATTCCTTTACCACATCGCCCTTTAATGTCACCTTTATCATAGTTTTTCCTCCTGTTTGGTTAAACTCAAAATAAAAAAACGTCCCGAAAGAAATATCTTTCGGGACGGATAAAAATTTATATTTTCCGCGGTTCCACCCTATTTAACACCCGCCGTCAGACATAAGCCGCTTTACATTAAAAAAATTGGCTAGGTCGAGTGTTCACTTATCATACCCTTAACGCAGGTGCTACGTCTGTGTTTTTACCCACAGCACTCAAAGGCGGTCTCACTTTTTTACACTTTAAGCAGGCTTACAGCCTATGACCTGCATTCTCTTATAAAGCACTTAAAAAGCTAATGTCCTTATCAACGCTTTACTAAATTAATATAATACAACCTTTAAAAAATATTGTCAAGCTTTTTTTATATAATAATCAGCTCAATTAAAAATACCGTAGCACAAGAGCTTACAGCCACACCGAAAAGCCCTAATCCTGAAAATGCCAGAATACCGCCCACAATTAAAGCGGAAAGCCCCGACCAAATGCTGTTTGTGGCTTCAAGAATTGCAGGGAAGGTCATAACCGCTAAGGTTACGTAGGGAACATAGAATAAAAACGAGCGAAAGGTTTTGCCCGTTATCTTTTTTCTTATAAGGGTAAGCGGCAAAAGCCGTATCAGATAGATTACCGCCGCCATTATAAATATATAAATATAAACATTATGCTGCATTTTCATTCTCCTCTTCTAAGGGAAACATAATTGCAGCCGCCAAGGAAACAGCGACTGTCAGAACTATAACCCGTATACCCTCGCTGATACCCGATAAAAGCGGTGTTATCTTGAAAACAAGGCTAAGAGCCATTGAAATCAAAACCGTTAGCGCTATAACCTTATTCTTTCTTGCGGGCGGGATTATAATAGCAAGGAACATACCGTAAAGACCTACGCTTAGCGCACTGACGATACTTGCGGGCAAAATATTACCCATAATAACCCCAAAAAACGCACCTAAAGCCCACCCCGGTATTGTAAGGGTGGAGGCACCGTAATTATAAAACGGGTTAAGCTCTCCCTTAACAGCCACAGAAATTCCGAAAACCTCGTCGGTAACATTAAAGGCAATAAGACTGCGATGAAGGGTTGAGGTTTTAGCCGAAAGCTTTTGACTAAGCGCACATGCCATAAGCAAATACCTTGCATTAACAACCAACTGAGTGATTGCCATTTCCAGATAAGATGCCTTCTCATACATAAGCGAAAAGCCTGCATATCCGCCCGCAGAAGCGTTTGTCAGCCCTGCAGTGAGCATTGCCTCGAAGGCTGAAAGCCCTGCGTTTTTAGCGGTTATTCCAAGTGTAAACGCTACAGCAAAATAACCGAGAGCAATGGGTATTCCGTTATAAAGACCTTTTTTATACCATTTAAAATTCTCTGCCAATTTTATCACCAAATCTATTTTATAACTAAAAGAAAAAAAGTCAACTGTAAAAACAAGCTCTTCAAAAACCATACGATATTTTTTTGATATAATTTAAGTGGTATTTTGCTTGACTTTTTCATATTTTGCGTATATAATACAAATACAAAGACAAAAAATGACAATTTTCTACACAGGGGATAAAAAATTTCCCGACACAAAGCTTGCATCGGGAATCTGGAGCTGAAGATGGGACTCGAACCCACGATCTGCTGATTACGAATCAGCTGCTCTGCCAACTGAGCCACTTCAGCGAAAATGTATTTATATTTTATATAAAACCAATAAAAATGTCAAGTATCAATTAAAGGAGAAAATCGCTATGACCATTAATCAAAGAATATTCCATTATCGTAAGCTGGCGGGAATGACTCAGGCGGATGTTGCCGAGAAAATGGAAATGAAGCTTAACGCCTATTCTAAAATGGAGCGAGAGGGCAGAATCACGGTAGATAGACTGGAGAAATTGGCAGAGATATTAGATATAGATTTTGAGGTTTTGGCAAGAGGCGAGAAAAAGAAGCCCCAAATTGAATATATTCCTATTCCCATTCCGCCCATCGACCAACCGCCGCTTATCGTTGGGCAGCCCGATATTACAGAAAAAAAACCAAAATTCCATATCCCTGAATATATACCAACACCTCGCGAAAAGGCAACAATGAAAATAGTCCATAATCTTCCTAAAAATGTTCAGGAAGAAATATATGATTTTATTGAAATGAAAATGAATGAGTGCGGTAAGAAAAAGTAAAACAGCTTGGAAATTTCCAAGCTGTTTTTTTGTAGATATATTGTATCCTCGAAAACGGAGAAATTAGTAGCCTAAATCCTCACCGCAGAGAATAACAGTTATACGGTCCTTTACCTGTTGTTTGCCGCTTATCAAATAGTTAGAGCAGATACGATGCTCAAAATCACAACCGTCAGTAAATGACGGGCGGTCGCTTTTAATAAGAGAAACACAGTGACCGAGCTTCGAACAAGGACTATCGATAGCAAGCCTCTTGCAGTTTTTTGGGGCGGCAATTTTTTTGACGCGCAAAAAAGCATCCTCTAAAGTGGGAACAATTTTGTTGGCGCCCACAACCATTATAACCCTTTTCGGACCAAAGGCGATGGCAGAAATGCGGTTTGCAAATCCGTCAACATTAAGTAGCTCGCCCTTTTCAGTGATAGCATTAGCGGAACAAAAATAGAAATCTGCACCGATAACATTACGGTAAACCTCTTGCTTCTCCTCAGGTGTGATACCTGCACGCTTGCGGTCGTAAAAATTATAGTCACCGCCGCTTATAAGGTCCCACACTCCGCTCTCTTTAAGCGAAACACTGCCGCCTGCGGCAACAGCCGCACCGTCAAATATTAAATCCTTTACAGTCTTCGTAATATCATTAATGCAGGGTACGTAAATACCCTGCATATTATTTTTGCGAAGAGCTGTTATTACTCGTTCAATAGCTTCATTCATAACAATCCCTCGAAATATTTATTTTGCGTAGTCAACCGCACGACTTTCGCGTATAACGTTAACCTTTATCTGACCGGGATATTCAAGCTCATTTTCAATGCGTTTAGCAATTTCGTGTGAGATGAGTACCATCTGGTCGTCAGATACAACCTCGGGTTTAACCACAATGCGAACTTCACGTCCCGCCTGAATAGCAAATGATGTTTCAACACCGTTAAAGGAATTGGCGATTTCCTCAAGCTTTTCAAGGCGCTTGATGTAGTTCTCAATGTTTTCTCTTCTGGCGCCCGGTCTTGCGGCAGAGATAGCGTCAGCCGCCTGAACGATAAACGCAATAAGAGTTTTAGCCTCAACATCACCGTGGTGGGCATGTATAGCATTAAGCACGGTTTCGTTTTCGCGGTATTTTTTAGCCGCCTCAACACCGAGCTGAATATGTGAGCCCTCTTGCTCGTGGTCGAGCGCCTTACCGATATCGTGTAACAGACCTGCACGCTTGGCGAGGGTGACATCAGCGCCCATTTCAGCAGCCAAAAGACCGGAAAGATGACAAACCTCAAGTGAGTGGTTAAGGACATTCTGACCGTAGCTTGTGCGGTAGCGAAGCTTACCGAGAAGCTTGATAAGCTCAGGATTGATGCCGTGAATACCGGCTTCAATCATAGCGCGTTCGCCTTCCTGCTTAATGGTAGCTTCAACCTCGGCGGTAGCCTTGGCAACCGTTTCCTCTATTCTGCCCGGATGAATACGACCGTCAAGAATTAGCTTTTCAAGAGCTACACGAGCAATTTCACGTCTTACAGGGTCAAAGCTTGAAAGGGTAATGGTTTCGGGGGTATCGTCAATAATAAGGTCAACGCCTGTAGCAGTTTCGAGAGCCCTGATATTTCTACCCTCACGTCCGATAATTCTACCCTTCATTTCATCGTTGGGCAGAGCTACTACAGATACTGTCATTTCTGATGAATGGTCAGCAGCACAGCGCTGAATTGCGTGACCGATAATATTTTTAGCAATTTTATCAGCCTCGTCCTTGGTTTGCTGTTCAAACTCTAAAATTCTTACAGCCTTTTCGTGAGAAAGGTCACCGTCAAGCATCTCTAAAAGGTGAGCCTTAGCCTGCTCCTTGGTGAAGCCTGATATTTTTTCGAGCAAATCCATCTGGCTTTGCTTTAAACGTTCGCACTCTTCAAGGCGAATATCAATTTCTTTAGAGCGAGCGGCAAGCTTTTCTTCCTTGGCTTCAAGGTTATCGGTCTTGCGGTCAAGAGACTCTTCTTTTTGCTGAATTCTATGCTCCTGACGCTGAACCTCGCTTCTGCGCTCTCTGAGGTCTTTTTCGGTTTCCTGTCTTAACTGATGAATTTCGTCCTTTGCTTCAAGCAAAGCTTCTTTTTTCTTTTGTTCGGCATTTTTTATAGCGTCGTTTAATATGCGTCTTGCCTCATCTTCAGCAGAACCAATTGTAGCTTCCGCTGACTTGCGGCGATATATAGAACCGGACAAAAATCCGACTACAGCACATACTAAAGCGACGATGCCACCAATAATATAGGGCATAATCGCACCTCCAAATATATTAGTGTGGCAGAATTTAACACTGCCACGGTTTCGCAGTATATTCTATACTGCACGGGAGCCGTGAATTTACCTCCCGTGATACAATCAAATAACAGCGTATTCGCCAAAAAACACTGCAAAATACAGCAAATATCAATAGGATAAAGCTATAGTACCTGAATTTATCAAAACAATTTTAACACTATATATAGAAGATGTCAAGATGTTCATACACTTTTACTTGAATTTTTTGCATAAATTTGCAATTTTTTCCAACATATTATTCCGCCTCTCAATTTGCTCGGCCTCGGTCAAACAGGAGTTGAAATAGCTAAAGTGACTGAAAAGGAATACAGCAATAAAAACGCCCATAACAAAAATGGTTATGTTTCCGAATTTTGAGGTGTGCATAAAGCTATATCCCGTAAGAACCTTTAAAACAAAATGCGGAATTGTTTGCAGAGTACAAAGTATGACCGCAGCAAGACCGCTAGCGAGCAGCTTGCGGAAGTTATACTCGGTGTCGATCCCGTTATAAAGCTTTGCAAACTGAAGCAAAAATATCAAAACCGCACAGTATGTCAGCATAACAATAAGGTTTTCCGAAATCAGCGCCAAAGCCGAAATAGAGGAAAAATCGCATATTATCTTAAAAATGAAGTATACGGTTGGTATTGCGGTGCAGAGGTTAGGTATATGAAGCTTTAAGAATGGCTTCAGCCCGAACAAAATAAAGAAAACAGCTGTGGCTAAGCCCGATATTTTGAGCAGAGTAATCTGCCACGCGGTTATAACAGGTGAGAAGCTTGAAAAAAACAGCTCGCATATAATAGAGATGCCTACCGCAAAAGCCCCAAGGCTAATAAAAATATTGGTTTTTGGCGGCTGCGCAGGGTTGCGGTGTGAAAAAATGGCAAAGAAAGACGGTGCTAGCGATAGTCCAAACAAAACCCAAAGCATAGCCTTACCGTTTGCTTCAAATTCCTTAATATAAAGGCCTGTGGCATAATCGGTTGCAAAGCTCAACTGTATCAATCTGAGCAAAACCGCAAGCGGCAGAAATACCGAAAAAAGAAAGATGATTTTATTATATTTCATTAAAGAACTCTCCAAAACATATATATTACTAAGTGCCATTAATAATTTTATAATGCTTTAATTTAAAAGTCAACCAAAAAAGAGGTAAGAAAGATGAAAAAACTTTTAGGATTTACGCTTTTTTTAGCCATAGCTATGCTGCTTATTCCTTTGTGGGCAATAGAGCAGCCGAAAACGGTACAAGCAGCAACACCCGTAGCTTCTGATACGGACAAGAATGAGCAAAAGGAAAAAATCTCAGGCTTTAAGGTTTTAATCGATGGAAAAACAGAAGAGTTTTCAAGGTCGGATTATATATTCGGTGTGGTGGCGGCAGAAATGCCTGCACTTTATCATGAGGAGGCATTAAAGGCACAGGCGGTAGCGGCGTATACCTTTGCTACGGTAAAAAGAAAGCAGAACAGTGCCTTGGAATATGATATTACAAACGACCACACAGTAGACCAAAGCTTTATAACCGAGGCGCAGGCGAGGGAAAAGTGGGGGGATGACGCAGAGGAATATATAGCTAAAATAAAAAAAGCTGTAGCTGAAACCGAGGGAGAACTTATCTGCTATAACGACCAGCCGATAACTGCCTTTTACCACGCGATATCCAGCGGTAAAACCGAGGATCCAAAAAACGTGTGGGGAAAAGAGCTTCCTTATTTGAAATCTAAGCTGAGCGCAGGAGACACACTTGCAAAAAACTATATAACCGAAGCCTCTTTTACTGCCGATGAATTAGCCGAAAAGCTAAAGGGAGAGGTTGAGCTTTCGGGAGACACAGCGGATTATTTTGGTGCTCTAACCCGCACAGAAGCGGGAACGGTCAGTCAAGTGGAGCTTTGCGGCAAGAAAATCAGCGGCTTTAAGCTACAAGCCTTACTATCCTTGCGTTCTGCAAATTTCGAGGTAAAATTTGCAGAAAATAAATTAGTATTTACCGTAAAGGGCGCAGGCCACGGTGTTGGAATGAGCCAAAACGGAGCTAATTTTATGGCAAATGAAGGCAGTAGCTATAAGGAGATTTTAAACTATTATTACGAAAATTGTGAAATAGTAAAATAAAAAATTCTCAGGCGAATATAACAGAGGCGCACTTCCTTGCGGAGTGCGCCTCTAAGCAGAGTTTTTTGGTTATTTAAGCGGACTTTCCTTGTTTGATTTAGAAGAATTGACAACAATGCTGTAAAGAGGTATAAGGGCTAAAACGTTAGGAATTACCATCAAGTTGTTAAACATATCGGCAAGCTCCCAAACAAGATTAACCTTATTAATGCAAGAGCCAAGGAAAATAAATGCAATAGCTATTACAGAGAAGACTGAGGTTGCAACCTTATTGTTCTTGAATAAATATTGAACGTTAATCTTTGCAAAGAAGTTCCAACCTATAATGGTTGTAAAAGCAAAGAACATAAGGCAGGTAGCAATTAGAATGTTACCCACTGCCTCGCCGAAATGGTTACCCATTGCAAGCTGCATTGCGTTAGCGCCGGAAATCTCAGAGCCGAACACCTTGAAGCCTTCGATTAAAGAGCCTCCCTCGAATGCTTTGGCAGACAAAGGACCGTCGCCTGCATAAAGGGTGGAGATCACAACCAAAGCGGTGATATTGAGCACGATAAATGTGTCGATAAATACACCAATCATAGCAACAACACCCTGGTCGTGAGGCTTTTTCACATTAGCCTGAGCGTGCGCGTGTGGGGTTGAGCCCATACCCGCCTCGTTTGAGAAGAGTCCACGCTTAGCACCCTGACTTACCGCCGCCATAATAGCCGCACCGAGACCGCCGCCTAAAAGAGCGTGGGGTTGGAAGGCATATTTAAATATAAGCATAAAGGTTTCAGGAATTACCTTGAAATTGAGAGCTAAAATAATAAAACCTAATATAATGTAAAGAACAGCCATTAAAGGAACTATTTTTTCAGCCACAGAGGCAATTCTCTGGATACCGCCGATAAAGATGATAGCACAGATAACGGTGAGAACAAGACCGATTATCCAAGGCTCAATACCGAAAGCGGCACCTGAGGTCTGAGCGATAGAGTTCGACTGTACCATAGCACCGATAAAGCCGAGAGCTAAAATAATAGCAACAGCAAAAAAGCCGGCAAGGAACTTACCGAAAGCGCCTTTGTAGGCTTTCTTTATATAGTAAACAGGACCACCGTGAATTTCACCGTTTTGGTCGGTAATTTTGGTTTCCTGAGCCAAAACAGCCTCAGCATATATTGTAGCCATACCAAAAAATGCTATAACCCACATCCAAAAGATAGCACCGGGACCGCCCACAAGAATAGCACTTGAAGCACCCACGATGTTACCCGTACCAACCTGAGCGGCAATCGCGGTTGCTAAAGCCTGAAAAGACGAAAGTCCGCCGCCTTGCTTGTTGCCGAACAGCCTTATGCCGCCGAAAACCTTTTTCATACCCTCGCCGAAGCAACGAATTTGCACAAAATGGGTTTTGATAGAATAGAAAAGACCTGTGCCAACGAGCAGAGCGATAAGAATGTAGTTAGACATATATGTATTAATATTTACTACAATAGGCTCTAAAAAATTGATGATTTGTTCCATACAAACATCCTCCAAAAAACTTATAAAATATAAAGAGAGATTGCAACACACAATCTCTCTAAAACAACAAAACAAACCCTTTTAAAAAGGTATAAAAAACTTTGTCCTTTTACCTGAGAGATTAGCATTTCTGCCTTGCACCTTCGGTACCCTTTTTAAAGGGCTTCTCCAAAGCTCTATCCGCTTACAGTCTTTGTTTTATTTGAAACGCCTGAGAGTGTTATTCCTTCGGCAACAGGAGGTCCGTTTTTCCTGCAAGCATCACATAGAATTTTAAATTGTTGCTGACATTTTAACACACTAAACGCAGAATTTCAATAAAAATATTCCGATTTTCTAAAAAGTGTGTTATTGACCTAATTTTATTACCGCGGCATTTAATTCTTTAGCGGTTTCGCATATATTAGAATGACAGGTGAAGAGCACAGCCTGTGTATTCTCGGCGTAATCCTTTAAAAACTTAAGCGCGGATTTCTGGCGGCGGTCATCATATTGAGTGAGGGCATCGTCAAGAAAGAGTGGCAGGGCTTCGTTTTCTCTGCATATGAGCTCAGCTAAAGCCAGACGCAAGGATAAATATGCCTGGTCGGCTGTGCCGCTACTCAGATAATCGATTTCGCGACTTCCGAAATTACCTCTTTCATTCACGTTTATATCAAGTGATTTTGAAATGTTCATACCTTCCCATTTGCCGCCCGTAAGACCTTCGAATATTTTGCCTGCCTTTTTTTCGAGCACCGAGCCGTAGCTGCGGCGCACCTCGGCAAAGCTGTCGGCAAGGGCGGAGGCGGCAATATCGAGGGCATCGCAAAATTCCTTTTGAGATGCGGTTTTAATACGTAGGTCTTCAAGCTGTTTTTTTAAAAGCTCGGTATCCTGAGCACCCGTCAGAGCAGATTTTACTTCGGCAAGATTTGTGGCAATCAGAGATTTCAACTCGCTTATGCGTTCAACAGCCGCGTCATATTCCGCCTTAAGCTCATCAAAATTTTCTGAAAGGTCAATCTCATTTTTATTTATTGCTGTAAGCTTTTGGCTTGCTTCCTCATAGGAAATACCGTTTAAATCCTTTAAAATAAAGCTTAGTTGCTGTTTGATTTCCTTTTGCTTTTCGGTTTTTTGGGTTATTTCCTCTAAAGAATTAATAATGGTGTCAAAATCAGTACCTGCGCGGTATTTTGAAAAAAGCTCGGTAAGGGATAAAAGCTCGGTTTCTTTTTCGGCTTTCAAGGCATCTGACTCGGCTTTGCAATCGGATAAAAGCTGTCTTTGCTTTTCAATTACTGCGGCACTGCTGCTAAGAGCGGTGCGTATGGCTTCGAGCTTTGATGTTAATGACGAAAGCTCGGCTTTGATTTCGCTATCCTTTATTTTGAGGTCGGCGAGCAAGGTTTTTTGAGCCGAAATTTTTTGTTCTAAGGACATTTTAACCGAATGGTCATAGGGTTTTAATATAAGACCTAAAATCAATCCAATCAACCCGAAAACCGCAATAACCGCAGAGGGTATTATAAGGTTTAAAATAAGGGTAACAACAGCAACTAAAAGTAAAGCTCCGCCGCCGAAAACAAAAACGGGGTTAAATTTCTTTTTGACATTCTCAGCTTCCGCCAGCTTTGCTTCCAGACTAACAAGCACGGTAGCGGCATTATTAAGCTTTTCTGTGTTTTTCTCTTTTATAAGTTCTTGGTCGGCTATTTTAGCTTGAAGCTCTTCGGCATTTTCCTTTGTTGCGTCCTCGGGCGGATTAATACCCGCCTCAATACTTTTATTGAGCAGTTCTATTTCATTTGCTTTAGAGGTAATTTTTTCATTTATTGCCTCAACACGCGAAATCAAGAATTTGAGCTTTCTTAAATACATTTCGTCAATGATAGAGCCATCATTTAGCTTTAAGGTTTCGTTAAATTCATCAAGCTGTTTTTTGAGCTCTAAAAGAGCTTTAAGCTTTTCTGCATTACGAACATCCTGCTCGCTTGATATTTTTTGTTTTAGCTCAGCAACCTTTTGGCTTAGTCTTAAAGCCTCGTTTTCGAGGGTTTTTATGTATGTTTTTTTGTCGTTAACCGCAGTCGTGAGGGCTTCGGTTTTTTCTATTTTAGCCTCGGTTTCGGCTAAAAGCTTTAAATTTTTATCATATTCGCCCGCTCTGCCGCTTTTGGACATAAGGCTGAGCTTTGCCTTTTCGAGCCTTTTGTTGACAGCCTCAAAAGAAATACCCTCTTCGCCTGTTGAGGTGAGGTTAGAAAGCTTTGAATTTAATTCGCCCTCGGCGGTGGCATCCTTTTCGGGAAATCCTAATTGACCTATAAAAACACTGCGTTCAAAGGCGGAAAGAGACAAACCGAAAAAGGAGGCACCGATATCTCCCGACACTGCTTGTCGAGTTCCAAGCCCTAAATCGCAAAGGGTTGCTTTGTCGGTAGAGTTTGATGAGCGGAATTCCTTTTCTAAACGGTAGCTTTTGCCATTGTGCTCAAAGTCGATGCTTCCTGCCATTTGACCGGCGTCCCATGGGGTATATTTCTGTCGAAGGTTTTTTGAAAGCTGACCACCCGCTCTGCCGCTTCCGTAAAACATCATTTTAATAAATGCCATTACGGTGGATTTTCCCATCTCGTTCTCTCCATAAATCACGGTTAAACCGTCCGACAGGTTAAGGGTGAAGTTTTTAAGTCCGCCAAAGGCGTGTATATATAATGAATTAATCTTCATCGTATTTTACCTCGGTTTTAAATGCTTTAATTCCTATATTAAGGGCTTTGCGAATAAGAGCTTTTTCTGTCTCGTCATCAGTCGCATTCATTTTTTCGAGCATTTTTTTAACGAAAATTCCCTTGAGGGTTGGCTCGGCTGAAAGGCTTTCGTAGTCGAGTGAATATTCCGTGCTGTTTTTTACCTTTACGAAGTAGAGCAAGGGCTTGAGCCTCGCCAGAATTTCCGCTGTTATAATCTCGGTTTCTTCGGCTATCTCGCCCACAAGCTCTATTTTATATAGGTTGTCACTAAAGCTTTCACCGTAAGCGGCTTTAAGCTTTAATATTACAGCATCGCAGATTTCGGCAGTGGTAGAAACACCGCTTATATCTACCGCTTCTTCGATATGAAGGCGCTTGGAAACGGGGGTGAATTTAAGTTCGCAGAAATTCTTGCCGATTTCACCTATATAGATACCCTTTTGGTCAAGCTCGTCAAAGCCCTGTCCCTCAGGGCATCCGCAGTATGCAAAATGAGTGGAGTCAATAACGCCTATTTCGGTGCGCTTGTGCACATGGCCTAAGGCAATATAGTCCATACCTGAGGTTTTAACAAACCGTGGGGTTATTGCGTTATAGTCAGAATTAAGGTCGCTTTTAAGCTCACCGTGCTGAACTAATATATTTATATAGTCGGGGTCGGTTTTAAGACTAAAGCTTTCATTTCCTGAAAGTCGGTTGTGCTCAAACGACCTACCGTAAGCTTTAACCTTAATATCCTCAAGGGTTATACATTCATCACTGGTGCCTAACACATATAAATTATCGGGTAGATTATGGGTTAAAAACGGTGAGTCTGCATTTAAGGGGTCATGGTTTCCCGCCGCAAAAACAACCTTTATGGGCGCTGCCGCACCGATTTTCTCAAATACCGCTGAAATAAAGCGCTCTTCTACAGTATTCGAATCAAAAAGGTCGCCTGCAATGGCAATCAAATCCACCTTTTCTTTTACCGCCATATCGATTATTTTTTCAAAAGTGATAAGGGTTTCAAAGCGACGCTCATCAGCCGCAGTTCCCAAAAAGCTTTCTGCGGCGCCTATGTGTATATCCGCTGTGTGCAACAGTTTGATATTCTTCATAATATTGCTCCTTTTAGAGTAATTATATATATTGTATCATTTTATAAATTTCTATTCAAGCACTAATATTTGTTTTTTTGACAAAGACCGCCTTGTTTTTATTAATTAAATATGGTATTATCTTATTAATAATTATTTGATAAGGATTAGAAAATGGAAGCATACAGTGATTTTGCCTGCGTTTATGACCGCCTGATGCATGATGTGGATTATAAGGCGAGAACCGATTATATTTTAAGGCTTTTTAATAAATACGGAAAAAAACCCACCTTACTGCTTGATTTAGCCTGTGGAACAGGCGGTTTTTCGGTGCAGATGGCTAAGCGCGGAATTGAGGTTATAGGTGTGGATATGTCCGAGGAAATGCTGGGCATAGCAAGAGAAAATTCTGCAAACAGCGGAACCGACGTGCTGTTTCTCTGCCAAAGGGCAGAGGAGCTTGATTTGTATGGTACGGTTGACGGTGCAATATGCTGTATGGACAGTCTAAATCATATAACCGATATAAAGGCTTTAGAAAAGGCAATAGCCAAGGTTTCGCTTTTTTTGGAGGAGGATTGCCTTTTCATTTTTGATGTTAACACCGTTTATAAGCACCAAAAGGTTTTAGGTGACAACACCTTTGTTATTGATGAGGAAGGGATTTATTGCGTCTGGCAGAATGAATATGACACAGATACTAAAACCACAAATATAATGCTTGATTTTTTTGTAGAGCAAGAGGGCGGAGAGTATGAACGCTTTGGTGAGGAGTTTTGCGAGCGCGCTTATACCAGAGAAGAATTAAGCAAAATTTTAGAGCAGTGCGGGCTCACGCTTTTAGCGGTTTTCGGCGATATGACCGAACAGGCGGCGAAAGACTGTTGCGAGCGAGAAATTTATATTGCTAAAAAGAAGGGTTAATATATGGCAAAGCTTATAAGATGTATAACAAGCGAAGGGGCTATAATGGTTTCTGCGATAGACAGCACAGATATTGTAGCCAAGGCTGAGGAAATTCACAAAACATCTGCAGTTATAACAGCGGCGCTCGGCAGAATGCTTACCGCAGGTGCTATGATGGGTAATATGCTAAAGGGTGAAAAGAACAGCCTTTCACTTAAAATAGACGGCGGCGGCCCCGTGGGTGCTATTACTGTTTCGGCAGATAGCGTCGGTAATGTGCGCGGATATGCGGCAAACCCTGTGGTTGAAATTCCCTTAAAGCCCAACGGTAAGCTTGATGTTTCAGGTGCTGTTGGCGTGAACGGTAATCTTTTCATCACAAAAGATTTAGGATTAAAAGAGGCGTACAACGGTTTTGTGCCGATAGTGAGCGGCGAAATCGCAGAGGATATAACCTCATATTATGCAACAAGCGAGCAAATACCCACAGTATGCGCTTTGGGTGTGCTTGTGGATACCGACCTCACGGTTAAAAAGGCGGGAGGATATATTTTGCAGCTGCTTCCCTTTACCGAGGATGCTATAATTGATCGATTGGAAGAAAATCTTAAAACGGTGCGACCTGTAACCGAGCTTTTAGAAAACGGAATGGATATCGAGGATATAGTGCGTGATGTTTTAAAGGGCTTTGAGGTCGAAGTAATATATGAGGAACACCCCGAATATAAATGTAAATGTAGTCGCGAGAAAATAGAGGACATTCTAAAGGGGCTTTCTTTGGAGGAGTTAAGTGAAATGGCTAAGGACCAAAATTGCACAGAAGTAAAGTGCCATTTTTGTGGGAGCAACTATGCTTTTACCCCTGAAGAGATAGAAAAAATAAAATTGAAAAAAATTTAAAAAATTACTTGACAAAGTGAAAACGTTGTGGTAATATAATGTTCGTCGCCGGTGAGTATACACTTGTTAGCATGCCAGCGAAGACCAGTGATGTGGGAGCATAGCTCAGCTGGGAGAGCATCTGCCTTACAAGCAGAGGGTCACAGGTTCGAGCCCTGTTGTTCCCACCATTTTGGCCTGGTAGTTCAGTTGGTTAGAACGCTAGCCTGTCACGCTAGAGGTCGTGGGTTCGAGCCCCATCCAGGTCGCCATTTGCCTCTGTAGCTCAGTCGGTAGAGCAGAGGACTGAAAATCCTCGTGTCGTTGGTTCGATTCCGACCGGAGGCACCAACTTGATGCGGATTTAGCTCATCTGGTAGAGCGCCACCTTGCCAAGGTGGAGGTAGCGAGTTCGAGCCTCGTAATCCGCTCCACAAGGACGCTTAAAACAAAGTTAAGCGTCCTTTATTTTTGAAAAACAAAATATGGCACCATGGCCAAGCGGTAAGGCAGGGGCCTGCAAAGCCCTTATCCCCAGTTCGATTCTGGGTGGTGCCTCCAGAAAAAACTCTTGTTCGGAAGAACAAGAGTTTTTTCAGTTATATTCGCCTTCGTCGAGTTATATTGCTTCGCAGTTATATTCGGCTAACGCCGAGTGATATTGCCCTTTGGGCAGTTAAAGGCGAATATAATATCACTTTTGCGACAGCAAAAATATCACTATGCCGTAAGGCATAATATCACTCTGTGCATAGCACAGAATATCACTAATATCTTGCCCCTCCGCCGCTTTTATGCTATAATACAACCAAGGTGGTGATTTTAGTGAATGATGAGTTTGAATTAATTGATCTAATGTTTGAAAGCAAACCAATAGAAGTGTTTCAAAAACTTTTCACTGAAAATCAAGAAAATTTTGATTGGTCTGAATTGTTGCATATGTGCTACTGTGAAGAAAGTTACGAAAGCGTAGGTGGCGATGAAGGATATTTGGATAATCCGCCTATTAACCATGAAAGGTTGAAGTATTTAGAAACACTAATTAAGTTTTTAGAAGATAATGGTATAAAAGCAGAATAATTAAAGAAAATCAGGTTTTAAGACCGGTTCCATTTTGAGTGTCGGTCCCAAAAATCCCGTTCACGTAAGTGGGCGGGATTTTACTTATTACTTCTTACCTCTTCACTCTTGCCTCAAAAATGTCCTTGGGGCTTTGGGAAGTAATAAGTAAAAAGTAATAGGTAATAAGTATTTTTGCAAGGCTTTGCCTTGCTCTTTTTGTTTTATAGTGGTATAATTGTGGTAAGAAAGGCGGTAACATTATGGCTGATAGTCCGTTGATTATAAAATCTAAAGAATTTGCTTTGCAGATAATTAAAGTTTGCAATTATGTAAAACAAACTAAAAAGGAAAGCGTGTTAACTAATCAACTTATTCGTAGTGGTACAAGTATCGGCGCAAACATTCGTGAAGCGTTTTGTGGTCACGGAACTGCCGCTTTTATGCTATAATATTAAGCAATGATAGGGTATCTATAATATGGAAATGACCTGTTCGTCTTTTATGGGGGAGAACACAAAAATC
>JAZUAL010000005.1:0-30152 GCA_045637925.1 Acutalibacteraceae bacterium | reverse complement strand
GCTATAGTAAAAACAAATAAAGAAAGGATGTGTTTTCTATGAAAATCATTTCAGCAAATCAACAAGTTCTTGTGCGAAAACCGCCGCTTTATTTGAATTTAGGTAATATAAGGATTAGCAGTTAACGCATAAGACTTTGTTTTAAAACAGGGCTTATGCGTTTAATTATTTAATGGAAAAGGAAAAATCAAATTATGAAAAAATTCAAAAATTTTATTGTCATATCTATTGTTTTTTTATTTTTAATTTTTCCTATAAAACACACTTATAAAGACGGTGGTACAGTTACATATACATCTTTGACATATAAAATTATTCGTTGGAAAATTCCGATAGATATAGAAATTATAGATTATAATGATGAAAACATACAATTACAAACAAGAAGTTTCATTACAAAAAAGAATCATATCAATAGAAATTTTTTTGAAACCACAGAGTTATATTTATTTCCTTGCAATTTTATGAAAATTGACTGGTATAAAGAGCGATTAGAAATCTATTGATATATTGTAAATGCCATTTATACCATAAAATTTTGAATATAAAGTTTAGTATTAAACAATGAACAGGAGAATATCTTTATGAAAACTAGTTTACGAAAAAAAATTAACAAGTATAGTTGTATCATTTAGTATTATTTTGTCTGCGGTGGGAATTTTCAATTTCAATGTTTCTGCTGTTGAAGGAATGATATTATTAGGAAATATATATCAATCTTCACTCACTGACACAAATACAACCATCAAAAGAGGGTGTATATGTTTTGGAATAAGTTGAAAATATCTGTCCGACACCCTTCCCGTAGGGAAGCCGAGGCTCAAAATCGGAGATTTTGAAGTCAAGGCAGGAATAACCGTCATACTTTTGGTGGCTTTACAGCTTAAAAACAAAGTTTTTAACTATATTTTCTTTAGTATGATTTTCAAAGTGTCGGTATGATTTTTGTCATACCATCAAAAATAGTGTTATCTCATAATTTTGGGATAACTCTATTTGCATATAGACTTGAAAATTACAACAGAAAATGGTATATTAAATTCAAGAAAATGCTTGTTGTTATGCGGAATTTATAACTTGTGGAAATGACTTCCACAAGTTGAATTTATGCCTCGACTTGTGAGGGGAGGTGGCAAAACGGAGTTTTGACGGAGGGGTAGTTTCTCTCCCTCAGTCAGCTTCGCTCACAGCTCCCTCGTCAGAGGGAGCCACAGACTAAATTTGTTCCCAATTTAACACAAGCATATAATACAAACAATAAAAATAAAGTGAGTTATAATAATGAATTATGATAAATGGTTAAAAAATAATACCGATAGATTAATAGGTAAAACGGTTGCAGTAACGGGTAGCACGGGTGGAATAGGAATACATCTTTGCCGCTTTATAGCAAGTCTTGGCGCAACGCTTGTGCTTATAAACAGAAATACCGAGCTTACGGAATATCAGGCTAAGACTTTAATAAAAGATTTTGGCGTGAGGGTAGAAATTGTAAAGGCTGACCTTTCTGACTATGCTTCAGTGGTTTTGGCTACCGAAAAGCTCTGCCAAATGCCTATCGATATATTTGTTCACAATGCGGGGGCTTACAGTATACCAAGGCATATTTGCGATACGGGTTATGATAATGTATTTCAAATTAATTTTATTTCGCCCTATTATATGATTAAAAAACTCCTTCCTGTTTTGAGAAAGCAAAATGGCAGGGTGGTGGCTGTTGGAAGTATAGCTCACAACTATTCAAAAACAGATAAGGATAATATAGATTTTGCATCAAATCCTAAGGCTTCAAAGGTTTACGGTAACGCAAAGCGTTATTTGATGTTTTCACTGTATCGCCTTTTTGAAAGTGAGGCAGAAGCTACCCTTAGCATTACCCATCCGGGCATCTGTTTTACAGGCATTACCGACCATTATCCCAAGATTATTTTTGCATTTATAAAGCATCCTATGAAAATCATCTTTATGAAACCTAAAAAAGCTTGCCTTTCGGTTTTAAAGGGCATTTTTGATGAGACTAAGTCGTGCTATTGGATTGGTCCTTGGTTTTTTAATATCTGGGGAAAGCCTAAAAATAAAAAACTTAAAACCGCAACAAAGGAGGAGATGAATTTTATAGGGGATACTGCAGAAAAAATTTATGATAAAATAGAAAAGAAATTAAAGGATTTTACTTCTTAGAAAAAGCTTTTATAATAGAAAAATATAAAAAATACTCTCTGTAAAGCACAGAGAGTATTTTGCGTTTATTCTAATCCCAGGTTTTTTATTAATTTTGGCAGTGCAGTTTCAAATTTAACACCATACCAATGATTGAGGTCATCTTTAGTAACGTTAATACAGTCTACAACATAATCAGCAGCTATTTTTGCTGCATCAAATATATTTTTTTTATTCATAAGCGCCCCAACAAAAGCAGAGGCATAAACGTCCCCAGTACCGTGGCAACCTTTAGAAACTACATCGTGCTCGTAGTAGTCAAATGTGTTTTTTGAACCTACAACAACACCGGTTTTACCATCCCTATAGCCGACGCCTGTTATTACAACTGTTTTAGCTCCGAGCTTTATTAATTTTTCGGTTAAGTCTGAAATGTATTTTTCATTATAAACAGTTTTATACTCGCTATTGGTTAAAAAGCATGCCTCTGTTATATTGGGCAATAGTATATCAGCGCTAGCACAGAGAGATTTCATAGCCTCAACATATGCCTCGTCAAAAGCAGGGTAGAGCTTTCCGCCGTCTGCCATAGCAGGATCGACTATTTTAAAGCAATCATCAGTAGCTACTGTATCAAACAAATCTTTAACATAGTCAATTTGCTTTGTACTGCCGAGATAACCGGTATATATAGCGTCAAATTTAATATTTTCCTTTTGCCAGTGCTCGCGAATTTTCGGAATATCGTCGGTAAGGTCGCGAAATGTGTAACCGCTAAACCCCGCGGTATGTGTTGAAAGTATTGCAGAGGGTAATATACAGGTTTCCATACCGCAAGCTGAGAGAATTGGCAGTGCTACTGTGAGAGAGCATTGGCCAACACATGAAATATCCTGAACTGTAAGAATTTTTTTGTATGCCATAATTATACCTCTTTTTGATTTTATATTGCATTTTTTTATATTTGATGTTATTATTATATAGGGTTGGTGACCTTTTTAAAATATCCAATTTTAAATATTTTCGAAAGGACAGTTTGCGTGTTATTCGATTTTGTAATACTAGAGGAAAAAACCAAAGGAGAGCTTTATCATACGGTTTATAGAAAAATAAAAGAGGCAGCAGAGTGTGGTGCAATTAAGAACGGAGAGAAGCTTCCGTCTGTTCGTGAGGCGGCGGCACAGTTAGGTGTTAGCAGAACAACGATTGAAAATGCCTATACCCAGCTTTGTATTGAGGGAATTGCCGAAAGCAAACCGCAAAAGGGTTATTTTATAACAGTGAATAGCAATAGTTTCAAAAAGGAAATATTAAAGCCTTTGGAGACACAGTATGAAATTAAATATGATTTTTCCAGCCGCAGTATAGACACATCGGCAGCAGATACGGAACTTTGGAAACGCATTATGCGGTCGGTTCTTTGGGATTCAACTCAGCTTACTTCTTACGGTGAAAAATTAGGTGAGCTTGAATTAAGGTATGCTTTAGCCGATTATTCCTATAAAGCCAGAGGTGTTAAAGCAACAGCAGAAAATATTGTTATAGGTGCAGGTATAGGACCGCTGCTTAGCATTCTGTGTGGCATTATGGGCAGAAAAATAGTTGTGGGCATAGAAAATGGTGGTTTTGCAGAGGCTCAAGGTATTTTTAACGACTACGGCATACATACGGTTATTTTAGATAGTGATACTAACGGTGCGACTATTAAGAGTATTGAGGAAAATAAAATTGATGTTTTGTTTTTGTTACCGTCGGCACTTTCTAAAATAAGCGTTTCAGCGCTTAACAATCGGAGAAATGAGTATATAAAATGGGCGAAAGCCATGGAAAACCGTTTTATTATTGAGGATGATTATAATGGTGAGCTCAGGTATACTGCGAGAACGGTGACTTCCTTTCAGGGCAAATCCCCCGATAAAACAGTATATATTGGTAGTTTTTCTAAGCTTTTACTGCCTAGTGTCAGAATAGCATATATGGTTTTACCGCCTGTTTTAGCGGAAAAACTTAAGAGTCGTGAAGTGTCTTATAATCAGACCTGTGGAAAAATAGAACAGTTAGCATTAGCGCAATATATAAAAAAGGGCGCTTTGGAAAAACATTTAAGGAGACTTAGAAGAATATATTATAACAAAAGTCAGATACTGATACGCGAATTAAATACCGTTATGCCTGATGTAACAATTAATCTTTATGAATCTTCCCTAATGATAGAAATTCAAACAAAATTAAAAATAAGCAGTAATGAGATTTGCAAAACTGCCTTAAAAAACGGTATAAAGCTTATTGAAATTAAGAAAAACGGTGTATTCAGAGTGTGCTTTGCCGGTGTTTTAGAGGAAGAAATTCCCTATGCAGTAAAACACTTGAAATTTTGTATAGAACAGTTAAAAAACAAAACAATTTACTAATAAAAAAATGTTATTTATGGTTGAAATATCAATCTTTTTGTAATATAATGTATTATATAAATTTATGGGAGGCAGAAATATGTTAAAACGTGTTTTGGCATTATTATTGTGTTTGGTATTTTGTTTTGCGGTTGGTTGTTCTAAAGGGAATGAGCGACTGAGCGTTGATGTTGGCGACGAGGGTGGCTCTGTGACCGAAAATTCCGCACAGTCTGTTTCCGAAACTGGTATAAATCCGCTTACAGGTCTTAAAGATTTAGAAAAGGGCAAGGAAAAAGATAGACCTGTGGCTATTACTGTTAATAATGTTAAGGTTGCTCAACCCGTTCAGACAGGTCTTGGTAAGGCTGATATAATTTATGAAACTGAAGTGGAGTATGGCATCACTCGATTAGTTGCAGTTTTTCAGGATGTAAGCAAGGTTGATAAAATCGGTACTGTGCGTTCAGCCAGATATCCTTTAATTGATTTTGCTATGGGGCATAACGCAATTTATGTACATCACGGTCAGGATAGCGAACACGCAGGTCCTCACCTTAATGATGTTGATAGGTTTGTGTTACCCACCAACAATGAGGGAGAAAGGGTTAATAACGGTTTAGCACAGGAGCATACACTTTATGCACACGGCGATAAGCTTTGGGAAACTCTTTCAAATAAATTTAATGTTAAAAACACAAGCAGCAAGACATGGCTTAATTTTGCTGATAAGGATGTTGTATTTGATAATGTTGCAAAAACTGTCAGGGTGCCTTTTTCAAAGGCCGCTACTTCTACCTTCAAGTACGATGAAGCTACAAAGAGCTATGTTAGATATTTCTATGACGATATTCGTAAGGACTATGTAACAGGTGAAACCCTAAGTCTCAAAAACGTATTTGTACTTAGCACTAGAATATATGATTATCCCGGTTGCAAGGAACCAAGTCACGGTAAAGGCGCTCATCAGAAGGTTGAGCTTGAAGCAGGAAACGGTTACTATTTTGTAAACGGAACCTATACTGCAATTACTTGGAGCAAGGGTGCTTCTAAGAACAGCTTTGTGTTTAAGGATGCAGAGGGTAAGGAACTTAGCGTACAGCCCGGTAATATGTGGATTTGTGTTGCTGATAAGGATGCTGTTCCCGTAATTGAATAAATTTATAGAGAGTAAAAACGGAGACACTTCATAAAGAAGTGGTCTCCGTTTTTTAAGATTTCACATTTTTCCAAAGCTTTGAATAAAGCTCTTCGGTTTCGTTGCCTAAATATTTGAATACACTCGCTTTTTCGAATATTGCTTGGTCGGGGAAGATGGCATTTTCAGAAGCAATCTCTTTATCAAGCGAATCGATTACTGCTTGGTTTGGGGTAGAGTAGTAGATGTACTCAAAATTCATTTGAGCTATTTCTTTTTTACAAAGGAAATCAAGGAAAAGCTCTGCATAATCCTTATGTGCAGCATTCTTTGGGATTGCGAAGCAATCGATCCACATACAAGTGCCTTCCTGTGGTATTTTAAAGGCTAACTTTTCGTTGTTTTTGAATGCAAGATAAGCTTCACCGTTATAAATTACTGCCATATCAGCATTGCCCGATTCAACCTTAACGCGAGCCGCCTCGTCTAAGAGATATGCTTGAACATCGCTTTTTTGTTTGCGCAGAAGCTCTGCTGCAGCTTCAAGCTCTTTTTTGTCAGTAGTGTTAGCATCAAAGCCCAATTTTGTAAGCGCTACATAAAAGGCATCTCTTTCACTATTGGGCATAATTATTTTTTCTTTATATTTACCGCTAAATACCACATCCCAACTTTCAACATCACTGGGATTTACTGTTTCGGTATTATAAAGTATTCCAAGGGTACCCCAAAAATGCGGAACAGTATATTTCAAGTCTTTGTCAAACGATTTTGACGCATTTAACTGATTTTGACTTATATTTGAAAAATTCTCAATGTTAGAAAAATCAATTTCTGCGAGCAAGTCTTCGTCAATTAACTTCTGTAGCATATAATCAGCGGTGCAGATAAGGTCATATTTTGCAGAGCCTGAGGTGAATTTTGCATACATATCCTCAGGAGCCGCATATTCATCATAAACCACCCTGATACCGTGTTCCTTTTCAAAAAGCTCATAAACTTCAGGGTGGATATAATCACCGTAATTAAAAAGATAAAGAGCTTCGCTTGTGGAACAACCTGTAAGAGAAAATGGAGTTATTGCAATTAGAACACATAAAAAAGATAAAAACACATATCTCAAAAAGTTTTTTTTCATTCTAGAAATCTTTTTCCTTTCTGTTTTGCGTGGGGTTATTAAGTCCCGAACGCATATTTACAACCTGAATTATAAGTATAAGAATTAACACAGTAATAAACATAAGAGATGTAAGCGCATAGTATTCGGGTAAAATACCGCGAACTCGATTGGTATAAATTAGGGTTGAAAGGGTGTTTAAACCTTGTCCCTTTGTAAAATATGTGATGGTAAAATCATCAATGGAGAGTGTTAACGCTAACAAAAAGCCTGTTATAACACCTGGGAAAATATCGGGTAAAATAACCTTGAAAAAGGCTTTTATCGGAGAAGCACCAAGGTCTAAAGCGGCATGGTAGATACTTTTGTCAAACTGCTTTAGTTTGGGGTAAACGTTAAGCACAACATAGGGCATAATTAGTGTTATATGGGAGATGAGCAGGGTGGCGCTATTCATTCTGCCTACAATACCGCTAAAGAAAAGCATTAGCGAGACACCTGTTACGATATCGGCATTTAAAAGGGGTATATTTGCGGCCGCGGTAACAGCGCTCTCGGTTCTTTTCTTCATAGCAAGCATGCCAATACAACCCAGTGTGCCTATAATTGTGGCAAGAGCCGCTGATGTAAGTCCCAATACCACAGTGGTGCCAAGAGCATCCATTATAGTTTTGTTGCCGAAAAGCGCTTCATATTTTGCAAAAGAAAATCCATCCCATTTATAGTATGAGTTAGCTTCATTAAATGACAAAACAATCATAACTACTACAGGCAGATAAAGAATTGCAAAAATTAAGGAAATATATATACCTCTGAGAGTGCCAAAAAGCTTTTTCACAGTATGATGCCACCTCCCTCGGTATCATTATCACCTGTTGGGATTAGTGAGCTTAGAAGTACAAAAACCATAAGCAGTAGAGCAAGACCTGAGCCTTGATAGTAATGACCTTTGGTGAAGCTCATCTCTACAACGTTGCCTATAAGCATTATTTTACCGCCACCAAGCATTTCTGCAATAGCAAAGTCTGAAATTGCGGGAACAAAAACCATTGTTATACCACTTATAACACCGGGTAAGGAAAGGGGAAAGGTTACCTTTAAAAAGGTTTTTATTCCGTTTGCACCAAGGTCCTTTGAAGCATTTATGTAATCGTTATCAATTCTTGAAATAGTATTAAAAATGGGCAGAAGCATAAATGGAAAATAGTCATACGACATACCGATAAGAATGGCACCAAAGGTATTGGCAATATGAATTTTAGGAAGCCCTATTGCGTGTAACAGAGAATTAATTATTCCGTTATCCTCTAATATTACATTTATAGCTACCATTTGTAGCATGAAATTCATAAAAATAGGTAATATGAAAAGATAAATCAAAAAGCTTTTATTTTTAAGGTTAAGCTTTGTGAGGCAGATTGCTAAGGGATATGCTAAAACTAGGCAAATAAGGGTTGCTAAGGTTGCTAGCAGTACCGTAATTCCTAATGCCTTGAGGTTTGCTGTATCTGTAACCGCGTTAATTATATTACTAAATGTGAATTTTTTTGTTATGTCAGTAAAGGCATAGTAAATAATAGTGAATATAGGGATGAGAATAAAGCCTATAATCCAAATTATATACGGGCTTGAAAGCCAGATATTCTTTTTACTCGTCAATGCTTACAGCCTCCTCATCCTTGGAGCGTGGCTTATGCATTATCTGAATATTTTCAGGCTCAATATAAATGCCCACTTCACTGCCCACTTCTTCCATTTTAGTGCTGTGAACGAGCCATTTATAGCCATTTGCCATAACATCCATTTCATAATGAACACCCTTGAATATTATGGAGGTTACAGTACCTTTCATTTCGCTCTTTTCGGAAGGCACAAGTATAACATCCTCGGGGCGAATTACAACGTCAACGGGATTGTTTGTTCCAAAACCTGTATCTACGCAAGGGAAATCAACACCCAGGAAATTAACGAGCAGGTCTTTCACCATAATACCGTCAATAATATTACTGTCCCCGATAAAATCGGCGACAAAGGCATTTTTAGGCTCGTTATAAATATCCTGAGGTGTACCTATTTGTTGGATTTTTCCTCCCGCCATTACAACAACCCTATCGGACATTGTAAGCGCTTCCTCTTGGTCATGGGTAACAAATACAAAGGTGATACCGAGCTGTTGCTGAATTTTCTTGAGCTCCTTTTGCATTTCTTTGCGAAGTTTAAGGTCGAGCGCTGCTAAAGGCTCATCAAGAAGCAACACACGTGGTCTGTTGGCAATAGCGCGAGCGATTGCAACACGTTGTTGCTGACCGCCCGAAAGTGTGCTGACACTTCGGTTTTGGAAGCCTTTAAGTCCGACAAGCTCGAGCATTTCGTTAACCTTTTTTTCTATCTCTTTCTCACAAAGCTTCTTTATGCGCAAACCGAATGCGATATTTTCATAAACATTAAGATGCGGAAAGAGCGCATAACGCTGAAAAATGGTGTTTACCTGACGCTTATAAGCAGGAACACCATTAATTTTTTTACCGTCAAAGACAATTTCACCGCTATCGGGCTCTAAAAAGCCTGCAATAAGGCGAAGAGTTGTGGTTTTGCCACAGCCTGACGGTCCCAAAAGGGTAATGAATTCCTTATCCTTGATTTCAAGGTTAAGACCGTCTAATACTTGTTCGCCGTCAAAAACCACCGAAATGTCTTTAAGCTCTACAATATTTTCTTTTTTCATCAAAAGCATCCCCCTTTGTTCAACACGGCAATGGTTATCCCACTGCACTCAGTGTCGACACAAGAATAAATTTTTGATTTTCTCCGGTTTTAATAGCGCATGGCGCTACCTTCAAAAATCTACCCTGTGCGATACCTGCAACCTCTGGGTTCAATGCCCTGAACAAAGGGTTTTTCATAGTTTTCTCGCGAAACAGCGGAAACTACGGCATAGAACGGGGGTCACATTCTTTCTACACAGATGCTTTGGTTATTTAATTTTAAAAAATCACCATCTAACCAGAATAAACTATACATTGAAATCGGGTAAAAGTCAAGCTAATTTTATTTTCTTCTACAATTTTCCACAATATGTAATATTAAATAATATTATAATAAAAAATATGTTGCTCTAAACCTTTAATTATGCTATAATATTAAAGATTGTAAATAACTTTGAAATTGGGTGGTGAATTGATTTGAGAATTTTAGGTATTGACCCAGGGTATGCCACTGTGGGTTACGGTATAGTTGATTATAATTCCTGTCATTTTGCTGCTGTAGGCTTCGGTGCTATTACCACAAAAGCGGGCGTGGAATTTCCTAGAAGGCTTAAATCAATTTATGACGATATGCTTTATGTGGTTAATAAATATAAGCCCGATGCACTGTCTATTGAGCGTCTTTATTTTAATACTAATACCACAACAGCTATAGATGTGGCACAGGCAAGAGGAGTGATTGTTTTGGCCGCCGAAACCTGTGGAATTCCAATTTTCGAATACACACCGCTTCAGGTCAAGCAATCTGTTACGGGTTACGGAAAGGCTCAAAAACATCAGGTAATGGAAATGGTTAAAAATCTTTTAGGCTTGTCGGCTGTGCCTAAGCCTGATGATACTGCAGATGCTTTGGCGCTTGCTATTTGCCATGCACACAGTGCAGCTTCGGATTATTCGAGACTTTGTAGGGGGAATTTCAAATGATAGCATCTTTGAGAGGTAAGCTTATTTATTCCGACCAAACCTCAGTTGTGATTGAGTGTGCAGGGGTCGGATATAAATGCTTTGTTACCAAAAATACGCTTTATAATCTACCAAGCAAAAATGAAGAAATGTTTTTATATACGCATCTTGCTGTGCGTGAGGATGCTATGGACCTCTACGGTTTCTCGGATTTAGACGAGCTTAATGCATTTAAGCTTATAACCTCAGTTAATGGTGTCGGAGCAAAAATAGGAATAGCAATTCTTTCTGAATTTACATCGGAGCAGTTAATCCTTAGCGTTGCAAGTAACGATCCCAAGAGGCTTACTGCCGCGGCTGGCGTTGGTATTAAGCTTGCTCAAAGAATAGTTTTGGAACTTAAGGACAAGGTCGGAAGTGCGGTTATCGGTAAAAGTATGAATGTGTCAAAGGTGAACAGCGCTGTAGCAAATACCACATCAGCAGAAGCTATAGAGGCGTTGGTATCACTCGGATATTCAAAGAGTGATGCCGCATCGGCGGTAGGTCAACTTGATATTACGCTGTCTACAGACCAGCTTATTAAACAGGCTCTAAAGGTGCTTTCAAGGGGGTTATAATCAGTGATAGAGCAAGAAATGGATTTTGAAAACCGAATAGTATCTCCCGATTATAGCTTTAATGAGGATTCAGCAGAGTTATCATTAAGGCCAAAATCTCTCAGTGAATATATTGGTCAAGATAAGGCAAAGGAAAACTTGAAAATTTATATAACAGCGGCTTTGCAGCGTAAAGAAAGCCTTGACCATGTTTTGCTTTACGGACCTCCTGGACTTGGTAAAACCACCCTTGCAGGAATTGTTGCAAGGGAGATGGGGGTAAACCTTAGAGTAACTTCAGGACCTGCAATAGAAAAGCAAGGAGACCTTGTTGCAATACTCACCTCACTTGAAGAAGGAGATGTGCTTTTTATTGATGAAATACATCGCCTTTCCCGTAATGTTGAGGAAATACTTTATCCTGCAATGGAGGATTTTTCGCTTGACATTATTATAGGCAAGGGCCCTTCGGCAAGGTCTATAAGACTTGATGTTCCGCGTTTTACGCTAGTGGGTGCTACAACTCGTTCAGGACAGCTTACAGCACCTCTTAGAGACCGTTTTGGTGTGCTTTTGAGATTAGACCTTTACACACCCGAGCAATTAGCAGAAATTGTTATGCGTTCGGCGGGTATTCTTGACATAGGGATTGATAAGGACGGTGCACTGGAAATCGCTTCACGTTCTAGAGGCACACCGCGAATTGCCAACCGCCTTTTAAAAAGAGTAAGAGATATAGCACAGGTTGAATTTGATGGCGTTATAACTGAAAAAACAGCAAGAGCTGCACTATCACGCTTCGAGATAGACGAATTGGGACTTGATGAGTTCGACCGAAAAATGATTACCACAATTATTACTAACTATGGCGGCGGCCCTGTGGGACTTGATACCTTGGCAGCGGCTATAGGTGAAGAAGCGATAACTATAGAGGATGTTTACGAGCCTTATTTAATGCAGATAGGCTTTCTCACAAGAACTGCACGCGGAAGATGCGTGACCAAATTGGCTTATGACCATTTAGGGTTAGAATTCGGCGGTGCAAAAACCACACAACAATCAATGTTTTGAGGCAAGGATTAATGAGAACAGTAGAAGGTTTTAAGGATTATGAACTTATAGATGCCGATTTTGGTGAGCGTCTTGAACGTTGGGGAGATATTATACTTATTCGTCCTGACCCGCAAATTATATGGTCGGGCAAGCGTACAGATCCGCGTTGGCGTTCTGCTGATGCTATTTATCACCGTTCAACATCGGGCGGAGGATATTGGGAAAAGCTTAAAAAAGTGCCTGATGTTTGGAGTATTTGTTATAATGACCTTACATTTCGTTTAAAGCCTATGGGTTTCAAGCATACAGGTCTTTTTCCCGAACAGGCGGTTAACTGGAGCTTGGCTACAGAGCTTATAAAAAAGGCAGACCGAGAGGTTAGTGTACTCAATTTGTTTGCATATACAGGCGGAGCCACAGTAGCTTGTCTAAAGGCAGGAGCCAAGGTTACCCATGTTGATGCTTCAAAGGGCATGGTGCAATGGGCTAAGGAAAATGCAGTTGCCAGCGGTGTTGCCGATAAAAATGTGCGTTGGCTTGTTGACGATTGTCTAAAATTTGTTAAGCGTGAAATACGCAGAGGTAATACCTATGACGCTATAATTATGGACCCACCCTCCTATGGCAGAGGACCGGGTGGAGAGGTATGGAAGCTTGAGCAACAATTGGCAGAGCTTCTTAGTGAGACGGGTAAGCTGTTAAGTAAGGATGCGATTTTCTTCTTCCTTAATTCCTATACCGGCGGTCTTTCACCCACAATTCTAAATTATATGGTTAAGCGCTATGTCGTTCCAAACCGTGAGGGCGAAATTTTCACCGATGAAATCGGTCTGTATGTTACTAACAAGGGCATTTCGCTTCCCGCAGGAAATACTACAATCTGGAAAAGATGATAAATGAATACACAAATTGAGATCAAAAATGTAACCTACGAATATACTGAAGAGGACAAGGTTTATGCCGCTGTTAAGGATTTAAACCTTAATATTGAGCGTGGCAGTTTTACCGTTATTTTAGGACATAACGGTTCTGGCAAATCTACCTTGGCAAAGCTTTTAAACGGACTTAATAAACCTACCTATGGTGATATTCTGGTTGACGGTATAAATACAAAAAATGAAGAGCTTGAAATAGAGATAAAGCGTAAGGTGGGAATGGTTTTTCAAAACCCTGATAATCAGCTTATAGCATCTATTGTAGAAGAGGATGTCGCTTTCGGTCCTGAAAATTTAGGACTAGCCCCAGAGGAAATAAGAGAGCGTGTGGACGATGCTTTAAGGTCGGTTGGAATGTATGAATTCAGAAAATCTACTCCACATAGGCTTTCGGGTGGACAAAAGCAGAGAATAGCTATTGCGGGTATAATAGCAATGCAACCTGACTGTTTAGTTTTAGATGAGCCAACCGCAATGCTCGACCCTAAGGGCAGAGCCGAAATAATTTCAACATTATTAAAGCTAAACCGTGAAAAAAATATAACCGTAGTGCTTATAACTCATTATATGGAGGAGGCAGAAAAAGCCGACCGCGTAATAGTTATGAATGACGGCGTTATTATTGATGACGGTGCGCCTCGGGAAATCTTTCATAATGTAGAAAAGTTAAAGTCAGTGGGGCTTGATGTTCCTCAAACAACCGAGCTTTTATATGAATTAAAGCTTAACGGATTTAATATAAACACAAATGTAATTTCTATAGAAGAAGCAGCCGAGGAAATTAAAAGCGCGCTTCATTTGGAGGAAAGTTAATTTGGCAATTTTAGAGGTAAAGAAACTTACCCATACCTACAGCGAAAACAGTGCGTTTATAAATGACGCTGTAAAAAACGTGAGCTTTTCGGTAGAAAAGGGCGAAATTATTGGAATAATAGGGCATACGGGCTCAGGAAAATCAACCTTGGTGCAGCACCTTAACGGTCTTTTAAAACCAACCGACGGAACGGTTCTTTTTGATAATGAGAATATTTGGTCATACCCTAAGGAAATCAGAAAAATTCGTTCTAAGGTGGGTCTTGTTTTTCAGTATCCCGAATATCAACTTTTTGAAGAAACAGTTTTTGAGGATATTGCTTTCGGTCCTAAGAATATGGGACTTACAGGCGATGAACTAAAAAATCGAGTTATCGAAATTTGTGAAATTGTAGGGGTCAAGCCTGAATATCTTCAAAAATCACCCTTTGATTTGTCGGGTGGAGAAAAGCGCAGAGTGGCAATAGCGGGTGTTATGGCTATGCGTCCACAGATTATCGTTTTTGATGAGCCAACAGCAGGTCTCGACCCAGCAGGCAGAGAAAACGTAATGAAAATAATAAAGGATTACAGAATAGCTACAGGAGCTACCGTTATTATTATTTCACACAGTATGGAAGATATGGCAGTTGTTGCTGACAAAATACTTGTTATGAACAAGGGCGAGCTTTATATGTTTGATACTGTCGAAAATGTTTTTTCCCATGCCGAAGAGTTAAAAAGTATAGGTCTTAATGTGCCTATTGTAACAAGGGTTTTTTATGCCCTTAAAGCTAAAGGCGTAAATATTGATACCAATGTTTTTACGGTCGATAGAGCAATAGAGATTCTAAAACAAAAGAAAGAGGGTAATAAAAATGCTTAAGGATATTACCTTCGGTCAGTATTATGAAAGTGAATCGGCTGTTCATAAAATAGACCCTAGAACAAAAATACTCTTAATGCTTTTATTTGTGGTATTTATTTTTGTGTCAAGCAATATGGTGTCACTAGGTTTTTCGGCGTTGGCAGTTCTATTGGTTGCAATAATAAGTCGTGTGCCATTAAAACTCTATTTAAAGAATATGAAGGCTATACTTCCTGTGCTGATATTTACTGCAATTATTAATGTTTTTTATGGCGATGGCGGAAGCGTGGTTTTAGAGCTTTGGATAATCAAGATTACAACAGAGGGACTTTATAGATCTGTTTTTATGGCGCTTAGGATATTTTTGCTTATATTTATTAGCTCGGCGCTCACCTATACGACAACCCCTAATGATCTTACCGACGGTATAGAGTCATTACTGAGCCCTTTAAAATTTATAGGTTTAAAAAATGCGGTTCATACACTTGCTATGATGATGACAATAGCGCTTAGGTTTATACCAACACTTATCGAAGAGGCAGAAAAGATAATGAATGCTCAAAAAGCTAGAGGTGCTGATCTTGAAAGTGGCGGTCTGATAGATAGGGTAAAGGCGCTAGTGCCTATTTTAATTCCGCTTCTCATTTCTTCGGTAAGGCGTGCGTATGAATTGGCAGAGGCTATGGAATGCCGCTGTTATAACGGGGGAGAGGGTAAAACTCGAATGAAACAAATGAAGCTTAAACGGATTGATTTGTGGGCTTCTGTATGTGTTGTTTTTATTTGCAGTTTTATTATTTTGTTTAATATATTTTTTTAAGACGAGGTGGGGTGCCAGATGAAAAGAATACTTTTAACGCTTAGCTTTGATGGTACCGCCTATCACGGATGGCAAATACAACCCAATGCTGTTACCGTTCAGGAAACTGTGCAAAATGCTTTATTAAAGCTTTTAGGAGCACCTCATGGGGTTACAGGCTGCAGCAGAACCGATGCGGGTGTTCATGCAAGGGAGTTTTGCTGTCACATTGATTGTGACAGCAATATACCCGATGCTGCGTTTTTAAGGGGGCTTAATTCTTTGCTGCCGCCTGATATTGCGGTTAAAGCTTGCAAAGAGGTCCCTGCCGATTTTCATGCGCGGTATAGCGCAAAAGGCAAAACTTATAAATACAGAATTTTAAATTCAAATATAAAAGACCCGTTTTTATCCCGTTATTATTGGCAGATAGAGAAAAAACTTGATATTGGCAAAATGAATGAGTTTTGCAAAACTATAATAGGCACTCACGATTTTTATGCTTTTTCTTCGAGTGGCAGAACAGTTGAGGATACAGTCAGAACTGTTAATGAATGCTTTGTAGAGCTTTCGGGTGATGAGGTTACATTAACGGTTAGGGCTAACGGTTTTTTATACAATATGGTACGTATAATTGTGGGTACTGCTGTAGATGTGTCGTACGGTAGGATCAATCCAAATAATACAGTTGAAATTTTGAAATCTAAAAACAGAGATATGGCTGGTATTACAGCACCGCCTAATGCTCTTATGCTTTGGAAGGTTCATTATTAATTGATAAAAAGGTGAATAATATGCCTGATTACAAAAAAAGAAAACACAGTAAGCTTTCTTCTCCTAATAAGATTAGGAAATCACGAATAGCACAAAAGACGCCTTCGGACGATATCAAAATGTCACCTTTAAGTAGGAAAAGGTCAAAAGCCTCTTCTGATATGAAGGTGGTTAAAGGGAAAAAGCTTGAAAATAAACGGAAATTTAAAATATGTGCTGTTATAACTGCATTAATAATATGTGTAATTTTGATTTTGCAGGTGGTTTTCCCGGCGGGAATAATCGAAGCTATATCCACTGCAACAGCACTATTAGGAGCCGGTAGCTATCCAATAGGGCTTGAAAGTAACGAAACAGTTAATGTTATGTCATGCGGTTCTTACTATTATATTCTTTCAAACACCCATATAGACGCTGTTTCGACTTCGGGTAAGCGCTTGTTTTCTTATAATCACGGATATGAAAATCCCGTATTAAAGGTTAGCAGTTGGGGTGCATTGGTTTTTGAACAGGGTGGAAAAGAGGCTTTGCTTTTTAATGCTAAAAAGCTTAAGGGTACGGTTAAAACTGAGAAACCAATTCTTACCGGTGCAGTTTCAGATTCGGGAAGATATGCCTTGGTTACGCTTTCTGATAAATACGCATCATCGGTCAGTGTTTACGCTAAAAACGGTAAGATTGTTTATGAGTGGTATTCTGCTAAGGATACGGTGAATAACGTGTTACTGTCTTCAAATGGTAAAAGAATAGCAGTTTCTACATTCGATTCTAGCGGAGGACAGTACCATTCGGCTGTAAGTGTGCTAGATTTTGAATCTGCAACACCGCTTCATATCGAAAAATTTCAAAATGCCTTAGTTTATACGCTTGACGGTTCATTTAGAAACCGTTTTGCTGTTGTTACTGATAATGCTATAAAGCTTATTAGATGGCGAGGTTTTAAATCAAGCGAGTATAAAAGCGACTATAACACAGCGTTTTTTAGAACTGGTAAGGGTAGATATATTACAGTATTTAACCGTGAAAGCGATAAAACTGATAGTAAAATAACTGTTTTTTCAAAGAGCGGAAAGCAGAAAGCCGAGTTTAATTATAAGGGCGTTGTAAGTGATATTGCAGTATACGGAAATCATATTTATTGTATGAGTGATACTGAAATATTTTTACTTAATGCTGAGGGCAAGGTTATGCGAAAGGGCGTTTGCGGTTTTGGCGCGGTAAGGTTTATTCCGGTTTCTACAAATTCGGTTATTGTATTTACCGACAATAAAATTGAAAGTATCAAATTAGAATGAATGAGGGCTTTGTAATGGCAATAGTTATTGATTTAATACTTGTTGGTGTAATTTTGTTTTTTGTTTTAACCTCTGCAAAGCGTGGCTTTGTTAAGGTTTTGATTGAAACGGTCGGATTTATCGCGGCGGTTATTCTGGCGTTCACAGTTAGTACACCATTAGCAGAACTTACTTATGATAAAATAATAGAGCCGCCCGTTATAGAGGCTGCAGTAAATGCTGTTGGCGAGACTGCTGAGCATGAGGCATGGAATGCATTGCCCGATTTTCTAATTAATAGTGATAATGCCTTTTTCGGTACAACTATTAATGAATTTACACAGAAAATCGCGCTAAATCTTGATGCGGGGGTCGAAAACGCTGTAATTACTGCATCTCAAGAAATTGTAAAACCCGTTGCTTCGAAGCTTATTGGTTTGCTCTATTCTGTTATTTTGGTCATAGTGCTTTCTATAGTTGTGAAGTTCTTGGCTAAAATTATTAATAAGCTGTTTTCATTTAGCTTTGTTGGAAATATCAACCGAACACTCGGCGGTGTTGTTGGTATAGTAAAGGGAGCGGTGATTGCCACTGTTTTGTGCGCGGTAGTTTCCCTTATACTTTCATTCACAGGCAAACCGTTCCTCATATTTTCAGAGGATACTATAAACCAAACCTATTTATTTAAATTTTTATCTAATATTATTTTCTGATTACTAAGGAGTTCTTAAAAAATGAAGCTTTGTTCAAAGTGCAAAAAGCGTCCGGCTGTGGTATTTATGTCGGATATGTCAAACCCGAATGCCGAGCCTAACGGCCTTTGCCTTGTTTGTGCTAAAGAATTGGGTATTAAACCTGTAGATGATATGCTAAAGCGTATGAATATATCCGATGAGGATATTGAGCAGATGAGCGAGCAATTTATGGACCTTATGTCCATGGACGATTTGGATGATGCCGCTTTAAACGATGAAACCTTCGATTTGGGTACTGCCCCTGCAATGCCATTTATTAATAAAATTTTCGGCAATCTCACAGGTAATGATGATAAAAAAGAAAAGACCGATGAAAAAGCTGCCGATAATAAGGAAAAACCGAAGAAAAAGCGTCGCAGATTTATGGAGCAGTATTGTACCAATTTAACCGAAAAAGCTAAAAGCGGAAAGATTGATATTATTGTTGGAAGAGATAAAGAGCTTTACCGTACGATACAGATTTTATCTAGAAGAAGTAAGAATAACCCGTGCCTTATAGGTGAGCCTGGTGTTGGAAAAACAGCCATTGCTGAGGGATTGGCATTGCAGATTGCAAACGGTACTGCCCCCGCAAGATTACTCGATAAAGAAATATTCTTGCTCGACCTCACAGGTCTTGTTGCAGGCACACAGTTCCGCGGTCAGTTTGAGAGCCGCGTTAAAGGCTTGATTGAGGAAATTAAGGAAGCGGGCAATGTGATTTTGTTTATAGACGAAATCCATAACCTTGTGGGAGCGGGTGATTCTGCTGAGGGCTCAATGAATGCCGCAAATATCTTGAAACCGGCTTTGTCGCGAGGTGAAATTCAGGTTATAGGTGCTACCACCTTTAAGGAATACCGCAAGTATATTGAAAAGGATGCCGCCCTAGAGCGTCGTTTTCAGCCTGTTACTATTGAAGAACCGTCAATAAAAGAGGCTGAAGAGATACTTATGGGTGTAAAGAGCTATTATGAGGGCTTCCATAGCGTTGTCATTCCTGAAAGTATTGTTAAAAAAGCGGTAATTTTGTCCGAAAGATATGTTACCGATAGATATTTGCCCGATAAAGCTATAGATTTGCTTGATGAGGCAAGCGCTCACGCCAGCCTTCAAAATAAGGCTATTGATGAGCTTTGCTTGGCAAACAAAAGGGTTGCCGAGTGCTCTATGAAGCTTGAAGAACTTGAGGCAGACGTAGAAAATCCCGATTACGAAAAACAGGCGCTTATAAAGGCAGACCTCGAAAAGTACAAGCGCGAGGCCGAGGCGCTTTATGAGCCAGCATCAAATAATACTGTTACTGATATGGATATTGCTAAGGTTATTGAGCTTTGGACAGGCATACCTGCTACAAAAGTTCAAGAAAACGACCTTAAAAAGCTTTCCTTGCTTGAAGAAGAGTTAAATAAGCAAATCATTGGTCAGGAGGAGGCAACAAGACTTGTTGCCGCAGCTGTAAAGCGCTCAAGGGTTAAAACAGGTAAGGTTCAGCGTCCCGCATCCTTTATATTTGTAGGTCCTACAGGTGTTGGTAAAACTCAGCTTGTTAAGGTTTTATCCGAGCAACTGTTTGATACCCCCGAAACCCTTATAAGACTTGATATGTCGGAATTTATGGAAAAGCACTCGGTGTCAAGAATTATAGGTGCGCCTCCAGGATATGTCGGCTATGATGAGGCAGGTCAGCTTACCGAGAAAGTTAGAAGAAAGCCCTATTCGGTAGTGCTGTTTGATGAAATCGAAAAGGCGCATCCCGATGTTCTAAATATCTTACTTCAAATACTCGATGAGGGCAGAATTACCGACGCGGGAGGCAGAACGGTTAATTTTGAGAACACCATTATTGTTATGACCTCAAATGCGGGTAGCGATAGAAGTGACAATCTTTTGGGCTTTGGCAAAACTGTTGCCGATGCTTCAAAGGAAAAGGCTTTAAAGGCACTTGAAGAGTTTTTGCGTCCCGAATTTATTGCCCGTGTGGACGAGATAGTTGTTTTCTCACCCTTAACCCAAGCCTCTATGGCTAAGATTGCTACTTTAATGCTTAATGAATTAAAGGAAGCACTTTCGGAAAAACTTATAGATTTTGTTTACGACCAAAAAACCTGTGAGTATTTAGCCACAAAATGCACAGGCGGTAAACGTGGTGCCAGAGAACTCCGCAACTATATCCGCAGAGAGATAGAGAGTAAAATAGTTGATATTGTTATAGACAATGCCGAGGGAAGTATTGCCAAGGTTATTGTAACGGCCGATAAGGAGCTCAAAATAGATTATAAAAATATTTAAAAATAACTGCTGTCCTTCGCGTGTGTCTGGACAGCAGTTTGTTTTTTAACGCATATTCTTTTGCAGAGGTATCAACCCCCTTGGCACCACTCGAAACAATTTCTGTTACATCCTTCGGTAAATACTTTTCTAAATTTTTAACCGTTAAATTTCTTGAACCTATAATTGCAATTTTCATAATTTTCCTCACTTTAGATATATTTTGAACACTTTTTATGTTCGTTAATGCAATCATAACATAAAACAAACATATAAAAAAGATAAAGTGAGGTTATATTATGGCTATTAAAAGTTTATCTGTTAGAATTGATGAAAATATGCTTGATAAATTACATATTGTTGCAGAATACGAGGGAAGAAGTGCAAATAGCGAAATAATAATTCTAATACGAAATGAAATCGAAAAATTTGAAAGAGAACACGGTGAAATAAATATAGAAAAATAGGTGAATTTATGCGGGCTGAATAAATCAGCCCATAATTTTTACGAAAAAATCAAAATTCAAAAACGAGCAAATAGAAGAAAAAACGAGAGAACGAGAGAAAACAAGAGATTTTAAAATCTAAATTAATTTTTTTAAAAAATTGTGTTGACAATAGGTTGCGGTTATGGTATTATATTCAAGCTGACTGTGAGGGGATTATAGCCCCTTGCATTACTTAAAAATTTATGGAGGATTCAATTATGTCAACATTTATGGCAAAACCTGCTGAAATTCAGCGTAAATGGTATATAATCGATGCGGCTGACAGACCGCTCGGCCGTACTGCTGCTAAGGTTGCTGATGTTCTTCGTGGCAAAATTAAGCCCGAGTTCACACCTCATGTAGATTGCGGTGACCACGTTGTAGTTATCAACGCTGATAAGGCAGTTTTAACAGGAAAGAAACTTGAGAAGAAGTATTATCGTCGCCATACAGGCTATATTGGCGGTCTTAAAGAGGTTCAGTATGCAACCCTTATGAAGACTCGTCCTGAGCTTGCTATGGAGATTGCAGTTAAGGGAATGGTTCCCAACACTACAATTGGTCGTAAGGCACTTACAAGACTTCATGTTTACAGCGGCACTGAGTATGCACAGGTTGCTCAGAAGCCCGAGAAACTCGAATTTTAAGAAGGGAGACAGAAATTATGTTTGAAGCAAAGCCTTATTTCTATGGAACAGGCAGAAGAAAAAGTTCTGTTGCCCGTGTTCGCGTATACAATGGTACAGGTAAAATCATAATCAACGATAGAGAGATTGACGATTACTTTGGTCTTGAGACATTAAAGCTTATCGTTCGTCAGCCACTTAACCTCACCGGCACACTTGACAAGTTCGATATCATCTGCCGTGTTGCTGGCGGCGGTGTTACAGGCCACGCTGGTGCTATCCGTCACGGTATTTCACGTGCTCTTCTTCAGTACGATGCTGAACTCAGAGGCGAGCTTAAGAAGGCAGGCCTTCTCACTCGCGACCCTCGTATGAAGGAAAGAAAGAAATACGGTCTCAAGGGCGCACGTCGTGCACCTCAGTTCTCAAAGAGATAATCAGTTATCTTACAGAGTATTCAAAAACCCCGAAACCATCTTTGGTTTTCGGGGTTTTCTTTTTGCCTTGTTTTATGCTTTGGTGCTAAGTTCAATAAATTGAACAATTAATTATTGCAAAAAGGGAGGGCACAGATGCCCTCCCTTAAAATTAAGAAATAGTATTACTTATTAAGTGCTTCGTTAACTGCAACTGCGCAAGCAACTGTCATACCAACCATTGGGTTGTTACCAGCGCGGATAAGACCCATCATCTCAACATGGGCGGGAACAGAAGAAGAGCCTGCAAACTGAGCGTCAGAGTGCATACGACCCATTGTATCTGTCATACCGTAAGAAGCGGGGCCAGCAGCCATATTATCGGGGTGGAGAGTACGTCCTGTGCCGCCGCCACTAGCTACTGAGAAGTATTTCTTGCCCTGTTCGATACATTCCTTCTTATAGGTACCTGCAACAGGGTGCTGGAAGCGGGTAGGATTGGTGGAGTTACCTGTGATAGATACGTCAACACCCTCCTTGTGCATAATAGCAACGCCTTCACGAACATCGTCAGCACCGTAGCAACGAACCTTAGCACGCTCACCGTTGGAGTAAGCGGTTTCTTCAACTATTTTTAATTCGCCTGTGAAATAATCAAACTGAGTCTGAACATAGGTGAAACCGTTAATTCTTGATATAATCTTTGCGGCGTCTTTGCCGAGACCGTTAAGAACAACACGGAGAGGCTCTTTACGAGCTTTGTTAGCGCTACGAGCAAGGCCGATAGCGCCTTCGGCAGCAGCAAAGGATTCGTGACCTGCTAAGAAAGCGAAGCACTTAGTCTCCTCGCGGAGAAGCATAGCACCGAGGTTACCGTGACCAAGACCAACCTTGCGGTCATCGGCAACAGAACCGGGGATACAGAAAGACTGTAGACCAACACCGATTTTTTCAGCAGCTTCAGCAGCAGTCTTTACCTCATCCTTAATAGCGATAGCACAGCCTACAACATAAGCCCAAGCGGCGTTCTCAAAGCATATAGGTTGAATACCTTTAACGATGTTATAAGCATCAACGCCTGCTTTATCGCAGATTTCTTTAGCTTCTTCAATGGAAGAAATGCCATGCTTTTTGAGCTCTGCGTTTATTTGATTTATTCTTCTATCGTAACTTTCAAATAATGCCATTGTTCATTTCCTCCTTAATTATTCTTCACGGGGGTCGATAAGCTTAGCAGCGTCATCAACACGTCCGTACTGGCCGCTAGCTTTTTCTAAAGCTTCATTAGCGTCCATACCTTTTTTAATCATATCCATCATCTTGCCGAGGTGAACGAATTTATAACCGATAATTGTATCGTTATCGTCAATAGCAATCTTGGTGATATAGCCTTCAGCAAGCTCTAAGTAACGGGGTCCTTTTGCAAGAGTAGCATAGGTTGTGCCACACTGCGAACGAAGTCCTTTACCAAGGTCCTCAAGACCTGCACCGATTGGGAGACCGTCTTCAGAGAAAGCGGTCTGTGTACGACCGTAAACAATCTGAAGGAAGAGCTCGCGCATAGCGGTGTTAATAGCATCGCAAACAAGGTCGGTATTAAGAGCTTCAAGAATAGTTTTACCAACAAGAATTTCAGAAGCCATAGCGGCAGAGTGTGTCATACCGGAGCAACCGATAGTCTCAACAAGAGCCTCCTCAATAATACCCTCCTTGACATTAAGGGTAAGCTTACAGGTTCCTTGCTGAGGAGCGCACCAGCCAATACCGTGGGTAAGACCTGAAACGTCCTTAACTTCTTTAACCTGAACCCATTTGCCCTCTTCCGGAATTGGAGCAGGGCCGTGATATGTGCCTTTAGCAAGTGGACACATATTTTCTACTTCATGTGAATAGTTCATTATATATACTCCTTTCAGAAAATTAAGACTTTATATTTTACATATAAGTCTACACTAAAAATCATTATAACAAAATGCGACAGAAAAGACAATAGTAAACTGTGAAAAAAATAACATTTTTTAATCTTTTTGTGCCATAACACTATCTATGTAGTCCATTGCTGACTGCTTGACAGTTTCTATTAAGTTAAGCTTACCATCGAGTAACATATCCGATTCTACAGCTTTTAAAATTTCTGCTTTGGCAACCTCGGTTCTGCCCAATATTAAATTCACTAATTCTTTGGGGTCGAAGCCGTCATTAGCTGCGGTAAGAGTGTTACAACAGGTGGCTGCTTTAACAACAATTTTACCTATGGCAGAGGCTCCGAATTTAGCCTCTTCGGAAAGCTTGGCTTGAGTTTTTAGTTTTTTTTCTAAACTTTCAAGCGGTTTTGATTGCTCAACTTTAGTAGTAAGCATACTGATTTCGTCTTTTAATCTATTTATTTCCTCCAAAAGCCTAGAATTTTCCTCTTTTTGTTCCTCATAAAGAGCCATATACTTTTGACTTTTTTGAAAAAGCTCTTCATTTAGGCTGTAAAGTTTCTTTTTACTCAAATCAAGCACTCCTTAAATAAATTTCTTTAAAGGTTTTAAGCGTGTCAGCCAAAATACTGCGGTTATACCAATAAGTGAACCGCAAAAATCAATTAATATATCGCGGAGTTCTCCGCTTCGCCCCGGAACGAAACGCTGATGCAGTTCATCACTTACGGAATAAATAAGACAAACAAGAGCAGGGGAGAGGAAACGGAAAACAAGGGGGATGTTTTTATATGTTGCCATACTCAAGAAAGCAAGAACACCAAGTATACCGTAAATTGTGAAATGGGCGGCTTTTCGGATTATGAACTGAAAATTTTCGCGTATATCATGTTGTTCGGTATTGCTCAAACTTTTGTATTCGGGAACGAGTATAGCTATGGCTTTGTCGACAATTATGCCACTTGTTCTTGAAGATGCTTTTGCATTTTCGGCCGAAAGATTAAAAATCATAATCATCCAGCTTATAAGCAGAACAACAGATAAAATTCTAAAAAACTTCAACATAAAAACTCCTATATAAACAATACCGCCACCGACAAAAAGACGGTGACGGCTAGGTTTTATTTTACTTTTGAATAGTATAACATAGGATTAACGTAACCGTCATTATTACGCATTATACCAAAATGCAGATGGTAACCCGTAGAGTCACCTGTTGTGCCGACATAACCTATGACCTGACCTTGCTTTACGGTTTGACCGTTGCTAACAGCCAAGGTGTTCATATGAGCATACATAGCTTTTATGTGCTCGCCCTTTACAGTACCATGGTCAATAGCAACGTGGTTACCCCAACCGCTACCGCAACGGCAACGACTGCTTTTAGAGGTGTGGGGACAACCGCTGTATGCAGCGTAAACAGTACCGTCAGTAATAGCAACGATGGGCTTGCCGAATATTCCGGCACCTGCAATATCAATACCTCTGTGTATTGTGCCCCAACGAGAACCGTAATAAGAAGAAATACTCTGACAACTTGGCACAGGCCATACAAAACCAACCTTAGAGTTTATAAAGCTTTTGTTTGCACTACTGTATAGAAGCTTGTTTAGGTAAGCGGTTTTTTGCTTTATCATTGCCTCAACATTTGCATTTTCTTTTTCAACTTGGTTTTGGTTGGAAGCTATTGAATTATAAATCTTTTGAGCCTCAGCCTCTTCACTTTCAAGGTCTTTTTGGGCGGCAACGATTGTTGCACGCACCGAGACCTGCTGGTCTAAAAGCTTTTTGTTTTCGACATTTTTTTCTTCAAGCTCTTTTATAACAGCAATCAAATCTTCAATCATACGTTTATCTCTTGCGGAAACGGAAGAGGTAAGCTGTGAAAGCTGAAGAAATTCAGAAAAGGTTTCAGCGCCTAAAAGCACTTGAATATCACTGCCTGTATTACTCATATAAATAGCGCGAAGTCGCTTTTTAAATGCAAGTTTGTTTAATTCTATTTCAGAATTTTTAGCATCGATTTGCTTTTTGTTATCAGAAATCTTTGAATTTATGGCATTGATTTCATTGTTGCAACGAACAACTTGAGCTTGTGTGTTAGCAATTTTCTTTTGGACTGCGCTGAGTATGGCAGATTGGTCGCGTTTTTCATTTTTAAGCCGTTTAATTTCTGCTTCAAGTGCGGCAGATTCTTTTTTCAATGCGGCAATATCATTTCTGAGCGAGCTTTCACTTTCTGCGTTTGCTATCCAATTAGTGCTGTTAAAAAGCGTAAAAGCTAAGCAAAAGCAGAGCAATGCCGAAATAGAACGCTTAATTATTTTTTGCATAAAATCCTCCTAAGAAAAGACAATTAAATAGCCGCAAATTCACTGCCTTCATGTTTTAGATATTTGCGTATCATAATAAAGCTACCCAAAATACCTGCAAACACGCCGATACCAATAAATACAGCAAGTAAAAGCCATGCCATATCACCGTACTTAACAATATCTGAAGTACCTAAAGTTGTTACAATGGTCTCGGTAGCTACACGGTAGCAGAAGTAGAGAAGACCTTCGGAAATAAGAGCTGAAATAATTCCAATTAAAACGCCCTCTACAATAAAGGGGACACGCACGAAGGCATCTGTAGCTCCTACAGCCTTCATAATGCTGATTTCAAGCTTACGGTTATACATTGTAACACGGATAGTGTTTGAAACGATAACTAATGAAATTACCATAAGAATTGCAATAATCCAAATACCCGCAACACCAATGCCGTTTTTAACCGCAGTAATTTTATCCGCTAAGTCTCCCTGTGACTGAATAACATCAATACCGTCGAGCTTTGATATTTCCTCTAGGGTTTTATTGAATAACGCCATATCCTTCATTTGAATTTTGGCGGCACAGGACATAGGATTACCGTATTCCTCATCAAGAAATGTGAAATATTCCTCCTGGCCTTCTAGCATAGATGCTTTTACGGTTTCAAGTCCCTCTGCGCTTGAAACAAAGGTGACCTCAGCAACATTTGGTATTGCTGCAATTTTATCGCAAAGGGCTTTTGCCTCGTCGTCACTATGTATCACATAATCACTTGGCTTAATACCGTTTTTATCCGCTTTTTCAGTATTTTCAGAAGTGCTTGTATCAGACGTTGCAGCATTATCGGTTTTAGAAACGGTGCCTTCTGTTGAAGAAGTGTTTGAAGCTGTAGAATCTTCTTTTTCACCGTAAAGAGCCCAGTTGTAGTCTTTCATATAGGCAATTACAACGTTTTGCTGTTCGAGGTTTCCGATAGCCACTCTGACATTCTCTGAAATCAAAATAGCAAGTCCTATAATTACCATACAGGCAACAAGAACACCTACTGAGGCAATCGTCATAAGACGATTAACCCAAGAATTTTTCACACCCTCGCCGACGAGGTATCTAACACTGCTTAATTTCATTGCACATTACCTCCGGCATTATCTGCTACAATTCGACCGCCATCAAGCATAATAACTCTATGTTGGAAATCACGCACGAGATTATGGTCATGTGTAACCATAAGCACGGTTGTGCCTTGTTTATTGATATCAGTAAGCATAGAAACTATTTCATAGGACATATTTGGGTCTACGTTTCCTGTAGGCTCGTCCGCAATAATAAGGTCAGGGGAGTTGATAAGGGCACGGGCTAAGCCTACACGTTGTTGTTCACCGCCCGAAAGTTGAGAGGGCATAGAACGCGCTTTGTGACCTAGACCAACCTTACTTAAAGCCATTGAAACTTCACGACGGATATTTTTATCCGATGCACCTACAACATGCATAGCAAAGGCTACATTCTGAAAAACATTCATAGTGGGTATAAGGCGGAAATCCTGAAACACAATCCCCATAGTGCGTCTAAGCATAGGGATTTGCTTGCGCTTCATATCGGTAAGGTTAAAGCCATTAACTATAATTTTGCCGGTGTTGGCTTTTTCTTCTCGCATAATAAGCTTCATAAAGGTGCTTTTACCGGCACCCGAGGAACCAACAACGAAAACAAATTCACCATTATTTATTGTTATATTAACGTCCTCTAATGCGTGGGTACCTGTAACATATGTTTTAGAAACACTCCTGAACTCAATAATTGGCTTCTGGGGTGTTACGATTTCGTCAGACGAAAATAACTGTTCCATTTAAAATCCACTTTCTTAGTATTTTATTGGGTTGCTTTTTAAATATTTATTAACCATAAGTGCTATTTTGAATATGATAGCATGATCAAATTCACGTAGGTCAAGACCTGTGATTTTTTTGATTTTTTCTAGTCTGTACACAAGGGTGTTACGGTGTACAAAAAGCTTTCTAGAGGTCTCTGATACGTTGAGATTATTTTCAAAAAATCTTTGAATTGTAAAAAGTGTTTCTTGGTCAAGACTTTCGATAGAGCCTAATTTAAAAACTTCTTTAAGGAAGGTTTCACAAAGGGTGGTGGGAAGCTGATAAATTAGTCTTGCGATACCGAGGTTATCATATGCAACAATGGTTTTTTCGGTATCGAAAACCTTGCCAACTTCAAGCGCAGTTTGAGCCTCTTTAAAGGAACGCGCTAAATCCTTAAGGTTATCAACGGTAGTACCAATACCAATAACGGCGTGAACATAGAATTCACCTGTCATCGTATCCGCAATGGTAGATGCTAATTTTTCAATAGTCTTAGGGTCAATTCCGGGTTTTGTTTCTTTAACAAGAGCAATATCGGTTTCATTAATGCTGATAACAAAATCTTTCGATTTATCAGGGAAGAGATTTTGCACAATATCGTAAACCGATATATCTTGATGCTCAGAGGCGCGAATAAGAATAACAGTACGCATAACGTCACTGTTAAAATAAAGCTCACGTGCTTTTAAATAAATGTCGCCAGGGAGAATGTTATCAAGTATTATGTTCTTAATAAAGTTGCTACGGTCATACTTTTCATCGTAATAGAATTTGATATTTGCAAATGCAACTGCTAATACAGCAACATATTTTGATGCTAACATATCATCACCTTCAACAAAAGCCAAATAGGCAGGTCCCTGAGATGATGCTAAAGCTTTATAAGCGACACCGTCACTTACGGTAATATCGGTTCCTATGGTTGAAAAGCTGTCAACAACCTCACCGATTCTTCCTAATTCACTACAGGCTATTATTGTAAAGTTCTCATCGATTACACCGAAGGTGCGGTCAATGGAATCCTTCATCTGATGAATAATGCCCTGAAACAAACGGTTTGACATACTAAAAACACTTCCTTTAATATTACTTATAGATAATAAAACTCAACTAATCAAATGTATAAGAATTAATTCTACTCATACATATCCTATTTTACACAATTTTTGTCCATTTTGCAAGTAATAATATTCAAAAAAACAAAAAAGTTACAAAATAATTACAAGATGTTCGTTTGCTGGTAAATTAAATATATAAACAACAAAAAACCGCCCCAAAAAATTGGGACGGTTTCACATTAATCGTATAAATTAATCGTTCACATAAGGAAGTAAAGCCATCTGACGAGCACGCTTAATAGCGGTTGTCAACTCACGCTGATGAGCAGCGCAGGTGCCGGTTGCACGGCGAGGAAGAATCTTAGCGCGTTCTGAAATGAACTTGCGAAGACGAGCTACATCCTTATAATCAATGCTTTCAACACGATCAACGAACAAATGGCAAACCTTTTTGCGAGGTTTCTTGTGCATAGGTCTATCGTTTCTCTCGTTTTCCATTGTTAAAGCCTCCTTAATTTATAATAATTTAAAATTAGAACGGCAAATCGTCGTCCGAAGCATCGCCCAAATCGGCGAAATCATTAACGTCAGCATTGCTGAAAGAAGCAGAAGTATCATCACTTGAAGCGCTGTCTCTCTTAGATTCAACAAACTGAACGTTGTTTGCAACAACCTCAAAAGCAGTACGGTTATTACCGTTCTTATCTTGATATCTTCTGGTCTGAATAGAACCTTCAATACCGATAAGACTACCCTTTTTGAAATATTTAGTAATAAATTCAGTAGAAGAGCGCCATGCAGCTATATTGATAAAATCGGTTTGGCGTTCCCCACCGCAACGATAACGGCGGTCAACAGCAATGCAGAAGGTTGTA
>JAZUAL010000004.1:0-24650 GCA_045637925.1 Acutalibacteraceae bacterium | reverse complement strand
TGCTGGCTACGAAAAGGGCAAGGCCGAGGGTGGCGATACCGAGGAAGCATATAATAATGGTTATGAAGCGGGTAAGAAGTCCGAATATGACGAATTTTGGGATAGTTATCAAGATTATGGAAAGAGAACAGATTATAGTATGGCATTTTGCGGCTGGAATGAAACAAATTTTAAGCCTAAATATAATATGTATCCGACATCTCTAAATCAAGCATTTAGAAGTAATCGATTGACGGATTTGGTAACTATATTAGAACGACAAAATGTCGTATTAGATACGAGTAGATGCACATCTTTTGCGTATGCGTTCGCAGTGTATCCGTCTAGCATTACACACTTAGGCATTATTAATACCACTTCCGCAACCGATATAAATAATATGTGTATTAATGCAGGTCACTTACATACCATAGACGAACTTGTATTAAAAGATGATGGAACGCAAAACATAGGTGGCGCATTTTCGGGAACTAGTTCGCTACAAAATATTAAAATTACAGGCTGTATAGGTAATAATATTAGTTTTAATTCTTCAATTGCACTTACACACGATAGCCTAATGAGTATTATTAATGCCTTAAAAGATTATAGTGGCACAACAACCACTTGTACATTAACTTTGCATTCAACTGCAAAAGCGAGATTAAGCAATACCGAAAAAGCGATAGCAACACAGAAAGGGTGGACAATAGCATAATGGAGATTAAAACTATAGAACTTAGAGAATTAAAAGCTGATGAAGGAAAGGTTTTAACTAATGGTGAAACCTATTCTTCTGTTGGTGGTTTGGTTTATTTAGGTGTTAACGATAGCCCTAATAATTGGTATGAAATCACCGAAGAAGAATATAACGAAATTCAGAAAGCAGAGCTTGAAGAGATGGAGGTGTAAAGGTGTCGGACACAATATTGGTGGCTCTACTATCTCTTTTAGGCACACTTATCGGAACCTTCGGCGGTATTGTAACAGGAAGTAAGCTTATGATGTACCGTATAGAACAGCTTGAAAAAAAGGTGGAAAAGCATAACGGGGTTATAGAACGCACATATAAGCTGGAGGGCGAAGTGCTAGAGCTACAGCATGATATAAGAGATATAAAAAATAAATTAAAGTGAGAAAGATATATCTTTTAAAATCAATCGACAAATTGTGTTATTATGGTTTTATAAACCTTAGAAAACAAATAAATGCGGAGTAAAGCACTCAGCATTTATTTGTTTTTGCTTATTTTATTGGGCTCTGGGCTCTGATAAAGAATAAATGATAATAAATTTAAATTTTACGGTATACAAAACAAAACGAGCACTCGATTGAGTGCTCGTTAAAGCTTTTTGATTAGTTTGTGATTGTAAGCTCAGTGTCCTTATCGAAAAGGTGAATCTTCTTAGGCTCAAGAGCAATCTTAATCTTATCGCCGGGCTTTGCAGTGTTAGTAGGAGCAACACGCGCATTGATAGCCTGACCTTCACAGTTCATATAGAGGTAGGTTTCTGCACCCATAAGCTCGGTAACTTCAACATCAGCCTCTACGATACCGTCTGAGTAAGCAGCAACAAGGTCTTCCTCGTTGTGTACATCTTCGGGTCGAATGCCCATAATAACTTCCTTGCCAACATACTCTTCAAGGCAGTTGTCCTTATTCTTTTCAGCAGGGAGCTTAATTTTAAACTTAACACCTGCGCGGGTCTTGGTGTCTTCAGAGCCGAACTCTACGAAGAAATCGTTGCCCTCTTTAAGAAGCTTAGACTCAATGAAGTTCATCTGAGGTGAACCGATGAAGCCAGCAACGAAGAGGTTGCAAGGATAGAGATAAAGATTCTGAGGAGTATCAACCTGCTGGATAAGACCGCTCTTCATAACAACAATACGTGTACCCATGGTCATAGCCTCGGTCTGATCGTGTGTTACGTAGATGAAGGTTGTACCAAGTCTCTGATGAAGCTTAGAAATCTCAGTACGCATTTGTGCACGGAGCTTAGCGTCCAAGTTAGAAAGAGGTTCGTCGAGAAGGAATACCTTAGGCTCACGAACGATAGCACGACCAAGTGCAACACGCTGACGCTGACCACCGGATAAAGCCTTGGGCTTACGCTCTAAAAGGTGAGTGATGTCAAGAATGCGAGCAGCTTCTTCAACACGACGCTTAATCTCATCCTTCGGAGTTTTACGAAGCTTAAGACCGAATGCCATATTGTCGAAAACTGTCATATGAGGATAAAGAGCATAGTTCTGGAAAACCATTGCTATGTCACGATCCTTAGGAGCAACGTCATTAACGAGACGGTCTCCGATGTAAACCTCACCGTCAGAAATCTCTTCAAGACCTGCTACCATTCTAAGTGTTGTAGATTTACCGCATCCGGAAGGACCTACGAGGATTATAAACTCCTTGTCCTTGATTTCAAGATTGAAATCAGAAACAGCGGTAACACCGCCCGGATATCTTTTGTAAACATTGCGCAAAGATAAACTTGCCATTATTGAAGCCTCCTAAAAAATTGCATATAAATGCTTTTAACGTTAGTATTATAACAAAGAAACAAACAAATTGCTATACTAAATATACCCAATGTTATAAATAATGTTTTGTAGATTTTGCATACTAATTCACAAATATTTGCTCAAGTTCGTCTTTCGACAGCTCTCGACAAGCTCCCACGGGGAATTTTTCGGGCAAAAAAAGATTTCCAACACCTATTCGCTCTAAATCGTTCACACCTAGGTTTACAGTGCCAAACATTCTTTTAATCTGGTGGTATCTTCCCTCACATATTTTAATTTCCACATAGTTTTTTTCTATAGGTTTTAATATTGCAGGCCGGCAAACTGTTCCGTCAGCCAGGGTTATGCTTTGGGCAAATTTTTCAATAATTTCATCGGTGATTTCACCGTCAAGGGTGGCTCTATAGGTTTTATATATGCTTTTTTTGGGCGACAAAACCTTGTGTGAAAAATCACCGTCGTCGGTTATTATAAGAAGACCTGTTGTGTCACGGTCAAGTCTGCCTACAGGGAAGAGACCTTTTCGCCTTAGCTCTTCTGGGACCAAATCCACCACAGTTTCACGGTTTTTATCATCGCTGGCAGATAAAACACCTTTAGGTTTATTGAGTAACAGGTAAATATGTTCTTTGAATTGGAGGGCTTGTCCTCTAAATTCGATTGCATTATTCTGTGGATCAGTCAAAAAGGATGGGTCATGAATTACCGCTCCGTCAACGGTTACTCTGCCATAGCGGATGACCTTGCGTGCAACACTTCTTGACATATTAAACTGTGATGATATTATTTTATCAAGTCTTTGGGAATTCATACATTTTTTGCTTCTCTCTGTTAAAAAAATTAAGAATATCTTTTAAGGGGTAGCATTTCACCCCCTACGTTTATATCGGCGATGTCTCCGCCGATAATTTTGTTTTTGTATACGATAAGGTGCAATTCGCGGTCACTACCGCAAATACCGTAGTTATATACGGTGGCGGGTTCACCTTTATATCGGTTAAGGTCAAACCCTGCCTTTTTTTGCAGACGGTTATATTCCTTATAAACCTCGCTGAAGCTTTGAGGTATAGTGATTTGCTTTGACGAAACATTTGTATCATCGGGTTCAATACCCAGACCTTTGATATATTCAATTCTTTTAGCGTTAGTTGAGCCATCGATATTATTGGCTTTTGCCGAAACAAACTGACCCAAAATTAAAAAAGCAATTATAATAACCGCTAAAATTACCGCTAAATGTCTTTTTTTAAGTGTAATAAAGAAGTTCATAACAATCCCTCACATTAATTGATATGCGGGGGATTGGTGGTGTATTACTATTCTATGATGCAGACTGCGTGCGCAGAAATTCCTAAAAGCTCACCTGTAAAGCCTAGCTTCTCCTCGGTGGTGGCTTTAATGTTGACAAAATCCACCCCTATTTTGCAGTCGTCGGCGATATTTTTTCGCATAGTATCAATAAAGGGTGAAAGCTTTGGTTTTTGGGCTATAACGGTAGCGTCAATATTGCCTATTTTATAACCTTTTTCAGCTAAAAACAACACAGTTTTTCTCAATAAAATTCTACTGTCAATATTCTTGAAACTGTCGTCATTATCAGGAAAGTGCTTTCCGATATCACCTAAAGCGGCAGCACCCAGCAGAGCATCACACACAGCGTGCAAAAGCACATCAGCATCAGAGTGCCCCAACAATCCTTTTTCAAAGGGGATTGGCACACCACCGATAATAAGCGGACGGTTTTCGCAAAGTCTGTGAACATCATATCCGTGTCCAATTCTCATAAGATTACTCCTCGCAGTTGTTTTTTAAGTAGCACTCGGCTACTGCAATATCCTCGGGTGTGGTGATTTTAATGTTTCTGTAACTACCCTCAACACACTTAATTTTGTGGCCTGCCGCTTCCATAATCGAAGTATCGTCGGTAAAACGTGAGATATCGTCCATTTGGGCTACAGCTTTTTTGTATTCTGCCGTTTTAACCCCTTGAGGTGTCTGCACCGCAAAAAGCGAATTACGGTCGAGCGTTTTTTGCACAATACCGTAAGGTGTGATTTGCTTTATAGTATCCTTAAGCTTTACCCCACAAGTGACCGCACAAAATTCTTTGAGCCCAGCCGCAACATTGCCAATGATTTCTTCGGTAACAAAGGGTCTGGCACCGTCGTGTATTAAAACCTCGGTTTCGAAGTTAGAGAGCCTGTCCAGTCCGTTTAATACCGATTGCTGACGGTTATCTCCGCCGGCTATAATGTCGGTTAATTTTGAAACGGAATACTTTTCTGCTAAAAGCTGAAGAGCGAAAATATCTTCTTCACGACTCACCAATATTATTCGGCTTATATATTTGCTTTTTTCAAATGCCAACAAAGTTTTTACAATTACAGGCATTCCGCCAAGCTCTAAAAACTGTTTATTAATTCCGCCCATACGTGTTGAATTGCCTGCGGCAACAATTATCACAGGCATTCCCTCGGTGTTATTATCAATAATCTGGAATTGCAGTCTCAGTTCGGTTTGGTTCACTTTTTTCACTTCACTTTTTAAAATAAAAGGGGTTGGCACCGCCAACCCCTACCGTTAAACGATTATTAAAATTATTCTTCGGTTTCGCCGCAATCACAATCTTCACAGTCGCAATCGCAATCAAAATCAAACTCAAGCTCTGTGCCGCAGTTGGGGCAGGTCATACCTTCTTCAGCGAGCATATCGCCATCAAGATAAATAACGTCATTGCAAGCGGGACATTCAATTTCATAAACCTCGTCGTCACAGTCACAGCAATCTTCACAGTCACAATCGCAATCGTCCTCATCGTCTTCATAAATGATTTCTTCTAAGGAAGCGAGGTCTTCGTCAACAGCGTCAATCTGTTCTAAAAGCTCGTCACAGCCGTCTTCGATGTCACAGATTTCCTCTGTAATATCGCCAAGCAAATCAATGATAGCATTAAGAATTTTGCCCTCTTTAGTATCGTTAGATAGTTCAAGACCTTCTGCAAGACCTTTAATATAAGCAATCTTTTCGCAAATATCCATTATAATTTCCTCCAATTATGCGCGTTCCATGTATTCGCCGGTACGTGTATCAATTCTAACCCTATCTCCCTCGTTGATGAAAAGGGGAACACGGATTTCTGCACCCGTTTCAACAGTTGCGGGCTTTGTGGCATTAGTAGCGGTGTTGCCGGCAAAACCGGGGTCGGTCTGGGTGATTTCCAATTCTACAAAGGTTGGTGGCTCAACGCCGAACACATTACCCTTATAGGAAAGGATTTTACAAATCATATTTTCCTTTACGAATTTAAAGTTATCACCAAGCTCGGAAGCGTTAATCGGGATCATATCATAGGTTTCCTGATCCATGAAGTAGTAAAGCTCACCGTCGTTATAAGAATATTCCATATCCTTGCGCTCAATATAAGCGGTGGGGAACTTAGCGGTAGGGTTATAGCTTTTTTCGATAACCGCACCGGTAATAACATTTTTAGTTTTTGTTCTTACGAAAGCCGCGCCTTTACCGGGCTTAACGTGCTGAAATTCAACAACCTGAAGAACGTTACCGTCCTCTTCAAAGGTTACGCCATTTCTGAAATCGCCTGCACTAATCATAGTTTAAAATTCCTCCAAATAAATACTTAGACGTATATATTATATAGCCAACGGTATAATTTGTCAAGAATTAAAGGATAAATAAAGCTTTTAAGCATTTTTTTACAAATGACGGGGTGAGATTTTTTTCTTTTTACCGTCAAGGTCGGTATCGCAGTCGGTTTCTAGTTGTTTTTTGTTAAAGCCTTGCGCTATTGCAGGATACTGATTTTCAGTTTCGGCAGTTGCCTGTATTTCATAGGTGCCATAGCGGTTAATCATATCAAACGCGGTTTCGGGAAGCCCGACATCACGGTGAAGAGATGGTGTTATGGTGGATTTTTTCTTTTTATTTTTCAATTTTTTCACCTCGGAAAATAGTATTTGCAAAAATAAAAGAAAAATAATGATAATTTTACGCAATTGGTTTATTTGTTACTGTGTGTCATATTGTAGTTGTAAAAGAGTTAAAAGGAACAAGAAAATGGAATTAAGAGAATTACGTGAGATAGGGATTTTGCCCAATCAGATATAGCACAGGTTTTAAACTGCAAACAAAACACATATCAGCAGTATGAAAGTGGCAAATGGCAAATTTAGTTAGAAGCTTTAATTAAGCTTTGCAAATTTTATAGTGTTTCGGCTGATTATATTTTAGAACTCCCTAAAGGTCTTGAATGTCCCGAAAAATAGAGTATAAAGCAAAAAGCAGACAATTTTTTGTCTGCTCTTTACTTTTATAATTCGGTTTTATAAAAACTATCTTTCTATAACTGCGTTACCGCCTAAAACGGTTTCTTCGGTTATGATAATTTTCTTTATTGTATTGTCAGAGGGAGCGTCGAACATAAAGGGTTGTAAAACACCCTCAATAATAGAGCGAAGACCTCTGGCGCCTGTTTTGCGTTCAACCGTCATATCGGCAATTTTTTCCATTGCTTTCGCATCAAATTCAAGCTCGATACCGTCAAGCGCAAAGAGGGCTTTATACTGCTTTATGATTGAGTTTTTGGGCTCAGTCATAATTTTAATAAGGGTTTCCTTATCCATACCCTTAAGAGCGGTTATAACAGGAAGTCTTCCCACCAGCTCAGGAATAAGACCGAATTTAACAAGGTCTTGATGGGTTGCGTTGACAGAGAGTGCCTCGGCTTCAATGCTTTTTGGAGATTTTACAGCTGCACCAAAGCCCAGACTGCTGCCGCCCATTCGCTTTTCAATTACCTTTTCAATACCGTCAAATGCGCCTGCGCAAATAAAGAGAATATTTGTGGTATCAATTTGGATAAAGTCCTGTTGAGGATGCTTTCTGCCGCCCTGTGGCGGAACATTCGAAACAGTACCCTCTAAAATTTTGAGAAGTGCCTGTTGAACACCCTCGCCGCTCACATCGCGCGTAATCGATGCGTTTTCGCTTTTGCGGGCAATTTTATCAATCTCATCAACATAGATTATGCCGCGTTCTGCCTTCTCAATGTCATAATCGGCAGCCTGAATTAAGCGAAGCAGAATGTTTTCAACATCCTCACCAACATAACCGGCTTCGGTAAGTGTGGTAGCATCGGTAATGGCAATAGGCACATCAAGGCTCTTGGCTAATGTTTGGGCAAGCAAGGTTTTACCCACACCGGTAGGACCGAGCATAAGCACATTGCTTTTGTTAAGCTCAACATCGTTATCGGTAGCCTTAAAAATACGCTTATAGTGGTTATAAACCGCAACCGAAAGGGTTTTCTTAGCCTCGTCCTGACCAATTACATACTGGTCAAGCTGAGCCTTTATTTCCTGTGGCTTCGGCAGTATGAACTCAGGCTCTTTTTTAGTCTTTTTCTTTTGCTTTGCGGCGGTTTCGTCATCGAAAAGCAATGAACTGCAAAACTCTATACAGTTATCGCAAATGTAAACTCCGGGACCCTCTACAAGTCGGGTTACTTCGTCCTGACTTTTGCCGCAAAAGGAACAGCAAATTTCTTTTTCGTTATTAGGCATTTTGTTACCTCTTATCTTTTAGTGATAACCTTATCAATAAGACCGTATTCTGCGGCCTCAGCAGCTGACATAAAGTTATCCCTTTCGGTATCTCTTGCTATTACATCAAGAGGCTTTCCTGTGTTTTCTGAGAGAATTCTGTTAAGGTTGGCTCTGGTCTTTTCAATGTGGCTTGCGTGGATGAGGATATCGGTAGCCTGACCTTGAGCCTGACCTAATGGTTGATGAATCATAATTTCACTGTTTGGAAGAGCTAAGCGTTTGCCTTTTGCGCCTGCGGCTAAAAGGAATGCGCCCATAGAAGCTGCCATACCCATACAAATAGTGCTAACGTCGCACTTGATGTACTGCATAGTATCATAAATAGCCATACCTGCGCTTACAGAACCGCCTGGACTGTTGATGTAAAAGCTGATGTCTTTTTCGGGGTCCTGACCTTCAAGATAGAGAAGCTGTGCAATAATCACGCTTGCGCTTGCATTGTCTACCTGGTCATTTAGCATAATAATTCTGTCATTAAGAAGGCGTGAGAAAATGTCATAAGAGCGTTCCCCTCTGCCAGTTTGTTCGATGACATAAGGTATCATAGTCATATCCATAGAAATTACTCCTTTTCACATTATTAATTAAACATAAAAGGACCGCCTCAAAAAAATCATTATTGAGACAGCCCCTATATTATTGACGGTTTTAAATAATTGTAATCAATTATTCAGCGTCTTCCTTTTTTTCTTCAGCCTTTTTAGCTGTAGTTTTCTTAGCGGCGGTCTTCTTTGCTGCAGGCTTCTTTGCAGGAGCCTTTTCGGTCTTAGCCTCAACCTCTGTGATTACCGCATTTTCCTTAATAAAGTCGATAGCCTTGCCAACAGCTAAATCCTTAGCAATTTCTTCTGCAGGAACAGCAGCCTTAATCTGCTCTGCTTCCATACCATAGTCCTTAGCCATCTTTTCAATCTGCTCAGCGATTTCTTCCTCGGTAGCCTCGATTTTCTCAAGCTCTACAATCTTTTCAAGTGCAAGTCTGAATTTAACCTGACTTTCAGCTTGAGGACGGAAAGAAGCCTTGAAATCCTCTATACTTGCATTAGTATACTTGAGGTAGGTCTGAAGGTCAAGACCCTGAGACTGTAAACGGTATGCAAACTGCTCAACGCTCTGGTTAAGCTGATTTTCGTACATAGCATCGGGAATTTCACCCTTAATGCTATCAACAATCTGACCTACAAGGTCATTCTCAACATCTTCCTCAGCGGCGTTGGTCTTGCGTTCAAGAGCCTTTGCTTTAAGGTCAGCCTTTAATTCTTCAAGTGTATCAAATTCGCTTACATCCTTAGCAAACTCATCATCTATTTCGGGTAGCTCGCGAACCTTAAGCTCGTGAAGCTTGATTTTAAATACAGCCTCTTTGCCTGCAAGCTCTTTAGCGCCGTATTCTTCAGGGAAGGTAACATTAATCTCAAATTCTTCGCCGATGTTGTGACCGACAATCTGCTCCTCAAAGCCGGGGATAAACTGACCTGAACCTAATTCAAGGTTGTGACCCTCTGCCTTGCCACCGTCGAAAGCCTCGCCATCGCAGAAGCCCTCAAAATCGATAACAGCGGTATCACCGATCTGAGCAGCCCTGTCTTCTACAGCAATCATACGTGCGTTGCGGTCTGCCATAGAATTAATCTGAGCATCAATCTCGCTGTCTTCAACCTTAGCGATAAGCTTCTCAGCCTTAAGACCTTTGTATTTTCCGAGCTCGATTTCAGGATAGGTGGTGAGTGTTACCTTAAAGTCAACACCTTCCTCCTTAGAGATAGAAACCATATCAAAATCCATCTTATCGTTGATAACCTTAAGACCTGATTCGTTTATAGCCTCTTCAACAACATCGCTATAGATAAGGTTAAGAGCATCTTCAAAGAAGATTTCGCTACCGTAGTAGGTTTCAACAAAGCTTAAAGGAGCTTTACCCTTTCTGAAACCCGGAACATTTATTTTCTTTGCATTCTGTTTGTAGGCAGCCTTTATAGCCTCACGGAATCTTTCGCCGTCAACAATAATTTCCAACTCATATCGGTTGGTGGCAACCTTTTTTGTTTCTTTCAAACTCATTTTTTGTTATACCTCCGTACAAATGTGAGTATTCACAACTCACCCATTTTACATAGTTGCAGTTATTATAGCATATTAATTATAATTTTTCCAGCAATTTTTAATAAAAAATAGAAATTTAGCAATTATATATAAATCATACCACTAAAAATGGTGTGAAATCAATGCAATCGCACGATATTAGTTTAAATTCTATGCCGTCATATTGTTTTACTGCATTATTTAGCCCTGAACCGTGAATATGTCCGTGGTAGACCTTTTTAATGCTATGTTTCTTTAAAATTTCAAAAATTTCTTTGCAAACAGAGTCGTTATAAACGGGTGGATAGTGCATAAAAGTGAGAATGGGAAGTCCGGTTTTTTCTGCGGCTAAAAGAGAAGCCTCAAGCCTTCCTGCCTCACGCATTTTAACCTTCGCAGTGCCCTTTTCATCATAAAACCAACCGCGAGTGCCCGCGATAGCATAGCCATCTACTATAGCGCAGTTATTAAAAATAATGTCTATAGAGGAAATACCGTTTTGGCTCCAAAATTCATATAGCTTTTTTGCGGTACTCCACCACAGGTCGTGGTTACCTTTAATTAAAAGCTTTTTACCTGGCAGAGACTCTAAAAATTTAAAATCTTCAAGCGCCTCTTCAATTTTAAGCGCCCAACTGAAATCACCCGCTAAAATCACGGTATCATCGGGCTTTACAAGGCGTAGCCAATTTGCCTTTATTCTGTCGGTATAATTATCCCAGCCATAAAAAATATCCATAGGTTTATTTGTGCCAAAAGATAAATGCAAGTCGGAAATTGCAAAAATGCTCACGGTTTTTCCTCCTTTCAGAATAATTTTTAATTTATTGTAAAATATAATTAGTGACCGCAAGGGTCAGAAAGGACTTGATTTTAAATGGAAAATTCATGTAAAACACAAATCTGCGTAGCTTGTAATGTTAAGAACTGCGTATATCACGCTGAAAACGATATGTGCAGCGCAGGTAGAATTCAAGTCGGAAACGGTTCCGCTTCTTCCGCCAAGGACACCTGTTGTGACACCTTTAAAGCGAAGTAAAGAGAACTGTGAATTAAGGGATATCCTAAACATAGGATATCCCTTTTTTTAGGATTTACTTAATTTCTAATGCAGAGAAAACCGCTGAAAGCATATTATCCTTTTCGCAAATTTCTTTAAAGCGAACCTCTGCATTTTCAAGTGCCATAAGAGGCTCGGGAATTTCTGTATTTGAAAATTCACTTAAAAGCTTAACAGTATCAAATTCGCTGGCACCCTTCTTTTCGCTTATAGCACTAAGTACGCTGTTTGCAAACTTATAGGGTGAAGCGGTGGAAGCAATAACTGTCGGGCGGTCGTCACCTGTAGCATCAATATACTGCTCGTATACGTTAAGTGCTACTGCGGTGTGGGTATCAGAAAGATAACTGTATTCATTGAAGTATTTATTGATTGTTTTAAGGGTTTCATCATCATCACAGAAACCTGCCCAGAAAAGCTCTCCCATTTTGGTTTTAATGCTTTCGTTTACAGTGAAGGTACCGTTTTTGGAAAGACTTTCCTGAAGAGCGGCTACCTCTTTATCATTATTACCCGAAAGCTCAAACAGCATTCTTTCAAGGTTGCTGGAAATTAAAATGTCCATTGAGGGAGAAATGGTGGTGTAGAAGCTGCGGTTACGGTCGTATGTACCTGTTTTAATGAAATCGGTAAGCACGTTGTTTGCGTTTGATGCGCAGATAAGACGATTTACGGGAACGCCCATTTTTTTAGCATAGTAAGCAGCTAAGATATTACCGAAGTTACCTGTGGGAACAACGATATTAAAGCCGTCCTTAACACGCTCGGGCTCGCGTTCTAATAAATCACAGTATGCCGAAATATAGTAAACAATCTGGGGAGCCAGTCTGCCCCAGTTGATAGAGTTGGCAGAGGAGAAAAGCATATTATTCTCAGCAAGCCTTGCTTTAACCGTATTGTCGGTGAAAATCTTTTTAACACCGGTCTGTGCATCGTCAAAATTACCCTTAATTGCGCAAACGTGAACATTTTTACCCTTTTGAGAATCCATTTGTAGCTTCTGCATAGGGCTTACACCGTCGCTTGGGTAGAAAACAAGAATTTCGGTATCGGGAACATCCTTAAAGCCCTCAAGAGCGGCTTTACCAGTATCGCCTGAGGTTGCAACCAATATGACGGTTTTCTTACCGTCATTCACCTTTTTAGCAGAGGTGGTGAGCAGATAAGGAAGAAGCTGTAAAGCCAAATCCTTAAAAGCACAGGTGGGTCCGTGCCAAAGCTCCAGAATATTTGTATTTTTATTTATAAGTGAAATAGGGGCAGGCTGTTCGTTATCAAAGCTGCCTGTGTATGCGCCCTTGACGCAATAGTCAACCTCTTCGGGAGTAAAATCGTTGAGGAATTTTGATAAAACAAATTTTGCCCTGTCGATATAATTCATTTTTATAAGGGCGTCAAAATCGGCGTCGGATAAGGTGGGAAAACAGTCGGGCACAAAAAGACCGCCATCAACTGAAATACCCTGAGCTATTGCCTTGGCGGCGGTAGCTTTTACCGATTTATCTCTCGTACTCACATAATTCATAACCGTGTCTCCTCAGTTTTAACATTCATATTATATAATACAATTTTTATTGAAGCTTTGCAATATAATTATTTGCGTTTTCATAGAAAATTTTATAAAGTAAGCTGTCTTTGAGCCCCTTAGCTTTCAAAAAGGCATATAAATCAGGGATTTTACTTAGTTTATCAAGCTTTTTATCCATTTCAGCACCGTCGAAATCAGAGCCTATAGATATATTATCTTCAAAACCCATATCGGCAAGATGGAATATATTTTCATATATTTTTTGAAAAACATCGCCACCTAAAAAGGTAGGGTAAAAGCAAAGACCTATAATTCCGCCTCGGTCACAAATAAGACGGATTTGCGTATCGGTAAGATTTCGTTTGTGATTGCAAATTTTTTTGCAGTTGGAGTGTGTGGCAAGCGGGAAGTCGGCATAATCTATTATATCAAAAAAGCTTTTTTCGCCTATGTGCGAAAGGTCACACCCAATCTTTAGCTGATTGATTTTTTTAATTACCGTTTTTCCAAAGTCGGTAAGCCCTTTATTACTGTCTACACCGCCTGCAATACAGTTTTCACCGTTCCAGGTAGGTGTTAAAAGCCGAATTCCGTCATTCTTTAAAATATATAGGCGGTCGGCATCCTTTTCGAGCACTGCACCGCCCTCAACCGCAAATAGAGGTTTTAAATTTTTTGGAGCGGCTTTAAGCTTTAACTTAAAATCACCAAGAATTTTTTTGTAAAGCAAAAACGGATTTTCACAGTCGTCCTTTATCCAGATGGCAAAAACTTGCGTCCATTCTTGGAATATAGAGCCTTGCTCGCCCGAAATACTAAGTTGATTTACATAAAGTTGTTGATTTTTAGTATAGCATTCAAAAGGTGTATCGCAGTGTAGGTCGAAATATAACAAATAAATCACCCATCAAAAAGCATTTTTAATATAGTTGAGGCTGTAGCTGTAACCTCCGTCTGCCTTTTCAGAAACTGTAACCTCTGCCACATCAAAACGGGGCTGCAGCTCACATTCGGTTTTAACTATGAAATCATTAGCAGTTAACATAATCCTTTGACGCTTGTGATGATCAACTGACGCCGCACCCGAAACCAAGCTGTTTGACTTTCGGGTTTTAACCTCAACAAAAACAATATATTCTTGCCATTCCGCTATTATGTCGATTTCACCGTAGCGGCAGCTATAATTACGCTTTATAACCCTATATCCCTTACTACGCAAAAAAGCGGCTACTCTATCCTCACCGCTTTTGCCTGTTTTACCTATATTCATTTTTTATCACCCAACAGCTTTTTTAAAAAGCTTATCCTGTGAATAGGGGAGGGACCGAGTTTTAAAATAAGCTCGGTATGCTCTTTTGTGCCATATCCCTTATGCTTTTTAAAATTATATTCTGGATAGGTGGCGTCATACTCTAAAAGTAAACGGTCACGGCTCACCTTCGCGAGTATTGAAGCTGCTGCTATTGATGATGATTTAGAATCACCCTTAACTACTGTTTCGCATGGGATATTTATGCCTTTTGGTGTTTGGTTACCGTCAATAAGCGCATAATCGGGCTTTAATGAAAGTCCCTCTATACTACGGTTCATTGCGAGAAAGGTGGCTTCAAGAATATTGAATTCCTCAATCTCCTCTAAAGTACCGTATGCCACGCAGTAAGCGAGAGCTTTTTCGCAAATCACATCATAAAGGAGCTCGCGCTTTTTTTCGCTTAGCTTTTTAGAATCGTTTAACCCCTCAATTTCGGTGTCGGGCGGGAGTATTACTGCGGCGGCACAAACTGGGCCCGCTAATGGACCTCTGCCTGCCTCATCAACACCGCAGATATATTTAAAGCCTTTTTTGATTGCACTTTGTTCTATAGAAAAATCAGGCATCTTTGTCAGCCCTTTCAAGTGAAATTAAGCCTATTTTACAGTTGCGATACTCTTCAAGCAGCATATTTGCAGCCCTTTCGGTATCGGTTTCGCCACCGCGGATTACCATACCGCGTTTTTTACCGATAAGGCACAAAAGCTCATAGCTATCCAGATTGAAATCAAGCTCGCCATAGCGTGCAGTAAGTAGCTCATTATAATTTTTAGTTAAATTTTCGAGCAATCGCATAGCAAGAAGCTCGGTATCCAGAATTCTATCCTTAACAGCGCCTGTAAAGGCAAGATGCTCGCCAACAGTTTGGTCCTCAAATTTTGGCCAAAGTACACCGGGGGTATCAAGCAACTCTAATTGCCTGTCGATAGTAAACCATTGATTACCTCTGGTTACGCCCGGTCGGTTTTCGACCTTAGCCTTACTGCCGCCTGCAATTCGGTTTATAAACGAGGATTTGCCAACATTTGGAATACCCACAACCATAACCCTTAGAGGCTTACCAACCATACCTTTTTGTTGGTAGGCTTGGAGGCGGTCTGCCAAAACAGCCTTCACCGTATCCTTAAAGAAGTTTAGACCCTTGCCCGATTTACAGTCAATAGGAATAGCGGTGATATTTTGGGTTTTGTAGTATTTAACCCAACTGTCAGTTACCGTTTTGTCTGCCATATCGCATTTATTGAGTAATATAATATGCGGCTTATCACCAATAATTTCTTTAAGCTCTGGGTTTCTTGAGCTTTGAGGTATACGGGCATCAACAACCTCGGCTATAGCATCAATAAGGGGTAAAACCTCCATGATTTTGCGGCGTGCCTTGGTCATATGCCCCGGAAACCACTGTATACTTTGCTTAGCGTCAATCATTTGTTATCAAGCCTGCCTATTCTGTTAAATGGGAAGATGCGGAAAACTGCATGACCTAAAACATAACGGGTATCAATAAGTCCGTTTTCACCTATTCTTGAAGAACGACTGTCAAGAGAGTCGCCGCGGTTGTCACCTAAAACGAAAATATAACCCTCAGGAACATAGAGAGGGAAATCAACCTCATATTTATCGGTAGTAGGGGAGCTTATGTAATCTTCTTCCAAGGCTACCCCATCCACATATACTATACCCCTATGAAAATTTATATCGACAGTTTGACCGCCCACAGCAATAACACGTTTAATAATAGGCTCCAGTGAGGTGCCTTGCGAGTTGTTACTGTTTTCTACATTTCGGGATACTACCACAATGTCAAATTGCTTAGGCTCGTAATTGAAATTAGAAATTATTACCTTATCACCGATAGCGCCTGTAAATTTGTTTGCGCCTTGCAATGTGTTTTTCATAGAGTCGCCGTCTATTGTAGCAACCCTGAACACAAGCGAAAACAATATAACAACAGAAATTACAGCAGTAACGATAATTTCAAGCCACTCTATAATTTCCTTTTGTAAGCTGTTTTGTTCGGGAAGGGGATCACCTTTTGTCTCTGAAAACACAAGTGTTTCGTCGACGTGAAAACCTACGTCAGCTTCAAATAGCGGCTTTTTTGCTGTAAAAGAAAAAGCGTTTTTAAGTTTTAAATATATGCTTTTTAGAAAGCTTAATATATTTTTAAATATTCTCATATAAGCCTCACTATAATGATTATTAGCCAAATCGTTAATTAAGTATATTATTAAAAAATAATGGGAGACAAGGTTGCCCCGTCTCCCTTCCTTAGATTAAATAAGCTCTTTAACCTTAGCGGCTTTACCGACTCTATCACGCAGATAATAAAGCTTTGCTCTGCGAACACGACCCTTGCGGATAAGTTCTACCTTAGCAACAGAGGGTGAGTGAACCGGGAACACACGCTCAACACCTACACCGTAGGCTACGCGGCGAACAGTAAAGGTCTCAGCAATACCGCTGTTGTTCTTAGCAATAACGGTGCCTTCGAAAACCTGAATTCTCTCTTTTTCACCTTCCTTAATTCTTACGTGTACCTTTACGGTGCTACCGATAAGAATTTCGGGAACGTCGTTTTTGAGCATACCGGCTGTTAATTCCTTAATAGCGTCCATGTTTTTTCCTCCTTAGTTTTTTACAGATGTTCATAAGCCTAGGGCACAGAGGACCATCCGCTTCAATGTCGAATTTTCGGCAATGAACCGCTTAGTAAGGTCTAAGCGAAATCAAATGCTCATATATTCTATCACAACTCTCCAAAAAATGCAAGCATTATTTTACTAAAGTTCCGCCATCACTTTTTAAAAGTATTAAAATATCCTCTTCTTCGAGTGTTGCGGGGTTAATATATACCAAAATTTCGGTATTGTCAGTAGTTATACAGTGAAACTCATAGCATCGGATTTCTTTGGTGGAATTGGTGGGTATCAGGGCAAAACCCACACCCTTTACCGTGAGGTTATCGGATAAAACCGCCTCTGCCTCTGCTTCGGTATATACAGGGGTGAGAAATGCGCGCTCATGGTGGTTTGTTATAAAACCGCCTGCCTCATAGAAAACAATTTCACCATTATCCATAGCCACGCCTATTTTTATAAGGTCGGTATAGCAAAGCGTTCCACCGTCTACATAGCAAAAATTTATTACAAGCACATTTTCATTCAAAAAGTAATAGGTTTCCTTGAAGCCCACCATTTTTGTTCGGTTGAGGTATCTTTTCGCCTTTTCGCGCGCCTGTTCTATCGAGAGAACGGTTTTTTCTACATTGCGCTCTTTTCTCATATATAGTGTATGACCGCCCGATATACTTACAGCAACCGTAGCTCCGTTACCGCTAAAGCAGTATGACGGAATATCTCCGTCAATTTTACCGTTTGGTAAAAGCTCGGTACTTTCGGTATCGGCAAAAAGTGAGGCAGTTCCAAGGGCTGTGAGCTCGGTTATATCAGGAGCATCCTTTAAAAGTAGGGGCTCTTTTTCTAGCAAATGGTCGGAATAAGGTCCGTCATATATAAGTGTAGGGAAATCGGTCAGTGAATCCTCCAATTGATTAAGAGATTCGGCAAGACCAAGATTTTTGGCATCTGTAATTTCGTTCTCCAATTCCTTTGCCCAGTAGGTACTGTTATTAAAGTTTGTTTGCGCTGTTGCCGCGGCATCGGCTATTTTTTTAGCAGTATCGGCTAAAATACCGATGTTCTGTTCGGTGTTTTCTAGTGTGACGTCTTCGTCGCTGATGCTTTTTGAGAGAGCCAAGGCATAATTACCAACCTGTGAAAAAAAGCGGTTTAGTGTTGTTAACTCGGCTGTTTGAGGCATTTGCGAAAGCGCGGCTTTTGAAATTTCCGCCTCGGTAAGCAGAATGCTTGCCAAATGACCTATCTGCTTTTGTGTTGCGGCAAATTGCAGCTTATTAAGGGTTATAGCGATATTATCTACTGCAGAGTTAAAATCGTCAAGATTTTTTGAATAAGAGTTTTTAAGCTCCAATTCATAACGATTGGCTTTATTTACGGTTTTAATTAAAAAACCTACAGTTACAATTACCGCCGCTAAGCAAAAGCTAATAATTCTTACAGCTATTTTTGTTTTCATAATATCCTCCATAGGTTTAACTTTTGTCACTCTAAAAAAATAAGGCAGAAAAACCGAAAGCAACAGTTTTTCTACCTTATTATTTACGGAAAATATTGGATTAACCCTGCAAATAGTGAAAAAATCTTTTTAATAGCTTTTTTCTTTTACGTTCCCACGCCCTGCGCTCAGAACCGTGGGTGCGCAAAATTTCGGAATTGATATATTTAAGAGTTCTTGTGAAATGTATCATTCCGGCGATAAATTTTAAAAATATTATAAAAACCGATAATGCTAAAATACATATGCATATTGGAACTAAAACTTGATTCATATTTGAGCACCTGAGATTATTTTATTTCGTATCCGCCAATCGGTCGGATATTGAGAACACGGCAACTGCCCTCACCGAAAGCATTTTCTATCATTTTTTTGTAGCTTTCAAGTCTTTCGGTTGGTATATAGCACTGAATTGTACCTGCAAAGCCACCGCCATGAACACGACAAGCGCCTTTGTCACCCAAAAACTGCTTAGTAAGAGCAATGGCAAGTGATAAGCCTTGCTCGTTTATCGCAGAGGTAGAGTAGAGGTTTTGCAAATAGTCATAAGAGGATTGACCTGAGGCATTAACCATTTTAAGAAAAGCTTCGAAATCGCCTTTTTTAAGGGCGGCACGTTGTTCGCCAACACGGACTTGCTCGTTAAAGAAGTGGAAAGCACGGAGCACGGCTCGGTCACCGCATTCCTTACGCAAGGAAGCTATTTCACTATAAAACCTATCGGTATTTGCATCCCTTAGGAAATCAACACCTAATGCGGTACTAATTTGTCTGCATTCAAGGGTTATATCGGCATAGTCACCTGTGAGATTAGCATGGTTACCGCCTGTATCTACAACGCAAAGGGTGTAACCGTAGCTCTTGATATCGAGGTCGATACTTTCGGTTATAGGTTCAGTAGGGTATCGAAAATCGGCATAGGTAAAGCCGCCTAGTGAGCTTGCCATCTGGTCAAGCAGACCGCATGGCTTACCGAAAAAGTTGCGCTCCGCAAACTGACCGATTTTTGCTATTTCAATAGGACTGACATTGCCACCGAAAAGGTTGTTAATAATATTGCCAACAAGCACCTCAAAGGCGGCAGAGGAGGAAAGACCTGACCCCTTTAAAACATTAGATGTAGTGTATGCGTTAAAACCTCCAATATTACAGCCTAAAGCTTCAAAACGGTTGCAAACGCCACGAATAAGGGATATAGACTTGCCCTCTTCACCTGGGGTTTTGTTGAATTCACCAGCATTTACCGTGTCCATTGGGTAGCCATCAGATTTGATGCGGATTTTACCGTCACTATTTAGGGAGACTATCGCAATAACATCGAGATTAACACTGGCAGCAAGTACAGAGCCATGCTGATGGTCAGTATGGTTGCCGCCGACCTCAGTTCTGCCGGGAGCGGAAAAAATGCGAATTTCACCTGAGTTTTTGTAAAGCATCTCAAAGCTTTCGCAGGCTTTATAATATCTTTCTCTGGCGGTTGTAACATCACCGTAAAGCAAATTAAAGTTATCATCAAACTTGCCGTTGCGAATAGCGGATTTAACTTCACAAATATTCATAAGGTATTCTCCTTAGGATGATAAGAGTGGAATGTGTTGCGATTTCGCTCTTGTCACACTATTATTCAGAAATAATTTTTAATGTATCTCTTGCAATAGCAAGCTCTTCATTAGTGGGGATAACATAGATGTTAACTTTACTGTTTTCGGTAGAAATCTTGATTTCCTCTCCGTTGATATCGTTCTTTTCTTCGTTGATTTGAGCACCGAGGAAGCCAAGGCTTTCACAGATGTTTTTACGCAAGGTTTTATCGTTTTCACCTATACCGCCTGTAAAGGCAATAGCGTCCACACCGTTCATAGCGGCAATATATGAGCCAACAAATTTGATTATTTGATATTGTTGCATCTCTATTGCAAGTCTTGCTCTGTCATTACCGTCTTCAGCTGCGGCAATAACATCACGGTTGTCGTTGGAAATGCCTGAAACACCGAGAACGCCCGATTCCTTGTTACAGATACGGTTAATATCAGCGGGGCTGAGGTTTTCCTTTTCAGCAATAAAGGTAAGTGCAGAGGGGTCTAATGTTCCTGTACGTGTACCCATCATAAAACCGTCAAGAGGGGTGAAGCCCATAGAGGTATCAACACAAACACCGTCTTTAATAGCGGTGATGGAGCAACCGTTACCTAAGTGGCAGGTAATAATTTTAAGGTCTTTTTTATCCTTGCCCTCTAGAGCGGCAACGCGGTCGCTTACGAAGTGGTGGGAGGTGCCATGCGCACCGTATTTACGAACACCGTACTTCTCGTAATATTTATAGGGAAGTGCAAACATATAAGCCTTGTCAGGCATGGTCTGATGGAAAGAGGTATCGAAAACTGCAACCTGAGGCTTCTTTTCGCCGAAGGTTTTAATGCAAGCCTTGATAGCAAGTACGTGAGCGGGATTATGCAACGGTGCTAATGCGCCCAAATCGTCGATATCCTGTAAAGCTTTGGGGGTGATAAGGCAAGAGCCTTTGAAGATACTACCGCCCTGCACAATTCTGTGACCGATAGCCGAAACCTCATCAAATGATTCGATAACCTTGGCATCGCTCTTTGTCATAGCATAAACTACAGCCTCGAATGCTTCGCTGTGAGTGGGCATTGCAGTGTCAGCCTCGTAAACATTACCATTAGCATCCTTGTGTTTGATACAGCCAGAAACACCTATTCTTTCACAAAGACCTTTACAAAGCACCTTTTCGTTTTCCATATCAATAAGCTGATACTTTAGTGAAGAACTACCTGCATTAACAACAAAAATTTTCATTTTTTACTCCTCCGTTAAAAACTTTTATTGAAGAAAACTTTTAAGTATGATAAAATATATATACTTCACATACTCCAACCAATATATAATACTGTAAAACATAATTTTTTTCAAGTCTTTTTTAAAAAGAGGTGATATTTTGTCGGTTATTGGAATTATAGCAGAGTTTAATCCGCTTCACAAGGGACACGAATATTTAATATCCGAGGCTAAAAAGCTTGGTACTGTCGTTGTGGTAATGAGCGGTAATTTTGTGCAACGTGGAGATACAGCAATTACCGAAAAGAGAATACGAACTGAGGCGGCACTGAAATGTGGCGCAGATTTAGTGGTTGAATTACCTGTTTTGTGGTCAATGTCCACTGCAGAAAATTTTTCTTTGGGTGCGGTCAGTATTCTTAAAAATATTGGCTGTGATAAAATAATGTTCGGCAGTGAGTGCGGTGATATATCTGCTCTTAAAAAAACCGCAGATATTTTACTGAGCGAGGATTTTGCTAAAGGGCTTGCAGCAGAGCTTAGAGCCGGTGTCACATTTGCCGCTGCACGCGAGTCTGCTGCAAAGAAATTGGGACTTACAGAGGATATCCTATCTAAGCCTAACAATAATCTTGCTATAGAGTATATAAAGGCTGCAAAAAAAATCGGCGCTGAGTTTGAATTTTTAACCGTAAAGCGTGTTGGAGCTGACCACGATTCAAGAGAGGAAGCAGAGTTCGTTTCAGCCTCTTTTTTAAGGGAAAAATTGAAAATTGGAGATTATACCTTTTGCAGTAAATATATGAGTGACAGCGTTTTGGAGCTAATTATTCCCGAAGCTGTTTCGGATATCAGCCGCATTGATAGAGCGGTGCTTTCCGTATTAAGAACTAAGAGCAAAGAGGGTATTGAAAGGCTGCCAGATGTCAGTGAGGGGATTGAAAATAAGCTTTTGTTCTCAATAAAAATTGCCCAAAGCCTTGATGACCTATATAATAAAATTAAGGTTAAGCGATATACCTTAGCGAGAATCAGAAGATTGGTACTGTGGGGCTTTATCGGTGCAGATAATTCGTTTTTTATGAAGCCGCCGCCTTATATTAGGGTGTTGGGATTTAATAAATGCGGGGAAGCGCAGCTTAAAATAGGTGCTAAAAGTTCCAAGGTGCCCGTTGTTATTCGCGCGGCAGATATAAAAAGGCTTGATATCAATGCGCAAAAGGTCTTTGATACCGAGTGCAGAGCCACAGATTTGTTTGGGTTAACCCTCGAAAAACCGCTTGAATGCGGGTTGGAATATACTTCTAAAGTGATAAGACTTTAACCCTGCAACATCTTAAAAATAATCAAAACGGAGTAATAGAAATGGTGAAAGTAAAAGAAATTTCCAACTTTAAGGAATATGGCAGATGCGTTAGTATTTCTAACGGCGTTATAGAGGCTTTGGTAACTGTGGATTTAGGACCTAGAATTATAAGCTTTGGTTTTGTCGGCGGCACTAATATTATGTCGAGTAACAGAAGTGCTCATGCCCCAAAAACAGGAAAAGAATATACTGACTTTTTCGGCGAGGGCAGATGCTGGGAAAACTTCGGTGGACATAGAATATGGATTTCTCCTGAAAGCGACCCTGAGACCTATTTGCCTGATGACCGTAAGGTAGACTATACCGAAACCGAGTGGGGCGCCCTCTTTACACCGCTGCCTGATACCGAGGTCGGCATTGTTAAGACATTAGAGCTTAAAATGGACCCGGATGATGCTAATATGCAGGTCGTAATGAGGGTTACGAATATATGGGATAAGCCACAGGAGTTTGCTGTTTGGGCGCTTTCTGTTTGCGATAAGAACGGTACACTGATTATCCCTATGAATACAAACGATACAGGTCTGCTTTCTAACAGAAGAATATCCGTGTGGCCCTATACCGATATGAGTGATGACCGCATTTATTGGGGCAATAAATATGTAACTGTGAGACAGGACACTAATTCTGAAAAGCCGATAAAGCTAGGCTTCGACCTTAATTGCGGTACTGCGTATTATGTTTTGGGTGAGGATATTCTTTATAAAAAATATGACACAAATCATCCGAACGGAAAATATCCGGACGGCGGTTGCTCATTTGAAACCTATACAAACGAGGTTATGCTTGAGTTTGAAACCTTAGGTGAGCTTAAAACCGTAAACACAGGCGAAACAAGTGAGCATACAGAGCTTTGGTCGCTTTGCAAAATGCCTTGCGAGGTTGATTTGAGAAACGACGCTTCGATAGATAATCTGCTTTCTAAAATTTAATATAAGCAAAAAATAAAAACCATAGTGCGCAAAATCGTGTTGTTCTTATCGATGATTTGTAATGATAGCTGATTTTCTTAAGAACCAGCATCGCATTTACAAGGACAAATGCACTGGGCAGTTTCCCAAACCCTCTAACAACAGAAAAGAGAAGATTCGTTTTGAACGAGTCTTCTCTTTGCTTTTATCTGTTAAATGATATGCTGATTATCGTCAGCGTGATACTCCGTTGAGAGTATCACGCTAAACACTATCATTATACTACGCCGAACTAAATATCACAACCTACGCTGCGTTGAAAAGCAGGGCTAAAAAACGTCTTTGCCTATCATTGTTTGGTACACCTCGTGAATTGCTGACAACGTCGCCATGAAACACACGATTGCAGAACTATAAATTGGTTCAACGAAAAGCCGAGCAGAGCGTAATTGCTCGGCTCGGCTAAGGTGAAAATCATTCTTGCAATATCCAACACATCATCATTGTAGGCATATGCCAAACCGTTAATGCAGATCCAATCGTCGTTTTCTTCGGGTTGGCTCGCAGGGTTTAATCCTTTATCTAATAATTGTTGAACGAAAGATTTTGCTAAAGAAATATCCATACCGGCATTGATAGCTTCAAAGACTTCATCCGCCAACACTGCTAAATCTTTTTCGGTAGAGCATGTGGAAAGTTTATTATCGAAATCTATTTTGTTCATCATTCCCACCTCACAAACATTATATTATACATTAAGTCCAATAAAAAGTAGTTTGCAAACAAAAAACACCCACTCAATTTGAGCGGGCAAAAAATAAAACTTGACGAACCAGTGGTGGAGATAAGCGGGATCGAACCGCTGACCTCTTGAATGCCATTCAAGCGCTCTCCCAGCTGAGCTATACCCCCATATGAGGGTTCGTCAAGTTTTTATTTATGATATTATGAAGTGGGGTCTGGCTTTGAGCGTTTCGCGCTCCCAGCTGAGCTACGCCCCCGAACGATATTATCCTATCATATAAAAAAATGAATTTCAAGCCTTTTTTTAAAAATTAAAAAAAATTACTTGACATAGCCCAAAAAAAGGATATAATAAATAATGCTGTGTGCAAGCCAATTTAATATTGGGGAATTGTGTAACGGTAGCACGACAGACTCTGACTCTGTTTGTTGGGGTTCGAATCCCTATTGCCCAGCCAAAACGAAAATCCTGTCGACTTTAGTCGATGGGATTTTTGTTTTGTATTATTCACTATTCTCTACTGTCGATTTTGGCAAGTAATAGTGAAGAAGTTAAGGTGTCGGCTCTGCCGCCGAATTATAAATAATATG
>JAZUAL010000003.1:0-3815 GCA_045637925.1 Acutalibacteraceae bacterium | reverse complement strand
ACTGGTGCCGGTGGCCGGACTCGAACCGGCACGGTATCGCTACCGGTGGATTTTGAGTCCACTACGTCTGCCAATTCCATCACACCGGCAAATTAAGTTGACTATTGGATTATACAATATATAACTGATAAAATCAAGTGTTTTTTAATATTTTTATGAAAGATTTTTAATATCAGAAAAAAATCTTAAATTCGCATCGAATAGAATTATTTTAAATGATATATGTATCGTTTTAAAAAAACTGAGAGAATGAGATTTTGAAAAAAATAATGAAAATAATAAAATTCAAAAATTTATCAATCGTATGATATAAATTTAAACGGTTTCGAAATGCTTGTTAACAGATATTAATAATGGATGGTTAAGACAATTAAAAAGATGCATGAAACGAGTAAATTTGCTGGGTTTATTGATAAAATAAATAAAAGTACTCCCCTTAATTATACTAAATATTCATTTAGTATAATTAGTGATTAAAAAAATAATGGGGAAAAACATACATATAACTTATTTGTATAATTTATTCCCCACCGGTTTATATAAACAGATTAATCACAGCATTTATCTTTTTTGGGTGTTTTAATTGGCTTTGACGCAGGTTTTGTGGTATCACCAATACCAGTAGTTTCGCTGAAAATAGCATTATTTGTAACCGCATTAACAGTGTCTGTAGGAATTATCAGCTTTGCGGCTGTACCGTTTGACATATTAACGAGCGCTTCATATTTCTTTAGCTCTAAAACAGCATTATCAGCACCAACTTCTTTTAATGCCTTTAAACCGTCAGCTTCAGCTTTTTTCTGCAAGTAAATTGCCTTTGCCTCACCTTCAGCACGGGCAATTCGGGCATCCCTCTCACCTTCTGCGGCTAAAATCATAGCTTGCTTATCACCCTCGGCTCTGGTTATAGCAGCAGCCTTGTGACCTTCCGCTTGCAGTAGAGTTTCGCGGCGGTCACGCTCAGCCTTCATCTGCTTTTCCATAGCATTTTGGATTTCTTCAGGTGGTATAATATTTTTAAGCTCAACACGGTTTACCTTTATACCCCATTTATCAGTAGCATCGTCAAGTATAGTTGTCATTTTACCGTTAATGGTATCTCTTGATGTCAGAGTGCCATCAAGCTCTAATTCACCAACAAGGTTACGTAGCGTAGTGGCAGTAAGGTTTTCGAGAGCATTTATGGGGTTTACAACGCCATAAGTGTAAAGCTTGGCATCATAAATATGAAAATAAACCACTGTGTCAATACGCATAGTTACATTATCTTTAGTGATAACAGGTTGCGGCGGTGAATCTAGCACCTGTTCTTTAAGGGTTATTCTTTTGGAAATACGCTCTAAAAAAGGAATTTTAACGTGAAGACCTGCATCCCAAGTCGTTTTGTATTTGCCTAAAAACTCGATTACGTACTGTGTTGCTTGAGGTACAATACGAACATTAGGAATAATGATTACAAGCAATAGTATAAAAATAACTAAAAACAACATAATAAACTCTCCTCGTTATTTAATAAGTGCAGATAAAAGCTTTTTATTCTTAGTAAATACAGGTATAAAATTATTGTATGATGTTAAGAAATGATTATTTTCTTCAAGCATTGTTCTAATAGATACAGTAGCCTTTTCGTTATTATATGAAGCGGCGCAAAGCAGGGCTACCATTATATTAACAGTATCTTTATCCCCTTTTACATATGCAACCTCAAAAACATCATAGAGCTTTTTAATTTGTTTTTTTGTGCCAGTAACAAACAGCTCATTCATTAAAGGCACTAACTTTTCTCCAAAGAAATTCATATATAAAAAATCACCGTAAATTGTTACATGCTCTTTATAATCTTCCTTTAAAACAGGAAAAATATCAAGCATTTTTTTGGTAAAACCCGTAACGGTCATAGCACCGGATTTTGAAGCAGACGGAAGTTCTACTACGCTGTTTACCGCACGCTTATTTTTCACACCAATTTCTTTACGTATTGAATTTACAAAATCAATACCGACTGATGCTGCATCCTTTGCGTTTTGGGAATCATCAAAAAGCCAGGCATTAATTTCAATATATTCAGAAATGCCATCTTCGGTAATATCAGCAACCGAGAGAGTATAAGTTTGTCTAGCCTCATTATAAGCTACTTTAAAATACTTAGTTTCATTGGAAAAAATACCGTCTTCGGCTGATTTAAAACCATGCTCATCAAGAAAAGGTTGCATTTCATTAATTACATTTTCAAAATATCTGTTATCCACAAAAATTCACATCCAAAACTATTTTTATATATATTAACACACATTTTGCAATTTGTCACCTAAAATTTTATTGCAAGATGGTATTTATTGCGGTATAATTAAGTTAATATATGTTTTAGGAGTAAAAAATGAATCTTTCTGATATAAATACCCTTAAAAATCTGTTAAGCAAGCATGGCTTTTCATTTAAAAAAAGTCTGGGGCAAAACTTTTTGATTGACAGCAGTGTTTGTCCTGCAATGGCGGAAGCTGCTTGTGATGAAGAGACAGGCGTCTTAGAAATAGGACCCGGTGTTGGTGTACTTACCAGTGAGCTTTCAAAGGTTGCTAAAAAGGTTGTGGCTATTGAGCTTGATGAAAGGCTAAAAAAAATACTACCGATAACCTTAGCAGATTGCAAAAATGTCGAAGTGGTTTTTGGTGATGCTATGAAACTCGATCTAAAAAAAATTATTAAAGAGCATTTTTTAGATTGTAAAAGGGTCTGTGTTTGCGCCAATCTCCCCTACTATATTACTTCACCGATTATTATGATGCTTTTAGAACAACGCTTACCAATTGATAGTATTACTGTTATGGTGCAGTTAGAGGCGGCAGAGCGACTTTGTGCCGAGGTTGGCACAAGAAATTCGGGTGCGGTAACGGTTGCTGTTAATTATTATGCAGAAAGCAAAATTTTGTTTGAAGTTGGACGCGAAAGCTTTATGCCCTCGCCAAACGTTGATTCAGCTGTAATACAGCTTAAAATCAGAGAAAATCCACCCATAAATCTAGATAATGAGAAAAGGTTTTTCTCGGTTGTAAAAGCAGCGTTTGCACAACGCAGAAAAACACTTTTAAACACCCTTTCTAACACCCTCGGCATCGATAAAACAATACTTAGAGATGCTTTTAAACAAATTGGTTTAGGTGAAACCGTTCGGGGAGAACAACTATCAATGGAACAGTTAGCAAAGCTTTCAGAATTAATATAATCAAAATAAAAGCGCAGTCTTAGGCGTTGTACCCGTAAGGATACAACGCCAGTTTTATTCGCCAAAGGCGAGTTATATTGCTTCGCAGTTATATTCGGCTAAAAGCCGAGTGTTATTCGCTTTGCGAGTTTATGAGCGAATAAAATATCACTAAAACCGAAAGGTTTTAATATCACTTTGTCGATAGGCAAAATAACACTGTGAGACCTGTCTCACAATATCACTATTAAAATATTTTCTCTTGAGATAGTAAAACGGATGTGCAGAAATCTACACATCCGTTTAATATTTGTCTCATACCGTAGCAAGCAGGGAAAATGTACGGCACATTTCCCAATCTTTAGGAGAACCTAGAACCCTTTTCTAAACAAATATCATCTATTCGATAAATTGGAATTTACCGTTATAACTCAATATTGATTTCGTACTTATCGTTAATGAGTATGTAGTTCACATTATACTTTTTTGCAGATTCTAACATCTGCGTATTTTCTGACAATACATTCTCCATGGTGCACCATTCATCATCCAAACGATTTTCAATGACATTTGCATATTTCTTTATGTCTGCAAAATGATTTCTTATATAGTT
>JAZUAL010000002.1:0-26830 GCA_045637925.1 Acutalibacteraceae bacterium | reverse complement strand
AGCTCGATGACCCTCAGTATAGTGTTGTTAAAGGGGCGGCAGTAGCCCTTAAAAAACCTGAACTACTTAAAAATGTTGACTATCAGATGCGTTCGATAAAAGAACTTGTTATTGATTAAAAAAACCGACTTAAGATATAATCTTAAGTCGGTTTTTTGAAGTTTTTATTAATCATCAATAGAATTGTCAGTGGCGGAAATAAAAATTGCATTAACCTCTTCTGAAGGAGCTTTGGTTGCAAGTGAAACTGCAACGGTTGCAATCATACCAAATACAAATCCGGGAAGGATTTCATAAATTCCGGTAGGAGCAATAGCAGCAGGAATTATTGTGTTTGTAAAGAGCAATAACCAAGCAATATCGGCAATAGCACCAATCACAATACCTGTGCAAGCACCCACATAATTGAGGCGTTTCCAGAAGAGAGAAAGAATAACAACGGGTCCAAATGAAGCGCCGAAGAGACCCCAAGCATTTTCAACCATGCTCATAATACTGTTGGTCCAACTGTTTGGGTTATTAATACCAGCGGCTGAAATTATGAAGGCTACCACAGAAACAACAATAACAACTATACGACCAACCCAAAGCAATTCACTTTCTGAAGTTTTATTTTTACGGATCAGTGGCTTATATATATCACTTGTAAAGGATGATGAAGCCACTAATAACTGAGAGTCGGCTGTTGACATTGCTGCTGCAATAATAGCGGCAAGCAAAAGTCCTGCAATGAAAGCGGGGAAGAGACGCTGAACAATCACTATAAAGATATCTTGCTGTTTACCCGCAGGTAAAAGCAAATCTGCTAATGAAGTGCCGTCGCCAAAAATAAATGTTCTGCCTAAAATGGCGATTGCAATTGCGGCACCGAGAGTAAGGATAACCCAAATGATAGCAACCGTAGCAGATTTTTTAACCATTGAGGGTTTGCCAATCGACATAAAACGAACAAGTATGTGAGGCATACCAAAATAACCAAGACCCCACGAAAGACCCGTAACAATATCTTGCCAATCAGCAGTAAAAGGATTAGTGCCAAATGCGGTTATACCATCTTGGAAAGCACCGTTATATGTATTATCAAATGTACCACCATTCATTAAAATAGGAACTGCAAGTAATGCAACAAGCATTAAAAGACCTTGGAAGAAGTCGGTCCAACAAACAGCCTTGTAGCCACCGAGGAATGTATAGATCAAAATAAGAATAGCAAAAATAAACATAGCGAGCATTGGCTTGTCGGAAAGACCAGGAATAACTGCGCACATAACATTTTTTCCGGCAACAAAAGCAGATGCAACATAAACAGTAAAGCTTATAAGGAAAATTATTGCGCAAACAATCTTTAAAATAGAGCTTTTTGAAGCAAAACGGTTTGTTAGATACTGCGGTAATGTAATAGCATCACCGGAAGCACGTGAAAATCTTCTGAGACGCTTTGCAACAAATATCCAGTTCGCAGCAGTACCAATAGAAAGACCGATACCAATCCAAACTTTGCCCATACCAAAAGCGATAATACTTCCGGGGAAGCCCATTAGCAACCAACCCGACATATCTGAGGCTTGTGCGCTCATTGCGGTTACCCAAGGACCCATACTTCTGCCGCCGAGGAAGTATTCTTTTTCACCGTTATCCTTTGTTGTGAAGAAAAAATATATTCCTATTCCAAGTAATAACGCAAAATAGAGTATAAAAGCAAGTAATTCCATAAATAAAAATTCTCTCCTTAAACAAAATAAATAATTTCTGCTATTATATCACACATTTAGTATAATTTCAACAGTTTACTAAAATAAAGTGATAAAGTATTTTTAAGGAATTGTCTTGATTTCTGCGTTTAGTAATTTCGCTTCACTTTTGGAATGTGTAACTAAAATTAATGTTTTATCACTTACGGTTTTTAAAATATGCTCAGACGCAATTTTTATATTATCTGCATCAAGACCTGTAAAGGGCTCGTCAAGGATTAGAAAATCAAAATCAATACTCAGTGCACGTGCGATTGCTACTCTGCGTTTCATACCACCCGATAAGTCACCAGGGAAAGAATGGATATTATCACCAAGACCTAAAGCCTTAAGATGATATAGTGCAGTTTCTTTGCTTGAGAACAGTGTGATATTTTCGAGAATAGTTTTAAATGGAAGCAGTCGATTTTCCTGAAAAACAACAGCGGGTTTTATATTATTTTTTTTAATTATTTGACCTTTTTGTATTCTTTCAAGACCTAATATAAGGCGCAAAAGTGTTGTTTTTCCGCATCCGCTTTCACCAAATAGCGAAATTTTATCTCCTTCTTTGATTTGAAAATTGAAATTCTCGAATATTTTATTTTTGCCGTATCCAAAGCTCACATTATTAAATTCAATCATTTTTTGAACTCCTCCAGAAAAATTTAATAATGTTTTCCATAATTAGACTAAGAACAATTATTGTGAGAACTATTGCAAATACCTCAGTATATTGTAAATTGTTTTTGGCACCCGAAAGAAGCGCGCCGATACTACCCGTGGGATTGCAGATTACCTCTGCGGCAACACCCGATTTCCAGGCAAATCCAAGACCGGTAACCGCAGAATTTCTAAGGGCAGGCAAAACATAAGGAGCTTTGATGTTTTTGATAATGTCTATACCAGACATCCCCAATACTTCTGCCATTTCAATTAGTTTGTTATCGATAGATAATAACGCTGTTTCAATTTGCAGCCAAACAATCGGGAATACCATTAGAAAAGCAATAAAAGACGGGATTACGGTTGATGGCACCCACAACCAAGCTAAAATTATAAGCGCAGCCACTGGCATTGAGCGGATTAGTCGTGATATAGGACCGGTGAAAATTTTAAATCCACTGCTGCTACCGGAAAGCAAACCGCAAATAAGTCCTAAAACAACTGCGAGAGCAAAACCGATTATTATATGAAGTAGAGAACTACCGACAGCATACCAAAAATCAGCGGTAACGCAGAGCTTTAAAAATACCCACACAGTCTCAGTCGGTAAAGGAATTTTAAAAAGTAAATTTTTATTTGCAAATTTTGCTGCTATATGCCACAGCAGGACCCATATAAAAGTGGACCCTGCTGTTAAAAATGTTTTCTTAAGTTTATCCTGCATAATAGAAATCGTCCGCGGGCAACTTACCGCCTACAGATGCATTGTTTGCATTGAATAGTACGGTGAGATATCCAGAAAGTTTAGTTTTCATCTCTTTGCCCGAAATGAAGCAAAGATTGCAGTTGGGGATAGCTTTTTTGGCAATAGCAGCTTTGGGAACAATGCCGAAGGTTTCGCAAAGTGCAGCGGTAGTTTCAGTATTGTTATTTGCATTTTCAATAGAAGTTTTATATTCCTCTAAGAATTTATCAACAGTAGCTTTGTTATCCTTTAAAAATTCGTTTCGAACTACAACACAACCCATCATAAGTGCAGAATCGGTATTAACCTTTTCCCATTCTTTTGTAAGGTCTATGGCAATTTTAGAGCCCTTATGCTGAACAGTAATAGAGGTTGCGACAGGCTGAGGGGCTATAATTATTGCAGTAGGATCTGTAGCCCAAACCTGTAGTAGCTCTGTGCCTTCTGCTTTAAACTCAAGTATAACTTGGTCTTTTATACCGTTTTTTTCGAGCAGATGGTTGATGATATATTCGGGGTTAGAGCCTTTACCTGTGGTATATACCTTTTTGCCTTTTAAGTCTGAAAGGCTGGCAATTTCAACACCTGCAGGGGTTACTACATTAAGAACACCAAGGGTATTAACAGCTAGAACCTTGATACCGCCTTCGGTCTTATTGTAAATATTTGATGCTAAATTTGTAGCAATAGCGGCGATATCGGCTTCACCCTTTGAAATTTTAGCAACAACCTCGCTAGGCTCAGCAACAATAGAAATATTGTATGGGGCAACGGTTTCGCCTTTGTCTGCCTTGTCTTTGAGGTTTGCGGCACCGATACCAGTGGGACCCGATAAAACAAGCACATTTGTTTTTGTATATTCGGGCGCGGGCGCACTAGAAATATCGTCACTGGTTTTTTCAGCACAAGCGCAGAAAGAAACAGCTAGAACAATAGTCAAAAGCAAACTAATAATTTTTTTCATTTAAATCACCTTAATTTTATTATTTTCCCTTAATATTTTTCCGTTTTCCTGGAGCTTATCAAGGCTGCGGTAAAGGGAAGCTCTGCCTATGCCAAGCATTTTAGAAAACAGTGTCATATTTTTAGGAATTAAAGCATAGCCTTCACTGTCACGCACAGATAAAAGAAAGCTGTAAACTGTTTCATCTGTATTTGAGCATGAAAGCATACTTAACTTTTTGTTTAGAAAACGCACTTTTTCAGAAAGGAAAGAAATATAATTAATTGAAGTTCTTGGAAAGGAAATGAATATTTTATTTAAATCTTCTTCGCTTATAAAAAGCACAAGGGTATCTGTCTTTGCGACAACGGTGCTAACATATTTTTCGCTACCCCCAAAAAGAGCCGCCGCACCGAAGCAGGAGCCTTCGCAGAAGCTGTTCATAATAATTCTCTGACCGTTATTTGTAACCGCAATAGCCTTACCGCTGCAAATAAATCCCAAAGAATTTGAAAAGCTATCTTCGTTATAAATGATTTCACCTTTTTTGAAATGATTAGGTGGATTAAAACTTTTAATAATTTCTGATTTTTCCTTTTCTCTAAGACCATCAAGTAAAAATAATTCTTCTCTGTTAAGCATCATTTCCTCACAAACTGTCTCAAATGAGACGATTTTCTATATTATAACATAAAATAAATATTTGTCAATATCTTTATTAGTTTTTTATAATTTCTTGCTATTTTAATAATTCAGTGATAAAATAAATATGGTGATATATATGTATGATGAACTCACAAAAATTGATATAAAGAAAATGAAGGAAGAACTTGAATACCGTATCACAAAGGTGCGGCCTACCATTTTAGAAGAAGTAAAGTTTACAAGAAGCTTCGGCGACCTTTCTGAAAATGCTGAATACCATGCCGCAAAGCGCGAGCGGAGCAAAAATGAAAGCAGAATTAGGTATCTTCGCAATATGATTAAAACCGCGGTTATAATCGATGTTAAAAGCGATGATAATACTATAGGACTTTTCGATACTGTGACCTACTACGTTGAAGAGGATGACATTGAGGAAAGCGTGAGAATTGTAACCTCACTTCGCCGAGATCCGTTCCAAAAGATTATCAGCAAGGAGTCCCCCTTAGGCAGTGCACTTATGGGCAAAAGGGTTGGAGATAGGGTGTGTGTAAAAATTGACGATAGCTATAGCTATTTTATCGTTATTCGAGATATACAAAAAGGTGAGGATGACGATACTTTAGAAATCAGAAAATTTTAAAAAATTAAGCACTTGAAATTTTATGTTTCAAGTGCTTTTAATATCAGTTTTTACTGAAATCTTCAAGGATAAGTCCTTCGTTTTTTTCAAGCGCCCAATTAATGTTCCAATCACTTGTAAAGATAAGAAGGTCATTACCTTTAAAGTCTTGGACCCATTTTGTATCAGAAGTTAGGTTAAGCTTTTTGATATCTATATCCTTGTTTAAAACCCATCTGATGTATTGATAGGGCAGGTCGTTGCGGATAACCTCAACATTATACTCATTCTTAAGGCGATGTTCAAGCACTTCAAATTGAAGTACGCCAACAACACCAACTATTACACGCTCCATACCGCTGTTTGGTTCATGAAAAATCTGTATAGCACCTTCTTGCGCTATTTGTTCAACACCCTTCACAAACTGTTTTCTTTTGAGACTGTCCTTCTGCTCAATAAGTGAAAAATGTTCGGGTGCGAAGGTGGGTATACCCTCAAATTGTACCTTATGCTTTGGAGAACAAACAGTATCACCAATAGAATAGATACCGGGGTCAAACACACCGATTATGTCGCCGGCATACGCTTCGTTAACAATCTGTCTTTCATCAGCCATCATTTGCTGAGGCTGAGAAAGTCTGACAGGTTTTCCAGCCTGAACGTGATAATAATCGGCACCGCGTTCAAATTTTCCTGAGCAAATACGGAAGAATGTAATTCTGTCTCGGTGGTTTTTGTTCATATTAGCCTGTATTTTAAATGCGAAGGCTGAGAAATTTTCACTGAAAGGGCTAACCTCTTCGTCGCCGGATATTCGTGGAAGGGGTGAAGTAGTCATTTTAAGGAAATTTTCAAGAAAAGGTTCAATACCAAAGTTAGTAAGCGCCGAGCCGAAGAAAACAGGGGAGAGCTTACCGCATCTGACTTTTTCTAAATCAAATTCAAAGCTAGCCCCGTCTAAAAGTTCAATTTGGTCAACAAGTTCTGCTCTTTGGTATTCTCCGATTAATTCGTCGAGTTTTGCGGTATCGGTAATATCACAAGGTGTAGGCTTGATTTTGTCCTGACCTCTGTGAAATTCACTAAAGGTTAAAATTTCACGCTTGTCGCGGTCAAACACGCCCTTAAAATCAACACCGCAACCGATAGGCCAGTTCACAGGATAAGTTCCTATTCCAAATTCCTTTTCAAGCTCATCTAAAAGTTCAAAGGGATCACGGGCTTCACGGTCAAGTTTATTTATAAATGTAAAAATAGGAATATTTCTGCGCGCCACAACCCTGAATAGCTTACGGGTCTGAGCCTCGATACCCTTAGCAGCGTCTATTACCATAACAACACTGTCTGCTGCCATAAGTGTTCGATAGGTATCCTCTGAGAAATCTTGGTGACCTGGTGTATCGAGAATATTTATGCAATATCCCTCATATTCAAATTGCATAACCGAAGATGTTATTGAAATACCTCTTTGTTTTTCAAGGTCCATCCAGTCGCTTACCGCATGCTTTGCAGTGGCTTTACCTTTTACTGAGCCAGCAGTTTGGATAGCACCGCCGTATAAAAGAAATTTTTCGGTAAGGGTAGTTTTACCGGCGTCTGGGTGGGATATTATTGCAAATGTTCTACGTCTTTCAATTTCACGCTTTAAATTTGACAAGAAAAATTCTCCTCTATAATAAATTGTACATAACACACATAACTAGTAAACTATATCATATATCATAAATATTTTCAAGAACAATTAATTTGCTTTTATTACAATCAGAGCAAACTGAAATTACATATTCTCCTTTTTGAAATGTATGAATATGTGAGGTGTCGGTTTGCTTTAAATGTTTTATTGTAAGTCCGTGACATTTTATATAGGCTTCCTTTTTGGTCCAGATTTCAAAAAAACGTCGGTCTGTATTTATTCTTTTTGAATGTAAATAGGCTTTTTCAATGTCGGTGAAATAGCGGTCGGCAACACTTGTTTTATGGCTTCTTATTTTTTCAATATCAACGCCAATCGGGGTTTTGGAAAAGGCTATTGCTATTGCCCCGTTTGTATGAGAGATGTTAAAATTAAAGTCGGGGAAATTTTTGAAATACGGTTTACCATTTTCGGTTTTTTCGAATTCTAACTTGTTAGGTGTAACTTTTAATGATTGACCTGCAATTTTTATAACAATGTTTTTGGAAAGGTTAGAATATTCCTGTTTGTTTTTCGTTGGTATTTTCAAAAAATATACTGTGTTAATAGAAATCACCGACCTTTTTACATAATTATACAAAAGTTTTTCAAAATTTTCAACTAATGACTGATTTTGTTAAATAAAAAGTGTGAAAATTTTAAAAAACTATTGACAAAATATAGTGTTTAGTGGGATAATATAATAGATTTAATATAGTCAACTATTATTTGGTGATGTAAATGCGAGTTATTACAGGCTCTGCTAAGGGTAAACGTTTGATAACAACTGATGGTAGAGAGGTTAGACCTACGCCTGAAAAGGTCAAAGAAGCCATTTTCAGTGCGTTACAGTTTGATATTGATGGTAGACGAGTTTTAGATTTGTTTGCAGGTTCTGGCCAGTTAGGCATTGAGGCTTTAAGCCGCGGTGCAGTTTCTGCCACTTTGGTAGATTCCTCAGCAGTTTCTTCTAAGATTATAAAAACCAATATTGAAAATTGCGGTTTTTTAGACAGAACAAAAATCATTCAATCAGATTATTTGGCGTTCTGTGCTATGTGCAATGATGTTTTTGATATTGTTTTTCTTGACCCACCGTATAAAGCAGGTTATCTTATGACTGCTTTAAAGGCGGTTTTACCACTTGTTAGTGATTATGGTTATATTGTTTGTGAGCATCCCCCTGAGGTAGAACTGGAAGAGAGTGTGGGAGGATATAAGGTTTTTCGCAGTTACCGTTACGGAAAGATTAATGTAACTGTTTACAGAAAGGGTGAAGTAAATGAGGGATAATGTTATTGCTATTTGTCCCGGTAGTTTTGACCCTGTGACATACGGACATCTTGATATTATAACCAGAGCTTCTAAAATGTTTCATAAGGTTATAGTGGTTGTTGCAAGCAACAGTGCAAAAAACTATTCTTTTACCCCTGAAGAGAGGGTTGAAATGATTAGAAAATGTGTTGGTGATTTACCCAATGTTACGGTTGACCATTTTGAAGGTTTGCTTGCCGACTATGCAGCGGAAAATGGCGCCACTGCAATTATTAAAGGTCTCAGAGCTATGTCGGATTTCGAATATGAATTTCAGATGGCTCTTACCAATAAAAAATTAAATCCAAATGTTGAAACCCTGTTTTTAACTACATCGGCAGAGAATATGTATCTTAGCTCAAGCATGGTAAAACAGATTTCTCTTATGGGCGGAGATATTAGTAGCTTTGTTCCTGAAGTTATAAAGCAGGATATTATAAATAGAATAAAAAAATAATAAACCCGATTAAATCGGTTTACGGAGGAAGAAAAAATGACACTTGACGAATTATTGGAACAGTTTGATGAAGTGCTTGACAGCGGCTTCAAATTTCCCGGCAAGAAAACAGTTGTAGATGTTGATAAACTCAGAGCTGTTGTAGATGACATCCGCCTTAACATTCCTGCTGAAATTAAGCAGGCTAAGGGTATTGTAGCTGACCGCGCTGATATTATCACAAATGCTAAGCGTGAGGCTGATGGTATCATCAGAAGCGCTGAGGAGCGTGCAAAAGCTATGACTTCTCAGGAAGAGATTGTAAAGCTTTCACAGCAGAAGGCGGCTGAAATCATTGCTACTGCACAGGCTAAAAGTCGTGAAATGAGAAAGGCTGCTCAGGACTTTGTTGATGACATTATGCGTCGCGCAGATGAAGGCTTAACAGCTAACCTTGGCGAAGTTCGTAAAACAAGAGCCGCATTAAAGCAGCAGGTTCCTACTGTTAAGGAATAATTATATTGTCCTATTTTAAGCACCCTCGCCCTTGAGGACGGGGGGCTTTTGGTTGAAAGGAGTAAATGAAGTGTATAACAGCATTTCACCCAATCTTAATTTCGTTGAAGAAGAAAAGAAAATAGAAAAATTTTGGGAAGACGAAAAAATCTTTGAAAAAAGTATAGAATCCCGTGCGAAAGGCGAGCCATATGTATTTTATGATGGCCCTCCAACCGCTAACGGAAAGCCGCATATCGGTCACGTTCTTACTCGTGTTATCAAGGATATGATTCCGCGCTACAGAACTATGAAGGGCTGTATGGTACCTAGAAAAGCCGGTTGGGATACCCACGGTCTGCCTGTTGAGCTTGAGGTTGAAAAGCTTTTAGGTCTTGACGGTAAGGAGCAAATCGAGGAATATGGCTTAGAGCCTTTTATTGACCATTGTAAAGAAAGTGTTTGGAAATACAAGGGTATGTGGGAGGATTTCTCAAAAACCGTTGGTTTCTGGGCTGATATGGATGACCCATATGTTACTTATCATAACGATTTTATTGAATCGGAATGGTGGGCTTTAAAACAGATTTTTGAAAAGGGCCTTTTGTATAAAGGTTTTAAAATCGTTCCTTATTGTCCCCGTTGCGGAACTCCGCTTTCTTCTCACGAAGTGGCACAGGGTTATAAAAGCGTTAAAGAGCGTAGTGCTGTTGTTCGCTTTAAGGTAGTTGGTGAGGATTCCTATTTCCTTGCTTGGACCACTACTCCTTGGACACTTCCTTCAAACGTTGCACTCTGTGTTAACCCTGATGAAACCTATTGCAAGGTAAAAGCCGCTGACGGTTATGTTTATTATATGGCAAAAGCCTTGCTTGATAAGGTTTTGGGCAAGCTCGCAACCGAGGAAATACCAGCTTATGAAATAATTGAAGAATTTATTGGAACTGACCTTGAACATAAAGAATATGTGCCTTTGTTTGATTTTGTAAAGCCTGTTTGCGAAAAGCAGAACAAAAAAGGTCATTTCATCACTTGTGATAGTTATGTAACTATGACCGACGGTACAGGTATCGTTCATATCGCGCCTGCTTTTGGTGAGGATGATGCTAAGGTTGGCAGAAAATATGATTTGCCCTTTGTTCAGTTTGTTGACGGTAACGGTAATCTTACTGCTGAAACTCCTTATAAGGATACATTTGTTAAAGATGCAGACCCGTTGGTATTAAAAGATTTGGATGCTGCAGGACTTTTGTTTGATGCACCTAAATTCGAACATGATTATCCTCATTGTTGGCGTTGTGATACTCCATTGATTTATTATGCGCGTGAATCTTGGTTTATAAAGATGACCGACGTTAAGGATGACCTTATTAAGAATAATAACACTATTAACTGGATTCCCGAAAGCATTGGTAAAGGCCGTTTTGGCGACTGGTTAAATAATGTTCAGGATTGGGGTATTTCACGTAACAGATATTGGGGAACACCTTTAAATATCTGGACCTGTGAGTGCGGTCATATGCACTCTATCGGTAGTATTGAGGAATTAAAATCAATGTCGGATAACTGTCCTGATGATATTGAATTACACCGTCCTTTTATTGATGCTGTTACTATTAAGTGTCCCCATTGCGGTAGGGAAATGCACCGCGTTCCCGAAGTTATCGACTGTTGGTTTGATTCCGGCTCAATGCCTTTTGCACAACATCATTACCCATTTGAGAATAAGGAATTGTTTGAATCCCAGTTTCCGGCCGACTTTATTTCAGAAGCTGTTGACCAGACACGCGGTTGGTTTTATTCATTGCTTGCAATTTCAACCCTTATTTTTGATAAAGCACCATTCAAGAATGTAATTGTTCTGGGTCATGTTCAGGATGAAAATGGACAGAAGATGAGTAAATCCAAAGGTAATGCTGTTGACCCGTTTGATGCACTTGAGCAGTTTGGTGCGGATGCTATCCGTTGGTATTTCTATACTAACTCAGCACCGTGGCTTCCTAACCGCTTCCACGATAAAGCAGTTACAGAAGGTCAGCGTAAGTTTATGGGTACTCTCTGGAACACATACGCATTCTATGTACTTTATGCGAACATAGACAAGTTTGACCCCACACAATATAATATAGGCGATTATAAGCTTTCTGTTATGGATAAATGGTTGTTATCCCGCCTTAATTCGACAGTTAAATCGGTTGATGACAATCTTGCTAATTACCGCATTCCCGAAGCTGCACGTTCTTTACAGGAATTTGTAGATGAAATGAGTAACTGGTATGTGCGTAGAGGCAGAGAACGTTATTGGGTTCAAGGTATGACCGATGATAAGATTGCGGCATATTTAACCCTTTATACCGCCCTTGTCACCACCGCAAAAGCTGCCGCGCCTATGATTCCGTTTATGTCTGAGAATATTTATCAGAACCTTGTCAGAAATATTGATAAGGATGCTACAATCAGTATTCATCTTTGTGATTTTCCAGAGGTTGACAACTCACTTATTGATGAGAAATTGGAAGAGCAAATGAATAAGGTGCTTGAAATTGTAGTTCTTGGACGCGCTGCAAGAAACGGTTCTGCCATTAAGAACAGGCAGCCGCTTTCTACAATGTATGTGAAGTTAGAGGGTGAGCTAGAGGCTCTCTATGCTGATATTATTAAAGATGAGCTTAATATAAAAACAGTAGCCTTTACTAACGATGTTGATGATTTTGTAACCTATAGCTTTAAGCCACAGCTTAAAACCTTAGGTCCAAAGTTTGGTAAACAGCTTGGCGAAATCAGAAACCTCCTATCTGAAATCGACGGTTCTGCTGCTAAAACTGAGCTTGATGCCAACGGGGAATTAAAGCTGAATATTTCTATTGGTGAAATTTCTTTAACTGCTGATGATTTATTAATTGATGCACAGCAGAAAGAGGGCTTCTATACGCTTAGTGATAGAGGAATTACTGTTGCGATTGATACAACCCTTACAACCGAACTTATTGAAGAAGGCTTTGTGCGTGAGCTTGTTAGCAAGCTTCAAACTATGCGTAAGGAAGCAGGATTTAATGTTACTGACCATATCTCAATAACTCTGGAAGGTAGCGAAACTGTGACAGCTATCGCAGTTTCTAAATCTGATGATATTACGGGTGATACACTTGCGGATTCTTTAACTATTGGCGTTCCGATGGGCTTTGTTAAAGAATGGGATATCAATGGTGAAACTGTAACAATCGGTGTCAAAAAAGAAGGGGGCACCTATGGTGAATAACTCTAATATTAATAAACAGGAAAGCGATTTTGTTTTCGAGGATATCAGTTCTTCAACTCCAACTAATAAATACAAGCAAAAGGTTGAAAAAGCTGTTAAAGCAGTTGACGACTATGGCGAAGGTGCTTTTGCACATATCGACAAGATAATAAAGCTCATCTCCTTTATTGTTGCTATCGGAATTTTTTTGATTTTCGCAGCTGGAGCAGTGGTGCTTTTTATGTTGGATAAAGTTTTTATGCTGATTGCTGTTGGCGTTTTGATTTTGGGAGTTGTTTTTGCCTTAATTTCTTTGTTCATAATTTATGGAATAGGCCATATAATTACTCAGAACAACGAATTACTTAAAAGAAAATATTGATTAAAAAGCGCAGTCTTGGTGAAAGTTATACAAGACTGCGCTTTTCTTATCTTAATAAAATATTAAAATTTACGTATACTATTTGAGTTGTTTTTTTTTAGAATATATGGTAGAATATAAAACGTATTATTGTTGACTAATTTCTTTTTGATATACTATTTGAAAGGGATGCCAATATGAAAGGGTTATCATATATTTATAATTTTTTTGCGTTAATGGGCAATAAAATATCTACCTTTTTTAAAAATAAATTTGAGATAACAGTTACTAAGCGTTCTCAGATAATAGGTCTTGTTTTAGGCTTTTTAACTTTACTTGGTGTTGTTTTCAGAGCAGAGAACTTTATTGTGCAGGATTTTCCGGCGCGTTGGGCTCTTTTGGCTTTTGCCTTGATTTGTCCTTTTATAATTATGTTAGTGACAATTTTTAATGTTAAAATTAAAAATGAAACCTTTAATAAGATTTGGCATTTCGTGATTTTACTTTTAATGCCGATAGTTTTATTAACAATGACCGAATGTCTTAACAGTATTTTTATATATAATATGACCTATCTTGGTTTCTTAGGAAACTATTTGGTTATTCTTATTATGTATTTTATAGTTTTTGCTATTTCTGGAAGCTTTAGACTATCGTATCTAATAATTAATCCTATACTTTACGGATTTTCCTTAGCACATTGTTATCTTGTTGAGTTTAGAGGCACTCCGTTTCTGCCAATGGATTTCTTGAGTGTTACAACAGCGGTGGGTGTAGCAAATACTTATAATTTTATGCCAAATTATAAAATTGTAATTGCAACACTTATCTTTATTTTCACAATGGTAATAGGGGCAAAAACTGTAACTCCAAAATTTCATTTATTTACTAAGATAATTCTTCGCACCTTTACCGCTACTTTTTCTGCGGTATTGCTAATTTTGTTTTTTGCAACAAGCATTTTTGCCGATATGGGTATAAAACCTGACTTCTGGAATCAGTCTAGAGGCTATCGTAACTATGGTTTTGTTTGGAGTTTTTTCTGTAATACAAAATATTTATATATGTCTGAACCCGATAACTATAATTCAAGTGAGGTTGATGATTACGTAAGCGGTGTTTATGACAGTAATGAGGATAATTCTCCAACAATTGACAATAGCTATGAAAAGCCCAATATTATTTGCATTATGAACGAATCTCTGGCAGATTTATCAGTTTTAGGGGATTTTGAAACTAATATCGATTATATGCCATTTATGAGAAGTCTTACTGAAAATACTATTAAGGGAAATTTATATGTTCCTGTAATAGGTGCGGGCACTTCTAATACAGAATTTGAATTTTTAACAGGTCATACTACTGCGTTTTTGCCATCAGGAAGTAATGCATATATGCTTTATGTTGAAAGCCCGATTGCATCTTTGGTATCAACAATAGAAGCACAGGGGTATTCGTCATATGCTTTACATCCATATTATGCGTCTGGGTGGAAAAGAACACAGGTTTATGAGAATTTTGGCTTCAACAAGTTTATAAGCCTTGAAAACATTATTGATATTTCTTTAATGCGCGAATATCAGGATAATGGTAACAATCCAAATTATTTACAACAGCTTGTAAACGAAAGATATCCTGATAGAAGTAATATGCTGTTAAGGCAGTATATAAGTGATTCATATAATTACGACCTTCTAATTGAAGATTTTGAAAATCGCGATAAATCTGTTCCATATTTTGCCTTTAATGTTACTATGCAAAATCATGGTGGATACGCTATAAGCGCTGATAATTTTGATGAAGCTGTATATGCAACCTCTGTAAAAAATTATTATAACAAGGCAAATAAATATCTTTCGCTCGTTAAAGCCAGTGATGATGCTTTTAAAAAGCTAATTGAGTATTTTAAGAATGTTGATGAGCCTACGATTATTTGCATGTTTGGTGACCATCAGCCATCTATTGAAACATCCTTTATTTCAGAGATAATGGGACTTCCAAACCTTTCAAATCTAACTGTCGAACAGGAACAGGCGCGCCATACTACACCATTCTTTATTTGGGCAAATTACGATATTGAAGAAAAACAGATTGATAAGCTGAGCGTCAATTATTTATCATCCTTGGTGCTCAAAACAGCTGGTGTAAAGCTCACCGAGTATAATAAATATCTTTTAAAGCTTGCTGAAATTTTGCCTGTTATTGATACTGTTGGTTATGTTGATAATCAAGGTTTGTATTACAAGTGGAGTGATGCATCACCATATACACAGTTGCTTGATGATTATGAGAGGGTCCAATATAATAATATTTTTGACCAACCCCACGTTAATGAAGATGTATTCTATATAAACGGATTTTTACCAAGAGTTGCAACAGAACCAGTAACAGAATAAGGATGTAAAATTATGCGCAATACAACGCTTTGCCACATTGAAAAAGACGGTAAGTATTTAATGCTTCACCGCATTAAAAAGGAAAATGACCTAAATCACGACAAATGGGTAGGTATTGGCGGAAAATTTGAGGATAAGGAAAGTCCTGAGGAATGTAATTTAAGAGAAACATTCGAAGAAACGGGTCTCACCTTAAAATCTTATAAATACTCCGGAATAGTAACATTTGTGTCAGATATTTGGGAAACCGAATATATGCATATATTTTACTCCGATGATTTTGAGGGTGAGCTTAAATCCTGTGATGAGGGCGAGCTTTGTTGGGTAGATATTAAGGAAATTTACAATCTGCCTATATGGGAAGGCGATAAAATCTTTTTGCGTCTTATAGAGGAAAAATCGCCCTTCTTCTCGTTAAAGCTCGAATACAAGGGCGATAATCTTATAAATGCAGTTTTGAATGGAGTAAAAATATGAATATTTGTCTGTATGGTGCTTCAAGCACAGAGATTGATAAATCATATATATTAGCAACCGAAGAATTAGGTGAAAAAATCGGCGCCAAAGGTTATTCGCTGGTTTACGGTGGTGGCGCAGGTGGTCTTATGGGTGCGGTTGCACGCGGTGTGGTAAAATCTGGCGGTAATGTTATTGGTGTTGCCCCAACCTTTTTTCAAGTTGACGGCGTTTTATTTCCTGATTGCACTGAGTTTGTTTATACAAAAACTATGCGTGAACGCAAAGCTATTATGGAGCAAAGAGCAGATGCATTTGTTGTTGCGCCGGGAGGTATTGGAACCTTTGATGAGTTCTTCGAAATTTTTTCTTTAAAGCAACTTGGTCAGCACAAAAAACCTGTTGCGATTTTTAATATTAATGGATACTATGATAGCCTTAAAAGTATGCTGCAGTTTGCCGTAAAGGAAAAATTTATGACAAAGGCAACATTTGATTTAGTACCGTTTTTTGACAAACCGGACCATATGATAGAATATTTTGAGAATTATGAAGCGGGCGAGGGCGACCTTACCGTGCTAAGAAAAGTAAAACAGGAAATTTAATCAATCACAGGCGGAGTGAATATGCCAAAAGACGGTGGATTATTGGTCCAAAATATAAATGCTATAGCAATACAAATGCCTAAAGCAAGAAAAATCCAGAACATAAGATTAAGGGAGAAGCTTTTCTCCCTTATTATTTTTTCTTTTTTTAAGATGCTTACCAAAAGACCTATATAATATATTCCAATATTAATAAAATCAACATTAAACCCTAAGATACCTCTATAGGTATAATACAAAACTACAATCGCAGTCATTCCGCAAATTAGAGAAATTACTATTGCTGGTATATAGTTTTCTGGTTTTTCTTTCATTAAAAAATATTCAACTACCGAATATATAACGGTTGGAAAGAATAGGAGCTTTAAATGCTCCCAAGTGCTCTCGTTAACGCTGAAAAAATAACCGACTATTCTGCTTTCTTCTGACCATTCATAAAGAAAATGACCTAGTGTTCCTAGCAATCCGATTACTAAAAAAGGAATAACTTTTTTTCTTAAAGTCATAGCAACATCTCCCATAAGAATATTATTATTATCATAACGAGAAATATGCTATTTGGTTGACTTTAATCATAAGATTTCAAGTATATTAATCTTCAATGAATAAATTTTATATCTTACCGCTATCTCTTAGTAGTTTCAATTTTAGGATAGCAGCTTGTGTTTTTGAATCTTTAATTTCACCGTCAAGTATCATCTCAACAGCTTTTTCAAGAGGAAGTGTTTCAACCGTTAAAAACTCATCATCGTCCGTGTTTTGCTCACCAAATGTAAGACCTGTTGCAGCATACATCCAAATGATTTCGTCACAATATCCGGGTGTTGGATAAAGCTCGCCTAAAAAGGTGAATTTTTGAGCTTTAACACCGGTTTCCTCTTCCAGTTCGCGCATTCCGCATTCTAGGGGGTCTTCACCCTTTGAATTGCGTTTTCCTGCTGGAATTTCCATAACAATTTCACTGTATGGGTATCTAAACTGCCTTACCATAAGCACTTCGTTATTATCGGTAAGCGCGGCGACACAAACACCACCATTATGTTCAACCACTTCTCTTGCGGCTTCTGTACCATTTGGTAAAAGTGCTATATCGCGTCTTAAGTTTATAACTTTTCCTTTATAAATATATTTTTTTGATAATTGTTTTTCTTCAAGATGCATTTTTTATTCCTTTCTTTAATATATATTAATATGTATTATAATTATTCAGGAGTGGGAAAATTGGAGAATTCAGTAAAGGCTATTGAATATGATTATATTAAAAGACAAAGGGTTATTGAACAATTATGTCGAGATTTTTCGTTTATTAAAAAGACTTCTTTGGGGATTAGTGCAGGCGGTAGGGAAATAACTGCATTAAAAATAGGGTCTGCATCGCAGTATAGCTTGATTACTGCTGCTTTTCACGGTAGTGAGCATATAACTTCTGTGGTTTTGTTAATGTTTATTGAAGAACTCGGTAATGCGATAAAAAACGATAGCTACATAGCAGGCTTTAGGGCCAAACGCGCTCTTTCGGGCAGAGGGGTTATTTTTGTTCCATGCGTTAATCCTGATGGTTGTGAAATTTCGGTTTTAGGTGCGAAGGGTTGCGGTTATCTTGCGACAAATATTGGTAAAATGTGCGGGTTTGATTATAGGCATTGGAACGCAAATTTAAGAGGTGTGGATATAAATCACAACTTTAATGCGGGTTGGGAGGAACTAAAAAGACGTGAACATGATATGGGTATTTACGGTCCGTCATCAACACGCTATGGCGGTCAAAGACCTGAAAGCGAGCCCGAAACAATAGCACTTACCGAGCTATGTCGGAATGTTTATATAAGGCATGCAACAGCCCTACACAGTCAGGGTGAGGTTATATATTGGAAATATGGGCAGAAAGAACCGTCACGTAGCAGAAGAATGGCAGAAATTATGGCGACATCAACAGGGTATGCTCTCGATATCCCAAGCCCTATTGCAACAGGTGGCGGTTTTAAGGATTGGTTTATAACAGAGTTCAACAGACCGGCTTTCACGGTAGAACTAGGGCTTGGCGAAAATCCATTGCCACCGACTGATGCGGAAAAAATATATAGGCGAGTAAGAGAAATGCTTATGCTTTGCAGTATAATGTAGATTAAATAAAAGGATGATTTTCATTGAAAATCATCCTTTTATTTTTATTATTCAGAAAGGTCTTCAACAATTAGGTTTCTTACTCCGTTTTCATCAACTGTTGGAGCAGCATCACGAACAGCAAAGAATTTTTCAGCAACTTGTGGGAAGAGAGCGTAGCTTAATACATCCTCAGCACATTTGCCAATACCTTTAGACTTCATTTCTTTAGCATAAGCCTCAAGCTCAGGTTGTAAAAGGTCAGCAGGACGACAGGAGATAACCTTATCATCTCCAATACACTTCTTACGGACATCTTCATTAACGGGGGCAGGAAGCTTACCGTATTCACCGCGCAGAAGTGCTTTAGACTCCTTAGGAACCATCTTATAACGTTCACCCGAAATTACATTCATAACAGCCTGAGTACCAACTATCTGACTAGTAGGTGTAACAAGGGGAGGATAACCAAAATCCTTACGCACGCGCGGAACTTCAGCCAAAACATCATAATATTTATCTTCCTTGCCAGCTTGCTTTAACTGCGATATTGTATTAGAAAGCATACCGCCGGGAACCTGATAAATAAGTGTCTTAGCATCTACATTGAGCACCTTGGGGTCAAGTGAGCCTTCAGCCTTCATTTTGTCTGCAACACCACGGAAGTGTGTGGCAACACCGCTAAGCTTTTCAAGGTCCAGTCCTGTGTCACGCTCAGTGCCTTGCATAGTAGCAACCAAAGCCTCGGTTGAGGGATTTGCAGTACCGTTAGCAAAAGGAGAAAGCGCACAGTCAACAATATCAACACCCGCTTGTGCTGCCATCAAATAGGTCATATCACCAGTACCGGTTGTATTGTGTGTGTGAAGGTGAATAGGAACCTTTACGTTTTCTTTAAGCTTTTTAACCAGCGAATAAGCATCGTAGGGGAGTAGCAAGTTAGCCATATCTTTGATACAGATTACGTCAGCGCCCATACTTTCAAGGTCTTTTGCAAGCTTTACAAAATATTGCTCGTTGTGAACGGGGCTTATTGTATAGCTCATTGCGGTTTCACAGATACCGCCGTATTTCTTGGTAGACTTAACAGCCTGCTCAAGATTGCGGATATCGTTAAGGGCATCAAAAATACGGATAACATCAATACCGTTTTCGATAGATTTTGCAACGAATGCCTCAACAACATCGTCTGCATAGTGCTTGTAGCCTAAAATGTTCTGACCGCGGAAAAGCATCTGAAGCTTTGTGTTGGGCATATGCTTCTTAATAGTACGAAGTCTTTCCCAAGGGTCTTCATTGAGGAAACGCATACAAGAATCAAATGTTGCGCCGCCCCAACACTCAACCGACCAATAACCGATTTTATCTAAATCTTCAAGAGCCGGTATCATATCTTCAATTCTCATACGTGTTGCGGCCTGTGACTGATGTGCATCACGGAGAATTGTATCTGTAATAAATAGCTTTTTATTTTCCATTTTTATCTCCTAATTATTAAGAAAAATTGGTTGATTAATTAACCAAACAGTGCAATAAGAACGCCTGCGGCAATAGCAGAACCGATAACACCTGCAACGTTGGGCCCCATAGCGTGCATAAGCAAGAAGTTTGTGGGGTTTTCTTTCTGACCAACAGATTGAGAAACACGGGCTGCCATAGGAACAGCAGAAACGCCGGCAGAACCGATAAGCGGATTTATCTTGTTCTTCGAGAAAATGTTCATAAGCTTTGCAAGTAATACGCCGCCTGCAGTGCCAAGACCAAAAGCAACAATACCCATAGCAAGAATCTTAAGGGTATTTGCGTTTAAGAAAGCCTGTGCGGTAGCTGTAGCACCAACAGAAATACCTAAGAAAATTGTAACAATGTTCATAAGCTCATTTTGCGCTGTCTTGCATAGACGTTCTGCAACACCTGATTCTTTCCAAAGGTTACGAAGCATTAAGCAACCAACGAGAGGAGTAGCTGAGGGAACTAAGAGAGCAACGAAGATTGTAACAGCAATAGGGAATATAATCTTCTCGGTTTTTGAAACCTGACGTAAAGGCTTCATAACAATCTGACGTTCTTTCTTTGTTGTAAGCAACTTCATAATTGGAGGCTGAATTACAGGAACTAAAGCCATATACGAGTAAGCTGCAACTGCAATAGGACCTAAAAGATCAGGGAAGAGCTTTGATGTTGTATAAATAGCGGTAGGACCGTCTGCGCCACCGATAATACCGATAGAAGCAGCAGCTTCCTGAGGGAATCCTAAGTATACGCAACCGATAAAAGTAACAAAAATACCAACCTGTGCAGCTGCGCCTAAAAGTAAGGATTTAGGATTAGAAATTAAAGGACCAAAGTCGGTCATAGCGCCGATGCCCAAGAAAATAAGGCAAGGGTAAATACAGGTTTTAACACCTATATATAAATAGTCAAGTAAACCACCTTCAAGCATTATGGTACCATAACCGATTTCGTGCGCCATAAATTTGGCCCATAATTCACCGTGATACATATCTGCACCGGGGAGGTTAGTAAGTAACATACCAAATGCAATACCGATAAGCAAAAGCGGTTCGAATTGCTTTTTAATAGCTAGCCATAAGAGTAATAGTGATACAGCGATCATTATTAAATTCTTCCAGCCACCATTCGAAATAAAACCGTTTATAAGCATATAAAAGCCGGTTTGTTCAATGAAATTCCAAATAGCTTCCATTTTAATTCTCCTTAAAATATTTAAAAATTAAAATTAAGCTATAACGCAAAGAGCGGCCCCGGTTTCAACGGTTGAACCTTTGGTAACATTAACAGATGCGATAGTACCGTCACAGGGAGCCATAATCTCGTTTTCCATTTTCATAGCTTCAAGAATCATAAGAACATCACCCTTTTTAACAGTAGCGCCATTCTGTACGTTAACAGCAAGGATGTTTCCGGGCATAGGAGCAGCAACTGTTTCGCCGCCAGCGGGAGCAGCAACTGGAGCAGGGACAGGTGCTGCAGCAGGAGTTGCAGCGGGTGCTGGAGCAGTAGTTGTTTTAACGTCAGCAGCATCAACAACCTCTAAGGTAATTTCATAAGCAGTACCGTTTACAGTAACATTATATTTTTTCATTTTAATAACACCTTTTCTTTTAAATTTTTTTAAATGATAGAATTCTGATTGCGGAAATATCTGTGCCTAGCTCTTCAGCTAATACAGCAGAAATAGCGGCGATAATCTCCTGACGGTTTTGAATGGGTTGCGCAACAGCAGAGGCAACAGGGGTTGCTGTGCTTGTGGTAGACTTAGTATCATTATTTTTTTGTGCTATCATGCATACAGCACTCATTATTTTACAAAGAATGATTATACATATAAGACCTATAAAAACGATACCAACACCTAACGCAACTACTAATGCATTTGGAATTTCCATAATCCTTGACGCACCTCCCTCAAAGGTAAAAAAATTACGTATTTTTTGGGTAATTTTGAAAGATTGAGAAAAAATTAACAAATTTGCCCATATATATTTATTATATATTTAATTTCAATAAATTACAATGTTTTATGCAAAAAAAGAGAAATAAATTAACAATTGCAACTATTTCTTAACAAAATCATAACATTTTTTATTGTAACTTTTTTATGTTTTTAAAATAGTATGTTAAAGGACAACCGCGTTCTAATATAAGATTATAAAAAACTCTTTTTGACTTATGCGGTTGAAATAAGAAACAAAGGAGAAAGGCAAATGCAAAGACGAATTTATGATTTAAATCAGATGCTAAAAGAAAATATCCAGTCTGCCGACTGCGAAAATACGCAAGGACCTATGGGTATGATACCTGAATGTATAAACACTGATTACTGCGTAGATAGTCCCCGAAATACAAATAATGGAATTCTTACCATGGCATTTGTTGATATGCAACCATTAGATAGTGTGTATCCAAACGAAACAGCATATTGTAGTGGAACATTATTTCCAAATCTTGATAAACCTTTTTATGGAGGTATGAAGAGATGAGTAAGGCTGATCTTAAAAGAAAAATTTTCGCATACGACTTTGCTATTCACGAATTAGTATTATTTTTAGATACGCATCCTACTAACAAAAAAGCAATGACTTTAATAGATGAATACCGTAAAAAAAGGATACAGATGGTAATGGCATACGAAGAGCGCTATGGTAAATTAATAATCGACACCTGCGATGCACCTACTTCGGATTGTTGGAAATGGTTAGATGGCCCATGGCCTTGGGAAAATAATTTTATGGAGGGTTAGAGCATGTGGAAATACGAGAAAAAATTACAGTATCCTGTAAACATTAAAAATCCAAATCCAAAATACGCTCAAATAATTATAAGTCAATATGGCGGTGCATAGTGCAAAAAGATATAGTAAGATTAATAAAAATATACCTCGAAGGTGTTTTTAGGTTTGTTGAATACTATTTTTTGAATTATGGACCGCAGAGCTTTATTTTTATCTAATTCTTTTTGTTTTGGATGTTTAATAATTTTTAGAACTTCAAATATTTTTTTGCGGTATGCTTCCGCATCTATTTTCGGTTCGGGTTTTCGCCTATCCATTTTTTCTAAGTTTTCTATGTTTTTTATAATTTTGGCTTTGTTGATTTTATATTCCTCTAAAGTATCAATACCGTTTTGGTAAGCCAAAGTTATTCTTTTTAGTTTGATTTTTTCATTCTCGATAAGCTTGCTGTAGTCGGTTGCAGAATCCTTTCTTTGTTCGCCGTCGGCAGAAACGAAATTGAAATCACCCGTTATTGCGGCATTTTCAAGATAATCTATAATTGCGGCGTTGGCTTTGGCTATAGTAATGCTGTGTGAGGTTTTACAGGTGCCTCGCGCATAATTGTGACATTGAAGCGAGGGGGATTTTGTACTGATAGCAATTAAAGTAGCACCACAGTCAGAACAACGGACAAGGCCTTTAAGCATCCAATCTATATGTTGTTCGGGTCGTTGATATTTACCGTACATTCTTTTTTGTTCATTAAGTTTCTGTTGTACCTCTGCAAACTGTTCTTCGGTAATAATTGGTTGGTGCTTGCCAGGTGTTATCATTATATTTGGGTTATCATAATGTCTCGTGGATGCGGCGCGACCGTCAATACTCCAACGGATTTTGCCTGTATATACAGGATTGCGTAACATATATTCTATACAGCGATTATCCGGGAGATTTCCGCGTGTTGTACGCATTCCTAAATTGCCGTATTTTACCGCTATAGCTCTAAGCCCTAAACCGCCGAGATAATCAGCATAAATATTTTTGACATACTCTGCATCAGAGTTGGGTATGTATTTTCCATCTTTAGAATCGTAACCAATGGGCGGGGGAGATACAGGCTCACCTCTGCCGGCACGTTCTTTCATACCACGTTTTACTTCCTGGCTAAGGTTCACAAGATAATATGAGTCGGTCCACTCGATAATTCTCTCTACCAAATCACCAAAGGGACCTTCGGGGAGCGGTTCTGAAATAGAGATTACCTCAATTTCATTTCTTTTAAGCATAGACTTTAAGGTAATAGCCTCTTCCTGATTACGGGCAAAACGGCTGAACTTCCATACCAAAATCATATCAAATGGTTTTGGCTTCTTTTTAGAAAGAGCTATAAGCTCTAAAAATTTATCACGTTTCGCTATGCTTTTACCCGATTTACCGCCATCTTCCATAAAGATGCAATCTTCTAAAAGGATAATATCGTTCTTTTCGGCATAGTCCTGAATTACCTTAAGCTGACTATCAGGGGAGTATTCAAGCTGATCATCTGTTGATACTCTTATATAAGCTGCTGCTGTTTTCAATTCTTTCACCTTTTTGATATTATAATTGTGTTAAAATATAAAATAATGCGATATATCCGAGGATTGTAAATATGAATGATAGTGCAGAATCGATTTTTCTGCTATCGCACATTTCGCAGAAACCTCTAAACATTTGAATACCACCCCATATAGCTAAGGGGAGTATAATAATTCCTATTAGTATATTTCCATCACCAATAATTTTTGAAGTATCTATAAAGTTTTTTAAAAAATCAATTACATAATCCATGGTGCAAAGAAGAATAATTATTATACCGATAATTGCAAAAATTGAACACCCTATATCTAAAAAGGAAGGTTTTTCTTTTTTTGGTTTTATTTGTGGTGACTCTTTATCAGTTTTTTCACTTGAAGAAGGCTGTTTTTTATTTTCTTCTTGCTCTAATCTTTTTGTTTCTTGATTTAGCCAACATCTAAAACATAGTTCTTCTTCCCCTGAAATTAAGGCTATGCCACAATTTTTACAAACATTATTTTTATTTGATTCAATATTCTCCATTTTATATCTCTCACTTTTTATAAAAATCCAAAGCCTTTTGCATAAAGTCTTCGGTAACGCCGAAGTGGTTGGAGAGTTCCCAACGGTTTCGGCAGTATTTACAGGCTTTTTTAAGTTCTTTCTCGGGGATAAGTTGCATTATTGCCCACTTATCAGCTGTGTGCTCGTGCTTGGAGCGGATATCAAAAGGGGAATAGGCGTTATAAAATGAGCCCGTCTCACAATGGCCGAGCTCGTGGGCGAGCTTTACCTTTTCATCGGCTCGGCTTTCTATTTTATGAGGGTCTATTGCTATAAAGCAGTTACAGCTGTCTAAGAGGGATAGACTCTCACATTCTTTTAAATCGAATGCGTAAACACCGATATTATCATTTTGCGCAATATTATATAGGTTTTCCAGTTCCATTAGTTTTGTTCCTTTCCTTTTCCCTAACATATTGCGCGAAATTTCTTATATCTTCAAGCATTGCAGGGGTTACGTCCTTATTATCGTTGCCATAAAGGGCAAACATCAAGGTCTCATCGCCATTAGCGGTGGGGCTTTTTTCTTTTCCAAGCAGATAATCAACGGAAACATTAAAAAAATCTGCTATTTGAGGGAGGTGTTTTTTGTAAGATTCACTTGTTCCACCTTTCCAATTAGTAAAGGTGTTTTTGGTGAGCCCTAAATAATCAGTCAAGTCTTTCTGTTTTTTGCCTTGTTGCTTTAGAAGGTTGATTATCATTTCTAAAGTACACATAAAATTCACTTTCCTTTTGTTTAAATTGTATAAAGTTAAAAAAATTTTCACTTTTAAATTGACAGCACAAGTTTCTTGTGCTAATATAACCTTGTCAAAACTGCTTGACAGATAGAGTACAACCGAAGCCGAGCGGTGTTTTCACTCGGTAACGGTTGGGCATAAGCTCGTTTTTACAATGTAAGGATATATTGAGGTGATATGGTGTTCAACCACATCCACCGGAAAACACCCGATTTACATTGCAAGCAGTTCGTTGTGTATGCCAACACGCCTGACGTTACTGCGGCCGCTATGATGAAGCGGAACGAGACAGGGTAGTAACATTGAAAAGTCTTCAAATAATTCAAAAGTATCAAGAATTATTTTTATAAACTTTATCATAATGCATCACCCCCTAAGGCCAGTAATTATACTAATACAAGGCACTTGTGCACCAATGCCCAGTAGTAACATCAGATAAAAGGTTATAAAAGTACATACTATGATAACTGTCGCAAGTACATAGTACACTTTTTAGACACTTTTGTCAAGTGGTTTTGACAAGCAAGGAAATTTAAAGGAGGGATAAATTTGTATGAAGTTTTTATTGCCGATTGCAAGCGTGAAATGAGGCTAAGGCGAATGACCAATAAAAGCTTAGCGGCTGAAACAGGATTTAAAACCTCAACAATTAACGCTTTTTTTGCTGATATTCCAAGTAGGGAAAAGAGCGAGAACGTAGCTAAGGCAATTTCGGCGGTGCTTGGTGTGGCAATTTAATTAATTTTGCAACACTGGGAGCGGATTAATAGCAGGAGGTGAAAGAATTGAAAAAGGACAAGAAGGTAAAGGATAGACCCAAGGAGCATGTGAGCAGGTCGACCAATTATACGCCTGATTCACATACTGCTTTTTGCAAAAGGTGTTACGCGTATAATAAATGCTGTCCTAATACCAAAAGCAAGGTTAAGGATAGCGAGTGCAGGTTATAGACGTATAGGACAAAGCAGTTATTAAATATTTATTGGAAGGAGGGATTGAGTAATGGCTAAGAGGCAACCTTTAAAAGTTGTGGGGTTTTTGATTATGCCTGATGGCAGTACAAAGCGTATTGAAGATTTAACGCCCGAAGAGCGTGCCCGGTGGGACAAGGAACGCACCGAGAGGCTTAAAAGGGTTATGACAGAGCATTATCGGCTGCATCCAGAAGGACTGCAATATTTAGAGGATGCACCGCCTGACAGCTTATGAGGAATACAAAAAATAAACACGCCGCCAACGGAAGTGAAGATTCCGAAAGCGGCATATCAAATTAAGGTAGACATATTATAACAGATATTTTTACAA
>JAZUAL010000001.1:0-3902 GCA_045637925.1 Acutalibacteraceae bacterium | reverse complement strand
ATTTTATGGAATAGTCTTTTTTTATATATCGTTTTAATTTTTAAGGCTTTGCAATGGGGCTGGAATTCTGCCCGCTCTGTCAATGAACTTTTTAGGACTTTTTGTGAGGTTAACCTTCATAATAGGCCCTGAGCCTAAAAGTCCGCCAAATTCAAGGGTTTCGCCGGCCTTCTTGCCAATAGCTGGGATTACGCGCACCGCAGTGGTTTTGGAGTTTACCATACCGATAGCCGCTTCGTCAGCAATAATTCCCGAAATTACCTCGGCAGGTGTTTCGCCAGGAATAGCTATCATATCAAGACCTACTGAGCAAACCGCTGTCATAGCTTCAAGCTTTGACAGCTCAAGGTCGCCCGAACGCGCGGCGGCAATCATACCTGCATCCTCGGATACGGGAATAAATGCGCCCGAAAGACCTCCAACATAGGATGAAGCCATAACGCCACCCTTTTTAACTGCATCGTTAAGCATTGCAAGAGCGGCGGTCGTACCGTGAGTGCCACAGGTCTCAAGTCCCATTTCCTCTAAAATGTGTGCAACCGAGTCTCCAACAGCGGGGGTTGGGGCTAGGGATAAATCAACTATACCGAAAGGAACACCAAGTCTGCGGGAAGCCTCTGTGCCCACAAGCTGACCCATACGGGTGATTTTAAAGGCTGTGCGCTTGATTATTTCGGCAAGTGCGCCAAGGTCACCGTCAGGGCATTTTTTAAGCGCCGCCTGAACAACACCGGGACCCGAAACACCCACGTGGATTACGCAGTCGGGCTCGCCAACGCCGTGGAAAGCGCCTGCCATAAACGGATTATCCTCAACCGCATTGCAGAATACCACCAATTTTGCACAACCGATACAGTCACGGTCGGCTGTGATTTCTGCTGCCTCGCGAACAATTTTACCCATAAGCTTTACAGCGTCCATATTAATGCCCGCCTTGGTTGAACCGATGTTTACCGAAGAGCAGATATTATTTGTTACTGATAATGCTTCGGGGATAGAGCGGATAAGCGCCTCGTCACCTGCGGCAAAGCCTTTGTGAACAAGGGCTGAATATCCGCCGATAAAGTTAACTCCTGTAGTAACTGCAGCCCTTTGAAGAGCTTTTGCATACTTCACAGGGTCACCGCCCGAAGCGGCAACAAGCATAGCTATAGGGGTTACCGAAATTCTCTTATTTATAATCGGAATACCGTATTCCCTTTCTATATCTTCGCCAACCTTTACAAGATTACCCGCAAGGCGTGTGATTTTGTTATAAACCTTTTCGCAAGCCTTATCAATATCACTGTCAGCGCAGTCAAGCAGAGAAATACCCATTGTAACGGTTCTGATATCAAGATTTTCTTCGGAAATCATATTTATGGTTTCCATTATATCATTAATATTTATCATTCAATACTACCTCTTAAATTCGATGCATAGAATTAAAAACATCTTCGTGCATAACGCGGATATCAAGAGAATTTTCTTCGCCGAGCTTTTTCATTTTATCAGAATATTCTGCAAAGGCACAGTTAAGGTCCTTAATTTCGGTGAGCATCACCATTACAAACATATCCTGCAAAACGGACTGTGTTATATCCACAATGTTAGCATTACATTCAGAACAAACAGCGCTGACCTTTGAAATTATACCAACTGCATCCTTACCTATAACAGACACTACGGTTTTCATATAAACACCTCTTAAAATTTATGTGAATATTTTAACACAACATATTAATAATAGCAATCGAAATTTTGGATATTTTTAAATTTATATTCAAAAATAAATGTGGGTGAATAAAAATGAACAAATCTGTATGGCAAAGGGATATGAACGCAAGGGAATTTCCAAGTCTTTCGGGGGATATAAAAACCGATGTGCTGATAATAGGCGGTGGACTGGCGGGGCTTTTAACCGCCCGCTTTTTAAAAGAAAAGGGAATAGAATGTGTTGTTGCCGAGGGTGAAAAGGCAGGCTTTGGTACAACAAAAAATACCACAGGTAAAATAACCTTTCAGCACGGGTTGATTTATGATAAATTGCTAAGCTCTTTCGGCAAAGATATAGCGGCAGGATATTTGGCAGCAAATAAAAAAGCACTTATAAAGTATGAAGAATTGTGTGAGGGTATAGACTGTGATTTTGAACATAGGGATAACTATGTTTATTCTCTAACCGACCGCAAAAAATGTGAAGATGAAATAACCGCCTTAGAAAAAATAGGTTATAAGGCTTCCTTTTGCGATATCACAGAATTACCCTTTAAAATAGCGGGAGCGGTGAAATGTCCGAATCAGGCGCAGTTTAATCCTATGAAATTTTTATCGGGGATTTCGAGAGGGCTTAATATATATGAAAACACAAGAATTTTGTCGGTTGAAGACAACGTGGCTTTTGCTGAGCGAGGCACAATAACCGCCGAGAAAATTATTGTTGCAACCCATTTCCCGTTTTTAAACCTACACGGCAGTTATTTTCTAAAGCTATATCAGCACCGTTCTTATGTTTTGGGGCTAAAGGGCGCCGAAAGTCTGAACGGTATGTATGTTGATGAGGAAAAAACAGGGCTATCTTTCAGAAACTATGGCGAGTGGCTTTTACTTGGCGGCGGCAGTCACCGAACGGGAAGTAAAGGCGGCGGATGGGCAGAGTTGCGGCGGTTTGCCAAGGAAAACTATCCCGATGCTACCGAGCAATATCACTGGGCAGCTCAGGACTGTATGAGTCTTGACGGTATGGCATACATCGGCAATTATTCAAAACACACACCAAATGTTTATGTCGCCACAGGCTTTAACAAATGGGGTATGACGGGAGCTATGGTATCGGCAGGGTTGCTTGCCGATGCGGTGAGCGGTGTAAAAAACGAATACGCCGAGGTTTTCAGCCCCTCGCGGAGTATTTTAAAGCCACAGTTGTTAGTAAACGGCGCACACTCGGTAGCAAATCTTATAACGCCAACAAAAAAGCGCTGCACCCACCTTGGATGCGCGCTTAAATGGAATCCGCAAGAGCACAGTTGGGATTGTCCCTGTCATGGCTCAAGATTTACGAGCAACGGCGAGGTACTCGAAAACCCCGCGAATAAAAATCTGAGAAATATTTGACGAAAATCAGCTCATTTTGGCTTGATATATAAAAAAGCGAGGCTTTAATCTCACCTTTAATGTTTATAGCTGAAATGAAAAGCGGAGATATTTCTATCTCCGCTAACAGACCGCCTACAGTATTGCGCTAATAAAAGCTCGTAGGAGAAGTCAATTTTTATTATATGTAATTATATAAATAAATATTACAGTATATCTTTCCAATTATCACAAAAACCATAGTGTTTCAAATCTACAAAAGGATATTTTTTATTTAATTCAACAATTTCCTTTTTTAAAGAAAAAAATTCATTTGGTTTGAGAAGTCTTCTTGCAATTAAGATAAAGCCAAATAAATGAGAGTTGTCTTTTGTACCATCGGGCATTTTTCGTAATAATGAAAAATCTTTCTTATTAAGCGAAGGTTTACGTTCAAATAGGCGATTGTATAATCGGCTGCCATGGGCACAAAGATTTCTGATAATTGTCATGCTATGCATGAATTTGCCCAAAAGTTCGGGACCACGATTAAAATTAAGTCCCATAGCGTTTGCTACAGCGACTTTGATGTTGTGTTCGGATATGGAATATAGACAGGAAATGTCTGATATAGTGAGTAATTCTATGTATGCCCATAAAGGTATGTCTTGGTCTAAATCGTCAAGAAAGTGTTTCAAATAGGCTTCATATGCATGACGACGTTCTTTTTGGTCTTCTGCTTTTGCCATAATTCGGTCATATTCATTGGTGTTTGAAAAATAAGAGGAGGTTCTATATCCGAGAGGTCCATATACTTTTGTAAATTCATAAGAGTAAATTGATTTAAAAGT